>NZ_JBBCYH010000003.1:0-683325 GCF_037144955.1 Paenibacillus sp. USHLN196 | reverse complement strand
GAATCTTGATTTCATATGAAACCGGGCTTCTTTTGGACATTACAAAAACTCCCATCATGGTAGAAGTAGAGTTTTGTTTTTTCTACTGTCTACTGTGATGGGAGCATATCATTATAGGGACGGCCTGTTTCCAACTTAAACCTCTCTCTTTTGAAAGCAAAGCAACAATTTATTTCATCGACTTTTGTGCTTTCACTTCATCCATCGTAGGATAATCTGTATAACCCTTACTTCCGGTACCAGCATATAAAGTATTACGATCAACTTCATTTAAAGGGAACCCTACTTTGAGACGTTCTACAAAATCTGGATTAGCCAAAGACCATACACCAACAGGTACCAGATCAGCTGTGCCACTATCAATATCTACACTAATATCATCAATGGCACGCCCTGCTCTGTTGACCAATAATGCATTTGTCCAGCTTGTACGAATGTCTTGGAGAAGCTTCTCATTTCCAAGATGCATGACATGAAGGTAAGCCAAATCCAATTGAGCTAATTCCTTTACGAGATGGAGATAAAGCTTAGAACCTTGTTCCCCATCTTGTATTCCTCCAAGAGGTGTTCCTGGCGAAATACGGAAGCCGGTTCTTTCTGCTCCAATTTCTTCGATAATGGCTTTCGCTACTTCGATCGCGAAGCGACTACGATTTTCTATAGAGCCTCCATATTCGTCTGTCCGTGTATTTGAATTCTCTCCAAGAAACTGATTAATCAGATAACCATTCGCTCCATGAATTTCGACGCCATCTGCACCTGCTTTTATAGCCGCCGCTGCTGCTTTTCGGAAATCAGCAATGGTTGTTTGAATATCCTCTTTACTTAACTCCCGTGGAACCGGGATATTCTGCATTCCTTTAGCGGTGAACATCTCCACACCTGGCGCGATTGCAGATGGAGCAACAGGTTGACGATGATGAGGTGTATTATCTGGATGCGATATGCGGCCCACATGCATTAATTGGATAAATATATGACCATCAGCTTTATGAACTGCATTCGTAATCTTATTCCAACCTTCTATATGCTTTTCAGTATAGATACCAGGTGAATTCAAGTAACCTTGCCCATCATCAGAAGGTTGTGTGCCTTCACTAATGATTAACCCCATCGATGCTCTTTGAGCATAGTAAAGGGAGCTTAGTTCACCTGGTGTACCGTCCTCTTCTGCTCTGCTACGTGTCATTGGTGCCATAGCTAAACGATGAGGTAATTCCATTTTTCCGATTTTTGTTTTAGTCCACAATTTACTCATTTTGAACAACTCCTCTGTAGTTTAAAATAGTTTTTTATTTAGAAAGTTGTGGGTATAGTGCAGCTACACCACCGGCAAGTCCAGCTTGTACTTGACGACTAACTTCATCTGCGATAATTTCAAAGCTGTCAGATTCTATGCCGTCAATAGCTGTTTTCGCGATATCTGCAGGATTGGATTTAGGCATGTCTACGTTAGCAGTCATGTCTGTCTCCATAAAGCCAACATGTAGACCAGCTACTCTTACATTGCGTGGATATAGATTTAATCGTAAGTCATTCGTTAATGCCCACTCTGCAGCCTTGGCAGCCGTATATGCGCCTAAAGTTCCCGAACTAAACCATGATAATCCGGAAAGAATATTCAAAATTGATCCTCCCCCGTTTTTCTCTATGATCGGTGCAAATGCCCGAACCATGGACAGTGTACCGAAAAAGTGTGTATTAAATTCCAAATCTATTTTTTCAGGATCACCGTCTAGTAAAGACGCTCCTGTTGATGAACCTGCATTGTTAATTAGCACGGTAACATCCTGAGCGATCATAGCAGCAGCTGCAACTTCTTGAGGGTTGGTAATATCCAACTTAACTGGTGTAACACCTGGAATATCAATAGTCTCCGGGTTTCTTGCACCTGCATACACTTTCGCCCCTCTTGATAGAAGTTCAAGGGCAAGATGGCGGCCAAATCCCCGGTTTGCTCCAGTAACAAATGCGACTTGTTCAGAAATTTTCATTTTATTACTCCTTTTTATTTTATAGTGTAGTATTCTAAAATATTTTTTGTATTCTTCTCAGATACAAATGCTTATGTGGAGGAGGGATATGTTTTATAATATAAGAATGATCATTCTATATTTGGTAAAAAGAGCGATCTCTTCAAAAAGAAAGATTTGTTAGTCCAAAATATTAAAACGATCATTCTAAAAATGATATACAATGCTATATAAAGGACAATTAACAATACTATGTGGTTAAAAGTTCTATAGAGATGTTGGCTGTACGTTGCAGTTTCTCTTTAGGAATGGAAGTTCTCGCCATTGCCCTCAACCCAATACCCACTACATTCAGATGTTCTGCCAGTACTCCGGCATCATAATCTAGGTTTAATTCACCATTCTTCTGTCCCCACAAAATAATATCCTTGAACAGTTGCTCTGCCAGTGTAAATGATTCAGTGGCCTTAGAATCCACATCTACATCGCGCATAGCTAATTCCACGGCAGAATTGACCATTAAACAACCAGAAGGTGAATCTTCATCCTCATTCCCATATATCATGTAACTAAGAATCAATTGAAGAGCCTCAACAGCCGTGTCAGAGCCTTTAACTACTTCTGCAAGCTTACTATTTACTTTAGTTCGAAATCGATCCATTGCTCTCAGGAACAACGTATGTTTGTCGCCAAAGGTGTCATACAAACTTCTCCGATGGATACCCATATGCTCAACTAGATCCGTCATTGAAGTCTTTTCATAACCTTGTTCCCAAAAGAGATTCATTGCCTTATCTAGTACTACATTTTCTTCAAATTCTTTATAACGTGCCATTCTGGTTCCCTCCTCCCATACTCAATATAACATATTGAGAACGATCGGTAAAGAATAAAAAATGTATAAGCTTAGTTTTTCTTATTACCTAGTTTATGAATCGTTTGACCCCAAGTATGCGTGATAAAATCCGGGGCGAACTTCATTGAAAAGTGCATAACTTTGGTAAATCCTGCGTTCACGCATAGTTTATTTCTCAACATGCCCTAGTTTTTGGGCACTTTCATTTTCATTGTTGTTTATCTAAAAATGCTATTACTGATTTCACAAATTCATCATGATTTTGAAAAATCCCACCGTGACCGGAGTCTTTATAAATAATGAGCTTGCTATTTGGAATGCGTTGTGCCAAATCATAGGAGTTAGGTGTCGGTACCATTCTGTCATCATCACCGTTCACTATAAGTGTAGGTTGCGTAATTTCTGACAAATCAGCAGGTTTTGCCATTCCCCACTCGTGGATGGCTTTAAGTTGTCTACGATATCCTTTGATACTAATCATCTTATCTCGCGCCTCTTTACGTTCTTTGATACGAACCAAGAATTCTTTTGCTTTCTTTTTGCCATTATCTGTTCGCGTGAAGAATAAATAGGTTTTAATATCTCTCAACGTGAAGATGGCACGTATCAAATCACGATCAGAAAGTTTCGTAACATTTTCAATGCCTTTACCACCACGCGGGCCTGTTCCTGACAAAACAAGTTTACGAACCAGTCTTGGTTCAATGGCCAATAGTTCTTGTGCAATCATACCACCCATCGAAAATGACAAAATATCGATTTGCTCAAATCCCAATGTATGAATGAACGTCAACGCATCTCTTGCCATTTGTTCAATCGTATCTGGGACTTTCCCACTAGAAAGTCCAACACCCTTATTATCGAATGCAATGACCCAATGTTTTTGGGCAATACCATCCACTACGCGTGGGTCCCAGTTGTCCAGATTAGCAGATAAATGAGTGAAAAAGATGACTGGGATACCCGTTTTCTTTCCTAGTTCACGGTACGCGTAAACTGTTCCATCTGCCGTCTTAACACTTAGATTTGGTGCTTCTACATATGAATCGTTAGTTTTCATTATTTAGTAACCTCCATCTTCTACATTTAACAGAACTTTCCCCTCGCAATACCCTGTCGCAATCTTAGCAATCGCGGCATTCACTTGATCAAACGTGTACTCGGAATCAATCACCGGCTTAATGTTTGTTTTTTCAAGATACTGTGTGAAAGCTGCTAATTGCTGACCATTCGGCTGTACGTACAGAAAGTCATAACTCTTCTTATGCCATTTCGCTAGTCCATCAAAAGGCAACCCCAGTAAACTGAACAGAATCTTCTTCGCCGTTGACAAGTCTGCGCTTCGATTAGCGAAACGGGCATTGGGACCAGCGCTTAACGACAATAATTTACCACCGGGCTTTAGTATCTTCATTTGTTTACTAATTTCACTGGCGCCACGGGTATCAATAACATAATCATAGCCTCTCAGTATGTGAGTATAGTCCTGCGTTTCATAGTCGATAAACTCATCTGCACCGAGTTGATTGGCCATATCACGTGCAGATCCACTACCACTGACGGTCACAAACAGTCCTTGTGACTTCGCATAAGGAACGGCCATCTGACCAAAGCCACCCGTCCCCCCAGGAATAAATAATTTACCACCTTGCCGAACATCTAAAATGGCTAGTGCCTGGATGATCGTCAAAGCAGATAATGGCACGGCCGCTGCTTCTTTAAAGGAAAGATTGGTGGGCATCTTAGCCACAATTGCCGCATCTACTGCGACATATTCGGCAAACGCCCCCATCTTGTCTAGCGGTGGCATAGTGTACACGTGATCACCGACCTTAAAATCCATGACACCGGTGCCGACTTCGATTACCACTCCGGCTAGCTGGTTGCCCAGAGTCAATGGAAAGTTGTAACGATCAAATATCTTAACTTTGCCTGTAATCGCCAAGACAAGGTGTGGATCAACATCAGCTACCTTTGTCTTGATTAAAACCTGCGTAGATGTGATTGATGGAATATCAATTGAGTTGATTTTCACTTCAAGTGTTTTGGAATATCTAGAAATTTGTGCAGCTTTCATTAGGTGCTCTCCTTAGAATCGGATAATGACTTTTCCGTTAGGATGACCAGTCGCAACAAGCTTCAGAGCCTCATTAATATCTTCAATATGAAATTCAGTCGGGTCCACCGCTGGTACAATCCCGTTATCTTCAATAATCTTGGTGATTTTCTTTAATTGTGCACCATCACTGCGAACAAAAATGAAATGATATTGAATATTCTTTTTCTTCGCTTTGTAATCGTATTTTGCCCCAGCAATGGTGAAGAGTTTCTGTTTCCAACCTGACAAGCCTAGTTTTTGGGCAAACCGTTTATTAGGACCGGTTCGCAGAGAAAGAAGGCGACCTCCTGCTTTAATAATAGAAAGTTCATGATTAAATTCGCTTGGTCCCAAGGTATCAACTACATAATCAACATCACTAAGCTGTTCCCAATAATTCTCAGTCGTGTAATCAATATATCGGTCTGCTCCAACCGCAATAGTCCGTTTACGCGCTTGCGTATTTCCACTGACGATGACCTCAAGCCCCATGCTTTTGGCAATAGGAATGGCCATTTGGCCAAATGACCCAGACCCTCCGGGGATAAACACAGTTTCGCCAGATTGGGCTGCTAATTCTTCATGCAAACCTTGATAGGCAGTCAAACCGGTTAATGGTGCAGCAGCACCAGTCACAAAATCGAGATTAGCGGGTAAGTGCCCGATGGCGTCCGCATGAATTGCCGCATATTCCGCAAAAGCACCGATTTTTTGTAGTGGTAGGCGTGAATAAATGGCGTCGCCAACGTTGAACCCCCGAACATTCTTTCCGACTTTCTCAATAACACCCGTCAGTTCGTTTCCGAGGATCAAAGGGAACTCATAATCCTGAATAAGCTTCACACTCCCAGTACCGATGAGTAATTCTAAATGATTAACCGCCGCCGCTTTCACCTTGACTAAGACTTCGTTATCATTTATATCTGGGACTGGAATATCATTAATTTCTACTATGAAATTTTTTGAGTATTTGGTAATCTGTGCTGCCTTCATATTTAATGGCCTCCTATGCACTGAATAATATGCTAGTAACTTTTTTTAGGTTTTGTAACTTGTATAACAAGCATATTATCGCAGGTTACAAAAGTCAACAATTGTTACTCTTTCTCCTTTGTGCTAACATACGGGTGTATATACAAACAGATATTAAAGGATTTTCATCAGAAAGAAGGGCCGAAAATCATGGCTAAAATCACTCAAGAGCTTATTATTGAAACAGCAGAAGCATTAATTGAACGCACGGAAAAATCCGAAGTTACACTCTCTCAAATTGCGGATGAATTAAATATCACCCATGCAGCGCTGTATAAACACTTTAAAAATAAACAGGAGCTCTGGGCAGCGGTATCTAAGACCTGGTTCAACCGAATGATTTCAGAACAAATCAAATTAGACAAGAATAATTTGATCAATACACAAGACTTGCTCCACGATTGGCTCTGGGCATTTGTTAACGCCAAAAAACGCGCGTATAACGAGAATCCACAAATGTTCGCTTTGAATACTCAATACGTCGACAGCAATCCGCAAGTGTTACGAGACGTACTGTGGGAATCCTATCAAATTATTGACGAATTGATGAACTATCACGATCCCAACCTAGAACGGGCAGAGGCAATCCTATCTGCGTTTGCGGTATTTAATCTCCCGTCCTTCAAAGATTCTTGGAATTTACCCGACTACGAAGACAGATTCGAGTGCATCTGGAGTTTAATCAAGCATGGGCTTTAGATCGAGACTACTACAGACGAAGAACGAGCGTAATTGACATTGTCAGTAACGAAATGACTGCTTCTCCAAAAAAAGATTTACAGATCTCCTTCGAACCCATTAAAATGGTTTACATGACGTAAAGGTTAACACCATGTAAACGAAGGAGATTATGACGTACATGAGTACATTACCAAAATCAGTTCGCTTTCCATTGTTCATTCTGATGTTAAATCTGTTTATCGCTTTATTGGGGCAAGGGATGCTTATCCCCATATTGCCGGAGTATTTGAAGCTTTTTCATGCGGGAGGCACAGTAGCAGGATTTTTAGTTGCAGCCTTCGGTGCCGCTCAATTCTTCTTTTCACCTCTCGGGGGACAACTGTCTGATCGATTTGGACGCAAAAAGTTGATCATCGCAGGTATGTTTCTGTCTGTCATTTCAGATATCATATTTGCGCTGTCGACGTCATTGCCGTTCCTCTATGTCGCACGGTTTATCGGTGGAATCAGTCTCGGTTTGATGGTTCCTGCAAACCTCGCATATGTCGCCGATATTACAACGCCAGAGACACGTGCTAAAGGCATGGGCTATTTCGGCGCAGCTATGAACTTGGGGATGGTTCTGGGACCTGGTCTGGGCGGGCTCATTGCCGAGATGGGCATTCGCATGCCCTATTTCTTCGCAGCGGGTCTGGGACTGATTGCGGCCCTAATGACGCTGCTATTGCCTGAGACACTTCCCCCCGAGAAAAGAACCATCTCCACCCGTCTTCAAAAAGGAGATCACTTGGGCAAGAAAATCTGGAGTTCTTTTAAAGTCCCCTATTTCAAATACTTGATTGTGTTGCTCGTCATGACCTTTGGCCTCATGAGTTATGAGACGGTATTCGCTCTTTTTGCAGAGCAAAAATACGGCTTTGACGCTGCGACGATCTCCATCATTATTACCTTGGGCGCGATTATCGGTATCGTTGTGCAAATCTGGCTTTTGGATTGGTTCGTACAGAGAATCGGTGAAGTTAAACTGATCCGTCTCTCCTTGATAATCACACCTATAGCTTTGTTGTTAATGTTAATTAAGGTCAACCTTGTGTTTCTGTTGTTCGCTTCTGCGTTATTCTTTGCCTTTAATTCGTTTTTGCGACCTTCGGTCAGCACGTTAATATCCAAGAATGCAGGAGATCGGCAAGGCTATGCATCGGGTCTGAACACCACATTCTCAAGTCTCGGAACGGTGATTGGTCCGCTGATCGCAGGGCTATTGTTTGACAAAAACATAAACTTCCCGTATATTTTTGGTGCAATTATGCTGCTCGCTTCTCTCGGACTGACCCTGAACGCATTTCGTTCGAAGAAAGGACAATTGTATACAAGTGAATGAAAACTGGCATCAACAATTGAGAAATAAACATCGTGATGATTTGATTGCAGCAGGTAAGGAACTTTTTTTGAAATATGGATTGCTTCAGGTGAAGATTAAGGATGTGTGCACTAAAGCTGAACTTAGCAGAGTGACCTTCTACAAACATTTTCAGTCTATGGATGAGCTTCTTCTAGCCATTCAGATGCAACTGATTGAACATTTAACAGATGAGGTTAGTCGTACATCAACGAAGGACATGAACGGACGAGAACAACTCACGGTCATGTTGAATACATGGGTTGTGTTTGCCCAGGATCATCCAGACTACATCCGATTTATTCAATTATTTGATATCAACTATGAAATGTATGATTTTAGTCCTGAATTAAGAGAACAGTACGAACGATTCAACCAGCAAGGGAAAGAAGACCATTTCCTCTTGCATGCTTTAACTACAGGCGTTGCTGACGGCAGTATCAAGAATCCGTCCCCTCCACTCGAGCTTGCTCAATTCATCTTCACAACGATGATGGGTATGCTACAGAGGATCGTTAAGATCGATCCGTCCAAATCCGATGAAATGGATACGCGGATCAGGGAGCAGTTTGTGAAGATGCTGCTTCATTTTGTCTGTAGCGAGGAATTACATGAGTGAAGTTAGCAATTATGTAAATGGATCGGTAAAATCAAAATTTAAATAAAAAAACGGATCCCGTATACTGGAATCCGTTTTTTTTCTTCATTTATTTATCATTTAATCCGTTTGTACGGGTAACTTTCCTTCAGGCTTCAGTTGGCCAAGCAATACTTTGATCCCGGCAGACGTATTCGGCTCCTGCTTTCCATACACAGCAATTCCTGAGCGCACGTCCTGCAAATAGATCGTTTCGTAAGGGTTACCGAGAGACAACAGCGTGTATCGCTGTTCATTCTTGTTCATCACATTAATCAAGGTTTGATAATCGCTCCATCCAAACTGGCTGGCCACATTACGGAATTGGTAAGATGCCAGAATGACGTAATTGGCTTTGCTAATTGCCTGAAGCATTTCATTCGTTTTGCCTTGTCCAACAAGTGATATTTCCGTCTTTAACGACAGGTTATTAGCGGCTTGCAACAGTTGCTTCTCAAGCTGTTTTGCCTGTTCCTGCTCGGCTGCGACAATAACAACCCGGTCGCCTTGCTTAATTGGATCAGGAAGCACACCTTCGCGGCTATTGAGTACAGTAACTGCTCGCTCTGCGATTGTCTGTTCCACTGCTCGATGCTCCTTCGATCCGATGATGCCATTAAGCTGAGCTAGCTTGTGTGAAAGCGACTCGCTGCGTTCAAACAAACCATATTTCGATTTCATCTCCAATATTCTCTTCACGGATGCATGTATGGTTTCATCCGCGATCATTCCATTGTTCACTGCGTTCACCAGCGCTTGATGGGCGGTTGCTGAATCTTTCGGCATAAGGATGATGTCAACACCTGCGGAAACGGCGCGTTCTACCGATTTATTCTCCCCAAAATGCTCCGCAATTGCATTCATGGTAAAAGCATCCGAAATGATAAGACCTTCATATCCCAGCTCTCCGCGAAGCAGTCCGGTCAGTACCTTTTTCGATAAGGTAGCCGGGATCGGCACACGTTCTCCGTCTTTGAGCGAAGTGACATACTCGTTATCTATCGCAGGAAAAGCAATATGCGCGGTCATAATCATCTCTACCCCATTTTCAATCGCAGCCCGAAACGGTTTCAATTCTACCGCATCAAGTCGCTCGCGATTATGAGTTAGTACCGGCATTCCAAGATGGGAGTCTACCTTCGTATCTCCATGCCCCGGAAAATGCTTAACTGCCGCCATCACCCCGGATTGCTGTAAGCCCTGTATCGTTGCGATACCAAGCCGGGACACCAAATCTGCATTTGAGCCAAATGATCGGATGCCAATGATGGGATTGTCTGGATTGCTATTGATGTCAAGCACCGGAGCAAAGTTGATCTGCAGCCCCAGTGCCTTCAGTTCCTCCCCTGTCAACTGCCCGGCGGCTTCGGCCAGTGCTGTGTCTCCGGTTGCGCCTAGCGCCATTTGACCTGGCAGATTCGTCCCACCTGGAATGCGCTTAATAACGCCTCCTTCTTGGTCGATGCTAAGAAATAGAGGAATGTCGCCGGCTTCCCTTTGCAGATGGTGTGTAAAGGTTGTAAGCTGCTTCACGTCTACAATATTTTTATCGAAAAGAATGAGTCCGCCCAAGTCTTGATCATGGATAGTGCGTTTCAGTCCTTCATTAACGGTCGTCGTCGCTTTACCGTTCCATTGCCTAATATCAGGCATAAGCATCTGGCCGACTTGCTCGCTTACCGTCATATAGGATATCAGTTTGTCCCAATCTTGTGTCCGAATGGCGGCTTCACGTTCGAAGCGAATCACACGCGCCATAAATACGGCATATTCAGCGCGCGTGACAGATTGATTTGGACGAAAAGTGGCATCCGAATAACCGCCGACCAAACCATTGGAACTCATGATAAGAATGGGTGCTGCTGCCCAATGCATGTCCGTATCTGTCCATCTTGCGGGTTCATTACCTTCCGCGAGTGAATATGCGCGTGTAAGGAACGCCGCAGTCTCTGCGCGGCTAAGCGGCGCATCCGGTCGGAAGGTCCCGTTAGGGAAACCACTCGCAAGTCCATTTTTAGCTGCTATTGCGATCTCACGATGGAAGGGGTGTGTAGTTGGGACATCCGCATATATCGTGCCTTCTACCTCTTTTTGAAGCTGATCTGGATATAGCTCCCGAACCATAAAAGTGACGGCTTGTGCCCTCGTCACCTGTGCCTGAGGCTTGAATATTCCGTTGCCATATCCCGCTACTGTTCCACGCTTCGCCATGTACTCAATGCCATCCTCAGCCCATTTGGAGTGCTGCAGATCGACAAAACGTTCTTCCGCAGCTGCACTCGCCGCCCCTATAAGCATGGAGCCGAGAACACCACCTATAATTGTCATCCATTTTACATGCATCCATTTCACTCCTGTTGCTATTCTATGGATGAATAGACGCTACTACGATATCGTTTGTTGCGCTTTTTTACAGTATTAATATAACTATGAAAAGTATAGCTTGCTGGATCAGGTAACTTTTTATGCCCTAATCCAGTCGTATCCTTTCAATTCAATCATAGAATTGGGGCCAGAAAAGGATAATTCTATCTTTTGGTCCTGATAGGATATGGTTACTCTTGATTCTCCGATAGAGCGAATTCTGGTATTCAACAGACGACCTTTCTCCCATTCCAGATCTAATTCGAATCCGCCACGTGCCCGAATACCACGAATATATCCTTTCGGCCACGCTGCAGGTAAAGCAGGTAACAATCTGATTACGTCGTCATGGCTCTGGAGAAGCATCTCTGCTATCCCTGCAGTACCTCCAAAGTTCCCATCAATTTGAAATGGAGGATGGTCACAAAACAGATTGGGTAACGTGGAGGAACGTAGAAGTTCCACGATGTTATCGTGTGCAAGTTCCGACTCCTCTAATCGTGCCCACATGTTGAGAATCCACGCCCTGCTCCATCCTGTATGTCCACCACCATGTTTCAATCTTCTGTTGAGTGTTACGCGAGCTGCCTTAGCCAGATCAGGCGTAGATTGCAACGTAATTTGCGTTCCAGGATGCAAAGCGAATAAATGGGAAATATGTCTGTGACCAGGTTCCAATTCATCATGATCGTTACTCCACTCTTGGATCTGGCCATGTTTTCCAATGGAGGTCTCCGGTATTTTGGTCAAAGCACTACGGAGTAATTCTCCGAATTCCTCATCTTCTTGCAAGATCCGGGTACTTTCAATGCAACGCGTGAAGAGTTCTCTAATAATCTGATTGTCCATTGAAGCCCCAAAACATAAAGCCCCCGACTCTCCATTTTCTAATAAATAGCGATTTTCCGGTGAGGACGAAGGACATATCACCCAATTGCCGGAAGGATCCTCTATTAGATAATCCAGAATAAACATAGCCGCATCCTTCATCGTGGAATAAACTTTTTTAAGAAACTGAACATCCTTATTGTATTCGTAGTGGTCCCACAGATGTAATGAGAGCCATGCTCCTCCCATGGTCCAAAACGTCGATGTCATGCATACATCCTGCGGAGCAGCGTCTGCCCAGATATCCGAATTGTGATGAGCAACGAACCCCTTGCATCCATACATCATGCTAGCGGTTTCCTTTCCTCGGACTTGCAGTCGATCTATAAAATCAAACAATGGAACGTGACATTCAGACAGATTGCAGCTTTCTGCAGGCCAGTAGTTCATCTGTGTATTAATATTAATTGTATATTTGCTATCCCATACAGGGAGCATGTCTTTATTCCATATCCCTTGAAGATTTGCCGGTAAAGAACCTGGTCGGCTGCTTGAGATAAGCAGATAGCGACCAAATTGAAAGTATAGACTCATCAGTTCCTGATCATGCTTACCAGCTCTAAGCCGTTCAAGGCGCTGATCGATTGGAAGTTCAGAACATATCACATCTTTATTTTCATCTTCGAGATGTATATCCATCTTTTTGAATAAGGACTGATAGTCCGAGACATGACCCGCCAGCAGTTCGCTATATGGCTTTGTTGAAGCGGCCTCAATTCTGCGGAGGCACTCCGCTTCAAGTTGTTCCTTGGGTACTCGGAAATCTGTGCAAGCCGAGATTAGAATTGTTGCTGAATTACCATTCTTCAGAGAAAGCTGACCGCTTGAATAGTGAACCTGTCCTCCTTCAGATATAAGGCGAATCGCGCAACAAAATCGAATTCCTTCTTCTCCCCCACTTCTTCCTCGGATAATCAAATTATTAGTTCCATGCTTCTCGATTCGGTCCAGATAGGATTGGAAACCAACAGGATGCTTAAGAATATCGGAATATCGTGTGGATTCCAGAACAGTTCCCCTGCCAAAAATAGTGGAGAAAGATAACTTTCCAGGCATGCTAGAGTTGAGATGAACAACGAGCACTTGATCCGGGTAGCTGGCAAAATAATCACGGCTGTATATGGATTGATCTTCCATATAATTCACGTTTACCTTGCCTTGTTCCAGATCGAGATGTCTTTGATATTCATTCGGTTCATGTTCACTATGATCCATAGCGATATACAAATCCCCTAATGGCTCATAATGTCTTTGCCCGTCAGGAACACCTACCAGAGTAACTGCTGCGAGTTCTTCTGCTTCACTAATCTTACCATCAAAAATCAGTCTTCTGATCTGAGATAAAGATTCAAGTGCTTGGGGATTATTCCGCTGCATCGGACCACCATACCACAGACTATCTTCATTAAGCTGAATTCTTTCGAGCTGTGTTTTCCCAAAAATCATGCCTCCAAGAGTTCCATTTCCGATAGGTAATGCCTCTTCCCATGTTCCAGCAGGTTGAGTAAACCAGATATTTTTGGTCTTCACGTTAAACCCTCCAACGAATTATAATTCCTCAAATTTTTGGTGTTTAGTCTGTTCCGTTTGTATGTTGTTTCAGTGTACTGTAATCTCATGAACATCTAAATGAACAAAATTAACTTGAATTATCACAATCCTATCCCAGCATTAGAGGTGTTTAATCGTAAATTCCGAAACTGACAGTACAAGTTTTTGTTCTGTGTAAGGAAGTATAGGTATGGCAATAAAAAAAGCCGCTATAATAGCGACTCTGTTTCGTTCATTCCATTTAGTTAACGTGAAAAACTTGACCTAAGTTATAGGATATTTCGCTCCATTTGTTGCATCAATTTCCTCAATATCAGCCGATCTTCCGAAGAAATGGATTGAAGTAATTTCTCTTGTTGCTCTTTCCATTTACACTCAACCGGTTTTTCTAATTCTTTGCCCTTATCGGTTAGAAAGATACGCATGATCCTTGCATCCTGTACATCACGTTTGCGATAGATAAATCCGTTCTGCTCCAGTGATTTGACCATGTTCGTAACCGTTGGTGGTTCGCATTTCATATGTTCACTTAGTTGCATCTGTGTTACTCCATCACCCAACCACAGCCGATACAACAAATTATCTTGTCCTACATAGAGATTAAGTTCCCGAAGAGATTCACTATAATTTCGACGCATTTGGGAGGAAATTCGATCTAAGGACTGTCGAATATCACAATCTACTGCATCTGTCATGAACGATCCCTCCCTAGCATCCGAATTTTTAGCAGACTAAATGTATCATGGGGATATATAGGTGTCAATTCACCTTAGTGTCGTCCTCAAGAGCTATTTCCTATCCAAGTTTCACAACAAAGATTGGTTGGTCCTTATTTTTTGGCAAAACCTTGCTTGTTCAAATAGGCCATCATTTGCGGCTGAATACTTCTCTCGAGGTGATCCTGGATATGGTCACTCCATCCTTTTACTTTTTTTACGGTGAAAGGAGCTCTCGTCGGACGATTCTCATAATACTTCAGCATGGTCTCATCATAGATTGCTAATTTCTCTTGATCCATTGGTTGGTATTGATTATCAAGCAATACCATGGATTGGGGGAGCCGTGGTTTCAGTTCCGGCTTATCTCCAGCTGGATTACCGATACATAATCCCACCAGAGGGATAACATATTTAGGTAAATTCAATACGTCAGATAGTTCGCTAATATTGGCTCTGACCCCACCAATGAACACTCCGCCAAGTCCCATCGATTCGGCCGCGGTTAACGCATTTTGTGCCATCAGGCCGGCATCGAATGAACCAATCAACAAAAATTCAATATATTCAATATCCACATCCGGAGCGATTTCATGATTTCGGTTGAAGTCTGCACAGAAGATCCAGAATTCTGCCGCTTCTTCAATATAGGGTTGATCGACACAGAGATGTCTGACTTTTTTTCGAAGAACTGGATCTGTGATGCGAATAATGGACACAGCCTGCAGAAGACTGAACGATGAAGTTTGATTCGCTGCCTGAAAGATTGCATCTCGTTGTTCCACTGTCAGAGGTTGAGATGTGTAAGAACGATACGATGTATGGTTATGAAGCAATTCGAGTGTGTTATTCATAAAAGCCCTCTCCTCTACCTATCTAGTTATTTCATTTTCCCGCATTCCATACTCATAAGGAACACCCATATTCTCGCGTAGTGTTTTCCCTTCATATTCTCTATGGAACAGACCGCGTTCCTGCAAAATGGGGACAACCATATTGACAAAATCGGCAACTCCGTCAAAAGATATATCCGGTACCACTGAGAATCCATCACATGCACCTGCCAAAAACCATTCTTCCAAGAAATCAGCAACTTGCACGGGGGTACCAGCAACCACTGGGTGATAGTTAATAACGCCATGGGCCAAAACCTCACGAATCGTTAATCCTTCTAAAAGTAACTTCAAAGCCCTTGCGGAACGGGGGTCCATTGGGTTGGCATATGCATTTTTCAACAAGTTTGGTTCTAATGGTTTATCGATATCTACCGAGTTTACCGAGAGCGGTATACCGATCATGGAACCAAGGTAACTTACCCTATGGGGTATCTCCTCAGGATTAAAACTCATGAGCTGTTTTCGACGTTCCAACGCTTCTTCTTCCGTAGCAGCCAGAGAAAACATAAAACCCGCAAACATTTTGATATCATCTGGGTTTCGACCGAAACGAATAGCACTTTGTTGAATAGCTTGTCTGTGCTCACGAGCGGACTCTATGTCATATGGATTAGCATATACACCTGAAGCGTATTTCCCCGCCAACTCAAGTCCTTCAATCCCTCCTCCAGCTTGGAAAATAACCGGCTGTCCTTGCTCGGATGGAGGAATCGGCAGAGGACCACGAGATGCGTAATATTGACCTTGAAGGTTAATAGGTCGGATTTTGTTCATATCCGCAAATTCCCCTCCCTCCACATCTAACGTCCAAGCATCTGATTCCCAACTTCCCCATAAAGACTGAACAATCTGAATGCTTTCATGTGCTCTGTCGTAGCGTTCCTGGCGACTTGCCACACGTGCCCCAAAGTTTGCCGCTGCTGCAGGATCGGATGTGGTAACCGCATTCCAGCCCACACGTCCATGACTGATTACATCCAGTGCTTTGAACTGACGTGCAATGTTGTAGGGATAATTAAATGTCGTAGACAGCGTAGCAACTAATCCAATGTGCGTTGTCTCTCTTGCCACGGCCATCAGTGCCAACATTGGATCCATAGGAAACATAGGCGTCTGAGGACCTAAGTTAACGGTTAGTGCTGGTGTATCAGCGATGAAAATCATATGAAATTTGCCCTTTTCGGCCAATTTAGCTCGTTCCACATAACTATCCGTGTTCGTATAAGCTCCGGGATCTGTCCCAGGCATTCTCCACGCACTGAATTCTGCTCCATATCCCGAAACCATCTGTAGTGCCAGTTGCATCTCACTTCTTTTACTCATAACGTTTTTCTCCTTGAAGATTATAGATATTGACGTTCACCGCTCTGTGCTGATTTTTCGACAGCATCAAGTAACTGATGAAGTTTTACTGCATCCGCGAAATTAGGTGTTGTAGATGTCCCCTCGTGGATATCTTGGGCAAACTTACGATAAGCTTGAGCTATATTCAGAACAAATCCAGAGTCGGATTTAAGTGAGTCAGGAGCATAGTAATAGGAATCAGGAATACTAAGTTCACGAAGTTCGTTGTCCATTGGTCCCGCACCGCGTAATTGGTGTGATCCGAATTGAATGGATGCAGGTGCACTCAGCACGATCGTTCCTTTGTCTCCGAAAATTTCTAGCGTTAGTCCTGTCTGATGTTTAACTCCACCTTGAATATGAACGCTGGCTGCTGCCCCATTAGTCAATTTTCCAGTAATCATGATCTGATCATCCGTTGTTTTCTTGATGACTTTCTGAATATCTACCAATTCCACTTCTGGAAACTGTTGAGCTGTGGTGGCAGACAATTCTGTAAAGTCCCCAAGCATGTAAGTGAAGGCATCCAGATTATGTCCCCCTACAATGGTCAGCAAGTTCCCTCCAACTTTTCGGTCATACAAGTACGCAGTCGACTTGTCACCAATGCCACCCATGCCATCTATAGAGATCTTCAGGTTGGCAGACAACACTTTCCCTACATAGCCCTCTGCCAACAGATCTTTCACATACTGAATTGCTGGTGCTTGTCTGGCCTGAAGTCCAATCGCATTTGGCAATTGGGCAGAGGATACCCACTCCTGCATTTCGAGCGCTTCCTCTGTATTAGAACCCAGGGGCCATTCACAATAGATTGGTTTGCTAGCAGGAGCGATAGCTTTGACTGCATTATAATGCTCCCTAACGTTAATGCTAACAACCACCATATCAACATCGGTATGATGAGCCAATTCCTCGATGTTATCAAATCCGTGATCTGCGCCGAAAGCTTCTGCGCTCTTCTTCGCACTTGCCATATTACTTGTTCCCACTGCGGTAAGCTCATACTCATCCAGGTGCTCAATCGCTGGAATATGAGTGCCACTTGCCCATCCGTTATTAATTGAAGCTCCAATGATTCCTGTACGAATTTTTTTACTCATCATTAAACATCTCCCTTGTTATAGTTCACGGTATGATCGATTATCAGTTTTTCTCCAACCATGTATATCTAAACAACGCATCCCTATTTCCTACTACTTGCTGTATGCCCTTATCAGTCACTCCTTTCTATGATATATTTATTTAGCTTGCTAACTATAGAATCAAAATATCATTATTATTCTTTTACATTTTAGGTAAACTAAAATTGTTTTGGTGTTGACACCATCATAGGTGTATTCGTTTTGTTTGCAAAGAGGGCAATTTAAATGAACATAGTACATCTTTTTGTACCTTTGGATCAGGAGTGATATCAATGAGAGTATGCAACGAAGGATTTGATCAAGAGTTTATAGATGGAAAAAGTGACATGTACGCCATAGCGTTTACTCAGAATGTCCTTTCCGGGCGTTGGAAATATTTTATATTATGGTATCTAAAAGACGAAACACGTCGATATACGGATATCAAAAAATTCCTTGGGGATCTGTCTCAAGGCTCTCTCACGAAGCAGCTTAAAGAATTGGAGAATGATGGCGTTATTCAACGTGATGTATATCCGGAAGTTCCTCCCCGGGTCGAGTACTCATTAACAGACAAGGGAATCAAGTTACTTCCGATCCTTGAAAAGATGGCGGACTTCGGTAGAGAATACGGTGAGACAACGTAAGCTTAGAATACAACGTCAACATCCACCGTATTCAATAATATTGGTTTTAATTATTTTTGGGGCATCTAGCATATCCGTGGTTAGCTGCAATTTATTGAATAAAATCCAAAAAAGCCGCTAATATAGCGGCTATCGGCGCTTCGTGTAACCTACCTTTATTGAATGGAGTTCATAAATAGCTGACTAACTTGACTATCAATATCTTTCGGTACGGGTTGCAACCCTTGTTGAAGTGATTCTGCATTTGTAACAATGCGATAGGCAGAATAGGATATCAGTGCAAAACCCATGTCCATAATCTCAATGGGATTGCCATCAGCTCCTGCTAAGTTAAGGGGGCTCGCATGGTGAAGTAAATATATGCTTTTCTCTGCAAAAGTGATTCGTTCAATGCCTTCTTTGACGACTTCAACGGATTGAGAAGCTTGTTTCATTGCTTCAACATTTATCTCAAACCCATAGTGCCCTGAATTAGCAAGGATGACTTTCTCTTTGAAAAGAGAAATATGCTGCTCAGTAATGACATTAAAAGATCCTGTTGCCGTAATAATCACGTCTGCTTGGGGGATTAACTCATGCAGTTCGCCAACCCAATGGCCGTCTGTTTTTGCATTCAAGAGATGAACAGGATTCATGTCATAGACTAACGTAGTTGCACCCAATCCCCGAAACTTTTTAGCAATGCCGCTGCCGCAATAACCGTACCCCACAACAAGAACTTTTTTCCCTCCAACGAGAAGACTCGTTGTGCGCATGAAGCCATCTACAACAGACTGTCCAACACCTAGAGCATTCTCAAAAGTCTGCTTTAAAGGCGAATCATCAATCACGATGACTGGGTAATCAGGCTGAATCCCACTCTTCTCAATCAACAATCTTCCCGTACGTGTCTCTTCGTTTGCACCGATTGGAATCCAATTGGGTTTCAGTTCATGGTGAGCAAGAATCAGACTTGCACCATTGTCCAGGAAAAGATCAATTGGATGTGCCATGACCATCTGAAGATAGCGTTTGTGGTCGTCATAACGATCTCCTTCTTTCGCTAAAACAGTGACATTAGGTAGCGATGCCAAGTAAGCTGCGGTGTCCTTCTTGGTTGTTCCAAGACAACCCACCAAATAGATATGTTTAGCCCCGCCAGCTAGAAGTCCCTCTACCCAAAATGCCGTTTTGGGTTCAATATGCATACTGATCGCGATAGTCATTTCATTAAGGACTTGCTGCTCCTTGAACAATTGATTAACCTCAGTGACCAATGGCATTCTCTCCCTAAACCACTGCAATCTCGTTAACCCCGCACTAGCCAAACTAAAATCATCAATAATACTATTCATATACGCACCCCTATTACTATTCCGTTTTGTTCTGTAATTCGAGGTAAGTATAATCTTAAAAAAGGAATAACAATGAGGACAAATGTCCGCTTTTTTTGCCCAATTCACCAATATAATCATTGTAACAATAAATTTAAAAACTCATTTTAAATGATGTATTTAAATCATTAATATGTATGTGTAGTGGTTATTTGTAAATTTAATGATAAAGGAGTCCTCACGTGTTATGGCAAATAAGATTCACACTGATATCACAAATGCCTTATTCGAAGTGAACTTACAGGATATTATTACGGATGAAGCTTTGACCACTTTACAAGTGAAACTATATAAGAAAAACGAGACGGTTATTATCTCAGACGACGAATTGAGGTATTTATATATTGTAATTGACGGCAGAGTCGCCATTCATAATTATTCAGATCAAGGAAACGTGGCCATTGTCGATTATGTAGAAAAAAACGGAGTATTGGGTGACTTGGAATTTTTTCAACAATGCAATTATCTTCATACTGCTGTCGCTGTTGTACCATCAACCATACTACTCATTCCTTTGGAAATTGTACATTCTCATTTAACCCATTCAGTCTCTTTTTTATCGCATATGTGTACCGTGCTTACGGATAAACTCATGAAGTCTTCCGTGAAAAATGCAAGGTCATTGTTGTATCCTGCGAAAAATAAACTGTGTAAGTATATTCTGCAAACCGCAGATAAATTGGAATCATTAACGATCCCATTTGTCATGAAAGATATCTCAAGCATAATGGGTATTTCAGATCGACATATTAGAAGATTATTAAGCCATTTGGTTGAAGAACAGATCATCATGAAGGAAAATAGAACAATAAAGGTGTTGGATATGGAGCAGTTACACCGATATTCAACCGATTTCTAGAACGTTCTCTGCAATCAGTCCACCTATAAAAATAGTCCTGCTAAAAGTAGCAGAACTGCAATTCATTGATTATCATATTCTGGCTCGAAAATTCCGTACCCATTCTTTCATATGACGTTCCGTTTGAAAAACATGAAAAAAACGGTCACCATAGTGACCGTTTTTGATCTGTTAACTGCAACTGCATCTAAGTTTACTCTTTTACCCCACCAAGCTGCAAGCCATGAACAAAATACTTCTGCAAGAATGGATAGACGACCAGGATCGGCAATGCCGCTACAATTGTAATGGCTGCCCGGATCGATACTGGAGTGACCATGTTACGTGCAGCACCAAGATCTGCACCATTGGCAACCGCAGCGCTGCTGTTAGAGTTCATGGAAGAGGACAGCAGTTTCATCAACTCATATTGCAGGGTACTCAGGTTTTGCTTGGAAGAGGCGTACAGAAACGTATCGAACCAGGAGTTCCATTGACCGACTGCAATGAACAGAGCAACGGTAGCCAGAACTGGTTGGCACAGCGGTAGAATAATCGATATGAATGTTCTGAAATCTCCAGCACCATCGATTTTGGCCGATTCGATCAATCCTTCGGGTAGTGTCTGGATATAAGTTCGAATAACAATCATATTGAAGGCACTGATTAGTCCAGGAATAATATACACCAGGAAATTATTTAACAAGTGTAGATCTTTCATCAAGAAGTAGGTTGGAATAAGTCCTGCACTGAAATACATCGTCAGTACAACAAATATGGTGATTGGTTTACGTAATATATAATCTTTTCGACTTAATGTGTACGCTAGCATGGAGGTCAGAAACAGACTTAAGACTGTTCCCAAAACCGTTCTCGCCACCGAGATACCAAAGGCGCTAAAGATAGTCCCTCCTGCAAATACAGCCCTGTAGTTTTGATCTGTCCATACCCGAGGCCACAGATAAATCCCGCCCCGGATGGTGTCATTACCGGCATTGAACGATACGGCGAGTGTATTCACAAACGGATACAGGGTAACAATCGCGATCGCGATCATCAGCACACCGTTTAACGTATGGAAGACAATCGGCTCAAGCCGAGATTTATTGATTCCCATCTCTAGTCCCCCTTATATTAATCGGTCTTCCCCGAGTCGTTTGGATATAGAATTCGCCGCAAAGATCAGCGTAATACTAACTACCGTCTTGAAAATACCTGCTGCGGTAGCCAAAGAGTAGTTCCCGATCTGTAGTCCGTATTTCAGGACAAATATATCTATCGTCTGTGACCAGTCCACAACCACACCGTTACCCAACAGATACTGAACTTCGAATCCAGCTTCCAAGATCCAGCCCATATTCATGATCAGCAAAATGATAACAATGGATTTGATTCCGGGTAAGGTCACATACAGCATTTTCTTATATCGGTTTGCACCATCGATCTCTGCCGCTTCATAGAGCGAAGGATCGATAGAAGTAATGGCCGCCAAATAGATAATGGCATTCCAGCCTACTTCTTTCCACACATGAGATGCGCCTACAATACCCCAGAAGTATTCGGGAACACTGAGCCACATGATAGGTTCTTGAATGATATTCAACTTCATGAGTACCACATTGACGATCCCGCCGTCCACAGACAGTGAACTTGCCACGATGCCTGTCACGATGATCCATGAGAGAAAGTGAGGCAAATACGATATGGTTTGAATGGTTCGCTTATATAACTTATGTTTGATCTCGTTAAGTAAAATGGCAAATATAATCGCTGTCGCAAATCCGAGCACCATATTGATTACACTCATCGCAATGGTATTACGAAGCACATTTAGAAATGCATCGTCTGTTAGCAAAAACTTGAAGTGCTTGAGCCCGACCCATTCCTGCTGGGAGAAACTCTTGGCAGGACTATAATTCTGAAAAGCCATAACCCAACCCCAAATGGGGTAATACGAGAATACGAGAATGTACGCAACGATGGGCAATGACATGAACATCAGTTGTCTTTGACCGCGTAACCGTTTTAATATGGGTGTTTTGGGAACGGCTGTGCGGGTAGATTGCTCCGGTATGGCTCCAGGCGTGTTCGCCATGTTTCACTCCTCCTATTGGCTTGCAGCGACATTATGCATGATTGTCCCGGAAGGCACTCTCGGAGTAAGCCTCTGGTTGGTACCTTCCGAGGGAATCATTGCCGCATTTTTTTATTTAACAGACCAGTTTTCAATTCTCCATTTCAGTTGTTCATTAATCCGGTCTTCATAGGATTTAACATTGATTTTCTTGTAAGCGTCTACATATTCGTTCCAAATGTTATCAAACTCATCCGGTTTCGACATGATCGCCTTAGGCAAGAATTTCAATGAAGTGTCTGTCATTTGCTTGTTCGCTACAGCAGCATCAGAGCCTTCTTTCAGATCGACCTGCCATGCTGGATAGTACACTGGATTCTCTGGTGCAGGGGAGAAGAAGTCACTCCACGTTTTGAAGCCATAAGCATCCAGAAGTTCTTTATCTTCCGGTTTGAGGTTGTCATAGAATTCCTCAGGCTGGTTGATTGCTCCAATCGCATTGCCATCTTCAAATGTTCCTTCGAGCTTTGGTGCTGCAGCGTAGAAACCTTCTGCTTTGTTGACCAATCTCCATGCCGGATCATCCTGCTCTTTCCGTTGCTCTGGCGTACGATAGAATCTGCCCTCTTCATTCACCTGATAGTCTACACCCTCTTCACCCCATGAAAGTAGCTTCTGGTACTTCTCGTCCATAAGCTTATCGAGGAATTTGATGAGTGCGACAGGATCTTCAGCATCTTTACTGATACCAAAACCATTGTTCAAGTTAATAACCGGACGGTCCAGATAATGATCTTTAATACTTGTATCATAGACTAGCGGGAAGCCTACGTATGTCTGGCCAATCTTGCCCTGTGCTACGAGTGGGTCTTCTCCGGCTTGGAAATTCCAGTGCTGGTCAAACATGCCAAGCACTCGTCCCGAAGAAATTTTGGCCAAATATTGATCGTAGTTTTGAACAAAGGCTTCTTTATCAAGCAATCCATCATTGTACATTTTGTTCAGTTCCTTATAATACCGTTTGGAGATGTCTTTGTCGGCAAAAAAACTTGCCACGCCGTTCTCATCTACAACCACACCACCATCATTGGGATGACCCGTAAGATGCTCTGGTGGATTAAGCAAGGGGAAGGTCCGCCAGTCAGAAGCCAGTGTAGTAAAGCCAATTGTCGGTTGACCATCAATAGTCGGATTCTTGGCTGCGTAATCACGGATCAACTGAGTGAATTCATCCAGCGTTTTAGGAGTCGGGTACCCGGCATCCTTCAGTATGGATTTTTGAATCCAGAAGGCAGGGCCAGAGTAATAGTTACTAATGAACTCCCCAGTATACACACCATAGTTAGGTAACCAGTAAATATGTCCGTCACTGGAGTCTTTCATTCGGTTCCAGTCTTTACCGAAGTGCTTCTTCAGATTGGGTGCGTGCTCCTCGATTAGATCTTCCAGCGGGATAACCGCGCCGGCTGAAACCAACTTGGTATCCGCTGTGATCAGGTCAGGGAAATCGCCACCGGCAATCATAACGCCGAGCTTCTGTTGAAGATCACCTACCAGAAATTCCATCTCAAGATTGACGCCAAGTTCATCCTGGATCTTCTTGTAGATTCGGTTATCTTTAGCTGGCGCCTGATTTGGCGTTCCGATAAAGGCCGAGATGTTCAGTACCTCTTTACCATCTGGTGTAGTCGCTTTCTCATTGTCACCGCTGCATCCTGCCAGTGCCAAACTTAAAGCCAGAACGAGTGATACGGAACCCCAAAGCTTCTTTTTCTTAAGTCCCCCCATGTACTTGCCCTCCTTGGAAGTGGTATGTCTTACTATTTTTAGTATGAATAAATGTATGCGGTTACAAAATACACGAATTTAAGGTCCACCCCCCTGTAATTTTAGGTATTGTTCAGGAGGGTTCTTTTCTTACAAGCCTCAATTCGTATACTTCAGCCGGTATTCTACAGGTTTCATGGCTGTTCTTTTTTCGAAATGTCTAAGAAAGTGCTGGTAACTGCGATACCCTACCTGTTCTGCAATCGCACTTGATGTCTGGTTCGTCTCCCGGAGCATGCGCTTCGCTTCTTCCATTCGCAGATCATGTACCACCTCTATAACACCCTTGCCGTACTTGCGCATGAATGATTGACCCAGATGAACCGGGTTCATATAGAATCGCTCTGCGAGCTCCTGGATCGTAAATGTCTCCTTGTAGTGCTTCTGCACGTATTCAGCTACTGAGGCCTGAGTTCCTCCCACTTGTCTTTCCCGGAGAATTGCCAGTTCTGATTTGCATTGCAAACAAAACTGTTCCAGATTACAAGCAACCTCTTCTATATTTCGTTGACTCTTCTCCAAAATACGGCTCGCTGACTCGCTCATCAGAGCATTAGGAATCCCCCCCAATTCTTTACATAGGGACAGTCCCCGGAACATAATGTGTGTAGAGAAAATATGTATAATCTCTGGCGCAGCCTTCATCTGTACAAACAGTTCAAAAGCACTCCGAATCGCAGACGAGAGTTCCTCTACAGAACCGTTTTCAAGCAAATCGCAAATATGGTCCACCTCTGACAGCGTTTCCGGATCAAACTGCCAATTCTCCAGCTGAATATCTTCGGCAAACAAAAGACGCTCTTGGTTAAAAAATAAATAACGCCCAACTTCCTGAGCGGAGCGGAAGGATTCAGATAAATGCTCCAGTTTGTTGACCGTTAATCCAACCGCGATATGAATTTCTTCGCAGCCGTTATGTTGCATATAGTTCATCAAACGCTGAGTAAAAGCTTTAATTTCTTCAAATGTCTCATTTCTATCATTCGTTTCCTCCCCCCATACAAGTCCCAATGAGTCTCTTGTTCTGTCTATCACATAACAGCAAGTTGTTTCTTCAGCCGTTTGTTCGGCTACTGAACAGACTTCCTGAATATCTCCCTGAAAGGCTATCCGCAGGTATGCCCAATGGGATTTGTTTAAACGAGGAAGGATCTCTGACATCTCCTCCTCCGATATATTTTGCTTATCCTTAATCAGTGCAGACAAAAACGCTTTGATCCTTTGCTCGTTTGCATGTTCCCTTATACGCTCCTGGTTTTCACGCTCCTGCAATTGCATACGGAGACGGACCAACATATCCTCTGCTTCTGTACTATCAACCGGTTTGGTTAAATAGTTGGAGACACCTAATCGAATAGCTTGTCTGGCATAATTAAAGTCACTGTATCCACTCGTGATGACAAACAGCACAGAATCATGTTCCAATCGTCGTGCTTCTTCTACAAGTTCCAGCCCATTCATCACAGGCATACGAATGTCTGTCACCACGAGATCAGGTCGATCTTGTTCCATCATCCGAATGGCTTCCTCACCGTTGGCGCACACGCCTCTGATTTCGAAACCATACTTTTCCCAATTGATCAGAAGCTGTAACCCTTCAATGGCATACGGTTCATCATCGACTAACAGTACTTTATACATGAGAGTTTACCTCCTATTTCCTCTGTTCCAGCTTGGAGATCGGTATACGGTACCCTGCAATGGTTTCCTTTCCAGGTACACTGCTTAGATCAAATATCGCATTTCCTTCATAAAAGAGTTCCAACCTGCGGTAGACATTGCGGAGTCCTACATGCTCGCCGTTCCTAGGTCTTTCAGAACGAATATCTCGCAGGAGCTCTGTTAGTCTCCCTGCATCCATACCGATTCCATTATCGATCACCTGAATAACCAGTTCAGAAGCGTTTTGTCTCGCCGTTATCTTGATCTCTCTTCCATTTTTTCGCGCCTGCAAGCCGTGTTTGCAGGCATTTTCGACGAGTGGTTGAATACTCATTCGGGGAATGAGCAACGAAGCTGCATCAGGATCAACCTCGAAGGTGTAATCAAACAGCTCTCCAAAGCGAAACTTCTCAATCTGGAGATAAAGATTCGTAAATTGCAGCTCTTCTTGCAAAGGAATCAGATTGTCAGAATGACTGAGCAACTGTCTCATCAGTTTGGACAGACTTTTGATAATCTCAATTACTTCTGTATATCCATTCTTCGTACTAACGACCAGCAAAGCATTCAATGTGTTAAATAAAAAATGAGGATTCATCTGACTCTGAAGCATGGACAATTCAGTCCTCACTTGATCCAGCTCCAGATCTTTTTGACGGATTTCCAGTTTATATACGTCATTAATCAGCGTATGAATTTTACCAATCATGATGTTAAATGTACGAATAAGCCCGCCAATTTCGTCGCGTCCTTCGTGAATTTCAATCAGATCGAATCGTTCGTTACGAACCTTCTCCATATGTCTGGATAGCTTGCGAATCCGATAGTGGTAGGACCGCAAAATAATGTAGATCAATACAGAGGGGACCACGATACTTAATGCGAGCAACCCCAGAATTGATTTAAAGGCTTCTTGCAAAAGATGGTCAAGGTGACGCGTATCGGCAACTCCAATCAATTTCCAACCCTTTAGGTAGGCTAGATTCCCCAACGATTTTTCGAGCGTGTAAGCAGAATTGCCAGATTCCTTGAGCATTGATTCATTATCAGGGGGGGATAAGTCGGTTTCGCTGAATTCCCCACTTGAAACGACAGTTCGATTGTTGCTGTCCACCAGACGCAGCTGAAGACTGTCTGATTCACGATTTAAAATGCTATACACCCGGCTAAGTTCCAGATCAATCTTGGAATACTTGTTGTAATTGGCATAGGAAGTATAGGTATCCATTTTGCCAATCACACTGATTCTTCTTCCCGCGTTAAATCCGGATGGCTCAATATAATCAACGACAAGAATGCCTCCACTGGTGGATTTCAGCTGTTTCAATCCAGGGAGTACATTCTTGTCTTTCATCACGATATAATGACTGCCCGTCTGAATGGTATCGTTATCCGTATAGATACGCACCTCCAGAATATTCGCTGACATATACCGTGTTAATTTATCTCGTAGGAATGCATGGTAGACGTTGTAATAATCAACGGGGGAGTGATAGGTCCGATCCAGTGCCTCATAGAGCGAATCGTCTGCTGCAATAATTCGGCTCAGGGCAACGCTCTCATCAATCATGCCTAGCAGTTCCCCCGCAGCCCTGTCGATGGATTTACGCAGATTTTCCTGTTCTCTAATCTTGATATCCGCAGAGGTTCGTTCATAAAAGAAGATATTAATCGTTATTACAGGAAGGAGAATACTAAGTACATAAATAAGCAGAAATTTGGATCGGAGAGGAATATCATTAACCTTACTGAACATCCAGAATTTATGACGCATATGATCACCCTTGGTTTTTGTTTTTATAGACTGACGGAAGCTCCCCTGTATGCGCTCTGAACTTTTGGGTGAAATATTCAGCATCATGATATCCTAGCCTGAATGCAATGTCAGTGATCTTCATATTGGTACGTCGCAGGAGTTTACGGGCCTCCTCAACACGAAGCTGGTGCACATAGTCACTGAAACTGACCCCCATCTCCCGCTTGAACTGTTGACCCAGGTAGGCAGAATTCACGTGAATACGATTAGCTACATCTTGTAATTTAATTTTACTTCGATAGTGTTGCTTCAATTCATTCACTGCTTCTACAACCAGCCCTCCCGTACCGTTCTTTTGCTTCAATTCAGACTGGGAAAGTTGCTTGGACAGTCGAACACACAGGTCTTGCAAGGTGCCGGAAGACCAACTCGCAGCCTCATGCCATTCTTTTTCACATAGTATTTCTCTGCAACCCTCTCTTTTTCCATATTTACGTAGCAACTCCCCATGGATATATCGGATGACATGATGTATCCATTCCAACGAAACCTCTGCTTTTTCACTCTTCTCTAACAGTGCGCTCACTGCAATATCGATAGAATACGTATTTTCTGCCTCAATAAACGCCAAGATCTCTTTGGAGATGTTCATCATTTGCTCTAAATCATATTCTTCGCTTATCCGATATTCATTAAGATGATTCTCATAGGTTTCATCTGTAACCATGACTCCATTTTGCTGTTTTTGCTCATTTCTGCGTTTGTCCAGAGGTTCAATCATTTCCATAAGGATTTGATGAATTTCCTCGGGAACAAGAGGTTTAAGCACATACTGATCGACCTGATACCGTATGGCTTGCTTCGCGTAATTAAAATCCGAGTATCCTGTAACGATAACAATTTTAGAGGTATAGGCGAGATCTTCTCGCAAGGTGTGAATCAAGCCAAGACCATCCATAACAGGCATTTGAATATCAGTGACGACAAGATCCGGTTCAACCGAGTTGAATAAAGCAAGTGCTTCCTCCCCATCCGTTGCCGTTCCGCACAGTTCATATCCACAAGCTCCCCAGTCAATCATCGTTCTCCATCCTTCTAGCATAAACGGCTCATCATCCGCGACAATGACCTTGAACATTAGCTCACCTCTCTTTAATCCTTGATCAGCTGCATGTATTTTATCTATATCTATAGGTAGATTCCAGTTGTTCTGAAAACGCTAAACAGCAGAACAACAGCAGGATTGTTGTCTGCTCGCACAACTTGGAGAACAAAATTTCTACCAGTCTCATCGTCATTAATTAATAACATAGAAAATGATTCCATCGGACCGTACTATAAGAACGCTCCGATTATAGCGAAGCGCCGGGATAACAATTCAAGTGTAACGCTTACATTTTGGTACAACAACCTGTTAAACTATAGGTTTTCACCCGACAAAGTATAGGTTGAACTGTAGGAGGTCTCTTTTCGGAAAAAAATGCTATTCTCCACGCACAATACGGAATCCTTGATCGGGACCAAAACCATTCGCATCAAATTTGCCTCGAAATGATATTTCATTGTTATTGACACCGCCAATCCAGCCTCCGCCTTTTACAACTCGCCAGGATTGATTGGGACTCTCCGAATCACTGTACCAGTCCCAGCACCATTCTCTCACATTCCCAGACATATCGTAGATTCCTAACTCATTCGCCTTCTGAGTTCCGACTTTTTTGGTTTGATTACGGTTGCTCTCAATAGCGGGCCAGCTCCAGTCACCCGTCAGAATGTTCTCGCCGGCATTTACCCAGTACCAAGCAACTTCATCAGGATTATTACTTCCGCTGTATGTGTAATTTAAGCTCTTTTGACCTCCACTTGCAGCGTATTCCCATTCTGCCTCTGTGGGTAAACGGTAACCGTTGGCGTCCTCGTTGATCGTTACAGTCCATTTTATATTGTCGTTTTCATTGTGATTATTCGTGTCCTGGTTGTCTTTATCTATATTGTAATAAGGTTTCAGGTTTTCTTTTATACTTTTTTGATTACAGTATTCCACTGCGTCATACCAGCTGACCATTTCAACAGGCAGGTCATCTCCCTTGAAGCCAGAAGGGTTTTCCCCCATAACCTCCATCCATTCTTTTTGAGTTACTTCGTATTTGCCAATATAGAAGGAATCCAGCGTTTCATTCCTATCAATCTGACTCGGCTTACTACTCTTGAAGGCTCCCCCTTCGACAAATACCAAGTCATCGTTTAATTTGGTATTACTTGCTGAACAAGCACTTAGACTAACAACTATAGCGATTAAAGTTAACCATACCAGCTTCCTCATTCAATTATTCTCCTTTACTAAGTTTAAATCCGGCAACGTCGAGGTCCGTTAGTCTGGAGAATAACGTTACTCAACGCTACCGGAAAATTGAATTCAAATGCAGGTGCAGAAGTTGAACTGCATCACATCATTTTTACCAAACCGTCACGTTTGCGCTTCCGCTGCTTTGATAACCTTCCGTTGCCATCACCTGATAGGACCAGCTGTTGCCTAAGTACATCCCTTTGCTCGCCCATGCATTCACATGATTACTGAACGTGATGGTAGAATTGACTCCGATTGGTTTCTTGGACTGTCTAACACTCCAATACTGAGGGAAAGTCTGAGTACCATCAATGGAAGGTGCATTGTATCTCATCGTTGTATAGATGTCATATGTGCCGCCATCACTAGTCATCGAGCCCTTATACGTTCCGGTAGGACGATATGTTCCCCAGCTATCCACCACGTAATATTCAATTAGAGCGTTTCTAGTCCAACCATAGAAGGTGAGATAGCCGTTACCTGAAGGAGAGAATACGCCGGCATTATAATTGACCACTCGATTAGGCGTACCGTATGTCCATCCTTTCCCGACAACAAAGTTCCCGGTATTTTGCCAATTCACGCTGTAATTCCCGCCCGATCCATTCACGGCGTTGACCGTTCCTCCGCCATCTGTCCAATTTTGCCAATAATCTGTTGCTGCACTTGATGTTGCTGCGAAGACACCAAAACTCATGGAAGCTGCAAGAACAACGGTTAACAATTTTTTGCTAAATTTGAACATAGATTATACCTCCTGAAATTTTAATAGATTTGGTTGATTCTACAATCCGATATGAATGTTCTTCAGCAAATTCACTTGAAAAGACGTTGCGAAAACAGATACAGATCGTTCTTCCACACGGGCCAATCATGTCCTCCACTTTCCTCATGCCAAATGTGAGGTACTCCGTGTTGCGTCAAATATTGGTGAACCCCAAGACTAATCTCAATAAGATTGTCCTGTTCACCGCAAGAGATCCATAACAGCGAGAGAAATGAAGGCGCTTTCGAAAGATCAGGGACAAGTAGCTCCGGACTTCTGGTATTCGGGGCTGCGGAGAAAGCACCGATCCATGCAAAATGGTCTAGATTACTTAATCCGATATTTAAGGATTGACCTCCACCCATGGATAAACCAGCAATCGCCCTTTTATCCCGGCTTTTATGCAAAGGGTAGTTCGACTCCATGTAAGGTATCAAATCATTGAGCAGATCGGATTCAAACCGTTTAAATGCTTTGATTTTCTCAGGTTCAAACAGGTCTCCTTCGGCTCGGTCATTCGATATTGCGCGACCGTTGGGGAAAACAATAACCATCGGCTCAAGCAAGTTATCGTTGTACAGATTATCGAGAATAATTTGCGGAGAACCATGATTATGCCATTCGGTTTCGTCTCCACCAATACCATGCAAAAGAAAAAGTACAGGATACATCGTTGTCGAAGAAAATTCTGGTGGGGTGTACACCATAGCTTTACGGGAATTGCCAACCGTGGTAGAAGGATACTCTACCGTCTCCATGACTCCACGTGGTATATTCTCCCGATACTGGTCATATCCCGTTACTGCTGGTGAGATCAATTCCATTCTCTTTTCCTCCGAACATATGAGTGACTATCAGTCTTCAGTTAATCCACATAGCCAAAACCCAGAATGGTGAAGCATTTATGTTCATGACCTTCCGCCATTTCGATCTCGATGGAGTGCTCCCCCACATGCTCTTCGTTAAGCAGAAGTGTGGCATGGCAATGGGTCCAGTTCACTTGACGCGGATCGACTTTTTGGACGAATACCCCATCTACCTTGATATGTGCAGTTCCGAATTCGTCGTTACCAGAATCCTTGAAGATCAGAATGAGGCGTTTGCACTGCAAACTTATCCGAAAGCTGCTCTGATCCTCTTTTCCCTCTCCTGTACGCATCCAGTTGTTGGGGAACTGAGGTGTACCATAGTCATGAGCATCCATCTCAGCCATCTGCAGATCCGTGTCCGTTTTACAAAAAGAGCCTGCATCGATTCGGGCAATATTATTGCCGTTTTTCCGATCCAACAGCTTCACATTAACAAATTCATTTCCAATTAGCGGAGCTTTTTCAATATCATGATCTTTCTCATCCCACTCAGAACGATTCGTCACGTCGAACAAATATTCCAAACAATCGGCCATAATTCGATGTCCTATGTTAGTTGGATGATATATATCATGGAAAAATTGCTTTTTGGAAATAACGTTGCCTTCACCTTTTGTCTTGCTGAACTGATCAACGACAGCATCTTTCACACTTACCATTGGCAGATCATAATGCCAACCTACCGGAGCGAGACGATCCTGTAGATTCCAGTCATTTTCGAATACACTGAATAACAAGATGACCGCTGGCTTGTTATCGGCAGTAAGTGCTTTGAGTACCAGACTCTCGTAACATTTACCTTGGGTTTCATCATCTGCGTCATTGACTGCGAATTCGATTATGACAATATCCGGCTGAACGGCACCTCCCCTCAGCACATCACGATCATAACGTACAATCCCCAGTTCTGAAGGAGTTCCACCCACACCTGCTTTAATCAGATGAATCGGACTATCTTTTGAAAGCGCAAACATAAACTTGAACGACTCATACGACCGATAAGCGTAACTTTGGAGATGAATAGGTACTGCACCAGCACCATGGGTAATGGAGCCTCCAATATAAGCGATAACGACAGGTTCACCGTTTTTTGCCTTCTCAATGGCTCGTTTTAATCTGACATTATTCCCTTTGTTCAGAAGAGATCGGCCAATCATGTCGCGATATCCATGTGATTCAAAATCAATTGCGGGCTTGACTGCCGACGCTGTCACTCCAACTGGATCGCGCGGTGCAGTGAATTCCGTGTTTTCACCTGCATCTCCTGAATCCTGGAGCATAAATCATCATCACATCCTTCCGGTTAGATTCTGACCATCCTCATACAACATTTAAAGGATCACAGCTTGTATTATTATTAGATCAGATGTGATCCTTCTCCCAAAGTGTAGCGCTTACATAATTTTACAACAACCTGACAAAGTATAGGATTTTAACCACTATATCATTTTAATTTGAGTGCAATGACCTGCAGATCAGAACACCTATAATTTTTCGTGTAAACGCTTTAATTTGTATACTATTTCCATGTTATAATTTTGAAAAACCGCATTGATGAAGGAGGATACTCATGAATATCACGGGTCAAGGCGCGTGGGATACAGGTACATATACAAATCTTTTCTTGAAGCTAGGTTACGATGAGAATGAGATCACAAACAGATTGGAAGAAACATGGAACGAGCTATTTTATGGCGATGAAAATACTCGAATATATTACCCCATGGGTGAGGACAAGGGTTATTTGCTGGACACCGGTAATCTCGATGTTCGCTCCGAGGGCATGTCCTATGGCATGATGATGGCTGTTCAGATGGACAAAAAGGAAGAATTTGATCGACTCTGGAATTTCTCACACACGTTTATGCAACATAAAGCGGGACGTTATAAAGATTATTTTGCCTGGCATTGCAAGCCTGACGGAACCCGACTCTCACAAGGTCCTGCTCCTGATGGTGAGGAGTTTTTTGCCATGGCACTTTTTTTTGCCTCCAACCGCTGGGGCGATGGCGCTGAACCTTATGATTACAAGGCACAAGCCCGCAAGATTCTTCGTGCATGTATACATCAGGGCGAAGACGGCGAAGGCGATCCCATGTGGGACCCGGAAACAAAACTGATCAAATTCATACCAGAAACACCGTTTAGCGACCCATCCTACCATCTGCCTCATTTTTATGAACTATTCGCGAAATATGCGGATGAAGAAGATCAGAGCTTCTGGAAAGAAGCGGCGGCCGCTAGTCGTGCTTACCTTCATACAGCCTGCCATCCCGTAACCGGACTATCACCTGAATATGCGAACTATGACGGATCTCCGGCTCCAATACAGCCGCATGGTGATTTCAGACATTTTTACAGTGATGCCTACCGTGTTGCTGCGAATATAGCGCTGGACTGGGAATGGTTCCGCAAGGATCACTGGCAGATCGAACAATCCAATCGGATTCAATCCTTCTTCAGTGATATTGAAATATCCGATTATCGTCGTTATACAATAGAAGGTGAACCTTTCGACGAACCTTCACTGCATCCTGTAGGTTTGCTGGCTACCAATGCCATGGCTTCACTGGCTGCAGACACTCCACATGCTGACACATTCGTTCGTAACTTCTGGAACACACCTCTGCGTCAGGGAGAGCGACGTTATTACGACAATTGCCTGTATTTTTTCAGCATGCTCGCTCTAAGCGGAAGATATCGCATGTACTAAACTAAGGGAATGTGCATGAGCCGTTGAACCTGTCCTGTGAACGTTTGGCTTCCAGGACAGGTTCAATCACAGAACTTTAAGAAGGATGCATGACATTACGATTTAATCTATATCAATAAAAAACGTTCCCGGCTCGCATATGTTGACTGCGAACCGGAAACGTTTGGTTGTGCAAATACAGACAGTAACTTTTCCCGCTCTGTACTCCATGCTTCTAAAAAGAGGGACACCTCGTTTCAACTACATATCTGAATTGTTACACTGGATATGATTCAGATACTTTAATTATTTGGAGACAGAAGAAGTATCATAGGAAGACTGCATTATCTCCAGATATCGATTAATGTTCAGTCCCTCCAGGCCTTTCACATATTCATCCCAATCCTTATCCAGACTTTTGGCGCCTGTAATAAATTGCAGGGCGTTCTGATCGATGTAATCCTTGAGATTGGTCTGCATCATGCTGGCTTCATCAGCTTGGGACGGATCTACCCACAATGCCCAATGAGGGAAAACCTCCTTCGGTTCCTTGCCCTCCATTAACAATGTCGCCTCATAGAGACGTCGCTCACCACCATCATTGGCATAGATGTCTGTCCCCTGTACTTCGGAGTCCCGATATGCCTGATAATGATTGTACTGACTCAATGCAGCCCAACTGTCATTACGAGGTTCTTCTCCAGAAGGAAGCGGAATGGCTTTATATAACGGCTCAATCTGATCATTGAGCGCCACTTCTCCTTCTTGTGGTTTGCGCCAGCTTACGCCCTCTTCTCCCAGATATGATGCCATGGTTCCTTCCTGGGTATAGATATAATCCAGCAGCTTTATGGCCGCGATCTGCGTTTCCTCACTGGCTTTGTTTGTCAGTACAAAGGACGCTCCAGGATCAATCGGATAGTTGTACGTAGCATAAGCGGCATTTGGTCCCTTCAGTGGAGGGATGGGATTGTAATCATTTCCGTAAGGTGAACCTTCCGTAGTCGTTACAAATAATGATGGATGCATCGCTGCTCCCGCACCGAGAAGCTGTGCATCAGCGTTATCTCCAATTTTTTTGAAGGCCCCGACGTTTTGGGTAAATGCCCCTGGATCAATCAACCCTTCATCGTACAGGGATTTAATATAGGCAAGCCCTTCTTTCCACTCCGGTTTGTTCACTACGGTCTCCACTTTCCCCTGATTGACAATGAGATAATTCCGATCGTCGTCATAGATAAAACCGTTCATCAAGTACGGAATAATGTGCACACCGAAATTTTCAGTCGAACCGCTTAGCGGTACTTCGTCGGCTTTGCCGTTCCCGTTCGGGTCTTTCGTTTTAAATGCCCGAAGCATTTCCTTAAATTCTTCTGTCGTCGTGGGTTCGGTCAGGCCCAGTTGTTCCATCCATTTGGTGTTGACCCACATCTTGTTTGGGTATGAACAGTGAAAACATTCATTCAGACCCGTCAGACCATAGATATTTCCGTCGGGAGCAGTGTTCATGGCCCGATAATAGTCATTGCTTTCGAGCACTTTTTTAATATTGGGAGCATGCTCCTCAATCAGATCATTCAGCGGCAAAATAACCCCCTGCTGACCAAACTTCAACAAGTCTGTCTGGGAGAAACGATCTACCCAAGGGATGAGCAGATACAAGTCCGGATAATCACCGGAAGCCAGTGAAATCTGTCTTTTTTCCGCTGCACCGTCGAATGGAACGGTAGTCCAGTTGAACTGAATATCAAACTTCTCTTCCATTTTCTTCGTGAATTTATTAGTGGACAGGTTGGTATCCGAACCCTGGTGGGCAAACACATTAATGGCCGTCTTGCCTGACGGATTGCTGCCTTCCCCGTTCCCCTTATCAGAACTTGAACATCCGGCAAGTACCAACGAGGTAAACAGCATACAGGCAAGAATGATGAATCCCGCTTTTTTCAATACAATCCTCTCCTTCATGAATAATAGAAAAAATGAACTTATCCTTTAACTGAGCCAATCAGCATGCCTTGCACGAAATACCTTTGAACAAAAGGATAGATGATTAGCACCGGCAAGCTGGCCATCACAATTAACGAGTACTTCATGAGTTCAGCCATTTGCTGCTGTTTAATCATTTCCGATGCATCCATGCTCCCCGTACTGCTGTTCAGAATAAGAATACTGCGCAATATCAGCTGTAGCGGATAGAGCGACTGTGATTTTAAGTAAATGAGGGCGTCAAAGTATGCATTCCACTGACCGACAGCGTACATAAGTGACAACACGGCGATAATCGGTTTGGCGAGTGGCAGGATAATACTGAAGATAAACCGGATGTCACTGCAGCCATCGATGTCTGCTGCTTCGGACAATTCTTCCGGTATCGAGTTCTGAAAAAAGGTGCGGGCAATGATGACTTGCCATACCCAGACGGCATTGGGAATCAGCAACGCCCAGCGGGTATCAATCAGACCCATGGTTTTGACCACCAGATAGGTAGGGATCAAACCGCCCGAGAACAGCATGGTGAAGGTAATAAACATCATTAACGAGCTGCGCCCAACAAACGTTTTTTTGGATAATGGATAAGCAATCATAATGGTCAGTGCCACGCTGATGAAGGTGCCGCAGGCTGTATAGAAAAGGGAATTGGCATACCCGGTAAGGACTTGATCATTCCGCAATACAGACTTGTAACCATCAAACGTCAGGTCAATGGGCCACAACCAGACTTTTCCCGAGGAGACGGCAGCAGGGCTGCTGAGCGAAGAACTCACAATATATATCAAGGGATATAGCACGGCAATCAGCACCACTGTCAGCATGAAGTAAACAACTGTTATAAATAAGCGGTCTCCCCAGGATTCACGAATCGTACTACTGCTCTTGACCCGCGAACGACCTGCATTTGTCTGTGTGTTAGGCATGGGTTGGTTCTCCTCCTTTCGCTCCTGTTACCATAAGCTTGTATTGGACAGTCGCTTGGCGACCGCGTTTACGATTAATAGCAGAATCAGGTTAATCACCGAGTTGAACAGGCCAACCGCAGTAGCGAAGCTATAATTGGCATTCAGCAATCCTATTTTATAGACATACGTGGAAATGATCTCCGAAGCAGACAGGTTGAGCGGATTTTGCAGCAAATATATTTTTTCGAACCCAACAGCCATGATATTCCCTACACTCAGGATCAGAATGATGACGGCTGCCGGAAGTAGTCCAGGCAGATCAACATTAATGATTTTCTGTATTCGGTTGGCTCCGTCCACTTTGGCGGCTTCATACAGGGATGGATCAACACCTGCCAGAGCAGCCAGATATATCACAGCGGAGTACCCCATTCCCTGCCACACATCGGAGAATACGTAGATGGATCGAAACAGTCCAGGCTCACCGAGAAAATTCACCGCTTCGAAACCAAGGGCACCTGCAATCGTGTTGACAATACCCAGCCTAGGAGACAGAAAGAGCATAATGATGGAGACCATAACAACGGTAGAGATGAAATATGGAGCATACGTCACCATTTGTACTGTTTTTTTGAATCGTATGTTTTTGATTTCGTTCAGCGCCAGCGCCAGTAATATAGGAATCGGGAAACCAACGATCAGGCTGTAAAACGAAATGTAGAGCGTGTTCTTGATCAGCATGACAAACGCCGGATTCTGAAAAAGTAATTCGAAATACTTGGTTCCGGCCCACGGACTGCCCCAGATCCCCTTGATGACGTTGTAATCTTTAAATGCCAGGACCGCATTCACCATGGGTACATACTTGAAAATAATAAAGTAAGCAATCGGTGGCAGGATCAGCAGATACAGCTGCCAATGTCGCCTCCAGCTTCTGGATAATGCTTGCTTCAAGGCAAACGGTTTACTTGGTTTCTCCACGGACTTTGATTCACTGGTCATTGTGGTTCTCAGAATCATCCCCCCATTCTTGGCTCCAAATCGTGCTGAACTGCAACTTGACTTGGTAGCGCTTACTTTTTGAGTAATCATAAGATTGCGCTGGGGATGCGTAAAGGTACAGTTACGCTGAGAAAGTACAAAAGGCGAATATAGTTCCCGAGAAACAACCTACATTAACCGCTATGAACGTCCATTTTCCGAAACACACTCGGAGAAATGCCGCGTACCCGCTTGAAAGCTCGACGGAATGAATGTGCACTATTATACCCGGTGGCCTCCGCTATCTCGTCAATGGTCTGACCGGTGGAGTGCAACAAGTTCGAGGCAGCATCAATGCGTACTCGTTCTACATAATCGGAAAGATTCTCTCCCGTATGTTCTTTGAACAGTTGGGATATAAACTTCTCGGACTTGCTCATGTGCTCGGCAATCCGATAGATCGTCAAGTTTGCATCCCCATAATTATGTTGGATAAAACAAATCATTTCGCTTGCAGTATCCGCATGTGCTCCTGCTCTTCTTCTCTGGAAATCACCGCAGATGTCTTCTGTTAACTGTTTGAATTTTGCACGCAGCGAAGTAATCGTTTCTGTCATCTGAATGGATGTCACCCGAGATTTATATTCCTCCAGCAGGGAGTCATCCAGCTTGAATTTGGGTTCGTCCAGCTTCAGAAAAGTCCCCTTCAGCTCCATGATGAACTGCTGTGTCATCTCGTAGGACAGTTCTCGCTCCTCTAAATTACGAAGAAACAATTGCTCCAGAATGCGTATCGCCTCTTCAGGCTCCCCGACTTTGATCGTGTTCAGCAGGCGCTGTTCAGACTCAATCGGATAATAGTACATTTCATTTTCCTTCATCGTATCTTCAAATCTCACCAGATGATCTGTTCCCATATGAATGGCATAATCCAGAGCTTGTTTGGCTTCGTCAAAGGAGCGACCCGCATCATTCCAGACCTCGTAAGCTGCACCTGTGCCAATTGTTGTGGATACCCGATGCTCCCGGTAGATCACTTCCATCAAGGTGTTCAGCTCTTTTTCACATCTCCCTATAGCTTCATTCAGTGAGTTCTCATCCAATGGACAGGCAAAAGCGATCTGGTCTGTTCCCCAATCCGTGATCAGCAGCTGCGCATTCCATTCTGTAAGTACTTGTTTGATGAGCAGCCTTGCGACACCCAGTTCATGGATAGTTTCTTCACTGTCCGGATTGGCATATCCGTTTACCTTCACTAAGCCTGCCAAGCCCTTGCTGCTATGAAGAGAAATGTGCGCTTGGGATGAGATAACCTCCAACTCAAGTGAGGTATAGACTTCTCCGGTTAACAAACGTTTGATAAAACCGTCTCTCAATAACGGAATCTGCTCATTCATGGCGTTTTTAAGTGAGTCATTATTAGCAATCAGATTGTTAATATGGCTTGCCAAAAAATCATATTCATTGCCCCGTCTGCCTGGAGAATCGGTGATTTGTTCCCGAAAAGAGGCCAACAATCTGTAAACGGGTGCACTATTCCGATAGGCCAGAACCAGCCCGAATAACAGTCCCAAGGCAATGGTTGCCAAAGTAAAGACCAGCGTGACTTGTTTGATTTGGTCCGCTTTTGTCATGAGTGCTTTCTCTGGAATCCCTGCCATGTAATTCCATCCATTTTGACTGGACTGTATCGATATCAGCAGCCGACCATCACTTCCAGGCTGTACATTCTGCACGTTCAGCTCCGTTTCCGCAGTGTTACCTTCTCTCCGATGTTTCTGTGCCATTTGCTCAGCCTCGACCTGTTCAATGCCAAGGGAGAAAATGATCTGCCCTTCCGCATCGGTGACGAGAGTCCAGCCGCCATATTGATCCACAATATGTTGAGTAAGGCTGGCCATCTGATCCTGATCAATCATGACACCAATCGTCGCTTGCGGTTTGTTGAAGCTGTTCAAAGGCAGAGATTGCAGAAACGTAATGGCGGGAACGTCTGCAAGCACAGTGCCGAGTATTTCACGTTTATAGTTTCGAAGCGGTATGATTTCATTAAAGTGTGGTTGTTTGAGAATTCGGTCATACCATTGTTCAAACGACATACCATCCAGCTGATTGGCAGCATAATAATGCTCTGGACGATAATACACGGTTCTTGGTGTAATGATGGCATTGTAGTTTGGAATGTGAATGAAGAAATGGGACAAGTAATCATTGGTACTGCTGTACATGGAGAGGCTCCGCTGCATGCGGTTCATACCGTAGACATTGTAGAGATCATGCGGCTTTGGGCCAGCAATTAAATTTTGCAAATCGGGATTGATGGCAAGCTGTCTGGTAAAAGCTTCGACTTGAAGAAGATTTCGCTCAATGATCTCTTTCCCGAGACTCAGTGACTTCAAGCTGTTTTCAATGGAGCTGGAACGGGCCGCTTCAATGGAAGCTCGGTAAGAGGCGTATCCCGCAATTTGAGGAATCATCAGAATGACAAGATACGAAATGAGGAATCGGCGGAACACGGGTGAAAATTTGGACCATAGGAGCTGCATATGTACCCTCCCTTTTTTATCAAGCGCTTACATTTCTATGTGATAAGGTAGCTGTTCAATGATACACCGGGCATTTCTTCCTGGTGAAGGTACAACTTCTTCCTTATGGTACATTTACGTACTGCAGTGTACAATGCTTGCATGAAAATAATTGTCACTCTGCGGGTTGGCGCAGAAATATAGTTGTATTTTACCTTTGCATGCCCTCCTTCCCAAAGTATCAAAATAAACGCAAAAAACCTCCCCAAGACATGAAATGACTTGGGGAGGTTCTTGTTTAACGTTGTGCTTATTAATTGCTAACGGCAACAAATTTCCATTGTTGGTTTGTAGCACCTGTGTAGGTGTTCTGCTGCAGCAAGGCTCCATCCGAAGTGGAAGCGTTTGCCACTTCAATCGCTTTATTGCTGTTCACGTTAATGATACTCCAGTACCCGTTACCAAGATCGTTGACCTTAAAATGCTGAGCGGTTGTGTTCAGATTGCTCATGAGTTGAACCGCTTCCCCATTGGTGAGGGTACCATTGCGAATATCGATGACTTTGTCCGGCGAGTTCACACTTGTCAGTGTATAGTTGCCGCTACCGATCGAGGTAAGAACCCACTTCTGAGGGTTACCGCCCAGATCACTCCACTGCTGGAGCTGAAGATTATTTTCATTTTGACCACCAGGCACATCAACAACCTTGTTGGAATGTCGGGCTACAATTTTATAGGTTGCACCGGATACCAGACCTGTTGTCGGTCCACCGCCTTGTCCACTGCCCGGATAAGTCTGAGCACGTTCATGGTACCAGTTGAACAGGAATCGTCCCATGGCACTCCGTGAAGCATCTCCATCCCATTTCAGTCCAGCCGTTGGGTCAGCAAAAGAACTACGTTGGCCTGGCTCCAGAATGAATCCGTTCATATGAGCTGCAATGCTGACATTGCCTGCCGCGTTGAAGATTGTTTTGGTATTAGTGCCAAACCCTTCATTGCTGCCATTAAACAAGTTCCAATAGGCCGAATCGCCAGGTTTGTTTTTGAACCAGGTTACCTCGGTAATGTTAATCGGATATTTGTCAGCAGCTGCCTTCACGTTGGTATTCCACTGGTCTTGCAGGATGGAGAAGTTGTCATATGCGCCATAACCAGGGTACCAGTGAACCGCATATCCATAGTTATTGAGCGGATCAGTCAATGGATGGCTTGCCGTCAAGCTGTAAAATTGGTTGTATCCCAGACCTGCCGCCCAGATGACGTTGTCCGCACCTTTGCTGCGAATTGTTGAAATCATGGAATTTTGGAAATTACGCAAGTCATTCCAGTGATCCACAAAGTCATTTTCCCCGTTGTATCCACCCCAATGTCCATTGGCATAGGATTTCACCGGTTCGTTGATCAGTTCGAAGTGAACGTTGTCTGCACTTTTGATCTCCGGGCGTGAAGCGAGATAACCCCAGATTTCGTTGAATTTTTGCAGGTTGGCAGGTGTTGTTGCCTGATCATCCTTCAATGTGAAGTCCAGTCCCAGGACAACATAGACACCTTTTGTCTTGGCATATTGAATGTACGGAATAATTACATTTTGCGTAACGGTCTGCACACCGGCAAAGTTATATGTACCAGCAGCCACATCTCCCATGTCCTGACGATCGATGAACAGACGTACCTGATTCATATTCCAGCCATGATTGCTTCCGTATTTCGCGCTGGTGTCCGCAAATGTATCGGTAATGTCTTTCAGATAAGCCAGTGTAGCTGCATGACGGTTATTACCGTGCAGATTGAGATAATAATTGCTGTCCTGATATGTCCAGTAGGCACCTGAGGGTTGATGCCAACCGTTCAGAAGCACAGGCTGGTTGTTGCTGTTCACCAGGTTTTTGCCGTTTACGTGCAGCTTGCCCATCGGCATGCCCACCCATGCTTCGGCACGGCTGCCTCCCCATGGAGCAATTGTGATCAATAAAGCCAGAATGAGTACAAGTTTACATGATGTCATGAACTTGTTCACTTTAATTCCTCCTGATCTGATATATTGCCTTGCAATATTGCGAGGTTAGCTCCGTCAGAGTATCTCTGATCAAACAGATCGCTCAGGTCGGCGCCCGCTCCCGCAGCCCGTTCCACACCAGCAGGGGGATCCTGCGCAGGGAAGGATCGCGGTTCTGCTGTGAGCAGACGTTCATGAGATCGTTACATGCCCCCTTTTCACAGATGGAATGTTGCATGAAGTTCCTCCTTCCTCTTCCAGTCTGATCCCACTCCAAACGAACAGGAGAACTTAACTTAACCGACGATTCCCGTACGCTCTACACTCTCTACGAAATATCGTTGCACGAATAAATAGATGACGATCAAAGGCAGAATGGCAAGAAGAATTCCTGTATCCTGGATCATACTCAGATAGAACGGATCGGCCTGGGAAGCTGCACCGTCAGTAACCTGCTGGGCCAGATTATACGGAAGCGACGATAACTGGGTCGACATGACTTTACTTGAAGTCAGATAAGTCGTCGTATAGAAGCTGTCGTTCCACTGCCATACGAAGGAAAACAGCATGACTGTTACCATAGACGGAATGGCATTGGGCAGCATGATTCTTGAAAATGTTCGTCCGATGCCCGCGCCGTCCACATAGGCCGCCTCCTCCACTTCCTTCGGAATACCTCTGAAGAATTGCCGGAAGATAAAGATGTACAAGCCGGCCTTAAGTGAATTGGCCGTAATCGCCGTCAGAATAAACGGCCAATAGGTGTTAAGCAAATTAACAGGTTTGCCGGCTATAAGCGTCATAAGCCCCATCAGGTCAAAGCTTTTCAGATTCAGGTATACCGGAATGAGAATGGTCGTTGGCGGTACAAGAATCGTCAGAATTACACCGGCAAACAGCCAGTTGCTTCCCCTGAATTTCAGTCTGGCGAATCCGTATCCTGCAAGTGCACAGGATGCTGTAGTCAGCAGTGTAGTCGTTGCAGACAGGGCAAACGTATTAAACAGCGTTGCCCAGTAATCCATTACGCGTATCGCCTCTTTGAAATTGTCGATGGAGAAGTTCTGTGGAATCCACACCACCACTGCCGAATACAGATCACCTTTAGCTTTGATGGATGTGGAAACCTTCTGAAATATGGGAAACAGGATAACGAAGGAAAGCCCGGTAATCAGAACGAATCGGATCATGGCCCACAGCCAGCCTTTCCAATGCTCCAGCGATAATAATCGTGATGTTGTCAAGTGGGACACCCTCCTTTCTAATCTTGATAGAAGACTCGCTTCGAGAAAATGATGGATACGATAACCAGAATGATGGCAATGGCCAGAAAGTAGACCCATGCCATGGCAGAACTTAATCCAAAGTCAAATTTGACGAAGCCGGTATCCCGGATCAGTTCCGTCATGGCGTTATTGGCAAACGAATCAATGATTGTATAGATCGCATTGACAAAAATAAGCGGGCTGACCATCGGGAACGTAATTTTCCAGAAGGCTTCATAACCCGTCGCCCCTTCCATCTTCGAAGCCTCATACAGTTGAGGGGAAATCGTCTGGATCCCTGCCAAAAAGATCAAAATCTGTACACCGGATTGACTGACGATCTGATAGATCCGATCTACGGCGCTGCTCAGATACGTGACGATCCAATCGCTCACTCCGGCGTTAACCATCAGATTTTCGAGTTCAAATGTCCCGAGTGAGCTTCCACCTGTGCTGCTCTGATTAACCGCTTCAATCAGGCTGGTGCTCTCCAGTGTCATAATCACTCCCGATGCCAGAATAACGGGCAGGAAAAAGATCGACCGCGCTACAGCCTGGCCCCTGAACTTCTGATTCAGGATGACGGCAAGGAACAGACTGAATATAACGATAAGCGGTACGTTGATAAGTACGTCTGTGATCGCCTCAATTAACGCACGGTTAAAGCTTGTATTGACGGTGAGCGCCTGAATGTAATTGGCGACACCGGTGAACTGAATCGCTATGCCTTCCGCGCTGGCTTGAATTGTACTCATGCTGTATCGCAGAGAGGCTAACAGCGGAATGAAGAAAAACAACACAAAACCAATGAGCCAGGGAAGCACGTAGATTACGCCCCACATGGCTTTCTGCTGAGCATACGTACGACTTCCCCATTTCCATTTCAGGAGCGTCTTCAGAGCTGCTCACCACCAGTCACATAGCTTTGGGCTTCCACTGTATCGTTGTCAACTTCTACAGGGAAGTCGTTATAATTGACGATTACGAACCCGCCACCTTCATATGTTGTCCGGAAGACGCCCTCCTCCAGGGATTCATGAGATATCATGGAACGTCCGGCAAACGGCTGGTTCACCTGGTTCACCTCGTTGTAGATCTCGGCGGCCAGATCGATCCATTGTTCATAATTCGCCGCGTAGAGATCATCATAATCCGTTTCTTTCACAACATGGTTTGGCGCATTGAACCATGCAAAGTAAGGACTGGCTCCATATTCAATCAGCTTCAGCACATATTGCCTTGCATTGGTATATGTGGAGAGATTGTATGGCGTCCCCGTATAACCGATGCTGCCGTGTACAACGAGCTGATAGAACGGAATCTCTTCATCCTCTAGCTTGAAACGACTGCTGGTCATTGGCGCATCTGTCAGACCAGTTACATACGGCAGGGCATAAGCGTTCCCGCCTTCAGCAACAAGCGAGCCAGCCTGCTGCCCGATCTGTTCAAGTGCCTTCTTTACGGAGCCAAGCGCTTGTGTTCGGTCCATCAGCTTTTTCGGATTCATATCGCTGTTTAACTGAGCTGCCAGATTATTCAGGCTTAGCGACAGTCCATCCTTTTGAAGAGACCTGAGCTCATCTAACATGTCTGCCGTCACGTCCTCCAGCATGTTGGGCGAAAGCACATAGGATGGTGAACGATCCCGGTCCCGCCGCTGGATGGCCTGGTTCATCGGATACAAGACCGCCGGTTCCTGAGTTAATGTGCGCGAAGCTTCTTTGGACGGTTTAAACCCTTTTTTGGATTGCACATTCAGCAGAGCGATATCGGGATAGAAACCGATACCCGCTTCTTGTGTGTATGCGCTGAAATCCCGCAATCCCTTTTTCCCGCCTACCGCGCCATCTACTTGGATGGAATCCGGCAGTCGATGATGAAGTCCGCCGTTAAGCCATCCCGCATAGCGCACCTGAATATTGGATACCTTCTTCTCCGTTAAGGCGGAGAGAATGTTTTTGGCTTCATCAAATGTGGTCAAAGCCTCCGTTGAATCATACGGTATGCCCAGCATATGCTGCCTTGTTGTCATGCCGCCGAACAGTTGCAGATAAAAGGGAACGTTACTCTGCTCCTTGCTGGCATTCAGCTCGGGAAGCCCGCCGTTTTGTATCAGATAATCCCGATAGAGAGATGCAAGCCCCGAGTACGAGGCCTTATCCGCCCCGACAAAAGCATATCGAACGACGAAATCAGACGCGGTCGGTTTCTTCTGGAATTTCGGAAGTGTACGAACCATATCACTTGCCTGAAGCGTCACATCGCTCTTGTTCACCACATAGAAGCTGGGATATACGTTGTTGTAACTGTTCAGCTTACCGCTGATATCGGCATTCACAACTGCAACGGCATCCCCTTCTTCAATAATGCCCAAGAAAGCTCCCTCTTTCCGAATCAGTCCAAATACCGGCAACCTGGCTCTGGCTTCATTCGAACTTGCTTCCCGCAGTTTCATGGTCATATCCGGTCCGTATATATCTTGTTGATAGGCAGGATACTGCAGCTTGCCATTGTTAAAATGGATCAGCGCTCCCGAACCGTCCGGCACCAGTATGGTGCCCTCTTCTTCTGAACCCCCGGCCCCGAAGTAATCCATTACAGATATGCTGTTGATCGGATATTCCTCTGGAAAATGTATGCCTGAGGACGGAACACGCACGAGCAGATCCTCTCCATCAAGCTCATATTCCATCGTAAGCATAAACAGACGTGGTCCACTTCGTTCCTCTTCAATGCCAAACTCGGCATGATCCTGAGCCAGATCCTCCGATGTGTAACCGGCTGTGTCAAAAGCCTTCAAGGCCCGGGACAATTGCAATCCTTGCATCGCCTTATCAATCCGGACGTAAGCGCCTTCATCCTTATCTTCCGCATAGCCGACCTTCAAGGCCCGCTGCCCGGCCTTATCTAGCTGTGCAAGCAGCTTTTGTTCGAATCGCTCCTTGCTGATCTTCATCGGCAAGTCTTCTATGGATCGCTCAGTGCTTCCAAACTGGTAGTGAACCCGCACGCCGCCTGGCAGCACCTCGTAGCTTATCTGCTTGTATGCAACACTATCCGTGAAGGAATTCACGGTGCTACTCTGTCCAAGGCTGTTGAAGAAGCTGAGCTTCGTTTGTGATGACAAAAGGTCTTTGTTTATCCCGGCTGCAACCCCATCCTGCTCACGATCTGCAGGATTGCTGCGCCAGATCTGGCCGCTCTGCGTGTGAATCACTGCAATTTCGGCAGTCTCTTCTTTAATGAACAATTGCAGCGCAGCATTCTGCGCAATGCCTACCATGCCGGGAAGGCGGACATCGCTGAAAGATGATTTCAGTTTCTCTCCGGGAGGCAGGGAGGGAAATTCCGTCGGATCTGCGGCAGTCACTGTCTCATGAGCGAGCGGTGTTGGCGAGAATTGACAACCGCCAAGAAGCAGACTGCCCGCGAGCAGCATTCCTGTTATTTTTTTGGCTACGGTATAATTCATAACAAATTCCTCCTCCCTTAGCCCCGAAGCACTAATTCCTGATAGATGGTTACGACAAACGATACAATCTGCTGTACAAGACTAAAGAATAACAGGCACAGAAATGCCATAAATGCCATCGCTACAAGTGTCAGCAGCATCGTGAGCACCGTTTTGGCTGGTGTGTACTGATGAACCGTCATATTCCCCACAAATAACAGATATACCGTCCACGCAACGGCGAGTGCATTGGAGAAATAATAAAAGGCAGTTTCCTGCGCAGAGATCACAAGACTCAGCCAGATCCATGGGAAATGAATGAGGAACAACGGTACCAGTGCAAAACACGTTGACATGAAAATTTCGGAGAACTTGCCTTCCCCGTCCATCAATGTGGTTAACGACCAGTTGGCCACACACCAAAACAGCACTGGAATAATGACATACACCATTTCAAGCAGACTGTTCAGGTACTTTGGATTACTGAGGTTAATGAGAAAACCGCTGTACTGGGCATGCAAAATTTTGGTGATGACCAGAAGCACCAGGATCATGAAAGCAATCAGCAGTGAGTTTCTCTGGTTCCGTTCATATTTCAATTCCCAGTATCCGTCAAACGGATGAAAAATCAGATGCAGCGGGTACTGGTATAATTGCTTACTTGATGCCTGCATTCGTAGTCCTCCTTTTCTGCCTGCGAACGATGATGACGGTGACAAACGCAGCGACAGCCAGGAATATACCGGACATCATCCATGAAAAATTCTCACGCATCAGCTCTTTGCGGTACAAAAGAAAAGCTTTGGAGTACCCTTTGGGCTCCATGCTGCGTTTGAAATATTTCGCAGATTCGGCGTATTCCTTCTGACGAAGCAGTGCTTTGCCAATTCCCGCATACGCATATTCCAGATTAGCGTTCATCTCGGCAGCTTGGGCAAACAGCACTGAAGATTGATCTTCATCACCGTTATAGTAGCTGCGCACCGCTTCGTGGAGCGTACGTCCGTATTCAGTTGTTTGAAAGACGGTGATTTCGCCCAGCGCTTTATCCAGAACTAACATCCGGTCTCCCGCACGTTCCAGGGCAACAGGTGTATTAAATTGGCCCAGGCGGTTCCCGATGCCGCCAAAAATATGGAGCAGATATCCGTCTCCATTGTAGGTGAAGATTCGGCCCTTGCTGGAATCCAGTACGGAATACATGTCACTGTCCCCCACATCCACATCAATCAGGCGAGATGGCCCGGCTTCCTGGGTATATACCATATCACCCTGCGGAGTCTGATAGCCTTCTCTGCGCAAAATGTCTGTCCCCTGGGCATTCAGCTTCTTGACCGGATCTTTGCCGCGATCCCCGCTAGTGGCGTAAATAAAGCCCTCTTCATCCATATCCAGATTGGTAAATTCCGTTGGAGTGAACATCACCATCTGGCTGCGCTGCTCCCGTGTTGCAAACCTTTTCCACAGATATTCCACCGGGTCCACCTGGACTCTGTTCGCTCCAATGAAGGAAGAGAACGTACCGTCGGCGCTGAACTCCATGAATCCATCAAATACGCCTTCGGCCATGACGTAGATGCGTTCCCCTTTGTCCATAACAATCCGTATCGGTTTAAACTGGAAGTCTGCTTTAAGCAGATCCGATTTCGGTTCAGACACAATCTTGACCAGCTTCCCCTGTTCATCCAGATGCACCACCCGATGATTATCCGAATCTGCCACCAGCAGATGGCCTTTTTCCGTGACGTACAATCCCTGTGGATTCTTAAAATGATCTTCCTTGCCTTCCTGCTCAAATGAATCAATCGTCCGTACCAGCTTGAAATTGCGATCCATCTCAATGATGCGACCATTGCCCGAATCGAGCACAAAGACGTGCTGATTGGCGGTAACATGCATGTCGCTAGGCTCTTTCATAGGAGTTGTGTTCAGCTTCTTGCCGGTGATAATGGTTGTTGCCTCATATGCCGCCGGTGCCGGAACTGCGTCACCCCAGAAGGAATAAAGATACGCATCCGTTTTACCGTCTGCACTCACGTAGGGCGCCTCTTGAACGAACAACAGGAGGCAGATCATGCCCATGATGATCGATTTACGTTTTTTCCATGTGCTTCTCCGCACCTCGCTGCCTCCTTTCTACTCTTTCATGCCCGAAGTGGCCATCGTCTGCATAACACTGCTCTGAGAGATGATAAACAGGGTGATCGGTACGATCATCAGCAGCAAGGCAACAGCCGCACCTACACCCGCTCTCGCAATCCCTCCCTGCACAATCTGACTGAGCGCATAATGCAGCGTTTTGAGATTTTCACTGTAAATGAAACTCCCGCCATCCGTTCCCCATAACGCTGGAAACTGCAGGATCATGAGCGTTAGCCATGCCGGCTTCACATTGGGCATCACGATGCTCCAGAATATCCGGTATTCATTGGCTCCGTCGATTTTGGCTGCCTCCAGCAAAGCATCGGGAATCTGCTCCATGAACTGTTTCATCAGGAAAAGTCCCAGCGAGAACGCAAGTGATGGCACAATAATGGACGCATGAGTGTTAATCCAGCCAAGCCAGGACATCACCATGTAGTTCGGAATCGCCGTAACATGCGGCGAGAACATCAGGGACAGAATGACAATGGTGAACAACACTTTGGAACCCGGAAAACGATATTTCGCCAGCGGATAAGCTGCTGCAGATGCAAGCAGGATATGCCCCGCTGTGCCAAGTATCGTAATGAGCAATGTGTTGGCAATATAGCGGGATAACGGCACCCACGAATTGCCCATGAGGTTGATCAGATCGGCAAAATTCTCCGTTGTCGGATTGTTCACCCAGAAGCGCGGCGGAAAAATAAATAGCTCATCCAGCGGCTTGAATGCATTGTTGACAGCATAGATGAGCGGAAGCACCATAAAGGAGCCGAACACGCCCAGCAATGCAAATAACATCAGGCTGACGGTAAATGACCGATTAAGCCTTTTTGGCATGCCAAACACGGCACGTACTTTGCTGGTCATCGTCATTCACCTATCTTTCTAAGCATTTTTTGCGTGAAAACGTTTGTACCCAGCATCAGGGCAAACAGAACCGTTGCGATGGCCGAGGCATACCCCATCTCGAAACGAATGGTTCCGAAGTCCATCAGATGTGTGACAACTGTGTGTGCCGCATAGTTTACGCTCGGGAAACCTGCCAGTGCGATGGAAATCTCAGCTACGGCGAAGGAAGCGGTAATCTGCATTACCGCACCAAACATCAGCTGCGGTCTCATCGAAGGCAAGGTGATGTACCAGAGCTCCTGCCAGCGGTTTTTGATCCCGTCTACGGTCCCTGCTTCAACCAGAGAACGATCAATGGTTTGCAGCCCTGCAATAAAAGCCAGGAAGCTTGTTCCCAGGCTCAACCACAGCTGTACAATAATGACGATTGCCAGTACATACTTCTCGTCTGCGAGCCATTGGATCGGTTCCAGTACGACACCAAGGCGCATCAGGAAGCCGTTCATATACCCGTAGCTGTCACCCGAGAAGATGATCAGCCAGATGAAAAAGACGTTGCCCGATATGGATGGGGCATAGAAAACCAGCGTCATGACCGCCCGAATTTTAGGAGACAGCTCATTGATGATCCACGCAAACAAAAAGCAGGCAATATAACTGAGTGGGCCTGTAATTACGGCAAAAAGCAGCGTGTTTTTGAGCGCGATCAGAAATACGTCATCGTTCAGGAAAAGCCGGGAATAGTTCTGCCAGCCGACAAATCGCGGCAGCTCCAGCATATTGAAGTGAAAAAAGCTGAGCCCGAGTGAAATGCCGACCGGAATGACAGTAAACATGAAAAAAATCAGCATAAACGGTGCCATCAATACATAATAATGCCTGCTGAGATACAGATCCCGCTTCAATAGGGACCACCAGCCGACCTGGCGGGTATGGACGGCAGGAGCGGCGGCTGTCTTGGTAGTTTTTGCTTGCAACCGTTACCCTCCCTTTCCTCTATTTCAGATTAAATTCCTTGCGTTTCAACTCAATTTCATCATCAATGTACAATACATAGTCTGATAAGGCTTCACGCGGATTTTCATTTGCATTGACCACCTTGCGGAAGGCGTTGTCCAGATGTCGTCCCGTGAAGTAACCTCCAGGAAGCTGCGGGATTCCCTGTACCCATTCCCATTGTTTCTCGAGATTTTGATAATCCTTCACAGGCCAAGGCAATTGCTTCAAGGCTTCGATATTGGCCGTTGGGTAACGGGCAGCCGCTCCCATAAGACCTTCCATTTCTCTCCCGTATTCAATCTGGGTCTGATCATCAGTCCACCACTTCATGAACTTCCACGCCGCTTCCTTGTTGTCGGCATTTTCGAGCATCATCACCGCGCTCGTAGCGCTGGCCACTTCATGCCGTATGGACCCATCCGGAAGCTGTGTACCCGGAACAATCGTGAAGTCCCAGAGATTGCGGATTTCCGGAGCCATAACCGTCAGCATGTTATACGTGGTGTAATCAGCAATTCCGATCGGCATTTCCCCGGTACGGAAGCGGTTCGGAAAGTCGGCTTTGAGCGGAAACTTGTAATTGGTATAAAATTGCGTCCAGCGTTTGAACGCGTCCATTGAAATCTCCGAATCCAGTGCACTTTTCTTCTGGTCTTCGGTGTAGAACGTTCCGTCATTCTGATATAACAACATCGCAAAGGTTGAATTCGGAACCAGGTTGGCATTGTTCAGCGTATCCTCAATCGGCAGATAAAACTCCATGTTATGCTTCTGCAGCACGGCGATGGCGTTATATACGTCTTGCCACGTTTTCGGCGGTTCGAGGCCCAGTTCATCCAGAATATCTTTGCGGTAAAAGAGCATTGGAAAATGCTGCTGCTCCGGAAGGGCATATACCCCGTCGTTGTAGCGGTATGGCGTCAATCCGCTTTCACGGAACCTGCCCGAAATTTCCTCGAAATCAGGGAACTGGCTCAGATCCGCCGTTGCATTCCTCATCGCATAGTTCACCGGAATGTCTTCGCCCATCTGCATGGCTACATCCGGGCCTTCCCCCGAGAGTGTTGCGGGCAGCAAAATATTAGGCGGAACGAGACGTAACTGCACGGACACATCCGTATCCGGGGTAAACGAATCGTCGATCATGCCTTTCAGTACTTGGGCCTGATCTCGTCCGGTCGTGATCCATACGGTGATGGCATCTTTCTTTTGTTCCACGTTACCAATACTGTCGTAATCTTCGGTATACGAGGCAACATATGCACCCAGTTCGTGCTTCACCTGCTGGACGGTGCTCGCTTCCGCTTTTGGCAGCGATTCACCCGGCGGAGATACGACAAGGTAATCCAACGTAATCGGCTGTTCACGTACCGATAGAATCCATGTGCCGAGACCACCTACGTTAATTTTGAACGTATCCAGCCGTTTGGGAACCGTCTCTGGTCTGGCCGCCATATCTTCAAGCTGCAATACCATGGCGTGAAGTACGGCCACTTTGTCACTTTGCTCACCCGTGGCCTTTTCCAGGTAATCTGCAACGGAACGCAAGGTGTCAGCTTGTCGTTCAAACACCTCCGTCATCTCCGGAATACGCCGTTCCAGCTGGTAATCCCGTAGTGGGTCCGGACTGTTGGAGGTGATCATTAATATTTTGCGATACATCTCATTCAGTTCCAGCACGCTGGATTCCACGGTCCGAAGCAGCGGAGCGATGTCGCCAAGTGTAACTGTCATTCGGATTCGCTGTTTCCCTTTTTCCAGATGAAACTGATATGGCTGATCTTCTCCCGAACCCAACACCTGAGTTTGCCAAGCCGGGCTGTAGTTAAATCGAATGCGTTTCATTTCCTTAAACGGAACTTCGCCGTTAATCGTCAGACTGCGGGTGGCATAGATGCCACGCAATTGATCCTGCTTCACCTTAAGCGCCAGTTGGTACAGTCCGTCTTCAGGCACGTCAATTTCCCACTCAATCCATTCGCCCGGCAGTTTCCAGTTAATGCCCCCGATGGCGTTCATCCGAATTTTCGATACATTATAAGGCTCGAGTGAAGGGCTTGATCGGTCCGAGATTGGTGCCAGTGTAGGGGATGATTTGCTGACAGCTTCCTCCCCTTGTACTTTCAACATGACAGGAGCGGCTTGTTTCAAGCCGAGTGAGGCATAGGTCTGCTCCAGCTCTGCATAGGAAGGAACTTCGCTTTCTTGATATAGCTCGATATAATCGATCGCCATGCTTTCTCTTAATGAAGTGAGCGATAACTTCTGACTGCCTTTTTCAAAATAAAACTGAAACGGTTCCTCGAAGTACCCTGCACTGTCCTTGAAGGAAGTCAGTTGCCATTCGGGCTGTTCTACTTGTCTTGGTCTAAGCTCGTTGCCACGATCGTCCTGCCGGACGTTATCCTCGCGATTCCCCCATACCCTGTCAAACAGAAGAATATCGGCCCCTCTGAACGGGACCTTACCGTTAAGCTCAAGCCTGCGTTCGATCCCGGAGCTTTTGCCTTCTACGGGATAATAATGAATGCGAATGTTGTACAAACCGCTCACTTGAACGGGAACATCCCAGCGAATGGTTCCAGTTTCCGGCGTAATTACGGCACTTCCGTCTAATCCGGCGTAGCCTTGCACAACCTCAAATTCCCCATCCTCTGCCTGAACATAAGATTCGCCTTCGATGCGTACAATATCATCCGGTTTGGCCGTATTGTCATGAGCAGTCAGATAATGCTCATAACTGAATGAATCCTCGGTTCCCGATACCGCCTTAAAGTCCTCAAGCGCATGTACCGTTCCCGGATTACGATCCCGCGATGGATATAGTGTCCATATGGAGAGCACCAAGGCCAGGACAAGCACCAGGATTAGTCCCTTTTTCTTACGTGACCGCATGTTTGAATGTATCCCCTTTCCTGTAAGCGTTGAGAGAACTGAACGATTGACTAACCCGGACAGACCGCACCTTCACTGGTGCGTTCTGCCCGTGTAACGTGATACTTATTTGTATACCTCATCAATCGCAGCCTGGAAAGGAGCCTTGTATTTCTCGATCAGCGTGGATACGGATACCCCTTCTTTGAGCTCCCCATCAAAGTCCCAGAACGGCAATGACGGGAATGTGTTATGGTCGAGAACTAACATACCTTCCGCGACCTCTCTGGCGTTGTTGATATCTGCTTCATCGGTCAGATGTGTCTCCAGTGTGGATTGTCCCGGATACTCATAGATCGAATCGATCTCGTTAATTTTCTCCCAGATGTACATCAGTTGTTCCGGATTCTCTACCGCTTTTGGAATTGTTATAGCTTGGTAACGTGACTCACCGGAGTGATACGCTGTTGCACTTGGACCTTTTGGAAACGGTACAAAACCAATATCGTAGTCCTGCATATCCGTCATAATACCTTCGACTTCGTACATAGCACCTGAATACATCAAGGTGTTGCCTTGACGGAAGAACGTGGATGGCTCTGTCCAATCGCCGCCCTCAGAAGCTCTGCCGACCTTCTCGGTAGCCAGTTTGGACAGGAAGTTCAACGCTTCTTTCGTTTTTGGATCTTCCAGGTTCTGCTTATCCTCTTTGGTCAGAGAAGCCTCGTTGGAATACAGAATCGGTTCCAGCAAGCCCGTTTGAGCGAGTCCCCAAGTATCCAGCTTGCCATCATTGTTTCGATCCTTGTTCGCTTGCTTTGCAACGCTGATGAATGTATCCCAGTTCCATTCATCGGCATCCACATACTCCTGAAGTGGCTTCAAGCCGAGCTCTTGCATGAGTGTGCGATTATAGAAAATTCCGTTGATAAACGAGGACTGGTCCTCGGTAAAGCCGTAACCTTTACCTTCATATTGCATGTATTCCTTGGTTGTTTTCTGGTTGAATACCTTATCGTTTTTAATATAATCATCCACCGGCCATAACAGATCCTGTTTGGTCAATGCCGGAATGGCATAGTTTTTGCCCAGTCTCACCAAATCGCCAAGCGGTTCACCGGCCATCAGGGAAGCAACTACTTTTTCCTGATATTCACCGAAATCGATGGAAACGTATTCAATATTAAAGTTGTGTTTTTTCTTCAGCGCTTCGAGATTCTCAAGGCGTTGAATGTTGTCCGGGTTGTTCCCCTGTATTTCCATGTCCCACCAAGCAACAACCTTGATGGTTCTGCCGCCCATGTCAAAGTCCATTTCTGGCGTGGAGTTTTCATTCTTTGGCTCGGTTTCCGCGGGTTTTTGTTCCTCCTGTGGTGTTGTCTTTTCCGGCTCGGGTTGAGCGGTAGGTGCAGAACTGCATGCAGCAATCACCAACAAGACCGCAAATACCAGGCTCAGTAGCATGAACTTGTTTTTTCTCATCGTCTTCCCCCCTGATTGTCGTTTGCTATCACAGTGTATCGTCCAAATGAAAGCGCAAACAACCTGCCAGAATACAGATGTTTACCCGGGCTGAATATAGATTTGCGTAATTTTGCTCAAGCAAATTGCATTATAGGTTTTAATTGGTAAAGAAATGCACTGTCTACAAAAATATGCACATTGTATGCGCTTTCTTTTATTACCATAATGAAATTAAGTCAAATTTCAGTTAATCTAGCGCATTACAATTCAGCAGAAGGTGAGGTATTGCTTCATGTATGATATTTTACTTGTGGATTTCAGCCGTCGTTTGTGCGGGGAGTTGCAACAGATGTTGCTACGGAGCAAAGCTCAATATACTATTGCAAATTGTGTGTTCTCATCGGCCGAGGCTTTGACCGCATTGTCACAACGAGACTTTTCCCTTGTTATGGTACATACAGAGAGGTTTGATACCGCGGGGCTCTGGTTATGCAACGACATTCGAAAAAAAAGTCAGATACCTATCCTCCTTATGGGTGGAAGAGATCACTTCAGGTTCGTACGCAAAGCCCTGACGTATCAGGTAAATGATTATCTCCCGTATCCTGTTAGTCCCTCTTCTTTACTTAACAGTCTGCATGGACTTAGATCTCACCTTGAAACCGACCCGGCACACAAAACGTCGTCGTTCTTCAAAACACCCGTTCAAATGAATGGTAAACCCATGTACTCCAGTCATGTTATTCGTATCGTCAAGGCCTATGTACGGGATCATCTGAGTGATGAAATCACGCTGAAGAAGATCTCTGACATGCTTCATTTTAACTGTGCGTACCTTGGACAGAAGTTCAAACTGGAAGAGAAAATGTCTTTCAACGATTACATGCTTCAACAACGTATGGAAAAGGCTCAGCAACTGCTGTCCTCCACGAATCTGCGCATATATGAGGTTGCTATTGAGGTAGGTTATAAGGATATTGACTGGTTCTATAAAAAATTCAAAGCTTATGCCGGCTCCAGCCCGAATGCATATCGAAGACAAAAAATGAACAGCGCCTAGGGACGGATCATCTTCTTCTATCGTTGTTATGTAAGGCTAAACAGACAAAACCGCAGGTCTATTGCCCTGCGGTTTTTCGCGATGCCTGTCGTACTTCTCGGTATCACAATGGTTCCTATTTAGCGCACCAGAAGAGATTCCCGGTACTCCTGAGGCGTCATGCCCGTTATTTTCTTGAACAGTCGGGTAAACGAATGGGCTGCCTCATACCCCACTTGAAGTGCAATCTCGCGCACCATGAGATCTGTATTCTGAAGCAATTCTTTGGCCCTCCTGATCCGGCAGTCGTCAATGAACTCAGACAAGTTAATGCCCATTTCCTGTTTGAAGAACCGCGAAAGATAAGACGGATTAAAATGATGCAGTTCAGCCAATCTCACCAATGATAGATCTTTCTCAAGGTTGTCCTTGACGTAATTGCATAAAGAGTGAATGACAACGTTAGCACGTTCTTGTTCATTTGATCGCTTGAATCGGACTAACTCATCGGCAGCGCGGTATAGGTATTGCACGGCATCCTTCATACAGGTATACTCCCCCAAATGAAGCAAGCTTCGATGTTCCGGGATTTTCTCTTGAAGACTCCAACGATTAATGGTCGAATGCAGTAACAATGCGAGGTTGTAGTATGTCTCCATTGCACGTTCCATCGTTATATCCTGTTGCATCAGTTCACCTGCAAGCTCCTCAAAAATGTCGTAGAATGGCTGAATTCGTCCTGTCTCCAAGTAACCTGACATGATCTCGATCCGACTTGAGATCCGCATGGATTCTTTGGGTACACCTGCCGAAAGATCATCCTTATGATCCGTGAGTACCATGGATACCCCATCTCCGACTTTCATCCATTGGAGCAATCTCAACCGTTCATATTGTTTTGTTATCCCGGACCAATGACAGCTCAGCCCACTTAATGTAAACGCGATGGATACGTCAAGTGAAACCATGCAAGCTTCCTGCACAAGTTCCAATGTACCCTCAAGAAATCGTACGATCTTGTCGTTCTCCATCTCCTCCTGCTTCGGCTGAAGCAGCCATACCACATCACCATAATGATCTGTTACACTAACGCACCCCATTCGCTCATGCATCAAAGATGAGCCGATAATGCGTACAGATTCCTGGGCTTGTGTGGGCTCCGAACCTGCTCCTGACGAATTATTGAACCGACCCAATACGAGATAAACGGGGGTGTCGAACCGCAAGTCTATCTCTCGGTTGGACAATTCATCTTGCATTTCGACTGGACCAGATATGGTTGCTGTACAATCCTGAAGTAATTTCCGCAAATACGACTCTTGCTGAATCACTGCAAGTTGAGAGTTGAATTCACGCGATTGTTCCAATAACTCCAGCATGCTGTGACTCTGCCGGATCTCTTCCATCACATCTTCGACAACTGCCATCACCTTGTCATAACCTTCCGTTTTGAGCAGGTAACGCACATTGCGCATTTGAAAAGCCCGGTAGGCATAATCAAAATCACTATGTCCTGTCAAAAAAATGGTCCGACAATTCGGCCAACTGCTCTGAATCCGCTCTGTCAGCTCCAGACCACTCATACCCGGCATACGAATGTCCGTTAGAACGATGTCTATTCTTGATCGTTGCATCCAGGATAGAGCTTCTGTCGCGGAATAGGCCTTGCATACGTCAAGCCGGTCAGGCATATGCCTGGCGAACGTTTCATAGAGACTGTCCGTAATGATCTCCTCGTCATCCACAATTAAAAGTCGATACATTCGCTTTCCCCTTCCTTCCACTGGATTCGAATTGTGACTTTCAATCCTTGCAGTTCACTTCTGGATAGGAAAAGCCCGCTTCCTTCTCCATATGTCAGAACCAGACGTCGGTGAATGTTCATCAATCCCGTCATTTCATCCGTGCCTCCGTCCATGTGTAAACGTTGCTGAAGAACATGGATGTGGCTTTCTTCCAATTCATTTCCATTGTCCTCCACTGTAATCTCTGCATATGGAGCTTCCATATGAAACCCGATAATCAGAAGGCCAGGAGACGTATTCTTTTCAAGACTGTGCTCATAGGCATTCTCAATAATCGGTTGAATGATGAGTCTGGGCACCTCAATATGTTCCATTTGAACTGGAAGTGGCCCGAAATCGACTTTGATTCGTCTGGAGAATCGCAACTGTTGGATCTCCGTATAGATTCGTGAATGCTCAACTTCCTCTTTTAACTTGACGTGATCTGTTTCATTTCGGGTAATGAACCTGAAATATTCACCAAGCATATTAGTGAACTGTTCAATACGTTCTGTCTCCCCTGTTCTTGCGAACGAATTCAAAATAAAGAAGCTATTGTACAGAAAATGAGGGTTGATTTGAGATTGGAGCTGTTTCAATTCGGCTCGCTGCATCATCATTGTTTTTTTGAAATCTCGGTCGATCAGGGATTGAAGATTTTCAATCATTTGATTGAAACGGGTGTATAGGAAGCCAAACTCATCCTTTCGATTGTGCGCGATGGGGACATCAAGCACGCCGCCCTCCATTTTTTTGAATCTTTTCACTAACAATAGTAATGGAATGTGAATCAGCTTGTAGCTTGAATAGAGATAAGCCGTGATGGCGACAAATGAAGTAATTGCAAAAAGCCAAGCCCAGTGATAGAACTTGCTAAGTGGCCTGGTTACTATTTCCTCAGGCAAATATGTAGCTACGGACAACCCCAGCGAGTCCATATGTAACTGACTAACGTGATACAACGTGCCCCCCACCTTCATCCGAAAACCATCAAGTGTACCTTGTGCACTATGCTCACGGTAATTCGCGAGAATAATACTACTTTGTTGTTTATCTGTGATGGCATACCCTGTTCGGTCCTCAATCAGAAAAGTGGAACTCTCCGGGTACAGATTAAGCCGAGTGAGTTCATTCTGAAAGTGCTCTGTATCCAGCTCCACTTGAATGACAAATAGCGGCGCTTCCCCTCTCGTACCTGTCAGCCGGACGGCACTCATGTTCATGGTGTTCTCTTTCACAGTAAAATGTGTACCTTTTCCTTGCATGCCTGAACTAAAGTATAGATATGAACTCTCATCGAAATCATCGATGCCTTGGGTCGCGGAAATACTTTTGCCGACGGTAGGGATATGTACATGGACGTTTTTGATGTAAGCCGTGCTGTTCTTAAATGACGCGAGCCGTTCAGTCAGATAATTCAACGTATCCCGTCGCTCAACCTGATCCATCATGTTCCATAGAATTGCCAAACGATTCAGTTTACGATCCTCGACGATATCAAACTGCTGTAGCTCCATCCATTCCATTTCCCTATTCAGTTCCACTACATATTGGTTCAAACGTCTCTCCGTTGACAAGGATATTTCCTGGCTTGCATTGTCATAACTCCAATGATACAGATACACGCCAAGAAGAATAAGGGGAAGCACGAAGACCAGATAGGTGAATATCAATCGCACAAATATGCTGTTAAACCATGATTTAGCGGGAATCTTGATCAATGCTTCCACCTCCAATGCCAAAGGCTGGATTAGTTCCTTGTATGCGTACAGTAGTAAGTGTGAACATTATTGCTCCTTTGGCTTGTTGGTTCGGAACCACGCGTTAACTTCCGATGTGATCTGATCTCCGCCCAGCTTGCGCCAGTTCTCTACAAATCGATCAAATTCATCTATTGGCCTACCCAGAATAATGTTCATGTAGGCTTCAAGCTGGAGATCCCGCAGAATAATCTGCCGGTCCACCATGGTGTCCGTAATTCCGCCCGTGAACTGGTCATAGAGAAGTTGACCGTTCTTCTCGTATGAATCTGCAATGCTAAAAGCACCCGAAGGTCCGTAGGTTTGCTTCCAACCCCAGCCACTCTTTACACCATCCCTATCGTAGGCAACAATTCGTTTGTGAATCGCAAGGGCTTCATTCTGCAGAGCCGAGTAATCTCCTGAACTCCTGGCATCACGAATTTCCTTGTAGGCATCTATATTTTTGTTACCGGGAAAAGGAGTAACGGGTGAGAGCATCCACACTGCTCGGGAATCGTCATTGTAATATGTTTCGTACTGTGCCTGATCCCCCCAATTGGTTTCCAGATGCAGATTCATGAGCTTCACGACAACCTCCGGATTAGAAAACCCTTTTTTTACAGCAAAGTATTGGCCTGTGTTCGAACGGAGAGGTACAAATAGATCCCTGCCTGACTTCGCAACAAGAGGATATGCCTGCCATTCTATATCTGTATCTGTATCCCGGGTGGTCTGCAGCATAAAGGATGTCCACTGCTCGCCGTAGAGCATTCCTATTTTTCCATCCTGAACCAGACGAAACGCCTTACTCCCACTTTTGTAACCAAAATCCGGATCCAATTGCCCGTCAAGATACATGGTTTGCAGTACTTGCAGAGCCTCGCGAACTTCAGGTTGTATCCCTCCATAAGTAAGATTGCCTTCTGCATCTTTGACCCATATATTAGGGAATGCACCGTATCCGGACATCAAGCCTGCAGCTCCCATGACCGGATCCCATAGATGGTTCGTAAGCGCCAGTCCGTATGTATCCTGTTCTCCGTTCCCGTCAGGATCTCTTTCTGTAAACGCTTTCGAAATTTGCAGAACGTCTTCCAGCGTTTGGGGTGATTGCAGCCCCAGATGCTCCAACCAATCGGTTCTAATCCATAAGTACTGTGCTGTCTCAATGGAGGAAGATGATTCAGGAATCGCCATAAGTTTGCCGTCAATGGTCGCTGCGTCGAATGCGCCTCTTCCCTCCGCCTCCAATATTCTCTTCGTAAGTGGAGAGGCATGCTCTTGGTATACATCCGTTAAATCTTCAATCATTCCAGCATTGCTCAGTTGTCTAAGTTGGTATGGATTCACTTTGACCACGTCCGGGAAACGTCCTGCAGCAAGAGATACGCCCAGCTTCTGACTGTACACATCTCCGTTCGCAATCCAATCATAGTGAATATGAATACCCAGCTCGGTCTCGTACAAACGAGTCCAGCGATTATCCAGTATTGTCTCGCCTGGCAACTGACCAATCATTCGCTCAAGGTCATCTCCGGTTTCCCTGACAAAAGAGACCTCTATGGGCGGAGAGTATCTCCCAAACGTAGAGGGAGGTTGCATCTGCTCGCCATCCAGTTGCGAATGATGTTGTTCAGAATTCCCTTCGGTGTGGCCTGCTGGTATGCACACGGCAAGGAACAGAATGAACGTCCATCTTGATATGTCCAACCATCTCTTATACATGACGACATGCCCCCAATTCGGTGTGAACAACTCTCTTCTCTCTGTCAGCCTGAATCCATATCATTGTACAACAACTTGTACCCATTGAATACGAAAAGCCGCCGTTGGGCGGCCTTTATGGATTTCCCTTGATCTCATCAGGGTTGATTACGTGATAGTCAAAACTGGAAAAGTCAGCTGTTCCTCCAACCATTTGGGTCGAATATACAAATAAACCAACCCGGCATCCCATAAAATGATCCAGTTTGTATAACATTTTATGGTGAATCCCTAGATCTCTCCACTTCATCCCATCAAAATAGGCAAAAGAGCACTCATCCAGATTGTTTTCAAAATTTCCGAATGCTTTCAGCTTAACGACTGGATCGGAGACTGGAATACGTGCATGTTCAGTCGCTGGCTGCTGATCGATCAGGTTGCCAAATATCGTTGGATCCTCACTATCTCTGGCATGCATGACCAGGAAAAACGAGCCTTGCTCTCTCGTAAGAGCGATCATGCCATACGAACCGATTAGAAAGCACAGCCCTGCATAATCTCCATCTTTTAGGGAACTGCCATCGAGTGTGACCGTCGCTTCACAAGCAGGCCCCATTGAACGCTGGGTTAGTGTGTTTACGGCAAACGTCAGGTTTGGACTGATCTGTCCAGTTCGAACACGATAAACCCCCGGTTTTTCTGTAACGGACCAGAGTTCATCATGAGGTGTATGATTCCATTGCCAGAAATCACGGAGCCGTATTCGTCCATCTTCTTCGACTTCATAATCGAAACGGTCGCTCCCGACCAATGGATTATAACGGTAATCTGGTCTGGTACTCGGGATGTAAATCTGTTTCGGTGCTTTGCTTGCAAACACTGGGATATCTTGATCAAAATGCAGCGGAACCAGTACAGGAATACGGCCAACGGCCCCATGATCCTGAAATAGCATCGCGTACCAGTCACCATCCGGCGTATCCACAATGCCGCCCTGAGCAACGCCTGAATTGAAATAACCCATGTCGTCATTGAATACTTCTCCACCAGCGAAAACACCTTCCAGAGAGTCAGCCATATAATACGCCTGTGTTCTACGTCCGGAAGCTTTCGTGATGTGAATCAGGAAAACGATATATTTCCCGTTGATCTTGTAGAAATGTGCTCCTTCATAACCAAGGTGATAAGGCTGCTGTTCTTTTACAATCAAGCGATGTACTCCACCAGGTTTGGGCCCGGACAGGTCAGAGCTTAATTCGGTGAGATAGATCTTGGCATTACCGTGCACGAGATATACCCGTTCATCATCGTCAAAAAATAAGGAGCAATCATGGTAGAATCCTTCCACTAGCTGCTTCTTCCACACTCCTGAGATGGATGTGGACGTGTACAAGTATGTTTTACGGGTATCATTCGCGACAAAGATTACATAGAACACCCCTTGATGATAACGAAGAGAGGCGGCCCACATGCCTTTGCTATAAATATGCTGACCATCCACTAGCCGTTGGGCTGGAGTATCGTCCAATGTGTCGTACACATAGGTAGCTACTTCCCACTGAATCAGGTCATATGAACGCAGGATGACACAACCTGGCATCATGTGCATGGTTGTGCTGACCATATAATACGTGTCCTCTACACGAATAACGTCCAGATCCGGGTAGTCGGCCCAAATAATTGGATTTGGATACATGTTTCATTTACACCTCATCTTTTCTGTTAAACTTCCATTCTCTTAAAAGGATAGTTGAGCTGTCTGTTGAGCCTTTAAGCATAATATACAAGTTATGAACACCTTGCGCACCCGTAATTTCGGTTGTTCGTTCCATCCAGTGAAGTGATCCAGTCCTGGACGTAACGATCATTTCTCCAATTAACGGTCCGTCTGTACGATCAAGCCGAAGTTCCAACGTACCTTCTGTACCTTGATTCGCAAGGATTGCTTTGAAGATTGCTGGTCCTTCACGATCAAAATCGACGTTCGATATTGCAATCCAGCTGTCGCTCTTCAGCTTGGCTGAAATCACATTCGAATCTGCTGCTGACACCTCAGCAGATATCTCAACAGCGTCGTGATATTGTTCTGTTGATACGCCACTACTCCATCCAATCGTTGAACCAGTTACCCGTTGATAGGGATCAAAGCACTTGATCTGATCTACGCCCTGATAATCTGCATGTACCATCTTGATTCGACCAGAGGCCTCATCATGTTCGATTCGATTCAGATGCGTGGAACGGTATCCTTCCGGAATATTCATGGCTTGGCATAACGTCTGGGCGTGATAAGCAATGTACCACTGATCCGCCAGTTGGAATATAGCATGATGGTTGTTGCCGCCAATACCAAAAAAGTGTCCGGGATTCTGAAGAATCGTTCCTTGATATGTCCATGGACCCATTGGTTGAATGCTGGTCATATAAGCAATTTCTCCAGCCGGTGGACTGCCTTCTGGCCGATCACCCTTGTCAAAATTGGAGCAATACGTATAGTAGTAAATATGATTATATTTATGTATTCCTGAATCCTCAAACATATATGGCGCCGGGATGACCTTCGCTTTGCCAACGACGCTGATCATATCGTCTCCCAATCGCATAACCCTTGCCGTATCCGGTCTCTCGGCTTTACCTTCGGGTATACCGCCTCCAAAATAGAGATAGGCTTGATGATCGTCATCTACGAACACAGCAGGATCGAATAGCCAAGTTACTTCTTCTACACCCGGAGTCTCTCTTGTAACAAGTGCTTTTCCTATTGGATCTACCCATGGACCTACAGGCGTTGGTGCCGATAATACACCGATTCCACTGGCATTGTTTGCAAAATATAGAAAGAAGCAGTCTTCGCCTTCTATTATTCGATGAGCAGCTGCCGGAGCCCAGGATTGAGAAGCCCATTTCGCTGCCCCCTGAGGTCCAGCAACTCTGATCTCACCATGATCGGTCCAGTTAATCAAGTCATCTGAAGAGATTACTGTGATCCGGTTGATTGAACTATAGCTGTTTTTCTGAGGAGTACCGTCCATGTCATATTCGAGCTTATCACTAGTCATATATAAGTAGACTCGATTGTTAAATACCAAAGCATAGGGATCGGCTCCAAATTTGTGGGCTATCAGAGGATTTCCGTTGGGACGAAGCTTCCCAATCTCCTCTGTAAACTTCTCCAGTTTGGCAGACTGGACCGGGTTTTGCTCACCAGCATGTGATGTAGAATGAAGATTCATCGAAAGAATTCCCCCTATAATCGTTATTAGTTATCTTTCAACACGAAAGCGTTTGCAATACTAAGGATACCATGATAGGATGATTACATTTTAAGGTAAGCTGAGTACAATTTCATTGCGTTATCCGCTCTATTTATTGCGTGAAATGACGGGAGGTGCTTCATGAGCGGGTCCTCTGAGTATTTTTATGATCCCATCCAGCCAGAACTTTTGTACCTGCATCGAGTAACGACGTATAAGCTGGAAACGATCTATCATCGCCATAATGCATACGAGATCTACCTTTTTCTTCGTGGCAATGTTCACTTTTATGTAGAAAATCGATGTTACCATGTGCAGCCGGGAGATCTACTTGTGATGTCACCTTCAGAGATGCATCGAGCCTTTATCTTGGATGAATCTGAATATGAGCGAATTACAATTAATCTTAAAAAAACGTACCTCCATCAGCTGTCTACAAGATCAACCAACCTGTCGTCTTGTTTTGATCATCGTTCAAAAGGAACAGGAAACATCGTTCACCTCGACGATCGTAGTCTGAAGCAGATATTGCAATGGACGAGCGAGCTGGAAGAATTACTTGCTTCCGATGCTTATGGCGCGGATATCAAAATGAATGCAGTGATAGCCCAATTGCTGGTCAAGATTAACGTCTGTTTTCACAACAATTCCTTTGTTCCACATGACATTATGCCTGATCTGGTACGTGAGACTATGGATTATATTGAGACACATCTGAATGAAGATATTACGCTTCGCAAACTTGCGGAAGCCTTCTATATGAACAGTACTTATATCAGCCGCCAGTTTAAAAAGCATACCGGATTGACGATCAGGTCCTACATATTGGGTCGTCGGATTGAACGGGCCAAATTCCACCTGTCTGAAGGAATGAGTATTACGGATGCTTGCTTTCAATCGGGCTTTAGTGACTATGCTAACTTTATTCGGAGTTTTACCAAAATGGTCGGTATCTCTCCAGGCAAATATAGCAAACAACGACATGACGCCATTGAACCGTTACCATGATAATAACAAGCTAATGTATTGAAAAAAGCAAAAAAACATCAAGCCATACAGGATGGCTCGATGTTTTTTTATTGCGATCATAACCGCTCGTTAATTGATCTCTTTTCCCGTCCACAATCGAACGCGATCCTTAATCCATTCCGTATACTGTTGTTCCATGGCTACCGCACCGGCAGCGTCCAATTCAGCAATCATATTGTCATATATGCCTTCAAACGCACTTGGAGAGGATGTGATCGCCTCGGCGATCCGTTTCTGAATAATATCCTGCGTTTTCTGATACACCACATTATAATCCCCGCTATCGGACGGAATCGGCATGTTGTAAGCCGCGCCCCACTCTTTTACCGGGAACTCTTCTTCAGAAGGGAACAAATCCTTCCAGGTTGTGATGCCATACCCTTTCAGCGCTTCTTTTTCCTCATCGGAATAACTTTGCTGAATCTGTTCAGGATAATTCGTCGTGTAATAGTTGTCCGTTGAATCTTTAACACCATCCCCGTAGTGGGCACCAAAAATGTAGTACAAGCCTACACCGGTTTCTTTGGTAAACGTGTTATTGTCTTTGTTTTTACGTTCCTGCACATCTGCCGGAATGGTGCGAACACCGTCTTCCACGTTGTAGTGTTCTCCTTCAACGCCCCAATTTCTCAATACTTGTCCTTCTTCAGAAGACATCCAGTCCAAAAATTTGATGGCTCGAACAGGATCTTCACAATCGACCGTTATCCCAATGCCATAACCGTCAAAGCCGATATTCTGAAAGTCTTTGCGCTGGAAACTATCGTCTAGTGTTACCGGATAGAATCCGTAGGTCATGTCGTCTTTCCCTGCACTTTTCAGCGCATTTTCCGCATCACTGAATCCCCAGTTCGGATCAAGTAACGAAAGCACGCGTCCGCTGGCGATTTTGGACTTATACTGATCATCTTTTTGAACAAAACTGTCTTTGTCCAGCAAGCCTTCATTGTACATCTTGTTCAACCAGCGGAAATATTCCTTTTCCTCTGGGCGTTTGTAATGCAGCACGGCTTCATATGTGTCTGGATCGATGAAATACTCGCCATCTCCTGGGCCACCCGTCGACATGGCAGCGGGGTCAGTCACCGTAATCATGCGTCTCCAGCCATCCGCACTAAGCGTTAGTGGAATCGTTGGCTGCCCATCGTCTGTTGTCGGATGCTTCTCGTAAAAGTCACGTAGTACGTTTTCGAAATCGTTTAAGGTTTTGATCTCAGGATACCCGAGTTCCTTGACTACACGATGTTGAATGGCTGCACCATTCGTAGCGTCAAAGCTGACCTGATCGATCGCACCGTTCGTCGGAATCCAATATATTGAAGGATCATCATTGCTGTATTTCAACCGATTAAAATGCTCTCCGTAAATCTTTTTCAAATTGGGCGCGTGTTCTTCGATCAGATCCGTCAAATCTACCATCGCACCGGCATCTACGAGTCGGGTCAAATTGCCTTTAGGGAAGATCAGATCCGGATAATCGCCACTGGCAGCCATCAGGGAAATGCGGTCATTACCTCCTCCGCTCGAAATATCAAATTCTGCATCAATGCTCACACCGGTTTCTTCCGTAATTTTCTTTCCTACGGCATCCTGCATTTTGTTCCAATTGGGACTTGCGTCTGCTCCAAAGAAAGTAAAGGTGATCGGGCTGTTCGGATCACTGCTATTCGACTCGGCATTCTCTGCAGCATTTCCACAACCGACGGAAATCAGCACAACACTTGTTACCAGGCATGCTCCTAGCAATTTTGAAACGGCTCTCATTATTTCTCTGCCCCCTAGATGGTGTTAGTCGTGATAAACAATCCAGACATTACAGTAACTCGTTTCGGAATAGTATACGCTTACATAATTCAGTGTTAATAAACGATTAAAATCCTGCCTATCCTATTCCATGCTTAAAGTATAGGGAAGTCTATTAACCCGAACCTTGATTATTAAGCCATGAAAATAGCATGATCTAGACATGATCCTCAGTCAACTGAGGAGACCATAAAAAGCGATGGTTGCCCATCGCCTCATAACGCCAATATTACATTTCAATAATATAATTCCAACGTAAATCCTTGGATCTCACCTTCCACATCCCGCATCAATTCGATGACTTGGTCAGCGTAATCTCCAAGAATTTCTTTGCTTTTCTCGAATCCAAGCCATTGAACAGTAAGCGGCATGCTTACAGCCCCGGTCAAGACATCCCATAATGCGTCCAAATTGGCTCCATAGCTCTCGTCTAACTCAAGCTGTTTCTGAAGCACTTGATGCAACTCTTCCTTGGTGTGAGTGTGGTTTCCGTCAATCTGAATGATGCTCATCTCATTCCTCCGTATGTGTGATCTGTTCAAATGACTTGTAATGATCTGTCGTCTGGTAGATTAGGCCATCATTCGAGTATAGAATTCGATCGCTACCGCGTCGTCCTCCTGAATAATGTATATCGGCTTCGTACCATATCCGACCTTTTTGGTTAGGTAATAACCCTTCCCGGTTTCTGAATACATCGCCGCCGATGCTTTTGCCAGGAGCTACTTCATGCAGATTCCCTTCATTCGGTTCCCAGCCCAATTCTCTGGCCTCTTTCTTGGTAATGTAATTTGGCGGCAGTTCATTGTGCTCCGAGATATAATTGGCAACCTCATTAAATCCCATATCCTCCGATACTACTTGAGAAGAGCCGGTATCAAACAAAGACTGTGAAGTACAACCTGTGAACATTAATGCGGCAATGATGATAAATAAAGTGTAAGCCATTTTTCTGAAAAACATAATCTTTTCTCCTTTTGATGTTCTTGCTGCTATTCGTATTGTCGACACCTCTAACCATGAACAATGACTCTAATGTTAACGACTTGTGGTCATTAAATCAATTCTATTGAGACAAAAAAAGCCGCTATTTAGCGACTTTTTTCCGATGATAACCGATCATAGTTGATTATAAGATTAATCCCATACACTAATTCAGTTTATCTATCCATTTCTCTAATGCTACGACAACCTCTTCCAACTGCTTTTCTTCCCTAATTGCAGGTTGATTATCTCCTTTTTGCATGCCGTATGACCCAAATTGACCATGATTCCCACCCTCAATACTCACATATGTCGTGTCTTCCGGCAGATTTGCTTTGGAGTTCTTCCAGTCTTCCCTGTTAAGCACTCCGTCATCCGAGCCTGTAATTTGTAAGATAGACAAGTCTGTATTCTTCAAGCTACCGCCTTCATCAGCATAGGATGCCAGGAAAAAGACGCCTTTCAACTTCTCCGTGCGCTCGGCAGCATACCGTGATGCAAATGATCCTCCTAGTGAATGTCCGCCAATAACAAATGATTCATCAGGATGTTCCTCGATAAAAGAATCAGCCTTGTTCTGACCGAAAATGGCCAAGTTTATTGGCATCTTCGCGATGTATACGCGGTGACCCTCTTCTGCCAGTTCTCTGGCAAGTGGAGAATAGCTTTCAGGTTCGACTAGACCGCCGGGATAGAAAATAATATTTGGCTTTGTTACCTCTGTACCCACGGGTTCAAACCGGTAACCGTCCTTAATCTCGGTGACATTAACCTGACCATCACTTGTAAACGCCGCTTCCGCTCGCTCAGACGGACTATACGTGACCGATTGAAGATATACGAAAACTCCGGCCACGATGATAACGATGGCCAAAATTGTCCACATGATTATCTTTTTCCATTTGTTTGTACGTTGTGCTGTTTTCAACTCTAAAACCACCTTTTCATGAGGATAATGTTTATGACTTTTCAACTCTCAATAATTATACTTACCGGTAAGTATAATTACAAGATGATTTTGCTTACTATCGTTATTTGTCATAAAATATTCATGGAGGGAAGTCCAATGACAGAAAAATCAACGAAACGTTTACCTGGAAGACCCAAACATGCTGAAGAAGATATCTCTATTCAACAAACCATCATTCAAACGGCTTCCAAGCTATTCATGGAATATGGCTACGAAACGGTCACACTTCAGCAAATTGGAAAAAGTTGTAGCGTATCAAAACCGACAATCTATTATCATTTCACCAGCAAACCCGAGCTATTCAAGGTTGCTTTTACAACCATGTTACAGAATGTCAGCCGTTTAACCTCGCATATGCTTGATCAAGCTGAAGATCTGGAATCAGGACTTGTATGTTTGGCCGAAGCCAGATTGGGAAATCCGCATGCGGAGATTGAAACTATGCTTAGAGAGGCTGAGCCTTTTCTTGACCACGCTCAGATTCAGGACATACGTGCAGCGGAGCATGGTATTCACGAAGTGTTAGCCACCCATTTCCAGCGGGCAATGGATCAAAATAGACTGCAGACGGATGATCCGTATTTCTTGGCCGAAACATTCTCCACCATGATGCTCATGGGGAATCGGGAAGACAACCACCACAAATATGGTTCCAATCTTTCATTAGGAAAAAAACTAGTAGACCTCTTCCTTCGTGGAGCGCAGTAAAAATTCAGGGCAACAAGGAGAATGGATATGACTATTCCCAGAGGAACCTATGGTTTTCGGTTCGCTGAAGACAAGGAGCTCCAACTATGTTCACTATTTGCGGCCGGATCTGATTCTATAACCGACCCTTCTTATCTCTGGGATGGACTCGAACGTACGGATGGGCCTCTCCTGTTGTTCCAGTATACGATCTCGGGTGAAGGTGTATTTGAGTCAAATCAATACATCCACCATGTCACTGCAGGACAAGCTTTTTTGGCCGAAATCCCAGGTCCACATCGCTATTACTATCATTCAGAATCGAAAGAGCCTTGGGAGTTTCTCTTCCTGTTGTTCCGGCCCACACTTGTCCTGCCCCATTGGCGAAAATTCCTTCGCGAAGTGGGAGAGGTACCCTATCTCCCCGCTGACTGTACACCAATCCGGTTGTTGCGAATGATCGTGACCGATGCGGCGGCAGGCAGAATCACTGATCCTCTAATTGCATCATCCAGTGTGTATCAGTTCATGACAGAACTGGTTAGATTGCAGAAAACAACGCTGAGCAACAGAGAAAACTGGTCGGGTAACATACAACGGGCCGTTGAATACATAGAAAACAACTACTCTAAGATGATCAGTATGGATCATCTTGCGGAACATGTGTGCCTTTCCAAATATCACTTCATACGTCGCTTCTCTTCCAGTACAGGTCTGACCCCGGGCGCTTATCTGACCCGCGTGCGCACTGAGAAAGCGATGGAATTGCTGCGTGGAACTGGTCTTAGCATTGAAGTCATTGCCGAACAAGTCGGGTATTCCAGTGGAAGTTATTTTATCAAAGCCTTTCGCGGCATAACTGGCTTTACGCCAGGTGAATTCCGCAGTGGTGGCGAAAGCCTCGTGTATCGTAAATTGTTCTTTGACTAACCGCAATATTATGCTATTTCACATGTAAGATTACTGTAGATATTAATAAAATCCTTTATTATGATGAATTTAGCGAGAGCAATAATTAATCAGTAGAGGAGTATTCCCATGAATCATACGCTTGCAGCATCAACTCCACCGCTTGGCTGGAATAGCTGGGATTGCTATGGCGCGGCCGTTACAGAGGACGAAATTCGTGGTAACGCCGAGTACATGGCAGAACATCTTAAAGACTTCGGCTGGAGTTACATTACGGTTGATATTCAATGGTACGAGCCTTATGCCAATTCTTCTCAATATCGTCCGTTCGTTCCACTAATTATGGATGAATATTCACGGCTTATGCCTGCCGAGAACCGCTTTCCTTCTGCTGCGAATGGACAGGGATTTAAGCCATTAGCCGACTACGTTCATAGTCTTGGGCTGCAATTTGGCATTCACATCATGCGCGGTATTCCGCGTCAAGCTGCACATGCCGGGACTCCGATCCTGGGCACAACCGCCACTGCACGCGATATTGCTCATCCGAACTCCATCTGTCCGTGGAACACAGATATGTACGGTGTCGATAGCTCGAAAGAAGGAGCACAGGCCTATTATGATTCGCTCTTTGAACTGTATGCACAATGGGGCGTTGACTTGGTGAAGGTGGACGATATTGCGGCTTCCAGGCTCTACGACACCCATCAGCCTGAGATCGAAATGATAGCCAAAGCAATTGACCGGTCCGGTCGGCCTATGGTCCTGAGCCTGTCTCCTGGGCCTGCTCCTGTGGAATACTCGGAATTCTTAGCTGAACATGCGAATATGTGGCGTGTTACGGATGACTTCTGGGATCTTTGGCCGCTGTTATTGGATATGTTCGACCGCTGCCGGACATGGCAAGGTGTTCCCCAAGCCGGCTGCTGGCCAGACTGTGATATGCTGCCTTTAGGTCATATCGGTATCCGTTCTGTAGACGGAGGTGGTGCAGACCGCTGGACTCGGTTCACACCTGACGAGCAGTTGACGATGATGTCGCTGTGGAGCATCTTCCGTTCCCCGCTCATCTTCGGTGGTGAACTTCGAGATAACGATGATTGGACACTGTCGCTGTTAACCAACCGAGAGGTTCTTCGAATGCATCGTGAGAGTTATGGAGCCAGAGAAGCCTTACGTCAGGAAGAACTTATCGTATGGACAGCTCAACATGGTGATGGCTCGTCCTACGTCGCTGTATTCAATACAGGCGAGAAACCTCTGCCCGCGGATCTCAATATAGAGGAAATCAGCCTCTCGGGTATTACCGAAGGTACCGAATTATGGAGCGGAGAAGCAGCTGATTTCACAAAGAACTCCTTAGTTACTACTGTACCGGCACATGGTGTACGCCTCTATCGGTTTACCTAAGCTTACCAAAGAAAAAGAGAGGTCTGTCATTAATTAGACAGACCTCTCTTTCATTTCAGTTTTATCGTTAAGATCGCTTACATAAGATATCTTTCTATCATTTAAACGTCCCTTTTTTTGATGGAAATAATGACTTTTCCTTTCACACGACCTTCTCCAAGATCTTGAATGGCCTGAGCTCCTTCACTTAATAAGTACTCCCGATCAACAATTGGTAAGACTTGGCCTGATTCAACAAGTTCTTTCCATACCTCTTGATCCTCATGATTCGGTTTATGAACGAGAAGTTTTATTTGCTTATGCTCAAGCCGCGCAATAATCGGTGCCCACAGCAAATTGAGAATAATGCGCCGCATTGGACCTCCGACCATCACATATATGCCTCCGCTGACTAATGCACGCTTCAAAGCAAAAACCGAATGCTTACCGATGACATCCAGAATCAGGTCGTATTGTACTCCCCTTGCAGTAAAATCCACTTTCCTATAATCCAACACATGGTCAGCTCCAACAGCGATTAACATACTCAGCTTGTCAGCGCTATCAACGCCAGTCACTTCTGCCCCAAGCAATTTGGCATATTGGATGGCAAATGTTCCGACTCCGCCACCGGCGCCATTAATCAGAACACGTTGCCCCTTTTGCAGATCTCCCCGATCACGCAGGCCTTGTAATGCCAGAACGGCTGCCTGAGGGATGGCTGCTGCCTGCACATAGTTGATACCCGCAGGTTTTGATGTCAAGGCACTTTCCGTAGCACACACATATTCAGCGAATCCACCCCAGTTGCAACCGGAAAGATCTCCGAAGACCTCGTCTCCTGGTTTGAATCGTTTGGCAGAAGCTCCAACGGCGATTACCCGTCCCGCTACATCTGCCCCAAGAATTCGATAACGAGGCTGCCGGACCGCGCCGATGCGGGTTACGAATGGTTTACCGCGAAGGAGATCCCAATCCCAGGAGTTTACCGAGGTTGCATGGACCTCAATTAATACTTCATGATCCTTAGGCACAGGGATGGCGACTTTTTCTAATCGAAGGACTTCTGGCGTTCCGTAGGTATCATATACCAATGCATTCATGGCGTGATTACTTTGTTCGCCGGGCAATCCAGCATCATTCGTTTTTTCTCCCATGATCATTCTCCATTCGATAGACGTATGTGTATCCATGGTCATTTACCCAGTATTCCCGTCAAAGTAGGCAGAATGCAGTAATGATTAATTAATTTCCCATATCATCCATGGCTTGAACAGCTAGATGAAATGCTTTAATTCTTCTTTCCAGAAGAGTCTTTTGAGGGCTACCTTCTTTGGATTTAGCATGCATGCTCTCAAGAGATGGGAACAATCCAATCAAAACAAGACGAGCCCCTGCTATATCTTGTTCGGTGTACGGATGAGATTTTCGGTTCCAGACAAATTCCAGCATGGCTAAGCCGATGTATAAAGCTTTGAGGCGTTTCTGCACTAGAGTCGTGTTATTACCTTTCTGAGACATATTCGTTAAGGCATTTTCTGATTTGCGAATTGTTGATTCAAAGGCTTGGATGGATTGTAATTGTTCTTCATATGACACGTTTTCCATGGAGTACTGACCTCTCTTTTTCTCCTGAACGATTCCCGTTGAATACTTGTATTCATTTCACATATTGAATATGATCTTACGCCACTTAGAGAGGTTGAGCAACTAGAACAACAATCCACTATTCAGAACCGGTTAGCTATGATCGTCCTCTTCGGTTGTTAAACTCAAGGTACTTCGTTACAATAAAGTACGGTGTAACACCATAGTCAAGGAGGGTTTTATGAATTATTCTCTAACACATCTGTCGTCAGGACAATTTGCTAAATTGATGGGTATCAGCAAAGACACTCTTTTTCACTATGATCGATTGGGCATTCTTTCACCTGAGATCAAAGCTGATAATGGATACAGATACTATTCGATGAATCAGATGGATGTCTTCAAAGTAATCACCATTCTAAAAGAATTGGATATGCCTTTGAAGGAAATTAAGGATTATCTGGATCAGAGATCCCCCGAGAAACTAATCACTTTGCTTGAGGGTGAAGAGGCTCTGCTCGAAGTGAAAATTAATAAACTGATTAAAATGAAAAAACTAATCTCAAAGAAAAAAGAAATTACTGCTTCTGCGTTGAAAATCAATCCAGCCTTCATTGGGTTGGAAGACATGTCGGCGGAAGCCCTGGTTATTACCGCGGCCGACCCTTACACCAATGACGAGAGCTTCTATGAATCTATGCTTAAGCATGACAAGTATCTAGAGAGTCATCATCTGGACACATCTCATACGGTAGGCTGGATGCGAGATACCAAAGCGGTATTAGCCAATGAAGCGTTCAATTACGATTATCTGTATACCCGAATCAGTAACGATTCAACGCATGCCAATTTCAAAAAGGAGAACGGTACTTACTTAATTGCCTATCATACGGATGGGTATTCCAGTGTAGAGACAACCTATGATCGAATGCTACAACACAGTGAACGTGAGGGTTTAAACCTTAATGGATATTTTTATGAGGATGTTTTGTTAGATGATCTTTCAGTGAGAGGTTATGAGCACTATACGATTAAAATTTCTGTTCGCATTTCAAAATAAGGATTAATCCATAAAACAAAAAAAGCCGCATAAATAGCGACTTTCAATGTTATACCTGTATATCAGTGCTAGAGTACTTTTTCTAAGAAGCTGATCGTCCGCTCATTCTTCGGATTCCCAAATATCTCTGCAGGAGTACCCTGCTCGACAATATAACCACCATCCATGAAGATCACGCGATCAGCTACCTCACGGGCAAAACCCATCTCATGGGTAACGATCATCATCGTCATGCCTTCGCTGGCGAGGTCTTTCATTACGCCGAGTACTTCTCCTACCATCTCAGGGTCCAGCGCCGATGTCGGTTCATCAAATAACATGACATCCGGATTCATAGCAAGTGCACGAGCGATAGCTACACGTTGTTTTTGTCCACCTGACAGTTGCGTTGGATAGCTGTCTGCTTTGTCAGACAGACCCACACGGTCAAGTAATTGGAGTGCTGTATCACGCGCCTGCTGTGCATTTAATATCCCGAGTTCTCTAGGTGCAAACATGATGTTTTTAAGTACACTGAAATGAGGGAACAAGTTAAAATGTTGAAATACCATGCCAATATTTTCACGAGCTTTGTTCAAATTGGTTTTAGGGTCATTCAGATCCTGATCATCCACGATCACTCGGCCTGCCGTGATGGCATCTAATTGGTTGATGCAGCGCAAGAAAGTACTTTTCCCTGAACCGGAAGGTCCGATGACACAGACAACTTCTCCTTCGTTGACCGCCACATCAATCCCCTTCAGGACCTGATTCGTGCCGAAACTTTTTTTCAAACCTTCAACTTTTATTTTAGCCACGACGAACCTTCACCTCCAGATAATCAGCAATTTTGGTCAATGTGATGATAACAATCAGGTACATAATCGCAACCGTTAACCAAATGTCAAAAGAGGAGAACGTTCTTGCAATTACGATTTTACCCGATTGTGTCAACTCTACGAGACCAATGACGGATAAGATTGACGTATCCTTCAATGTAATAACCATCTGGTTAATGAAAGAAGGAATCATAACCCGTACCGCCTGCGGAATGACGATCTTGATCATCGCTTTGCGATAAGGAAGACCCAATGAACGTGCAGCTTCCATCTGTCCACGATCAATCGATTGAATCCCGCCTCTGATAATCTCGGTGACGTACGCTCCTGCATTCAGACTAAGTGTCAGAATAGCTGCCAGGAACAATGGCATCGTGAAGCCCATAGCTTGTGGTATCCCGAAATAAATAAAGAATGCCAGGACAATCAGCGGAATGCCGCGGAAGATATCCACAAATACGGTGGCAACACCACGAAGGAATTTGTTCTGTCCTACCTTCATAAATCCGAAAATCAGACCGATGATAAACGCGAAGAACAGGGACACAATCGTGTATAAAAGTGTGTTTCCCAGACCTTTAAAAAGTGCAGGAAGAGATTTCTGGATTAACTCCCAGCGACCTTGATTAGCAACAGTCGGAGCGTTCTCACCAAGATATTTCTCGGTAATGCGCTTATACTCACCGTTAGCTTTGATATTGGCGAGCCCTGTATTAAACATCTCCAGAAGCTCTTGGTTTTTCCCCTTGCTTACTGCAAAACCGTAAGGAGCGCCATCTTCTTTGTCGGTAACAATTTTCAAACCGTTGTTCTGATTAACCCCATAGGCCAGTACAGAATAATCTTCAAAACAGGCTACGGAATTACCGGTTTTTACATCTTCATACATTTGGTATGACTCATCAAACGGAACGATCGTAAATCCATACTCTGAAGCGATGGACTCTGCAAAACTAAACCCTTCTGTTCCGGTTTTCACGGCTACCTTCTGTCCACGAAGGTCTTCATAACTCTTAATTGTGTCATTGTTGGCACTAACACCCATAACGACACCTGATTCAAAATAAGTATCAGAAAAATCAAATTTTGCTTTTCGCTCATCCGTAATACTCATCCCTGCGATCACACCATCGACTTGATTCGCCTCAAGTGCCTGTACAGCTGCGTTAAATCCCAGGGCTTTGATTTGATACTTGAAATTTTGATCTTTGGCGATTGCATCCAGTAAATCCATGTCGATACCAACAAAATCACCATTCTCGTCTTCATATTCGAATGGAGCAAATGTGACATCAGTTCCGATAACATAGGTTTTACCGGAATCGGACGCTGCAGCAGCGTTCCCTACCCATCCTGATAGACCGCTCACCAGGAGCAGCATCAGTGAAAGTATAAAAAATGAGATCTTCGTTGTTTTCATGTGTCCTCCCCGACTCGGTGTTGTCCGAATAATCATTATTTTCTTTGGAATCGCTATTACTGTTATATCTTTGTCGATCTTTTGCCCACTTGATTGTTATTATTTACTGTATATTAACAATCAATGCTTTGCCTTTCCACTTGCAACATTTTCCTCCATCATTTTTTCCAACCAGTAAAAGTCCTTTTAATACTTACCCTCCAGGTAAGCTTTGCGAAACCCAATATTACATTGTGAATCTGAAAAAAGGTACATTTACTTTAAAACGTTACTTTTAAAATTTAAGAAATCAAAAAAGCCGCGTTTTCCGCGACTTTTTGATGTACAGTTTTTTTATTTTCTATTAATTCGCTCTGGTTGTCAATACAATCTCAAACTTCGAACCAGCTTCACCCGCAAACACAATGGTTCCGTTCTCAGGCAATACAATTTCGTTTTGTCCACTGACCACTGTATGATTCATGCCTACGCCCGCTTCGTCGTATACAGCAAATGCGCTGTTTGAAGACATCTTGACCGTCATTTCTTTACCTGCAACGGATGCCGGAATCGAGAACCATGTAGCATGACCATTCGCTGGAATGGTTGTCTTCGACTGTCTTCCTGTATAGATCGGTTTTACAATTTCCTGAGCAGCATAGACGTTGCCTCCAGCTGTAACGTATTCCACGCCATTTTCCTCATAGAAATTGAACTCCATCGTGTCACGGCCCGCCAATCCAGGAATCTGCAATTGATTCACGGCTTGGTTCGCTCCAATGATTTTATTCGTGTATACATAACCCGGCAGTTCGTTGAAGGTATGAATCGGAATCATCGGCATAGCTGTGTTATACAATGTTGATGTGAACTTTTCGTTGACCAACACATAGGCTTTGCCTTCCCGCTTCTGCCATGCGGCTTTTACATCTTCAGCCAATTCGTTAGTTTCAAGTTTTTCTGCCTTGTATTCCGAGGAAGCGATCTGCCCAAGACCCGGCACGGACTGATACGAGCGAGACCACAAATATGTGTTTCCATTGACTTCCTGAACGAATTTCAACTTTTCCGTACCTGTGTTATTAACAAAAGAACCATCAGCGACATACGTGTATGTCTGATCAGGACTGTTAGGAGATGACAGATTGGACATGGTTAATTGCCCGTCATCTTTCATGTCCAAGTTCATTAACATGTTAGCACCACCGCCATACATACCTGTATGCTGTGTAAGTTCCTTCGGCATGGTTGCTTTTACAGGCGCGCCATGTGACTTCTCCGGCTTACGATCCGGAATGATATTCTTCTCCTCGAGCGCGCCAAGCAACAGTTCGGTTGCCAGCAATTGATCCGTTGAGCTGTGACCTCCCGAAGAAGTTACGGCAGCAGCCATATTATATTCAGGAAGCACAATCAATGAGGAATGATAGGTTATCGTATTGCCGCCTTTGCTTACTGCCTGGATGCCATAATCATTAAAAGGAAACAAGTTTACGCTATCCCAGCCCAAGCCATAGCCAACGGACGAATCGCCATCTTCCGGCCACATACCTCTCTTGTATTCTTCTTGCTCCATAGCCTCTACAGATTCCTGTGAAAGAACACCTTCAACCTCACCTGTGAAGATTTTCGAGAATTGAACCAGGTCTTCAGCGGTGGAATAGAGGCCACCGGAAGCTATCATGTTTGTAGTCTCTAAGGGAAGATGCTCCGCATGCGACGGGGAATATGTTGCTGCCATCTGGCTAAGATTCACATCGTCCTGCGGTGTTTTGGTATGGTCCATACCGAGAGGTTCCGTTATGTACCGGTGTATGAAAGTGGTGAAACTCATGCCGCTGACCCGCTCAACCAGAATCTCAGCTAAGGTAAAACCATCATTGCTATACACCGAGTATGCACCAGGATCTGCCTTTAGATGTTGCGTCGCCAATTGTTCCAGTAACGTATCATGTGCGTAGGTATCCTTGTCCCCGAACAGTATTGCACTATTACTCGACGTTCCAAGAAGCCCGGATGAATGATTCAGCAGCATGCGTGGTGTGATCTGTTGGTAACGCTTATCTTTCATTTTAAAGTCCGGAATATACTTCACTACAGGCTCATCGAGATCGATCTCGCCTTGGTCCACTAGCTTCATTACGGAAGCCGTAAGCACCATTTTGCTGGTTGAACCTATGCCATACATTGTATTAGAAGAAAGTGGAATGTTGTTCTGCTGGTCATTTTTGCCCAACTGACCGGAGATCACAATCTCTCCCTCATCCATCAGCGCGTATTGCACACTTGTCGTAGCGTATGATTCAGTAAGTACCTTGGCCTTCGCGACTACTGCCTTTTTGGTCAGATCATACGTAAGATTACTTCCGTTACTTGTAGCGGATACAGCCATGGCGGACATAGGGGATATCATCGCGAACACCAAGGTTATCGCGGCGATGGAAGTTCGTTTTTTCAGTGTCAATCTCATCTTCTCCTGTCTTATCTATGAATTAGGAATCTCTGTGGTAGTACTCCAGTAGTGTAACCGAAGAAGATGAACTGTCTGTTGCTTCAATATGAACCGAGTATGAACCAACCCAAGCAGGTGCGTTACACGGGAAATATCAATCCAGTCTTTACTTCGCTTTGTTGCCAATTCAACTTCTGCCATGATAGTATTCAGTGGAGTGCCAGAAGCATCCATAACTACATAAGAACATGCAATCCATAATCTCAGCATCACTACAGGAGTTGAATCCATGCTAAAAGTGAATCGCAATGACCATCGCCCGATCTGGCAGCAACTTCTTGACCAAGCTATTCAACATATTACAACCGGAAAATGGCCGCCGGGCGAATTGCTACTTCCATCACGTGAACTCGCGCAATTAATTGGCGTTTCACGATCAACCATACAAATTGTCTACGAGGAACTATTCAGCAGAGGGTATACGGTAACCTCCCGTCGGGCCGGGACAAGGGTTAGTGATTGGACATATGCGCCTCGTTCATCGGAGGATGTCGCGATCCAAGGACCTATCCCTCCCGAGCTGCCTATACTAAACGATTCGATTGGTCAGCTGCACAGTTGGTTCGGCAATAGAGATAACCGAAAAGTAGACATTGATTTTACTCCCCACGAGCCTTATCTAGATGAAAATTTCACCAAATCCTGGAGGCAATCGTTTATACAGGCTTCCACTGAACCTAATCTGGATATTTGGGCCTACGGCGATGCCAGAGGTTTACTGCCCTTAAGAGAGCAGATTCAACGTTATTTGTCACTTGAACGAGGCATTCATATCGATGTTGATCAAGTCTTGTTAACCTCTGGTGCACAACATAGCATTGATTTAATTGCTCAGGCACTCTTAAGTGAGGGAGACAGAGTTTCGGTAGAGGACCCCGGGTTCCCTGCTGCTTGGATGGCGATGAAATACCGACGGATGCAGGTTGAACCCGTTCCTGTCGATGAGTATGGAATCTGTGTAGATCGCATTCACCCAGATACTAAACTCGTATTCGTCACACCTTCTCATCAATGCGCAGTTGGCGTTATTATGTCGGAGCCCCGCAGGCAACAATTAATGCATATGGCTGCTCATCATCGATATTGGATTGTTGAGGATGACTACGATAGCGAATTTAGATACCGCGGAGATCCACTTCCGACCATTTTCAGTCAGCAACCTCAGAATACGCTTTATATGATGAGTTTCTCCAAGATGGTTGCGCCTGGCATTCGACTATCCGCTATCATCGGACCCAAAAAGGCTATTGATCGGCTTACCCAAGTGCACGAACTAACGTATCGTCATCTGCCGATTATGGAACAATTAACGCTTACTCACTTTATTGAACGAGGTCATTTCATGCGCCATATGAGAAGAGTTCGGAATATATATCGACGCAGACACGAAGTCATGACCAAAGCCATTGTAGCTTCTGGGCTAAGTTCACAATTTACATTAAGTGGTGTGGAAACGGGATTGCATATGCTTCTTGAATCTGAAACGTCGTTTGACGAAGAAGTGATGACCAACGCTGCCCTTGATCAAGGCGTCCGCGTATACCCGCTTAGTAAATATTGCCTGGAAAGTAATCGAAAAGGATGGATATTAGGTTTTGCGAAAGTAGATGAGGATAGAATTGAGGAAGGTATACATCGCCTTGCACAGACTCTATTATAATGAAGGACATTTTTGCCAATCCGGTCTGAAAGGAAGTATTGTATTTTGAAAATTTCCGTGTTAGGTGCCACTGGGAGAGTTGGAAGTCATCTCGTCTCTCATGCATTACGTTCCAATCATCAAGTAACCGCACTGGTTAGAAGCCCGGAGAAGGTACAAATTAGTGATAAAAATTTCATTCTGCATCAAGGGAATGCTTTAGTCAAAGAAGATATTCATCTCGCCATGCATGGGGCTGATCTCGTTGTTAGTGCCTTGGGCACCGATGGAACGACTACATTATCGCAATCCATGAGACTGATTGTTGAAGCTATGGCTCAGGAGCGCATGAAAAGAATCATTACCATTGGTACGGCAGGAATATTGGAAAGTCGAACCGATCCTGGCTTGCTTCGTTTTCAATCCTCCGAATCCAAACGTAAATCAACGCGCGCAGCAATGGAGCATCTAGAAATGTACAACATTCTCAAAGCTTCAGAGTTAGAATGGACTATCGTGTGTCCTACCTACTTATTTGATGGAGAATCTCTCGGTAAGTACCGGGTTGAGCGCGACTATTTGCCTGACGGTGGAACCTCTATATCTGTAATCGATACTGCGGAGTTTGCTTATCAGCAATTAATGTCTGATGAGTATGTACAGTCTCGTGTAGGTATAGCTTACTAGGGCGTGTCTTAAATCTTATTTACGGTATATCTCTCCTGTTCAAAAAAGAAAGTTTCAACATAGCAAGCAAAATAAGAGCCTGCAATTGTTATCCATCAGGAACAATTGCAGGCTCTATATGTGTCTGCTGTTGAACTATTTAAGCCCTTCATATAGAGGAAATTGCGAAGTGATTTCGCGGACACTACCTAATATCTGATTTTTCACCTTCAAACTTTTGGGATTTTTGAAAGCCACCCCTATAAGCTGTCCGATTTCTTTCATTTCCCTGGCTCCAAGTCCTCTTGACGTCATAGCCGGAGTTCCAAAACGAATACCGCTCGTGACCAAAGGACTTGCCGTATCGTGAGGGATTGCATTTTTATTCGCTGTAATCCCCACCTCATCAAGTAAAGCTTCGGCTTCTTTGCCTGTAAGGCCCATAGTTCGTAAGTCAACCAACACGATATGATTATCTGTCCCACCCGATACAAGGGTGAGTCCTTCATTCATTAAAGTTTCTGCCAATACGTTGGCGTTATTCAGAACACCTTCAATATATGTTGTGAAATCGGATTGCAATGCCTCACCTAACGCCACCGCCTTCCCTGCTATGACATGCATGAAAGGCCCACCCTGAGTTCCCGGGAATACAGCTTTATCGATCGCCTGTGCCCACGACTCCCGACACAAAATGGCTCCCCCTCGTGGTCCTCGCAAAGTCTTGTGCGTGGTAGTTGAAACAAAATGGGCATGCGGTACCGGATTAGGATGCAAACCTGCTGCAACTATTCCGGCTATATGCGCCATATCTACAAAGAAAAGGGCTCCCACTTCGGCGGCAATTTGGGCGAATAATTCAAACTCAATGGTCCGCGGGTATGCACTTCCACCTGCAACGATCATGCGTGGACGATACTTATAAGCCAGTTTACGTACTTCGTCAAAGTCAATGCGGCCTGTTTGTGCATCAACACCATATGGAACAAAATTATAAAATCTCCCAGAAAAATTAACAAGACTTCCGTGTGTTAGATGACCACCTTGGGATAGATTCATGCCAAGTATTGTGTCACCAATCTCAACCGAGGCAAAATACACAGCCATGTTGGCCTGAGAACCGGAGTGAGGCTGCACATTCGCATGTTCAGCGCCAAAAAGTGCTTTAAGGCGGCGATTCGCTATCTCCTCGATTGTATCTACATGCTCACAACCGCCATAATATCTTCTGCCCGGATACCCCTCCGCATATTTATTGGTCAATACTGAGCCGGTTGCTTCCATCACAGCTTGACTTACAAAATTCTCTGATGCAATCAATTCTATCGTATCCCGCTGTCTTCCAAGCTCTTGCTGGATAGCATTTGCCACGACTTTATCTTGCTTTTCCAATTGTTTCATGAACATCTTCCTCTCCATATTACGGTTATCTATTCGATCCAAATTGTTTTTTGGGAAATTTGCTATTCATCAGTAGATGTGCCATCATTCCTGCAAACAGTCCCCAAAATGCACCACCGACACCAAGTAAAGTCACATTCGCTGCTGTCGCTAAAAATGTTATCAATGCGGTTTCACGTCCTTTAGGGTCCGTTAATGCATTCGCAAGACTCCCCCCAATTGTTCCGAGTAAGGCTAGTCCGGCTAATGTTGCAATAAAAGTAGCAGGAAGAATCAAAAACAGAGCAGCCAATGTTACGCCAAAAATGCCGACAAAAATATAAAAAATTCCACAAGCAATACCTGCTATATACCGTTTAGTTGCATCTTCATGTGCATCTTTTCCTGTACAAATCGCTGCTGTAATAGCTGCCACATTAAAAGCATGTGATCCGAATGGAGCTGCAAGAAGTGAACCCAAACCTGTTACGGCCAAAATGGGATTGGCACTTGTCTTGAATCCATCATTACGCAAAACAAGCATTCCGGGCATATACTGCCCTGTCAAGGTAATAATGAACAGCGGGAGCGCAACCCCAAGTAAAGCATTTAACGAAAATGCTGGAACAACAAATACAGGCGATGCGACCGCCAATTGGATCGTACTGAAGTCTGTTTTCCCCATGCAAATCAAATAAATCAAACCGATTGCCAATATACCAACAATGGCATAACGGGAAGTAAATCTTCTTAGCACGATGTAGGCTGCAAACAGCACAGTAACAAGCAAAGGATCAACCTTCGCCCCTCCAAAGGCCGATATGCCAAACTGTAGCAGAATACCTGCTAACAATCCGGAGGCGATGCCTGGGGGAATCAGTCGAACGAAACGTTCAAACATGCCTGACCAACCCAAAATAATAAATCCAACTGCCGAAATCATGTAAGCTCCAATAGCTTCTGGATAAGGGGTTACCGCTAATGCTGAAACGAGAAACGCCACACCCGGTGTAGACCAGGCTGTAATAATCGGTTCCTTGTATCGATAACTGAGCCAGATCCCCGTTACTCCTACCCCAATCGAGATGGACCAAATCCAGGAAGCAGTCATTTCCGGGCTTAAACCAGCCACTTTTGCAGCTTGAAACACAAGAATAAATGTCCCCCCGTAATTAACAATTACGGATATTAAAGCGGCGATAACCGGTGAGATCAGATCGCGACCACGTAACGAAGGGGATGCTGTCTTCATATTTAACACTACCTCTCACTTAATCATCGATGCGTGTGTTTTCATTCCAGTAATATTCGTCCGGTAAATAGCGTGGGCCAAATACACTTGTTCCTACACGTATCAATGTAGCTCCTTCTTCAATAGCGACCTGGAAGTCACCGGACATACCCATCGATAGAATATCCATTTCTACACGCGGGATGTTTTTCTCTTTAATTTGAGTGCGAATACGGTTTAACAAACGAAAGCAATGCCGCGTTTCTTCGTTTGTCGCATTCAGTTTTCCAATGGTCATTAAGCCTTTCACGTTCAACGTTTCGAATTGAGTTAACTGTTCTACAAGCTCAACGGCAGTTTCTGGAGAGGCACCAAATTTACTTTCTTCGTAGGACGTGTTAATTTGCACAAGAATGTCTAAGGTCTTATTCTCTTTGAGAAGCTGGTTATGTAACGCTTGACCCAGTTTCAGACGATCTACGGAATGAATAAGAGTAACATATTTAACAACGTCCTTTACTTTATTTGTTTGCAGATGTCCGATAAAATGCCATTCCACCTGTTTGCTTTGTTCCATGAGTGGGAATTTGTCTCGGAGTTCTTGAGCTTTGTTCTCTCCAAACAGGACCTCACCTGCTTGAATAGCTATTTGTAATTTCTCTAGCGGTACCGTTTTGGTCGCGAGCAACAACTTGATGTCCTCAATGTTGCGACCTGAAGCCTGGCAGGCCAATGCCATTTGCTGTCTTACAGCTTGAAGATTTTGTTCTACTAGATGTTTCATGTCAGCCACCTTCTTTCTATTCCGAACAGGAATGAATCAATGAGATTAGCTCCTCCTTTTGTATTGTGAAGACTGTGTGGAACGTCATGCTAGTATAGCAACGCATGGATTGGATATACATATCCAAAAATGCTCTTTTTGAGCAGTCCAAAATGACAAAGTGGACTATAATTCAATTGGGGCACCTTTAATATGCTTTTAAAAATCAATAATCTGATTGATGTGATGCCCGCACGCTTCTTCTGAAATGAAAAAAGCCGCTAATTTAGCGGCTTGGTTTAGTTCTATGTTCATGTCCATGTCCAGAACGAAGATACATGTTTTATGATGATTTACTCGTTCACATTTTCCTTGGTTACCAGTTTCAATTCAGCGGGGATCGATGGCTCCACCTGCTTACCACTGAGCACATCCAGAGCCGCTTGCAATGCCAATTCGCCAATCAGTACGGGCTGCTGAGCGACCGTAGCCGTCAACTTTCCATCCTGAATGGATTTGATTGCATCGTCATTGCCGTCAAATCCGATGACCGGAATGTCTTTACCCGAGCTTTGGATCGCTTCAATCGCACCAAGTGCCATCTCGTCATTATGAGCAAATACAGCCTGTACGTCAGGATTACCCTGAAGCAGGTTCTCCATGACATTTAATCCTTTGGACCGATCGAAATCAGCAGACTGTTTGGAAACCACATCGAGTTTCTGGTCAGCCACTTCATGGAAGCCTTTACCCCGCTCTCTTGTTGCGGAAGCCCCAGGCACACCCTCAAGTTCAATAACTTTTGCTCCTTCACCCAGTTGTTCCACGAAGTATTCTGCTGCCATACGTCCGCCCTTAACATTATCAGACGCCACTAATGCCGCTACTTCGCCTTTATCTGCGGAGCGATCCAGCGTGATCACGGGAATGCCCACACTGTTAGCGGATTGAACTGCTGTAGAGATCGCTGCAGAGTCTGCAGGGTTAATCAGAAGTGCACTAACTCCCTGTTGAATGAGATCATCCACATCATTCGTTTGTTTGGCAGAATCGTTCTGGGCATCAACCACGATGACCTGTACTCCTTGTTTTTTAGCTTCAGCAACTACCCCGTCCTTCAATGATACGAAGAATGGATTATTGAGTGTTGATATCGACAAACCTATTTTCTTCTGTCCATTACTTTTGGAAGGGTCAGGTTTCGCCCATTCGGGTGGCTCCAGAGAGCATCCAGCCAGAACAATGATCATCAGCATGCTTACGAGTGTTAAAGTCCACTTTTTCATATTCGCTTCTCTCCTTATGCTGTTTTCTTGCGGTCCAACAGGACAGCAATAGCAATTACGACGCCTTTCACAACCATTTGGTAAAAGGAGTTTACTTCGAGCAAGTTCAATCCGTTATTCAATACGCCGATAATCAGAACACCGATCAGTGTACCGACGATACGTCCGCGTCCTCCAGCGAGGCTTGTGCCACCCAATACAACGGCTGCGATGGCATCCAGCTCATAGGATGTGCCTGCTGTTGGTTGTGCTGAGTTCAAACGCGATGTCAGAATTGCACCCGCCAGAGCAGCGAGCATACCTGTCAGGGAGTAAATCATAATTTTCACGCGATTTACTTTGATACCCGAGATAATGGAAGCTTTCTCATTACCGCCAATAGCGTACGTTTTGCGGCCAAAAGCCGTTTTATGCAAAATAATCCACAGAATCATGAAGGTAATCAGCATGGTGATCGCAGGTACCGGAATGCCCAGCAGGTAACCGCGGCCAAACAGTTGGAACAACAGATTATCGCCGAGTCCTGTAATTGGATTACCATTCGTGTACACCAATGTTAATCCCCTGAATATGGTCATGGTAGCGAGTGTAGCGATAAACGGAGCCATTTTCCCTTTGGTAATCATTAGTCCGTTCACCATACCCATGACACCACCGAGCGCTACACCGATAATGATTGACAAGATTGGATCCAGGCCGGACAACATCATATTCGCTACAAAAGCACTGGATAAAGCCAGGATCGAGCCGACCGACAAGTCGATTCCGCCCGTCAGGATAACAAACGTCATACCGAAGGCAATCAGTGCATTAATCGAAACTTGCCGTAATAAATTCAAAATATTAAGCGGTTCCAAGAAACTTGGATTCAACACCGATACGATGAGAATAAGAATGATCAAGCCGAGTAGCGGTCCCAATTTTTGTATCACATTTGAGAAACGGAAGCCGCTTTTAGCCGTTTTGTTTTCCTGCATTGTTGTCATATCACTGTCCCCCTGTGGCCAATGTCATAATGTTCTCTTGTGTTGCTTCTTCCCTCGAAACCTCACCGCTGATGTGCCCTTCATGTACAACCGCAATTCGGTCACTCATGCCAAGCACTTCAGGCAGCTCTGACGATACCATGATGATGGCGACACCTCGGTCTGTCAGCTCATTCATCAATTCATAGATTTCTCGCTTCGCGCCGACATCCACTCCTCGAGTAGGTTCATCCAGAATTAGTACACTTGGACCGATCCCAACCCATTTGGCGATAACCACCTTCTGCTGGTTGCCCCCGGACAGATTCCTTGCTGCCGTTTCTGAGGATTGTGTTTTAATCTGTAGACGTTTGATCAGTGTATCTACGAATTCTTGTTCTTTTGGAGCAGATATGAAGCCTCTGCTTGAGAAACTGAACAGATTCGGCAACGCCATATTCTCGCGAATCGAGAAATCTAATACCAGGCCCTCATCCTTGCGGTCTTCTGTGATAAACCCAATACCATGTTTCACGGCATCGGCCGGTTTACGGATGTTCGCCTTTTTGCCACGAATGAAGATTTCACCGCTATCCAACGTATCCAAACCGAAGATTGTTCTCATAATCTCTGTCCGTCCAGAACCCATAAGTCCTGAGAAACCGAGTATTTCTCCTGCTCTTACAGTGAAGTTGATATTCTCGAATAACCCTTTGCTGCTTGCATTCCTTACTTCCAGAACGACATCACCATAAGAAGGTTTCCGAACGGGATAACGTTCCGTAAGTTCACGACCTACCATTTTTCGCACCACTTCATCAAAGCTTGTCTGTGGAATGGGCTGGGTGTCTACCGTTCTGCCATCACGCATAATGGTAATCCGGTCACAGATCGTGAATATCTCCTCCATGCGGTGAGAAATATACACAATGGATACTCCGTTTTTCTTTAGCGAGGTAATTACACCAAACAGCTTCTGTATCTCACGCTCCGTGAGAGCTGCCGTTGGTTCGTCCATAATGATGACCTTGGCATCCGTCATGAGTGCTTTTGCGATTTCGATCATCTGTTGCTGCCCAACGGAGCACTCTCCAGCAGGACTTTCGAGCGGAATGTCTACGGAAAGCTTCGCAAACTGTTCTTTGGCGAGCGCTTTCATCTGTCTAGTGTTGAGCAATCCGAAGGATGACGTCAGTTCTTTACCGATGAATAGATTATCCAGCACCGTCATTTCAGGCCATACGTTCAGCTCCTGATGGATAAATGTGATACCCAGCTTCTCTGCTTCCTTCGGACTTACAAAATAGTTTTCTTCACCGTCTATGGTGATGGTTCCCTGATCTCGCTGATGGAGACCAATCAGAATGTTCATCAATGTGGATTTGCCGGCTCCATTCTCCCCCATCAAGGCATGAACCTCACCATCTTTTAGTTCAAAATCCACTCCGCTCAGCACCTGATTGGTGCCAAATGCCTTATGAATGTTTTGCATCTGAATGTGCATCATGCAACCTCCTTTTAACCGAAATGGACTCCCGATTGTAAAATGCAATTGGCATAGGGTGTGGCTTCACCAGTGCGAATAACCGCCTTCACCTGCCGGGTTAATACTTTAAATTGTTCGTGGTTGATGGAATCATCGATTGCTTCTCCACCGAATCTCTCCGCAATGAATTGCATGGCTACGGGATTACTTTCATGAATTTCTTCTGCCACAATGACTCTCTCAATGACCATATCCTCAGCAATCAATTCCACCACTTCGCGGAAACTTGGTGTGCCCAGTTTGAGGGCCAGATCGATTTTGAGCACGCCGTCTGGTACGGGTAGACCCGCATCCGCAATCGCAATCATGTCCGTGTGACCCAGATCAGACAAAATCTTGGAAATGTGACTATTCAGTATGCCATTTTTTTTCATTACAAGCTCACCTCTACTTCATTACGCGTTGGCATGCCGCCCTGTGCTCCGAACTTGGTCACCGACAAAGATGCAGCCCGATTGGCGAAGCGTATACTCTCTTGCAACGGTTTGCCTTCAGCTAAAGCGACTGCAAATGCGGCGTTGAACGTATCCCCTGCCCCAGTAGTATCGACAGCCTCCACTTTATAAGTTGGGACTAAAATTTCTTCTGTACCATCATAGTAACGTACACCTTTACTGCCCTCCGTAATGAATAACTTGTTCGGATATTGACGCAATGCCTGTGCCGGACTCATGGCCTGAAACAAAATCTCGGCTTCATGCTCGTTCGGCGTGATATATGCGGCGTTGTCGATCACTTCTTGCGGCAATGTTCTCGCCGGAGCGGGATTCAGCAGCAGCGGTGTTCCGAATTCTGCACACAATGCGCTCACATGAACAACCGTTTCCTCCGGAATTTCCTGCTGAATCAGCACGATATCTGCATTTCGAATTACCTCAGCCGTCTCATCGACATATGCAGGAGTGACTTCACGATTCGCCGCTTCAACCACTATGATACTATTATCACCTTCTGCCAGAATGATATGAGCCGTTCCACTTTCTAAATGTGTAACCGGTTTCACATTTTGCGTATTTACAGCGTTTGCTCTAAAGTTCTCTAAAATATCTTTGCCATAGGCATCGTCGCCTACCCGGCCGATCATCGCAACCTCGCCACCCAGTCGTGCAGCAGCAACAGCCTGATTGGCTCCCTTACCGCCAGGGACCGTTTTGAAGCTGTCGCCAAGAACGGTTTCACCCGCCCCCGGCCGTCTTGACGAAGTAACAACCAAATCCATTGAACTGCTTCCTATTACACATATTTTAGCCATCTGATCTCACCTTTCTCGTAGTGCCCCGTTCGATGAAACTTACGGGCAACTGTATGTTTTTGTTCTCTATTGCAGCTTGTTCCACAAGCTGGATAAGTAATCCCGCCGCTTCTCTTCCCATCTCGTATGCTGGCTGATGGATGGTGGACAATGCCGGCGATAACAGGCTGCTCATCGGAATATCATCGAAGCCAATCACTTGGACGTCATCGGGAACTTTCCTTCCGATTCGTGATGCCTCGTGCAGTACTGCCATGGCTGCGATGTCATTGCTGGCAATGACCCCGTCTGTGTCCGCATACTTCCTGAATAATTCTTCAGCCCATATACTTGCCTCGTTAATTGAAAATGAGGTCGTCTGGATTACCCGGTAGTCTAGCCCGGCTTCACGGATGATTTCAATCGCCCCTTCAAATCGATCCTGAGCTGGTCTGATCTGTGACGGTCCTTGCATAACTGTAATCCGGCGACTACCGCGGTTGATGATCTCCCTTGCAGCTAGTCTTCCACCTTCCCTGCCATCCGCGTACACGGATGGACGATCCAGTGAAGTTCTGTCCAGAAATACCACGGGAATCTTCAGGTTTTCATATATTGAAGAATGAGGGTAGTTCGTTGAAGAGATTACACCGACCACGTTATTCTGGATAAACGTCTGGATGTAATCCTGCTCCTTCCGTTCATCCTCATCACTATTTCCGAATATTAATCTGTAATCCTGCTCCTGCATTCGATCCTCTACGCCGCGGGCTAACTGCGGAAAGTAAGGGTTGGCGATATCCGGGAGCAATAGGCCAATCAGTTTGGACTTGCGCTTATATAATGAGCGGGCCACTTCATTCGGTGAAAAGTTAAGCGCCTTCACAGCATCTTCCACTTTCTTGCGTGTGTCCGCATGAACATAACCTCTATCATTAATGACCCTTGATACGGTGGCTACGGATACGCCAGCCCGTTGAGCTACGTCTTTTATTGTTGTCATCAGATGCTCTCCTTCATGTGTAACCGGTTACAGACATTAAATTATCATATTCTTTTCAGTTTGACAAGCGTTTTCATTCTGGAAATTTCTCCAAGTCTATTGCCAAATGCACTGAAATACAGGTATATCTAAGCGTTAATGCCTATTAGACGTCTCAAAATTTCATGCTGTCAAACATAGAAAATGACGAGATCGTCAGATAACGCCCTCGTCATTTTCTTATTTCAATTACATTATTCACCGTTTATTTTTTAGCATTTCCGTACACTTCATCTGTCACAGGTTCTAACCACTCTGGTGTACCGGCAGTGATCGCAATGTGTTCAAACCAACTATCTTTAGCAGCTCCATGCCAATGTTTTACACCATCATGAGTCACAATAACATCGCCGGCTTTTAGGAATTGAGCAGGTTTGCCTTCTTCCTGATACCATCCTTCCCCACCTGTAACTAACAACAGTTGGAATCCACCACGATGGATGTGCCAGTTATTTCTGCATCCAGGTTCAAATGTAACATTACCAACACCCACATTCACTTTGGGATCAGCAACCAAAGATTGGAGATAACTTTGCCCTATGAAATATTGCGCAAATGCTTCGTTTTTTTCTCCTACCGGGAATATAACGCCATGTTGAACTTCCTCATGCTTTGTCATTTTATTTACCTCCATTATATTATACACATACGTGCGATATCGCACATTCGTGTATAATATAAGATAATTGTACTTCGTCTGCAAGGATCAAAAGAATCCTATTTCACGAATGGGTTACCCCGACAACCTCACATTATGGCAGAACAAGTAGGAATATTGTTGGAAAGGAACTTATAACAAAGACATCTCAAGAACCGTTTCTTCATCTAAACTTACCTTCCGGAGAACGGTTCATTCATTTTTTTGATACAACGCGTGTCGATATGTGATATGGTCAGTGAGGATATAAGACCGTGTCTTAAATCTCACTTAAGGGCATCTTTCACCGCCTTTTCGCCCCCTGCTGCGTCACTTTCTCTTGACGTACCCCGGTACGCCTGCGAAAAAGTTCCTTGCCTGGATCGAAAATTCGGCACAATCTGCTCCTTTCGGAGTTATAAGACACGGCCTAGATTCGTACATATATATGTGCAAGAAATGCGAGGAGAAGATCGAAAGTGATAGAGAGAAATACCCTTGAGAAACCGAGTAAATTCAGTGATCCCATTTTTGTCATGCTCATAGCAAGCCTTTGTTGTTTGTTATGGGGAAGTGCATACCCTTCCATTAAACTTGGATATATCGCATTTAACATTTTACCGGAAGACATTGCTTCCAAGTATGTATTTGCCGGATACCGATTTACGTTGGCGGGCATGCTGCTCTTGCTCCTGTATCGTATTGTTAGAAAACAGAAGATCCAAGTAACCAGGCCTCAGTGGACAGGGCTCATCATGCTAGGTATATTGCAAACCGGTTTGCAATATATGTTTTTCTACGTCGGCGTAGCCAATACAACGGGTGTCAAAGGCTCCATTATGAACGCAACAACGACCTTTTTCAGTGTTGTTCTGGCCCATTTCATCTATAAGAACGACAAATTAAGCAGAAATAAAATCGTTGGCTGCTTGCTTGGATTCGTTGGTGTAATCATCGTAAACTTCCATACGGATCTGCTTGCTTTTTCCTTTTCATTCACAGGCGAAGGGTTCGTGATTATAGCTGCACTTGTTTTTTCCGTTACAGCCCTTTATGCCAAACGTCTCACTGCTACGATCGATGTTCTGATTATAACAGGGGTCAGCCTGTTCGTTGGGGGACTGGTACTTACGCTGTTAGGTCTATTGCTCGGCGGTCGGGTCACCCATTTCACCCTGGAATCCACCAGTAACTTAATCTACCTGGCTTTGCTGTCATCCGTCGCATTTTGTCTATGGAATATGCTTCTCAAGTACAACAAGGTCGGAAGAGTGTCTGTATACAACTTCCTAATCCCTGTGTTTGGCGCATTGTTATCGGCTTTATTCTTAGGCGAAACGATTCTGGAACTGAAAAATCTGGCCGCATTACTGTTCGTGTCGGTTGGCATTTACTTAGTCAATCGTGTGCGTTCTGTGCAAAGCTCTAATAACACTCCAATAAAATAGACTCCCCGTCCACTTCGATGGATAACAAAAAAAGCCGCTAATTAGCGGCTTTTTTTGTAAGTTCGTATACGAATACGTTCAATTCTCGCGATGTTATACCTTAATATATATTTGTAAAGTCAATTAAGTCTTCTTCTTCCAAATAATTGAAAAACTATAGTGTGCTTACCCAGCTCATATACCATCTCATAACCACCCACAACTTCATTATAATATTCCGAGGTGGGTTTTCCCATCCATCGTTTCACATTCCATGGTGAGAGATACTGCTTTTCATTGTACAGCTGGATAACCGCAATACGTGATTTCTTGCTAAGCTCGTGCATGTATGAATCAAACCCGATGCCGAATTTAGAATAATAATAGTACGCTCCCCATTCCCCATTTGAACGAGAATTGGGTTTCCCCAACTTTTTTTGCATAGCTTGAAGCGTCATGCCAATCTTGATGTCCGTCCGACCTGGCAATACACCCTTTAAAGCAGCTTCCTTCAGGCTTTTCAAGTAAGCGCGATCGCCAACACCCGAGTTCGGCCAAGCGTCTGAACGGAGGTTACGTGTATCTTCCAACCGCAATTCCAATTTGTTCACATTCAGCTTAAACGTATCAACTCCATAGACGAATTGAAGGTTGTTGTAATTTTTGAACTGCACTCGGGCACCTGAAAGAGTACGAATTCCACCATCTCTGATCGCAGAGTAGGAATCGTCGATTTTTTTACCCTTATTATCGACATATGTTACACGGCGCAATTCCCCGGAACGAACAATATACGTTTTCACCTCATTGAAATTAGAAGTTCCCCAATCGGTGATCATCAGCATATCTGGTGTACTAGCCTCTTTGCTTTTCACAACGAAGTTCCAGGTTTGAGGCAAAATAATCGTATTCAGATCCAGTTTTGCTGCCTGAACAGTTCCGTATGCTGCACCTTTTTTCAGCAATGCTGCACGATACGTGCCTGAATAACTCTTGTCGCCTTTTTTATTGTTGGTCCAACCATTTTCTTCGGTCAGCGTGCTCTTCAGTTCATCATAAGCAAAAATATAAACGGTGTAAGCCGTTTGCTTGGCATCACGAAGCGTAAATGAAAGCCGGCTCATACTTTCGAGCTGTTTGGCGGAGATTTGCTCTCCTTTGAGTAAAAAAAATAACAATCTAACAGTTTTTTTTAATTTTAAATCGTGCACAATCTCAACATTCAAACAGGTACTTGCTAGCGTGTAATCTTGATCAAACTATGTAATTAATTTAAGTTCATGTTCAATAAGCATATCCTCCTACTAGTACTATTTTCCTAAGAATGATAACATACCCTTTCTAATAAAGAAATAACAATCTAATGAATAGATTTCGACTCATATAACATAAAAAAGCCGCTATTTAGCGGCTCTTAAAGTAACTTTGAATACGATATGATTTACAGGCAGGAGTAAACCACGTTACGTAAACGTCGTTGAACGTACGGCTCCTGACTGTTCAGCAGATGCTGTGCATACATGACTGTAAGCTCTGAATCCGGATCAATAATAGCCATACAACCAGCAGCGCCACTCCATCCAAATTCACCAATGGGGCTCAGCGAGCCGCTTCCTGCTTTGGAGATATGTGTGCGAACACCCAGTCCATAGCCGTATCCATACATATGATCCCAGGAATAATCCGCACGAGTCATCTCGTTCAAATGATCCGTCCGCATCAGTTCCACTGAAGCTTGTGACAGAATGCGCACGCCTTCGGGACTGGTACCACGCCCAGTAAGTGCGTTCAAGAAAAGCGCATAGTCACTAACGGTTGACAGCAAGCCTGCACCGCCGCTTTCCAGCTCTGTGCCTACTTGAAATCCGTTGCCGTCCATACGTACAGCCTTCTCAAGCTCATCATTATAAGCATACTGCGGAATCAAGCGTGTCTGCTGTTCCTCGTTCAGATGGAACGCTGTATCGTTCATGCCAAGTGGTCCGGTAATTTCGTCACGAAGATATGTACCAAAGCGTTTACCACTTACAACTTCCACCAAGGCCCCCAGCACATCGTGGCACATACTGTAGTTCCAATGCGTACCTGGCTCAAAAAGAAGCGGTTCCTTGGCAAGCGCTTTCGCGAAATCACGGGTCGACAATGTTCCGTCGGTGCTTTTTACAGCTTCCTGAATGCTTGGACAACCGACGTCATAGGAGAACCCGGCAGTCATGGTGAACAAATCGCGCACTGTAATGGCTCTTGTCGACTTTTCCAGTCGGATCTCCCCGTTCGCCATTGTTTTCTTTACCGTCATATCAGCATATTCTGGCAGATAATCGGACAACGGATCGCTTAACAGCATCTCCCCTCTCTCCACCAGTTGCAGCCCTGCCACGCAAGTCATAATTTTGGTCATGGAGTATAGATTGAAGATCGCTCCATCTCCAATCGGTGTTTTCTCTTCCAGATTGGCGTATCCATTACGATAATGGAAAACGGTATCATTTCGATGCATCACCAGCACCTCTGCCCATGGAATGCGCCAAGATGTAATGCGGTCAATAAATGAAGCAAGTGGTTTGAAATCCATATTTTCCCGTCCTTCTATGTAAAATCGTTTATCATTTTGCGCTGTGGTCCATGTTCCTCCCACAATCCACATACTAATAATATACGACCTTTTACAACTATTGACTACCACCTAAACTGCTTCAAAATGCTTTGCGCAAAATAAGCCGATCCATGAAAGGATCAGCTTACTTTGCAATTATTCAATCCTCAAGCTCGTTTGTTCTCAACGGACTTCATACGGTTCTGATCATCATCTAACCGATCATTACTAAATTCCTGCCCTGCTTCTACCTCTCCATGTCCGGAAACATTTCGGGAGAACTGGGTGAATTGCTTTTTGTGCTCATCTAACTCGTGTTTTTGTTTCAAAAGCTCTTGTGGGTCCTGTTGTGGCATCCATTAACCTCCTTGAAATCAAAAATAACTTTCGAGTTTATTGTTGATGTTTTGCTTCATCTTTAATTTCTTCACGAAAGCCGGAAATACTATGTTTGCGTCGTTCATTTTTTTTCTCGATTTGAGTCTTTTCGCGTTCCGGGATTTCATCTCCAAATTCCTCAAGATAATCTTCTGCTTCCCGGTAGTTCTCGATTGTGCTCACCACTGCATTCTGCAAATGATCCACGTTATCCTTGCGATTATCCGGTTTGCTCATAATAGTCACCTCCCAAAATGGAATCATGCAATATATCTGCACTACAGAAGTTTTCCATAAGTAAGCTTGGCTTATGCACTTCGATCAAAATCAGCCTTTTTCCATGATCCACAAGGTAAAAAGCTAAGTGATATTTCATATAGACGACTTTATTATTACTCATCCAACAATCATCGATATTCCCAAAAGTGATGATGAACGGATCACCAAAGCTGATCAGACATCGGTGTTGTCTATGCTGGGCCTTGTTTATTGATGCACTCTGGAATCGCCATTAGGTTTCCCTTCTCACACAAACATAACCTGTATAAAAAACGCGCTAGAGAGTAACTCTCTCTAGCGCGTTTTTTTGTAGTGAGTAATGAGTTACTCAGTGAATATCTTTCTTTTTGAAATTGCCGCCTCTTACTTCAGCTACATCATATACAACTACAAAAGCAGTCGGGTCAATTTCATGAATGATATCTTTAATTTTACTCTCTTCCATCCGGTTAATGACACAAGTGATTTCCTTGAATTGCTCATTAGAGTAGCCACCATATGCATCGGTATACGTTGCTCCACGACCTAAACGGTCACGAATGGTTTCAACCATGATCTCAGGTTGATTCGTAATAATTTTAAACGTTTTGGAGCCGCTCAAGCCCTCTTCAACAATATGTATTACTTTGGAAGCAATGAAATACGCAAGTCCTGACAAGATCGCACCTTGCAGACCGAACACGGTAGAAACGACAATAAATACAAACATGTTAAGGAACAGGATGAGATCACTTGTTCCAAAAGGTACTTTTCGCGAAAGGAGTACTGCTAACATATCTATACCATCCAATGCCCCGCCGTTACGCAATGCAAGTCCCATACCAAAACCGATGATAATACCGCCGACAACCGTAACGAGCAAGGTATCGCCTTCAATGATAGTTGGTACATGGTGCATCAGACTGGTGCTGATTGCCAGTGAAGCAATACCGATAATCGAATATAACGCGAAACTTTTACCGATTTGCTTATACCCTAGCCATACAAATGGAATGTTAATAATCCCGATAAGCATTCCTAATGGTAAGCCGAACAGCTGTGAACCGACGATACTCAGACCCGTTACACCACCGTCTGAGACATTATTCGGGATCAATATGGCTTCCAGGCCATATGCCGTTATAAATCCCCCAATGATAATTAATAATACTTTGGAGAGGATCTTCAGCTTGTTTGATTTTTGTTTCCTGATTTGATGCATTGCATTTCCCCCTTGATGAACAACCGATAAAAAACAGTCTATAATAAAAATCACTGTTTTGGCAATAGATCGTCATTGGTGTGTGTTATATCATTGTCCGATGAGCGTTCGATACGACGAAATTTTATGCTCAAGCATTTCATCTGCTGTGTTAAGTATGTGCATCTGTTTTTGAATCGACCCTTTATGCTCCTCCAGCAGCTTCAAACGATCCGCCGCCGTATGTTCCCCTTCCTGAAACAAGGACGCATACTTCTTAATGGTAGCAATAGGCATCTGAGTCTCTTTTAATTTAATTACAAATTGCAGCCATTTCAGATGCGACTCGTTGTATCGCCTGTCTCCACTCGCATCTCGGAGAGGAGTTACAATCTGTTCCTTCTCATAATAACGTAACGTATGTGCACTGATATGGAGCATTTCTGCCACTTCACCAATGGTATGCATGGTTAACCTCCCCTCCATTTTCCCGCTTGACTTAGAGTAAGCTCTAATCAGTATAATCAACTCGTGGTCACATCACAATAAATAATGAAATCAGATCCAGGAGGAATTTCCATGAAATACACAGTGATTACCGGTGCCAGTTCAGGTATTGGATATGAAGCAGCTTTAGCTTTTGCAGCCCGTGGCAAAAATATGATCCTGCAGCACGCAGAACCGATGAATTGGACAAATTAAAAGCAAAAGTAGCTGAAATCAATCCTGATCTGGATGTTGTCATTCGTACAGTGGATCTGTCCATTGCCGCTAATGTGCATGAATTCTATGAAAGTCTTCAGCCTTATGCCATTGAGACGTGGATTAACAACGCAGGATTCGGGAATTTCGCTTCCGTTGGCGAACAACACCTACCCAAGATTGAACAGATGCTTCATCTTAATATAGAAGCTCTTACGATTCTTTCTTCCCTGTATGTACGTGATTATGCAGATGTCGATGGCACACAGATCATTAATATCTCCTCTGGTGGAGGATATACGATTTAGCCGATGCAGTAACCTACTGTGCAACCAAGTTCTATGTAAGTGCCTTTACGGAAGGACTTGCGCAAGAGTTGAAAGGCAAGAACGCAGCAATGCAAGCCAAAGTTCTCGCTCCGGCTGCAACCGAGACGGAGTTTGCGAAGCATTCCTTTAATGTAGATGAGTTTGAATATGAGGGCAGAGTTCCCAAGTTCCATACGGCGGAACAAATGGCTGGATTTTTACTTGAGTTGTATGACAGTGAGAGCGTAGTCGGCATTGTAGATGGATTAACGTATGATTTTGAACTGCGCGAACCCCTCTTCCCTTACGCTGCAAGGGCAGCATCGAAACCGCAAAATTAAAACGTAATCGAAATCGAGTTGCCTGAATATCGGTAAACATTATCTAACTTATCGGCTACACATCATTGAACGTTAAAAAGGGAACCTGTCTCCAGGTTCCCTTCTTTGTATTTATAATCAATTCTATATATTCAATTCTTTATTAAATGCTTACTATATAATGAAGTATTATGCCAGCCTCATTTTGAAATCCTGATATCCGAATTCGCGAACAACTTCGCAATCGCCGTCTTTTCTTTTGACAGCAATCGCTGGAAGCGGCATGCCGTTGAATGTATTGGTTTTCACCATGGAGTAAATCGCCATGTCCTCGAATACCAGACGGTCGCCTTCTTGTAGAGGCTGATCGAATGAATAATCCCCAATTACGTCACCAGACAGACATGTTTGTCCACCAAGACGATACAGATGGGCTTTCTCGCCTACTTCTCCCGAACCGATCAGCGGCGGACGATATGGCATTTCCAGCACATCCGGCATGTGGCACGTAGCTGAAGTATCTAAAATAGCGATGTCCATACCGTTTTTATGGAAGTCCAGCACAGAGGTCACCAGATAACCCGCGTTCAGCGCAACAGCTTCTCCAGGCTCCAGATATACTTCCAGGCCATAGTCGTTCTGCATACGCTTGATGCATGCTTCCAGTCTTGGAATATCATAATCTTCACGTGTGATATGGTGTCCACCACCGAAGTTGATCCATTCCATTTGCGGCAGCCATTGTCCAAACTTCTCGACAACTGCATTCAATGTAGTCTCCAGATCGTCGGAATTTTGCTGACACAGCGTGTGGAAGTGTAATCCGGAGACACCTTCCAACATGTTTGCATCGAAATCCTCAAGTTTCGCGCCAAAACGAGAACCTGGAGAACACGGATCATAGATCTCGTGTCCTTCTTGGGTAGAGCATTCTGGATTGACGCGCAAGCCGATCTTACGGCCAGCTTGAAGCGCCTTATCCTTGAATTTTGCAAGCTGTGAAAATGAGTTGAAAATAATGTGGTCGCAGATGGAGAGAATCTCGTCGATCTCTTCTGCGCGGTATGCTGGAGCAAAGACATGATTCTCTTTGCCCATTTCCTCATGGCCCAGACGCGCTTCATACAAACCGCTCGCCGTTGCACCGCTCAGGTATTCTCCAATCAACGGATACATCGCAGTCATGGAGAATGCTTTTTGAGCAAGTACGATTTTGGCACCTGTACGCTGCATAACACCGTTCAGGATTTTCAGGTTTCTCTCGATAAGCGCCTCGTCAACAACAAAACATGGTGTCGGTAATTGCTCGAACCGCATTTTAACGAACAAGCTCCGATTCTTTAACTTCTTCTGGCAGCTCATCAACGAGTACCGGGTTGAAGTCTTCTACCCATGGGAGGCCCCATTTGTTCAACTCTTCCATGAATGGATCTGGATTGAACTCTTCTACATTAAATACGCCTGGTTTGTTCCATTTGCCTGTCATGAGCATTGCCGCACCAATCATAGCTGGAACGCCTGTTGTGTAAGAGATCGCTTGGGAACCCACTTCTTTGTAGCACTCTTGGTGATCACAGATATTGTATACATAATATGTTTTGTCTTGGCCATCTTTTTTACCTTTGAAAATACAACCGATGTTTGTTTTACCTACAGTACGTGGTCCAAGAGATGCAGGATCAGGCAGTACTGCTTTCAGGAATTGCAGTGGAATAATTTGTTTACCTTCATATTCAATAGGCTCGATTGAAGTCATGCCTACATTTTCAAGTGCTTTCAAGTGAGTCAGGTAGCTTTGACCAAATGTCATGAAGAAACGGATACGTTTCAGACCTGGCATGTTTTTCGCCAAAGATTCCAGTTCCTCATGGTACAACAGGTACATGTCTTTCTCGCCAACTTCTTTGAAGTCGTAGACACGTTTGATTTCCATCGGTTTCGTTTCGATCCATTCACCATTTTCCCAGTATCTTCCGTTCGCAGAAACTTCACGAATGTTGATCTCAGGGTTGAAGTTGGTTGCGAACGGATAGCCGTGGTCGCCGCCATTGCAGTCGAGAATATCGATGTACTCAATTTCGTCAAAGTAGTGCTTCAGGGCATAAGCGGAGAATACGCCAGTTACGCCTGGGTCAAATCCACTACCGAGCAATGCAGTGATGCCTGCTTGTTCAAAACGCTCTTTGTAATCCCATTGCCAGCTGTATTCAAACTTCGCTGTATCATGTGGCTCATAGTTAGCTGTGTCCATGTAATTTGTTTTAGTTGCAAGACAAGCATCCATAATAGTCAGATCTTGATACGGCAAAGCAAGGTTCATAACGATATCCGGTTTAACTTCGTTGATCAAAGCGATCAGTTCGTCAACATTGTCAGCATCAACTTGTGCTGTTGTAATTTTTGTTTTTCCGCCGTCCAGCTTGGCTTTGAGTTCATCACATTTGGATTTTGTACGACTCGCGATGCAGATTTCCTCAAAAACTTCGCTGTTTTGAACGCATTTGTGTACTGCCACGGAAGCAACGCCGCCGGCGCCGATGATTAGTGCTTTTCCCATTTTACATTCTCCTATCCCAATATGTATTTTTTTTAATTGGTTTAATACGATGACAACAAGACAACAAAAAAAGCAAGGTGAAAAATGCCCGCAATCGCGCATCATCACACTTGCTTATCGATATACATCATAAAAAAGACGTGAAGTCTCCATGACCAAAAAAGTTCACAAGAACTCCTTTGGCGGAAAGCTCCTTCATGTATATCAATATTGGATCAGAGTCTATATAGCAAATAATTCGCCTTTACCACTCTTATTGACCGTTTCACAAGTTGATGTGCAATTGCACTGGTTGTAAAGTAACCAACTTATAAAATTTGAGCTTTGAACTCAATCAATAAAGCAACGTAAGTTGCCAATCGGCGTTTGACCCGGCTGTCCGTATGGCCTTAACTTCCTGGTGAAGTGGTCAAAATTATCTGCTGGAAAGCTCTAATTCATATTGATAAATAAACTTCCCAAAATCACAGGTCTTACACTATCAGACGTTGAAAAAAAAATCAAGCAATAATTAAAAATTAATTTTTTTGTCCGAATGAGGACTTCTCTCAAACGCTTCTTCACACGCGATCATAATGTTGCTGCCAGCAATTTCCGCTAATTGATCATGTGCCGCTTATGCATTAAAAACTCATCTTTATTCATAATGTGTACCTCCACAACAAAATTTATGTACTTAATTTTATGTTTTGCATTAAGCATGTTCACTCCAATGAAATGCTTCTTGTTCATACCGTTCTATCATCTTATAAATAAAGAGTATGACGACAATTCGTCATACTCCAGTGAGACACATTTATATAAACGATTAGAATTTTACGGGCAACGATGCCAATCCCTGTGATGACAAAGCGGAGTGCCATTGAATCTCTTCCTGAGGAACACTGAGCTGAAGATCGGGAAGCCGACGTAAAAGCGTAGTGAACGCCACGTCCCCCTCCACCCGAGCAAGCGGAGCACCAAGACACATATGAATACCGTGCCCAAAGGCCAAATGCCGTTTTATTTTGCGTTCAATATCCAATTCTTCCGGATCACTGAATTGCAGCTCGTCTCTGTTCGCTGATTTCAAAAGAGGAATCACGACATCTCCCTTTTGAATCGATTGTCCATCCAGTTCCGTGTCCTGCGTTGCATAACGAGGACCTGAAGAAGTGGCAGGTCCGTTATAACGTAGCAACTCCTCCACCGCAGAAGGAACCAGATTAAGATCTTGTTTAAGTTGTTCCAGTTGTTCGGGATGTGTCAGAAGAAGATAAGAGCCGGTTGCAATCAGGTTGGAAGTTGTCTCATGTCCAGCAAATATTAATAATGTGATCATGGATATTAATTCATCTTCATTCAGTCGATCTCCCTCCTCCTCAATCGCAATTAATTGACTGATAAGGTCATCGGAGGGTTCCTCTCGTTTGTTCGCCACAAGCTGTGAGGTGTACTCTGCGAATGATCGCAAGTGCTGCGCTACTCCACGGTCCTGTTTACCAAAACCAAGACCTTTGGCAATGGCTTCGGACCATACATGGATCTGAGGTCGGTCTTCCTGAGGTATACCCAGCATCTCGGAAATGACATTGATTGGGAACGGATAGGCATAATCTTTTACAAGATCCATCTCTCCTTTTCCTTCGAATTGGTCAATCAATTTATCGGCAATCTCTTGGACACGTGGACGCAGGCTTTCCATATATCTTGGCGTGAACGCTTTAGAAACCAGACTACGCAGCCTCCGGTGATCCGGTTCATCAACAAAGAGCATCGACTTTCCTGTAAAAAAGGTCTGGGGTTCCGATGAACCAAGATCGTCTGAAAGATTCTTTCGAATATCATTGCCACGATCCATAGAGTTCATATTTACCGTGAATCGGGAGTGATCTTTCAACACTTCCATGGCTACATCCATACGGGTAACAATCCACGTCTGCCCTGCTCCACCCATAGGATTAGGAATAGGGACAACGGAGCCTTTGGAACGCATCTGTGCAAACATGGCAAATGGATCAGTAATATTTTCTTCGCTAAACAAATTAAATTCTGCTTTTTCAGATGTTTGGTTATTCGAATGATTCATAAAAATCTTCCTTTCGAAGTGAAATGTTTCAAATCTATGGAAATTTATGTGCATTCCGATTATATACTACTCGTATATTTAATATCAAATCTCACTATTAAAATTTCAATAAACAAGCGTTATAACAACCTATTATTAATAAACGAATAGTATATTAATTAATAATTTATAAGATAATAAAAAGAGGCCGGCTTTAGGCCAACCTCCAATTTAATCACGTTGTTTTACAAGTTCCAAATACCACCAACAGGTTTCAGTCAGCCTATTCGCTTCCGAGTGAAAAGCACTAGATTTGTACTCTTTGTGAAATGCTTGAAGTACCACTTCTATCACAGGAATATTTAAATCCTCTTGATTCTGTAATAACGCTAGGAGCCCTCTCGATAGTTGTTTCAATGGTGCAGATTCCTTGGATTTTTGAACACGTTTGTTGAACCCATCGAATTCTTCCAATAGAGTGTTGACGTCCATACCAACGTCATGATTACGCTCATCCGCATTCAGAAAATAGAGAGATTGAAAGTCAAAAATATGTTCATTTCTTTCGTGCATTGTTTTTAATATCACTTCAATATAGGTTAAAACTTTTGGAACCACTTCGCTCCATACCGGTTTTTGCGTATTTAGACTTCTTGCTGTGTTGGCAATCTGATGCAATATGCCATAACACAATATGGCACCTTCGTTGGCATATAAGCTGATGTCTTTTCCGTACACCTGAATCAATCGTGTAGACAACCATTTTAACTGAACAGTAGCCAGTTTGGCTGAGTTGATCTCTCCTGAATAAAAGCCAGTCCAATATAATTCCCATACTCGCTCTTTATTAGGTACAGACATAGGGATGGCAATCTGATCCACGAGCAGGTCATAATCGGATGTATAGTGATTTTGTTCAAGCTCTTTGCGAATGAAAACATCCTCTTGCATACGCTGATCAATAATCGAATATAAACAGTCTTCTTTCGAGCTGAAGAATTTGTAGAATGTTCCTTTGGATACACCCGATTGATCCAGAATCATCTGGATTGTTGTATTTGCATAGCTATGTTCTAAAAATAGAGCCAGTGCTGTCTCCAATAAACTTTGTTTCCGACTACTCATGTCCCGTCATCGCCCCAAGTTTTTCTATTGATTTTAACATTCATTCCTTTGCAGTTGAAGCATTGATTCGCACTGACCGTCACATAAAATAATTGCACAATGAGTAAATTTGCACATTGGGCAACTAATTGGTATGATAAACCTCACAGAGTGCATGCTTACGAGCATGTTCTTCATTAAACTACTATGACCATCGTCATTGGTGCTGGAGGTGAACGCATAAGCGGAGAATGATGATCAAACGAAACTTGCGACATTTGAAAAAAGAAGCGACTGAAAAAGCACTTGCTGGTGCTGCATTTGAACTGACTCTTGAACACGGACTCGATGGTTTTACGGTCGAAGATATCGTGCATCAGGTGGGTTGTTCACGTAGAACATTTGCAAACTATTTCACATGTAAAGAAGAGGCTGTAGCCAGAGGCGCAATATCTGTCCAGAATACAACGGAACTCGAAGATTTACTTACCGAAATGCCCGACAATGCCTCTTTGCTTGACGTACTGTATAACCTGATCAAGATGCAGCTTACAACAGAACTCTTAGGAAGGCTTCATCAACTAGTATCACTATCTCAAACCTATCCCGTGTTAGAACCACATTATCTTGGAGCCATGCACCGGATGCAGACGCAGGCACAAGATACCTTATTAGACTTATCTAACGGGAAATATGACGAGATCTATACTTATCTTCTAATCAACGCAGTATACGGAACGATCTTTCCTTTGCTTGACGGAAGGCTCAATGTTTTACTTCCTGGACAAGTTATTACTGAAGATACGAAGCCAGGTACTGTAACGTTCGATCAATTTCTAGAGAACATGTTTGATCATTTGCGGGCAGGATTCGAACATGTCAGCCATCCACATTCATCTTAGAGGGAGTGTAAAATAGAGAAATGTCTACATTATTATACAGAGTGGGGAAAACCGCTTTTAGCAAACCTGCAACCTTCATCATTGGCTGGGTATTAATTCTGGGAATTGTCATTTCCATGATCAGCATCAATGGTATTCACATCAGTTCTGAAATGAAGATTGAAGGCACCGAGTCACAGAAGGTTCTGGATCAATTGGCAAAAGAACTGCCAGCCGCTTCCGGCGGTCAAGGAAGTGTTGTGTTCAAGGCACCGGACAACGAGCGTTTGGATACGCCTGAAAATATGGCTGCCATGATGAAAGGTGTTACTGAAGTTTACGGATTAGACAAAGTCATTAATCCTGCGGACTATGCAGCTGAAGCAGGCAATTCGGGTGCAGCCGCTGAGATGGCTCAGAATGCACAGTCTACCGATATGGCGCAATCTGCAACAACCTCTCCTCCACCTTATGGACCTTTGATGGTGGATGGTGTTCCAGTGCCAGGCATGTTGATCTCTTCGGATGGAAGCATTGCACTGTTTCAATTTCAATTTACAGTCGAGCAATCTGCCATAACCCAAGATGTGTTTGATTCCGTTATTCATTCTGTTATGACGGTAGAGCAAGGAACCAACATTACGGTCTTGCCGGGCGAAACGCTCAAAACGGTATCGATTGGGGTCGGCTCGGCAGAGATTGTCGGATTGGTCATTGCTGTCATTGTATTGCTGATCACCCTTGGCTCTGTTGTTGCAGCAGGTCTGCCTCTGATCACTGCACTCCTCGGAGTTGCCATTGGGGTTGGTGGTGCGTTCTCCATCTCCAAATTCATCGAAATGCCTAGTGTCACTTCCGTCCTGGCTCTCATGGTTGGATTGGCGGTTGGAATCGATTACGCTCTCTTCATTGTTAATCGCCAGCGCCGAATGATTATTGATCAGGGCTTGAGCGCAAAAGAAGCGACGGCAAGAGCCATTGGTACATCGGGCAGCGCAGTATTTTTTGCCGGATTAACCGTCATTATTGCACTGTGCGGTATGCTTGTCATTGGTCTTACATTCTTGTCCACGATGGCTTTGGTTGCAGCAGCTACCGTGCTCATCAACGTGTTCGTTGCTTTAACCCTGTTGCCAGCTTTGCTGGGATTGGTAGGAGAACGGATCTGTTCCGCCAAAGCTCGTGAGAAAGGCGCACAACATGCCAAAACCGCTAATCGTGGATTTGCAGACAAATGGGTGAAATTCGTTATCAAGAATCGTTGGGCTACGATTATTGCCATCATCGTCATTCTTGGGTTCGCCGCAACGCCGATCACCAAAATGGAAATGGGCATCCCTGGCGCTTCCTCAGCGAATCTGGATACAACCGCAAGACAAAGCTATGACGCCATCTCTGAAGGCTTCGGAGAAGGATTTAACGGACCCCTTATTCTGGTCGCAGAGCCTAATCAATCTTCTGCAAAAGTTACACCGGAGCTCTTGGGCGGTCTGGTGATGGAACTCCAAGGTCAAAATAACGTTGCACAAGTCACACCGCTTGGTATGACAGAAGATTTGGCTATTTTTAGTCTCATTCCAAAAACAGGTCCTAACGATAATCTCACGAAAACACTGGTCACTGATCTGCGCTCAGCTGATTCCAGCATTGCACAGACCTATGATGTGAAACTCGGAGTTACGGGACTTACAGCTGTTAACATTGATATGTCAGCCAAACTGGCGCAGGTATTCCCTATTTATGTAGGCATCATCATCCTGCTCTCGCTGATCATCCTGTTACTCGTATTCCGTTCGATCATCGTTCCAATTAAAGCCACCATCGGGTTCCTGCTTAGTATCCTCGCTACATTCGGGATCACTACTGCTGTGTTCCAATGGGGCTGGCTGCATTCGCTCTTTGGTTTCGATACCGGCGGTCCGCTGCTTAGCTTCATGCCAATCATCGTGACAGGTATCTTGTATGGCCTTGCGATGGACTATCAGGTCTTCCTGGTCAGCTCCATGCGCGAATCCTATGTTCATGGTCATCGCGGAACTGAATCCGTTGTTCATGGGTACAATCAGGTAAGTCGCGTGGTTGTTGCCGCAGCAGTGATCATGGTCTCTGTATTTGCAGGATTTATCTTCACTGATGATGTCATGATCAAGCAGATTGGCTTTACCTTGGCGGTAGGCATCCTGATTGATGCGTTCATTATCCGGATGGGATTGGTTCCAGCCATCATGGCTATTTTCGGTGACAAAGCTTGGTCTCTTCCGAAATGGCTGGATCGTATTCTGCCGAATCTGGATGTTGAAGGCGAGAAACTGATTGCTTCTCTTAATGCAAAAGATCAAGCCAACACCAAGTCCGGGTTAAAATAATACTACGCTAGCATGGTGATATCACGAATCCATTCACCACGACAAAGACCTCCTCTGTTTGTATAAACAGGAGGTCTTTTTTTCTGCTCCAAATCTTATGCAATTATGTCTTCAATATGGATATTATAGCGTGGGGATTGAGCAGCATGAACAAACGCCGCAAATAACTTTTGACTATAATGATCCACAGTGTAACTGTACTCCGGATGCCATTGTACCGCCAAAACAAATGTCTGGTTCGGCATAACCACCGACTCAACAAGTCCATCTTCGGCAACTGCCACGGCAGTTAACTTATCGGATAACATCTTGATCCCTTGATGATGATAACTATTCACTTTTATCGTGTCTGCTTGCAAAATATCGTCTAGTAGATTATTTTTTTCAATATGTACATCATGTACAAGATTCGTATACGGCGGGTTTTGCTTATGATTAACGATCTCGTTCACATCAAGCTGAAGGCTAGTAGGAATATCTTGATACAACGTACCACCCAAAATAACGTTAAATAGTTGTAATCCACGGCATATGCCAAAGGCAGGCTTATCAAGCTCAATTACCTTTTGTAATAATATCGACTCCATCAGATCGCGTTCAATACATAACTCCCCACAGGCATCCTCTGTCTGCTCATGATATAGATCAGGATTGAGGTCATGTCCCCCTGTGAACAGGAACCCATCGAACTCATGAGCCAACGTAGCAAGGATCTCGACATCCGTTGTCAGAGGTAGCATGATTGGAATCCCACCCGCACCCTCGATTGCGTTCATATAATCCGGAAGCATCCAGTAACTTTTTTTGTCAGTATCATATAGAGGCAGTACACCGATCATGGGCTTTTTCATGGCTTTCCCTCCTAATGGATTCATTTTATCAGATCTCCTTATATATAAACTCACTAAATTGTTGCATTTTCCTACCTTTATCATCTACGAAGACGTTTCATCCGGAGTGCTGGAAACTAAAAAAACAAAGCCGCTGGAACAGCGACTTTGCTTGTAATTCTATTACCATCTATATGGATTCATCCATTTTATTAAAAAACATCTGATTTAGGCTGCGTTCACAGTGGTCACTTCGTCCGAATTCAATTGAATCGAACGTTGGCATATCCGGGTAATGACATAAGCCAGCAAGGCAAGCATTACAGCAACTGGAGGTACCCACTGTACACCACCTATATTGACGGCAATCCCCCCGACACCAGAACCTAGCGCTATTCCCACATTGGCCGCCACAGGCAACAGTGTAGATGCGAATGCTTTGGATCCAGGCGCGATCGCTCCAGACACATCAAACAAATATAACTGGGAAGCGGCACTCATGGAGGATGACACACATCCAATCAGGAATAGGAATGCCAAGCCGATCCACAGATTGGAAACGGCAAAACTCATGCCCAGGAAGAGGATCGCTTGGATTACGAAAAGCCGCTTGAGCTTGGGCAGGAAGTCACCCTTGGCTATTTTGGCACCAATCCAGTTACTCAGGATGCTGCAGGCACCATAGATCAGGAGTATGGCACTAATCCACTGTACAGGCACACCCATTGTCTCACTGAGGAGTGGCGTAATGTACGTAAAAACGACGAAAATACAACTGTTTCCCAGTACCGGGATCAGACAGGCGAGCAATATCTGCGGCTTCAAAAAGAGAGACATCTGATCACTGAACGAACCGGCAATCGTTGTTGTTCGGCGTGGCAGAATACGGAACATGAATACCAAAGGCACAAAACCTATGCATGCTGTAACGACAAAAGTCATGGACCAGCTCAGATGTTGTCCGATAAATGTACCGAGCGGAACACCCAGTACATTCGCGATTGAAAATCCACCCAGAATCCAGGCGATAGCTTCCCCTCTTCGCTCCCGGTTCACTGCGTCGCTTACGATCGAGATCGAAAGCGATATCGTAAGTCCACAAGCAACGGCCGACACGATGCGAATGGCCATCAGAGAAGAGAACGTTGTTGAGAACACGGTCAATAGATTTAATGCCAATACGATCGCGAATCCAATCAATATGGAGCTTCTTCTGGATATTTTGGCCAAGAAGGCTACGGCAAATGGGGTACCCACTGCGTATGCAATAGCAAAACCGGAGACGAGCATGCCTGCGGCAGCAAGCGATACTTTCATGTAACTTTCAATTTCCTTCAACACACCCACGATGACATACTCGGTTGTTCCCAGCACAAAGCTAACAAGCGTAAGCGTTAAAATAAGTAGGTTCTCTCTATTTCTAGTCATAAATCAATACTCACTAATCCTTTCTATTGTTGCAAGCGCTTCAATTCTTTTTACGATCAGTAATCATGTATTTTCTGCTTTCCCATCCCTTCACTTTCGATATATAGTTACATTTTGGATAGTGAAATTGTACTGTCAGATACGCCATGACGACAATCAAGGTTGTTGTGGTTTTATTGCAAAACATTATGTATGTTGTCATTTCAGCACAGACTATCATTACAATTCTGAAGGGAAGACATAGATGAATACACACCACGAATCCGGCCAACGGTATCCAAATCGAGATTGCACCATTATTTATGTAGGAAAGCTGGCAGACAATCCCCATTGGAGTTTTCCGACGCATAAACATGACGATCTGCATGAGATTATTTACGTAACAGAAGGCAAAGGATTGTTCACCATTGACGGTACCAAACACTGGGCTGAAAAAGGGGATTTGCTCATTTATAACAAAGGTACTCTTCACGAGGAGAAGTCCAACCCTGAATTCCCGTTATCCACCTTCTATTGTGGCTTTCGTTTTACAGAAGGTACCCACTCTCTTGAGGATTGGGTCATCCCTCCCTATAACAAACCGATCATTCGAGCCAACCGATATTCCGATGAACTCCATTCGTTGATGCAGACTCTCTTCAATGAATTTTCAATCCGAGAACATGGATACGAGTCCATCTCTGGGCATGTGCTGAAAGCAATACTTCTGATCATCGATCGACAGTCCCGTCAACAACTTCCTAATGGGGAGAGCGTTGGGAGCAATACCCTTGCTGAGAGCATTAAGGACTATCTGGATACCCACTATCGGCAGAACATTAAACTTAAGGAATTGGCAGATCAATTTCATATTGATTTTTATTACTTAATTCATATGTACAAAAATCACTATGGCACCTCGCCTTATCACTACCTGATTCAACGAAGAATGGGTGAAGCCACCCGATTATTAGTCTCAACCAACAAAAAAATATGGGAAATAGCCAAACTGGTCGGGTACGATAACCCCAATTACTTTACGATTTTATTTACAAAAACTGTCGGTGAATCACCACGAAGTTTTCGAAAAAAGAATCAAAAGGATATGTTCGGAGATGATGCTTCACATTCATACTAATCTCACTAGCGCAAAAAGGCGCTCCATTGGGGGAGCGCCTGGTGCTTTACATATTTCTTTACACACATACTAACTTACTCTAAAGCTTAAACCGGCGAACGAGTTCTTGCATATTCTCAGCTGTCTTGGATAGTTGTGCAGATGAAGCGGATATCTCCTGCATCGCCGCCATTTGCTCTTGGGCTGCTGCTGAAGTCGTCTGGGCACTATCAGCCGACACTTTAGAGATATGACTCATCGCGGCAACCGTAGCCGAGACTTCTTCCGTACTCGCTGACAACTGTTCTGAGACAGCCGAAATATCCTGAATTTGATCCACGATATGCGTTGTATATTGTTCAATGTTCGATATGGTTGCAGAAGCTTCTTGGCTGATCCGCATTCCTTCGCCGACTTGATGACGAACGTTATCATTCATAAGGGACGTGGATTTTGCAATCAGATCGAGCATTTTGCCAATGGTAGCACCAATCTCGTCTGCACTTTGTTTGGATTGCATGGATAACGTGCGTACCTCACCAGCAACGACAGCAAAACCTTTTCCGTGTTCTCCTGCTCTGGATGCTTCAATAGAGGCGTTCAGTGACAGAAGATTGGTTTGCCGAGAGATATCCGCAATCGCTTCATTCATTCGATTGGCTTCAGCGGATAGACTAGACAGCTCGTTAATCAATGCGGAAGTTTCTTCAATGGCTCCGAGGATGTGTTCCATTTGTTCTCCGACCTGATTTATGGTTTTTCCACCGTTAGCAACAGCGCGCTCCGTCTCTTCAGCCGAATCCACAATCGCACTCGCAGATTCTGCAATTGTACTGATGCCTCTGGCCATCTCTTCTACCGCATTCGCGGTTTGTTCCGAATTCTCCGCCCCAACAATAGCTGATTCAGCAGTCTGTTGCATGGTTTCAGCCACATGTTGAACCGATTGCGTGGTTTGTTCTGTACTTTCCTGAATCATTTGGGAAGAGTGACTCAGCAACGATGATGTCTGATGAAGTTCAGCAACAACCGATTGAAGAGAAATGGTCATTTGGTCGAAATCATTTGCCAATATACCAAATTCGTTTTCGGTTTTAAGATTCACTCGTTCCGACAGATTCCCTTCTCTTACGCTGCGGGTTGCCTTTCGCAGTTTTTGCATAGGTACGATAAAGGATCTCAGAATAAAGAATATGATTACTGCCGCGATCAATACAGAAATAATAATTACCGTAAAGCTAGTGACCAGGATGGGTTTCGCTGCGGCGATAAAGTCTTCATGTCCCATCAAAGCAATGACATTCCAGCCTGTTAAAGCATTAACACCCGAATGCACTTCCAGATCATACGCCAGATCCGTTCTGACAAATTGGGAGAATGCCATCGGTTCATCGGAACTTGACGCCGTATTCGGATGGACCGGAATTCCGTCAATGAGTGCTCCGCCGAGTTCTCCACCTCCACCTTTTACAATTGCCCCCGACCAAGCCGCGATCGTTCGATTGGAGTCAACTACAATCAGACTTCCATTGCCTCCAACATCCACATAAGATATTTCATTTGCTAATCGCTCCAGATCAAGTTTAATACTCGCCACACCTTGATCATCTGTGAGAGCCTTGGAAATCTCTACATATATCTTTCCGGATACCGGATCTTTCATAATACTCGAAAAATAGAGTGATCCATTGTTACTTACACCATGGGTATACCATTCTGTGCTGCGAGGATCGAATGTTGCATCCTCTACTGCTGGAGAACTAATAACACTGCCCTGGTCATTACCCACGGTTATGGAAAGAATATCAGGATATGTATCAGCTAACTGGTCGATTCCTACTTGTATTGCTTCGTTGTTCGCCTGACTGGGAGAGGAGCCATACATGCTGTCTATGTAACTCAATAATTCTGCTTTTTCCCCCACCAGATTGTTAATGTGCTGCCCTGTCATCGTTAAAATGGTGTTGATGGGATCTGTCATTTTTTGTTGTACCTGATCTTTGGCACTATGATAAGAAAAATACCCAATAAGTGCAGTCGGGATAATAAGTACAGTCAGGAAAGCTGCAATCAGTCTGGTGCTCATTAAACGTAAAACGGTTCCTCCTTTCTTCAAAAATGAACTTTCTTTCTTTGCCTTTTTCAAATGAATCGCCCTCTCTTTATTCATTTTTGGTGGAATCAATCGGCAAGTAAACGCAAAAAAACCCATATATACACACACCCAAAGAGACTTTGAGCATGTATATACATAGGTATTGCCTGAACGAATTCAGTAACAAGCCGTATTTGTTTTGTATTATACCATATATAAAAAGGGGTTGTTAGCTATGATTGGGTCATAATACCAGGAAGCTGTTGTTTATATTCCGTAGGACTGAAACCCGTATATTCCTTGAACACCTTCGAGAAATAGTGCTGATCGCTGAACGACAACAAATCGGATACTTCCTTGAACTTCATGTCCGGTTGACTTTCCATCAGTCTGCAGGCCTCCTGAATGCGAAGTCGGGTGTAATACTGAACAAACGTTATTTGTGTGGCATTCTTGATCACTCTGCTGACATACGACGGGCTGACATGAAACTTTATTGCAATGTCATTAATCGATAATTGAGAGTATTTATTCAGTTTTACGTAATCGTCAATCTGCTCGAACAGAATCGCCTTGCTTTTTCGAACGTGGGATTGCAGCATATCGAAGCACTGCCCCGTCCATTCCGTCAGTTCCCGGCAAAAATCAGCGTAGGACTGTGCCTGAGTTAATTGTCTTGCCCGAAGCTCCAGACCCAATCTCATGCCCGAGCCTTGTTCCTCGTACAGATGTGCAAACGTGTCTACGACCAGTCCGATAAATCGCTCCACCTCGGTCATAAGTACATTGTCCTCCGCCCATCGGTCCAGCAGCTCAGACAGCTTGAGAGCAAACTGCTCTTTCCGCCGATCCTGTATCATCTGTACAAAAGTAGATTCCAGCACCGAATCCAGACAGCCCGTCTCGGATCTCGCCATCGACACCGGATTCCCGGTATCGAGCGCTAAGCCTTGTTTCAACCGTTGCTGCTCAGACACAATGGACGACATGCGGTGATATAGTTCTGGCAGATTACCAGACTCAGCGTAAAGTAATTGTCCTCCGATTATCGCATCATAGTGATGTGCAAGCAGATGCCGACGCAACGATTCAAGACATTCATGTACGGAAGAGTACAAGTCAAGTGCACTCTTGTTGACGAAAATGACATATTGATAAGAGGTTTGACTTGTGTACACACGACATGCATGGGATGTAAAAAAATCCTGTATGATAGCCTCAAGCTCCACCTGTACCCATCGTTCATGTGTTGCGGTGAAGGGTTGTTTGTTCATAATGATCATCATCTGGCTGAATAAAGGAGGAAAATCACCCCCTTGTTTCAGTGTAGTGTCATATTGGGGATGAATGAATTCTTGCAAATCCAGCAGATCCTTGGACATCTGTTGATCGAGTTGCTCAATTACCCGACCCATAACCTCCTCTAATGCTTCTCGCTCCACAGGTTTCAATAAATAGTCAAACACTTTCAGGTTCAACGCTTTTCTCGTATATTCAAAATCACTATAACCACTAATCAGAATGACCTTCAGATCCGGGTTGGCAAGCTTGGCTTGCTCAATCAGTGATAGGCCATCCATTTTCGGCATCCGAATATCTGTCAACAGCAGATTAATCGATTCCTGCTTGATCGCTGCCAAGGCCTCCTCTCCATTGGTTGCCGTAGCCGCTACGCGAACCGGCAAGTTGAGCGTTTCCAAGAGCATTTTAATATTACGTAATATCGGTTTGCTATCCTCAACGATCATAACGTTATACATCGTCTGTCCCTCCTTGCTAGTAAAAATCCTTTGTCAGTGAGCCGATGATTTGAATCGTTGCTCCATGTTCCTCTTCCGCATGATTATTAAATATATTAATAAAAAGCCGGTTGTTATACATGAGTTTGAGTCGATTGACACTGTTGAGAATTCCCATGTTACCCAGGGCTGTTGGTCGATTGGACGTTGAATTCATTCCCGATCCGGATGACTGGATATTGGCTAAAATCTCCTGGATCTTATCCGGTGGAAAGCCTTCTCCGTTATCCTTGATCTCCAGAGCCCATAATCCGTTATATTGCTTCACGGTAATCCGGATACGCCAAGGAGGTACAGTGTTGGCAAAGGCATGTTCAATGCAGTTTTCCACAAATGGCTGGATGACCAACCGTGGCAACTTAATTTCGCTCGCCAGCTCGTCCGCACAGATGTCCCACTCCAGATCCTCCTCGTACTTTTGCTGTACAAGCGACAGGTAATGTCTCGTATGTTGAAGCTCATCAGCCAAGGTCACATGAGCGTAGGGTGAAGAGACGATATAACGCAGACTGTCCGAGAGATGCTTGCACATATCCGATACGACTTTGGTCTTCCCCTCTTGTGCAGCAATACTGATCAGATACAGAACGTTATGAATAAAATGTGGAGCGATCTGGGCTTGCAGCGCTGAATTACGCGCCTTTACTTCTTCATGAAGTGCCGATTTTTCACGGTCAATGGATTGCTGCAGCCGCTCCATGAGATCCTGAAAGGCTTCGTTAAGCAATAACAGATCGTTGTTCTTTGGCGTTTCATCCACTTTCAGATTCATATTGCTGTAGTTCATACGCCAGATTTGACTGCGGAGCTTACGGATTGGAAGCAGCAGGTTACGCGTTGACAGGAAGATATACACAAAAGAAACCAGCATCAGCGCTGTAATGAGCAGGATGGACATGGTCTGAACCGAATGGATCGAGCCCAATACGGATTTTTTGGGTGTTATGATATACGTGATCCAACCTGTACTGGGTGATGTGGAATGCGTGATATAATTGTCGTCTTTGTCGACCACCAATCCCTCGTCTGATGCAGGCTTCGACCAATTGGCAAATGTCACCCCCGCTTCCGAACCTGTCATCTGCTCCCCCTGTTCATTCAGAATATAGACATCCCCAGCAGTAATGCCTTCCGTAAGATTCTGTATATAGGCCTGTTCCATCTGAATGCTAAGATAACCGTACACCTTGCCATTCTGATCATTGATCGTGCGCACAAAGGAGATGGTATCGACTTGTCGCAGCAAGACAAAACCGCTTTCCGTCCAATCCCGCCCGATCTGGCTACTCTCCATCATCGTGTTCAAAATCGCCGGAGGATTGCCTGAACCCAGATATGACGTAAGAAGAACACCTTGCCTGTCATAGATGGACATGTCCTTGATATTCATGCTGGGCCCGATCGCCTGAAACATGATGTCTTTGATGATCCTAATTTGCTTCAGTCTTTCATAGTTACTATGAGCTGAGGAGCTCTTGTCCATGGCTGCAAAAATATTCTTGCTGGACAATATTCGCTGTGACATCTGGTTCTGTTGTTCTACGTAGAGATCAACTTGCTCTCTTACCTTCGTAGCTGTAACGAGCGTATCCTGCTCTGTTTTCAGTTTGAGCGGGCGAATAACAATCACATTGACATACACGATAAAACAGCCCAGCACGAACAAAAGCAGGGCCAAAAACGTCAAAAGCACCTTCGTCTGCAAACTGAATTGAGTTGCCTTATGTATGAGCTTCGCCATTCTCAGAGTTACCCTCCTGTTCTGACATGATGTGAAATCCCTTAGATTTATGTCCTACTGTATCACGGTACTCCATGAAATGATAGCGATTTCAAGTTCAGGATTTTACACATCAACGTTCAAGCACAGACATGTACCGGGGCGATAAAAGAATCTATAATCGGATTTGTAAACGGATTCACCAAACGTTTAGAGGGGGATTTGCATTGAAGACAATAAAAAGAAAAAAGGCTGTATCCATTATTCTGGCTAGTCTATTATCGATCTCGTTAACCGCTTGCGGTTCAGGGGGTACGGATTCCGGCGCTGATGGCGGAGACAACAAGAGTGGTAAGGTCACACTGGAACTTGCGATCTCTAAAAGTTCTCAGGACTCTGCCTTCATTCAGCAAGACATTCTCGATGAATTCGAAAAACAAACGAATATTCGCGTTAATTTGCAGCTCATTCCGGCGGAGCAAACAACAACGGTATTGCAAACCAAACTGGCTGTAGATGAAACACCTGACATTATTCAATATAATCTGGCGAGCGCAGTCACGGACCTGAACCTTGAACGTAACTTCGAGATTCTCGATAACGAACCTTGGGCGAGCAGAATCGTGAACAAAGACGTCCTCTCTTCTGGTGGTCACCTCTACAGTTTCCATGTTAGCCAAGATACAGGCATGCAAGGGGTCGTTTATAACAAACAAATCTTTGAAGAGCTCGGATTGTCGCTTCCAACCAACTACGAAGAATTCTTGGCGATCTGTGAAAAAATCAAAGCGAGTGGTATTACACCAGTATTCATGCCATACAAAGATGCCTGGGCTGCCAACATCTGGCCTGCAGCGGCTTTTGCCGATTTTGTAGCTAAGAATGAACCGACGTTTTTTGATGACTTGAACAGCAATAAGAAAAAATGGTCCGATATACCGGAATTCAAAACATTCCTTGAACAACAGTATGAAGTGTACACCAAAGGTTATACCAACACGGATGTGCTTAGCGACAGCTATGACATGGCAGTAGGTAAATTCCTGAATAAGGAAGTAGCCATGATGTTTATGGGCGATTGGTTAATTGAAGGTGTTGCCGAGCAAGACCCAAGCATGGAACTGGGCGTATTCCCGATTCCATCGTCGGATAATGCCAGTCTGGGTGCAAGTCCACTGGGTGGGCAATTGTTCATTCCGAAGAAATCCAAACATTTGGAAGAAGCCAAACAGTTCCTGGACTACATCGCTTCCAAGGATGTCGCACAACAGATCGTGGACTCCAAAGGCTATGTATCCAATTTCAGTGACGTCACAACACCGGAATTGCCGGCCTATAAGCAGGACATTGTAGACAACTACATTACGCCGAAGAAAACCGTGCTGACAACGGATGCGTTCATGCTGGTTGATCGAAGTGAACTGTACCGATTGTTACAGGATCAATTTGCAGGCGGATTGTCACCGGAAGAAGTGTTGAAATCCTGGGATGAGAAGTTCAGTCAGCTGATGCAGGATAAAGGTGTAGCGGGTTTCTAAGAAATAGGAGTGAAATACAAGGCAGCATAACACGGATGATTGTTATGCTGCCTAGCTATAACGGAGTGTGAGACATGAAAAGGACTAAAAATTTGTATTCGTATTACATGATCTTTCCCGCACTGATTATCTACTCCATCTTTTTCGTCGTGCCTGCTCTTGCCGCTTTCTACTATTCATTCACGGATTGGCGGTTGGACCGACTGGAGTTGAAGTTCATCGGGTGGGATAATTTCAGGAAAATTTTCTCGGACAAAACGCTGATTCTGGCGTTGCAGAACACAGCAATATTCGCGATCGTCACTGTAGTAGGCAAAAACGTTATCGGTCTATTGCTGGCTGTAGGACTTAACATGCGATTAAGAACCAAGAACCTGCTGCGCGCTATCTTCTACTCCCCTTCCATACTCAGCATTCTTGTGATCAGCATTCTGTTCACTCCCATGTTGCGTACCGAAGGTACAATTAACAACCTATTGGAATCTGTGGGGCTACATTCGTTAAGCCAAGCTTGGCTGACCAACCCATCCATTGTCATCTGGACGATTGCTATCGTCTCAATCTGGCAGAGTGCCGGGTTCCAGATGGCTATCTATCTGGCGGGCCTGCAGTCCATTTCTCAAGAGTATTACGAGGCAGCCAAGATTGATGGCGCAAGCTCGTGGAGAAGTTTTTTCAAAATCACACTGCCGCTCTTGCTGCCAGCCATTAACATTAACCTGATGCTGACATTAATCGGTGGACTTAAAGTATTCTCCGAAGTATATGTCATGACCGGTGGTGGCCCAGGTAACGCTTCTCAGGTCGTGGGTACGATCATTCTACGATCTTTCGGTGAAGGTAACTGGGGACTCGGTACCGCGGTCAACACACTTCTGTTCGTCGTCGTTACCATTATCGCTATACCGCTATTGATCTTCATGCGGCGTAAGGAGGTTACGGAATAACATGGGCTATACACGCAAACTCGCCATTCGCAACTATATCGTGGAAGGTTTCCTGATTCTGGCCTCTCTTATCGTTCTGTTGCCGCTTGTCATTCTAATCTTTGGTTCATTCAAAACCAGCGCCGAGGTGCTCAGCTTCTCTCTGAGTTTGCCTGAAACATGGCAGTTCTCGAACTATGTTCGTGTCTTCCAGGAAGGCGGTCTGTCACGAGCATTCTTCAACAGCATCTTGATTACTGGCGTTTCGTCCATCATTAACATCGTTGCTTCTTCGGCAGCGGCATTCATTCTGGCACGTCGGGAAACCAAACTATCCGGCACCATCTACATGTATTTCTTCATGGGACTGATTGCGCCGATGTCGATTATTACGACCATTCGGGTTGTGCAGGGATTAGGATTCTACGGCAGCATCACAAGTGTCATCCTGATCTACGCCGCGTTAAATACAGCCTTCAGTGTATTCTTGTATAGTGGATTCATCAAAACCATTCCACGAGCGCTGGACGAAGTGGCATTTCTGGAAGGTGCAAGTGTGTTCGGCGTGTTCTTCCGCATCGTCACACCGCTCATCCTGCCCGTTAACGCAACGGTAGCGATCATGGTATTCATGTCCGTCTGGAATGACATCACGATTCCGGTGTACTTCCTGACAGATAGCTCCACCTGGACGATGCCACTATCGATCTACAATTTCTACGGCAAATATAGCCGGGACTGGAACCTGATCTTCGCCAATCTCGTGCTTACTTCGCTGCCTGTATTCATCCTGTATCTATTCGGGCAAAAATATATTGTCAGCGGCCTTACTGCTGGTGCAGTTAAAGGTTAAACCTCATATTCTCACCGTTCTTGAAGGAATGAAATTGGAGAATTCATGACGTACTCAACCCCCGCCATATCTGGTGGGGGTTGTTTTATTTATAGCGTGAAAAGGCATCTACACCTCTCTATTTTTGAAACAATTGCGGGTAAAGGGCAGCAACACCACCAGCAAGACCTTGTTGCACGTTCCGACTGGTATCATCAGCAATAATCTCGTAAAGATCCGCTTCGATTGAATCTATTGCAATTTTGGCAATATCCGTTGGGCTCGTTTTCGGTGCGTCGATACCTGCCGTCATATCCGTATCCATGAACGCTACGTGCAATCCGGCAACGCTAACGTTCTTAGGGGCTAATTCCAGACGTAATGCATTCGTAATTCCCCACTGAGCGGATTTTGCAGCTGAATATGCACCTGAGTTACCAAGGCTGAGCCAAGATAGAGCGGACAGGATATTCAGTATCGAACCGCCTCCATTCTTCTCCATTACCGGTGCAAACGCACGAATCATTGAAAGCGTACCGAATACATGTGTATTGAATTCCAAGTGAATATCGTTCAGCTCACCCGTGAGCAGAGAAGCACCCGTAGCGGAACCAGCATTATTAATTAGAAGGGTTACATCACTAGCTACCTCAGCTGCAGTCATGACAGATTGAGGATCAGTAATATCGAGTTGCAGTGGAATAGCCCCCGGCAGATCAATGGATTCAGGGTTTCGCGCGCCAGCATACACGTTGGCTCCCCTCGCCAGCAGTTCAAGAGCAAGTTCCTTGCCCAACCCTCGATTAGCCCCACTTACAATAGCAACTTGTTTAGAAATATTCATTTATTATTACTCCCTCTCATTGAGAATATATTCATTTTTGAGCTTTTATGAGAATGATCGTTCTCATAACTCCCAATAACAATCTATCACATCAGGAACGATCAGTAAAGAATAACTTTTATGATCCATGTCTTCATAAAAAGAAAGATGCCCGATAACCTTTGAAAAAAGGCTCCGAGCATCTTACTTTGTTCCTTCATTGAAATTGATTTTACTTATGGATTATGATCTTATGTCATACAGATTCGCAGATAACGCCTGCACAAACGGTGACCAGTCACTCGTTGTATATAGATGAAGTCGGTGCATGGCCCGTGTGCAGGCCGTATAGAGGAGCTTGCGGTCATATTCCTGGCTGTAAGCTTCTGGTGAAGCATCATAGACCAGGACAGCGTCGAACTCGACACCTTTGGCGAGGTACACAGGAATAACCATGATTCCTTTTTCAAAAATCTGTGTGTCCTTCGTTATGAGCTGCAGCCCTTCGCTTCCTTGACTACGTAACCATTCATGGGCGTCCCGGCTTTCAGCCGCGGTCTTCGTAATCACAGCGATGGAATCGAACCCCTCCGCCTTGAGTGTGGTAATATCTGCGAGAATCTGCGCACCACGTAGCTTATCATCCTCCAATCTTGTTAAAAGAGGCTTCTGATCTCCCCTTTCAAACGGTCTGATCTCTTCTCCCCCTGGCAGCATGCATTTGGTGAATTCAACAATCTCTCTGGTTGAACGATAACTGCGTACCAGCCGGATCAATGTAGTTTCGCCTTCTCCGTAAAGGTGAACTAGTGGCGAGTTGGATGCTGCCAAATCCGTAGCCTGCATAAAAATCGCCTGCCCGAAATCCCCCAGCACCGTCATGCGGGCACGAGGAAACAGTTTCTTCAGATATTCGTATTGAAACGCCGAATAATCCTGACCTTCATCAACAAAGACATAACGGATATCAGTGTTTGTCCGGACACCTTCGATCATCTCTTTTACATATAGAAAAGGAGTAGCATCCTCATGGAACAGCTTGTTCTGGAGGATCATTTTCTTAGTCTGTTTGCAAATCTCAGGCCAATGCTGCGGGGGGATTGCCCCATTCGTTTGTTCACGATAAGCAGCTTCATCTACAAATAGTTGTTCATATATGCCTTTCACATCCACGAACTGGAATTTCCGCACACTCTTTCTTAACGGTTTAAACATGTCTTTCACCAGTTTCTGACGAAGCAGTTCCTCTTCCCGCACTGCAAAGTTAAAGGCACCCTCATCTTGCTCTGCCTTGTTGTTCCCGTTCTCCCGCGCTGCATATTTTTCCGCCACATCGAAAACAGCCTTTTCTTTATGCAGCATGCCGAAAGCTTCCACATACTCATCCGTGTCCAGATAATTCAACTCTTCCTGAACCCAGTTTGCTTCCCGCTCCAGACGTTCCAGCGATACGAGTTCTCTCAGCAGCCATTCCTGCACAAGAAGAATACGGTTGGACAATGTAAGATTTTGATCCAAACTGTAGAATTGGGTCTTGATTCGGTCCGCAGAGATGAATTCGCGGTCCCGAAATTGAATCCCGTTGAATCGCATGCCCTCTCGTCCCAGCCACGTGCCGTAGTTTTGGAGTACTTGTAGAAATGTCTCGGAAGCCTTGTACTTGATCGCCTCCAGGCGAGCTTCATATCCCGGATCATTCTGAGCTGTCAGCACATATTCAATCTGATCAAAGGCATCCTCTGGTTGTACGGAGGAATCCAGCCAATATTTCAGATATTCCTGAAAAGTGGTCTGCTGCATGTTCTCTTCACCAAGTTCCGGGAGTACGGTGGAGATATAGCTGGTGAACATCGGATTCGGCGAGAAAAGTACAATCTGATCTGCTTTGACGGTCTGGCGGTGTTTGTATAGTAAGTAGGCCACTCGCTGTAACGCAGCGGACGTCTTGCCACTGCCCGCTGCCCCTTGAACGATAAGCATTCGGCTTCGGTCATCACGAATAATAGCATTCTGTTCCTTCTGAATGGTTGCTACAATGCTCTTCATTTGTGAGTCCGCACCCTTGGCGAGTACTTGCTGCAACAACTCGTCACCAATGGTTTCATTCGCGTCAAACATGCTATGAAGCTGCCCCTGTTGGATCTGGAATTGACGCTTGAGCTCCATCTTTCCCTCGATTCGTCCTGAAGGTGTGTCATAGCCTGCTGGCCCGGGAGAGTGATCATAGTACAGACTCGCAATTGGTGTTCTCCAGTCATAGATTAGAAAGTTCAGTCCATCCTCATCCATGAAAGATGATACCCCGATGTAGATCTGTTCAGTAATTGTCATGCCTTTTTCCTTATAGTCAAAACGACCAAAATACGGCGTTGGAAGCAATCTCTTGGTATTTTTCCATTGTTGTGTTAATAGCTTGTGCCCACGCTCCCTCTCGGCCAATACCCTCGACTGCTGATTGATGGTATAGAATGCATCTTCAAAATCCGTGTACGAACCCGTGTTAATCGTCACGTCTTCCCAGAACCGTTTACGAATTTCGGCAGCCTGTTCATGCAGTCCGGCAACCTGAGGCTCCAGCTCGTCGAGTCGTGCCTGAAGTTTTTTCCTCACCTGTACCAGTCTTTCCTCTTCCAACTTCCATTCGCTTGTTTTATCCATGAATAAGTCCACTCCCTTTTCCATTTATTAGGACCCCAAAAAAGAGCATTGACAAATCGGAATGTCGGATGTAAAATTAAATTAGGAGAAATAATGATTCACCCTTTACATTTAAATGAAATGTCAATTGCGCTATAGATTATATCATGGCTTTTTTTTGCGTTCAATCCTTTTTTCTCTTCTCTGTCTGAGTTGAACCATATTTTATATGGAGTAAGATGTCCCTTGAGCTACACTGGGGGCATTTTTTTTGTTCTATATCCAGCCGATTTGGAGATAATGATAGGATTAGGCAAAAGTTTGATAGAAATGTGGTACAGGCTGGTTCGTTCGTTATGACATAATAAATGAAAATAGGTCACCATACAGGTGGCCTTAATAAATATTAGAAAGGATTTGAACATCATATGGAATATACAAAACTTGGTAACACAGGCTTGGACGTATCTCGATTTTGCCTGGGATGTATGGGGTTCGGGGACGCCAGTAAGTGGGTTCATCAATGGGTATTGAATGAAGAGAACTCCCGCCCTGTCATCAAAAAAGCGCTAGATTTAGGCATTAATTTCTTCGATACAGCGAATGTATACTCTTTGGGTACAAGTGAGGAATATCTTGGTCGGGCATTAAAGGATTATGCCAATCGTGATGAGGTTGTCATTGCAACCAAGATCCACGGACAGATGCATGAGGGGCCCAACGGTTCTGGCCTTTCGAGAAAAGCCATCATGAGTGAAATAGACAAGAGTCTGAAACGTTTGGAAACGGATTATGTCGACCTGTATATCATCCATCGCTGGGATTACAATACCCCTATTGAAGAAACCATGGAAGCTTTACATGATGTGGTGAAGTCCGGTAAAGCGAGATACATTGGAGCTTCAGCGATGTTCGCATGGCAGTTCCAAAAGGCATTGCATGTGGCCGAGAGAAATAGTTGGACCAAGTTCGTTTCCATGCAAAACCACTTAAACCTCATCTATCGTGAAGAAGAACGCGAGATGCTTCCTCTGTGCAAGGAAGAAAAGATTGGTGTGACTCCCTACAGTCCTCTGGCTTCAGGCAGGTTAACCCGTGACTGGTCTGTAACCACGCTTCGTTCCGAGACAGACGAAGTGCAAAAATCCAAGTATAACGGAACCAGTGATGCGGATCGGCTTGTTGTAGAGCGGGTTGCATTCATTGCAGAAAAGTATGGTGTTCCTCGCACACACATTGCACTTGCCTGGTTATTACAAAAAGATACCGTGGCGGCTCCGATTATCGGTGCCACCAAATTATCGCATCTGGATGATGCGGTAGGTGCTCTGTCTGTTAAGTTGACCACAGAAGATGTTACGTTCCTTGAAGAGCCATACGTACCTCACCCTGTAGTAGGTCATAAATAATGGTGTAATATAGCGAGGACCCTTAACTTCCGAATCTGGAAGTTAGGGGTCTTCTTTTTTTTCATCGCGATTTATTTACGCCAAAATGTTGAACAGTCTGCCTTATCCGCGATATTGAACTCAATCATTCGCTCAAGTAACGAAAAATCAATTTCCTGTTTCCACTTCATCCGAACCAATTCTTTGGTGTGATCATAACCCGCCTGAGTGATCTCTTCCGAAAAACGGTTAATTCCTGCCTTCTCGGGAGCAACAGCCAAATGTTGCTTGGATACGCTGAAGCCAATGATAAAAGTCTCGTGATCGGTAAACATCGGTTGATTCCATGCTATTTTTTGCTTTAGATTCGGAAATTTTTCAGTAATCCAGTTCAAGACTTCTTCCGTCCGTGCCTGATGTTCCGGGTTATCGATACGTGCTATAAATTCTGCAAAGGTCTCCATTGCTTTCCCCCTATATCAATAAATATACTGCTTCTTTTGCCCCATTCGATCTCATTCTATCATGAATCCATCAACCGAATCTAACGAGATCATAAGAAAACAAGCAAGCAACTGACCTTGGTGGCCAGCTGCTTGCTTGTCTACTCATGCATCGAGTTATTACTTACTTCACAATTACATTGTGCTGATATCAATAACAAAGCGATATTTAACGTCGGAAGCCAGTACGCGTTTGTATGCTTCGTCAATCTGGTCTGCGGAGATGACCTCAATATTAGGCGCAATATCATGTTCTGCACAGAAATCGAGCATTTCCTGCGTCTCACGAATGCCACCAATCATGGAACCTGCGAATGAACGGCGATGACCAATGAGAGAGAATACATTAACAGCTAATGGCTCTGCAGGAGCACCCACGTTCACGAGAGTACCATCCAGCGTGAGCAGTGAGAAATAAGCGTTAATATCAATATTCGCACTTACTGTGTTAATCATCAGATCAAAAGTCCCTGCAAGTTTTTCGAACGTTTCCGGTTCGCTTGTTGCGTAGTAGTGATCTGCACCAAATTGCAGTCCATCTTCTTTTTTACTCAAGGACTGGGAGAGAACCGTTACTTCGGCACCCATCGCATGTGCAATTTTAACAGCCATATGACCTAGGCCACCCATACCTACAACGGCAACCTTCTTACCTGGGCCAGCTCCCCAGTGATGCAGCGGTGAATACGTCGTAATACCTGCACACAGCAAAGGTGCAGCAGCGTCCAGTGCAATGTTATCCGGGATCCGAACGATGAAATCCTCGACTACAACAATATGGGTAGAATATCCACCTTGCGTAGGTTCACCATATTTGTCTACACCAGCGTAGGTAGGAATATTTCCTTTGAGACAGTATTGCTCTTCACCTTTGCGGCAGTTATCACATTCACCACAAGAGTCAACCATACATCCGACCCCTACTCGGTCACCGACCTTGTATTTGGATACTCCGGTTCCTACATCTGTTACAATCCCGGCAATCTCGTGTCCAGGAACAAGCGGATAATTCACAGGACCCCATTCACCGTGGGCAGTATGGATGTCAGAATGGCAGATACCGGCATATTTAATCTCGATTAATACATCATTCGTATCCAGATCACGTCGTTTAATTTCAGCACTTCGGAATTGTTGGTCTGGTCCGTCAACTGCTCTGGCTTTAGCTATAATCAATGTAATAACCTCCTAGTAATTTAAAGTTCAAAATAATCTTACCCCCTCTAGTTAACTCTAGGTCAAATATTTATCTTACTTTTTTATCTCCACCTCACTTTGACATGTTGAATGCAGCATGGTAGAATTTCACTCGGATCAATCCTAGAGTTAACTCGAAGTCTACCCCTTGTGGAAAGGAATTTTATGAAAATGACCTATTCAATCGGTGAAGTTGCCAAAAAATTAGACCTTACGGTATATACATTGCGTTACTACGATAAGGAAGGACTTATGCCTTTTGTAGAGCGTACGACGAGCGGTACACGTTTGTTCAAAGATTCTGACATTGACTTTCTAAAGATCATCCAATGTCTGAAGCTGACCGGGATGCCTATTAAGGACATCAAAGACTTCATTGAATGGTGTTCTGAAGGGGACTCCACCCTGAAGCAGAGATATGACATGTTCACGGAGCGAAAAGCTAGCGTAGAAGCACAGATGGAAGAATTAAGAAAGACCATGGAGGTCATTGAACACAAATGCGCATACTACGAGACTGCTTTGAAGGCTGGGACTGAAGAGATACACAAAGTTAAATCAATAGAAAATGCCATTACCAATTGATGTTTTATACTTTTTTTCTAAAATTGACGAAAAAAAATAGCTTGAAGTCCGCTAACGGATTTCAAGCTACTTTATCATTTTTCCAAAAGCTTCATCGATACATGGATAATGCGATTTAATTTTTCTTTATCCATCGAAGTTCTTGCCATGGCTCGTATGCCCACGGAAATATTATGCAGGTACTCTGCCATTTCCTTCGCATCCTGAGTTGAGGAGAACTCTCCATCCCGCTGTCCCCACTCAATAATTTGCTCGAACATCCGCTCTGCTACATTAAATGATTCAAGAGATCGGGAGTCCACCTCCGTATCACGTGGGCCCAGCTCCACCGCCGAATTCACGATCAGGCAACCCGATGGCGTACCCTCTGCTTCGCTGATCATAACTTCGAAAATTTTGTGCAGTGCTTCCACTGCCGTCTTGGACGATTTGATCTCTGCGAGTAATGTGCTGCTGACCTTACCATTATAACGATCCATTGCCTGCAAAAACAACGAATGTTTGTCGTCAAACGTATCATATATACTTCTGCGATGAATCCCCATATGCTCAACCAGGTCACTCATCGACGTCTTCTCGTAACCTTGTTCCCAGAAGATCTTCATTGCTTTATCCAATACTTCGTTTACTTCAAACTCTTTACTCCTAGCCATTTTGACTTCCCTCCCAAAATCAATCTAACACATCGGGAACGATCAGTAAATAAAATATGGACCAGTGAATATTCAGCCGGTAAGTAACATATCTTATCCATTCACCTCAAATGTTTGCCTATTCCTATCCGTTTTCTACCGCCTTGGGTCAATCTACGATAGAATGTGGTTATTATGTTGTGAGAAAAAAAGGAGAACTTTCATGTCTGATCAAATACACGAACAACAGAACGAATTAGCCACACTCATTGACCGTTTTTCTGACAAGGACGGGGTGCATTCTACTGCCATTCCCTCCTTATTTTTAATTCGTGAATCTGTCGTTACGGAACCCCTATTCAGAGTTAATGAACCGTCCTTCTGCATTATCGTTCAGGGCGAAAAAGAGGTACTGCTGGGACAGGATCGTTTCCGTTATGGTCCAGGAAGTTATATCGTCGCAACCGTTGATTTGCCAGTTAGTGGACAAGTCATTCAGGCCTCGCCTGAAGCTCCTTACCTGGCGCTAAAACTTGAGTTTACATCCAGTGAAATTCTGGAGGTATTAAACCATTCCGACTTTCCTACAAAACCGCTGAAAAATGCGAGAAGGGCCATGTTTGTAAGCCAAACTGAACCGTCTCTGCTGGACGCGGTCGTCAGGTTGGCACGATTACTGGAAGAACAATCGGAAGATATCCCACTACTCGCACCTTTGTTCAAGAAGGAAATTCTCTATAGAGTATTGAAAGGTCCCCATGGGGTTGCCCTAGAACAAGCTACAATGGAGGGCAGCCACACGTATCGAGTCAAAGACGTCATTCAATATATTATGAATCACTCTGATCAGAATTTCAGGGTTGAGGAATTGGCCGACTTGGCTAATATGAGCACTGCCTCGCTGTATAGACACTTTAAAGAAGTGACTGCCATGAGTCCAATTCAGTTTCAAAAACAACTCAGGCTTCAGGAAGCTCGACGCTTGTTATTATCTAAGTCCACCGATGCAGCAGATGTAGCATTTCAGGTAGGTTACGAGAGCCCTTCCCAATTCAGTCGTGAATACTCCCGCATGTTCGGTTTTCCGCCCCGGGAAGATATCAAACGTCTGAGAGGTAAAACCGATGAATCGACAACGATCTCCTGACTGCTACTCGCTAATATCATTCCTTCACATCGTTTAGTTTAACCCAAAAAAGGACTCCTTCTGTTTTGGCAGTCGGAGTCCTTTCTTATCCATATTTTAATGCAGATCATTAAAAACCAGTCGTATATTGTTTTGGAACGTCCGTTGTCTTGCGCAAAGCAGAAGCTGCTTCCAAGGCCCAGTAAGGATTTCTTAACAGCCCTCTGCCGACTGCAACGAGATCAGCTTCTTCATTGCCGATAACTGCATTCGCCAATTTCGGGTCGTCCAGTCTTCCAACAGCAATCACGGGCACATCAAGAGCTTCTTTGATTGCTTTAGCGAGAGGTACTTGATAAGCTGCGTGAGTTCCTGGTCTGCCCGATGCACCAATAGGTCCCTCGCCACCAGATGAGATATCGAACAGGTCCACGCCTGCCTCTTGATATGCCTTGGCAAACTCGGAACTTTCTTCAATTCCATAACCACCTTCGACGTATTCTTTTGCTGAAATACGCATCATCAGGGGCATGTCTTTTGGCATCTCTGCCTTTGCAGCCTGAATGATCTCCCGGCCGAATAAAGTTAAATCTTGTCCATATTCGTCTTCGCGCTTGTTCGTTAGTGGAGAATGGAACTGATGAATCAGATAGCCATGTGCGCCATGAAGCTCAATCGCATCAAATCCAGCTTTCACTGCACGCGCTACTGCACTACGGAATCTCTCAACCATTCCTTTTACTTCATCCGTTGTGAGCGCTCTTGGCTGCTTGGAATTCTCATCAAAGGTGATCGCGGATGGAGCTACTGGAACCTCGGCATCTTCTGCTTTGCGGCCCGCATGAGCGATCTGGATAGCAACCTTGGCACCATAACTGTGACACGCATCTACGATCCGCTTCAGAGCTGGGATCTGTTCATCTGACCATAACCCAAGATCATAATCTGAAATTCGGCCATCTGGTTCCACATCTGTCATTTCAATGATAATGAAACCTGTTCCCCCCACGGCACGACTAACGTAGTGCATATAATGCCAATCTGTTGCTATACCATCTTTTTGCTCAACTGAATATTGGCACATTGGAGCCATTACGACACGGTTTTTAAGCTCTAGGCTTTTAAAAGAATATGGACTAAACAAATCTGTCATCAAAATAAAGCTCCCCTTTTCATGAATCACGTATAATAAAATGCATGCGCAAGCATTGAAACAGTGCCTACACTTAATAATTCCGTATGATTAAGAACTCACATGTATCTTTTACTTCATTTACTTCATCACATAAAGACAGTTAAACCCATGCTTTCGCAAAATACGTATAGCCTTTTTGGATTGAAGCATACCAGGAGACATTATAATTACGTTATCTTCTCGAAGAAGGTATTTTTGCCAGGTGAAAGCAAGACGTCCCAGTGAGATGTTAATCGTATCCGGAGTAGGATTAGCCATATAATCCGTCGCATCTCGAATATCGATCACTTTATACTGCCGAAAGTCACGCTCTTGTCTGAGAAATACTTGATAATCAATATATTCAAGATTGCGCAATGGCCAAAATTGACGTACAACGATGAAGATACCTAATATGAAGGTCAAAAGCATCAACATAATCATTGTATAGCCCTCTCTTAACTCATCTGATATATCGGCGAAAATTTTGTTTTGGATCAAAGTCTACTCAATGCCTCAGATATTACATCCTCGCCAGTGATTAGATCAAATGAACGCTTGTAGGTATTCTTCTCACTCAAACTGGCCAAAATCACATGAGCTACATCTTCACGAGCGATGTTACCGGATGTAATATTCTCAGAAGCAGAAACTTTACCTGTCCCTGGTTCATTCGTTAGAATCCCTGGACGTATGATGGTATATGTTAACCCACTGCTCTCTAACAATTTGTCAGCATAGTGTTTCGCTGCATAATATGGAAGGATGTTATCATGCCAGTTCTCACGATTATTGGCTTGGATTGCACTCACCATGATAAATCGATCAATACCCGCTTTTTGAGCCGCTTCAATGGTTTTTCCGGCACCATCCAGATCAATCAGGAGTGTTTTATCATATCCCGTTGTACCGCCAGAGCCAGCTGCAAATACGATTGCATCACAACCCGTTGCAGCAGCTACAAGTGAGTCAACCGAACCTTCCAAGTCGGCAACCACTGTTTCCACACCCTGTGCCGCAAATGTATCTACCTGTTCTTGTTTTCGTACCATGGCAAGAACCGTGTGCTCTTCACTATTCTTCAAAAGCTGAATAAGCTGTTGTCCAATTTGTCCATTTGAGCCGACAACGAACATCTTCATGTTCAATACCTCCTTATACATGAATCACTGCACCCACATTAAAAGCATGCGCATGCATTTAATTTAACGGATAGATTAATGAGTGTCAAGTCTTCTTATAGGGTAAATGACTACATTACCCTATATTCACCCTACCTTAGAACAATTCTTTAGTGAGGTTCTCTAATCGAGTCTCAAATCCATCCTGTTCCAATTCAGTTTGCAAGACCTGATTAAACGTTTGAAGTGCTTGCTTGTATTTATTCTCTCCAAGCTCCGTAATACGAGTGTAAATACCACGCCGGTCATCTTCACATGCATGTCTCTCCAGAGCCCCACAGTCTTTGGCTTCCATCCTAACGACGAGCCTGGAAGTAGCACTTTGGCTCAACCCCACCAGTTCTTGAAGTTGCTGTAGGCGTAATTCCTTACCCTCCGCATTATATATGAAGTTTAACACATAAAATTCCTTCAAAGATAAGTCATATTGTTGAAGCAGAGCTTGTTCCAGCTTCTCGTTCAGATGGGTATGAATGTTAGAGAAAGCCAACCAAACATTCAAACGTTCACTTTTTTGCTGCAATCTAGATCACCCCACTTGATATTTAATGTTCATCAGCTGTTATCCTATTGTATCAAGCTTAATTACATTGGTCAAAATCCATCCAAGATCGACGTATATAACATTCTAAGCTCATAAGAAGAGCATTTCCCCGTCTTGTAGCGACGTTTTCGGAAATGCTCCAGTATTACCATGTCTATGGTTCAATCTTACTTCGCCGAAAGCAGGCTGTCCGTAATAAACTGCAACTGACCTTCCAGCGTTACCGGATCGTTATACGTATCAGAGGTTGGATCAAGCTGGAACACATGATTTGCCTTCACTGCAGGCAAGGTCTTCCATAATGTATTATCGTATACGATCTTGGGATCAGTCTTATCTCCGGACCACGGACTGGTGAAGATGATATCACCTGCATACTCCGGCAATAGTTCCATGGAGATCGAAGCCCATCCAGTCCCGCTGTCAATTGCTTCAACTTGAGCCTTGGCTGGTGCCTTGAGACCAAACTCCCCATAAATAATTTCACCGCCTCGACCGTAGTTATGACCGAATACAAATAACCCTTTTGCATACGGATTCAGGATGGAAACAGTGCGATCACCGACAACTTCCTGAACCTTAGGCTTCAGTTCATTAATGCGCTCTTCCCATTTAGCATTCCAGGCTATAGCGGCGTCTTCTCTATTCGTGAGCTTACCCATTTCAAGCATTAGATCCTTGAAATCACGCTTGCCAAATGTAATCTGTACGACAGGCGCAATCTGCTCCAGCTTGTCGATGCCCTCGGTGCCCGTGTACACGATAAATAGGTCTGGTTTTAGACTGATTAGCTTCTCTGGAGTAGGTACTTCACCCAAGTCACTGGTGCCCGCTGCTGCAAGTTGATCCTTGATATACTTGTTGTTCATCGCTCCGGATAAAGCACCGACTACCGGTGCATCCAGGGCAACAAAGTACCCTGTCGAGAATGACGTCAGATCAACGATACGTTGTGGATTCTTGGGCACCTGCACTTCGCCGGCATCCGATTGATATGTAACGAGCTCCTCTTCAGCAGTGGCACTGGTTTCAGCGGAAGAATCTGCATTCGAGTCCGTCTTGGTTTCTGTCTCCGCAGCTGCGTTCGCGCTATCAGCAGTTTTACTATTGGTCGTGGCAGACTGTCCACATGCACTAAGTACAAGTAACAAGATGAGTGCCATCATGATCCATATTGGTGTTCTCTGTTTCCGCAAAATAAACCCACCTCTTCATTGATATTGATAATCGTTATCAACGATATCATGCTCTGAACGATTTTACAAGACAAGTTTATTTCACTCACTCTATGAATTCTAACTTGCACGTCACCAAGTTAAACAGCTATCATCAATAGAGTAGACAAGTCACTTTTATTAATAAGAGAGATCATTGGATAGCCAATGAAACGTATTCAAGGAGGACAACAGGGCAGAGATTATATTGTGGTTAAAGTATTTGTTTTTAGGTATTGTTCAAGGTGCGACAGAACCAATCCCCGTCTCCTCAAGCGGTCACCTGATCATCGCTCAGAGACTTATGGGCATGAAGCAGAACGGATTGTCATTTGAGATTTTAACGAACACGGCATCGCTTATCGCTATTATTTTTATATACCGGGAAGATATCAAAAAGTTGATCATTGGTGCACTAGGTTACCTGCGTACTCGTAAAGAAGAATATCGAGCAGACTTCATGTTTTGCTTATACATAATTATTGGTACGATCCCCGCTGCTGTCGTTGCAGTCCTGTTCAAGGACCGGATTGAAGAAATTTTCTCGTCCGTATATACCGTTTCCATCGCGCTATTGATCACCGGGGTTGCCTTATGGCTGATTCGTAATCTCCGTGGTCGCAAGCAAGATGGAGATCTGTCTACGAAAGATGCATTGTTGGTAGGGCTGGCTCAGGCGGTCGCTCTTATTCCGGGCATTAGCCGCTCAGGGGCAACTGTAATCGCCTCGATCGCTGTCGGCATGAAACAGGAAACGGCTTTGAAGTTCTCCTTCATGCTGTATATTCCCATTAGCATTGGCGGACTCATTATGGGTGTATCCGACATTGCCAATGATCCGAACCGATCACAGTTGGCTATCCCATATCTGATTGCATTTATCACAACGCTCTTCGTCACCTATTTCTCCATGAGATGGTTTATGGGCATTATGGCCAGAGGCAACCTGAAATACTTTTCGTATTACTGTTTTGCCGCAGGTACCTTGCTACTGATCTTTTTATAAAAAATAAGCAGGTAAAACAAAAGGAACAACCAGGGATGGTTGTTCCTTTTGTTTTGTAATGAGGGAACCACATTCCATGAAGGCAAGAGTTAGACGGTCAGACGGTCAGCCTTACTGCTTCTGTTAACCAGCTCTGTAGCCACGAACATGACACTGAAGAGCATAAGAAGAATCAGGGGTACCATTGACATTCCCCATTGGCTTGCAATCAGGCCCATACCTAAAGGAATTAAAGTTGATCCCGTATAGGCGCTTGCCATTTCAAGTCCAATTACACTTGGGGAGGCCTTCTCTCCGAACCGTTCTGGTGTCACGTGAACAATACTCGGATAGATCGGTGCTCCACCCAATCCGACCACAAACAGCGCGCCTGCTGCAATCCAGTACGGAATCGGCATAACCAGGATGACTAATCCGAAACATCCAACAATTCCACCATACCTGATGAGATGTTTGCTCGATACATGCGTCGATAGAAATCCTGAGATTATACGTCCTACGATGATTCCGATAAAGAACAAGGAAGATAACGCTGCCGCAGTACCTGGAGATACGCCTTTACTACCTATGAAGAAAGAAGCCATCCATAGACCAGCAGCTGTCTCCGAACCGTTGTAGCAGAGCATGGCCAGCATCGACATCTTCACACCGGGGATGCGTATAGCCTCCCTGTTGCTCACACGTTTCTTCTCATCGCCTGATTCTTCTATTCTCCCCTTCTCGAAGATCTTCCATAGAGACAACGTTGACAATAAGATCACCGCGATCCCCAGGAGAATCAACCCTACTGTAACGTATCCTGCACGCCAGTTGTTTGCTTGATTCAGCCAATATGCCATTACGAGTGGACCTGTCACCGCACCAATTCCCCAGAAACAATGCAGCCAATTCATATGCTTCGCCTTGAAATGTAATGCTACATAATTACTAAGTGCCGCATCCACCGAACCTGCACCTAAGCCGAGAGGGATCGCCAGAATCAGGAAAAACACAAAATTCTCGGAGATTGAAAATCCCAACAGAGCAACGGTTGTTGAGAGGATGCTGAATAACGTGACCCTCCCCGTTCCGAATCGGTGTAACAATCGACTGGCCGAAAGACTGGACACTACTGTACAAAATGAAATAATTAACGATATGTAACCTGCCATTTCTGTTGTCGCATGTATATCGTTTTTCATTATGGACCAGGCACTGCCAAGTAAGGCATCTGGCAGTCCCAGTCCTATAAATGCGAGATAGATAATGATTAGTAATAACGTGACCATCTGGGTGTACTCTCCTCAGTTTGTTTGAATTCTGATTCGCATTGAACCACCCATATAATAATATTGATATTTCTATTGATGATCTTCCTCAATATTGACTTAATATATCAGTATTCTGATATATTCTGGCGACTTACAACCTATATCACTGGTTCAAAATAGGAATTTCTCCAAGCAAATTCTTCAAGTTAATGGCATCCCACGGCATATGCTCGGTTATCCCTAATCCGACTACATCTGTTTCTTCAGACAGTTCTTTGATCAGATGAAGCAAGTGAGGTATTTGCATGGTTCCCGCTGGTGAAAACACATAAGGTTCCCCTGGTTTGGCGAATAACAATGAACGGAACATGTTGGGATCGAGCACATCCAGATCAAGGTGAATTGCCAGGTGTTTGAACCCATTTTCTTTAATCCACTTCTTAATCAAATCCATGCCATAGGTTAAATCTTCAGTTCCAGCCGTTCGGATACCCAATCTTTGAATCACTTCGCTTTCCTGTTCCGTGGGGGTTGTCAACCCGGCCATGAAGACATGTTCAGGCTTCAAAGGGACTCTCACATGTTTGGCAAACTCCTGATCGCCTTCCCCAAGAAGGTTCCCGAGCGGTAAAGTATGACCGTTGTCATAGCCCTCGTATCTAACCAAATCACCGTGAGCATCAATCCATATCAAACCAAGTTCTCCGCCATATCGTTCATTTAAATAAGCAAACGGGGCTTGTTCGACCAAACAGTCACCGCCAAACATGACAATGCGATCAGGCTGGTGAGCTTGAATGATATGCTGGGCAGCCAGCAATTGCTGAAGTAGCTGTGTTCTGCCTTTTATCCCGTTCTCGCTTACCAGAGGTGTTCCATCATAAGCCTCAACAGGAACATGAATGAGAGGTTGATTATTGTCAGGTGCGAGCCAAGCAAGCAGTTCCGCTCCAAAAGAGTAGTTCGGATTATCTCCACCTTGCCATTGTGGCATAAGCAGACGTATTGTTTTTTGAGTCATCTTAAATCTCCTTTACTTCAAAGTAAGGTTAGTATAAACTGAGCCCAAACAAATAAATAGTACGGTCTTTTATGATAGGTACTACCCGAAAGGATAGTGTAAATGATGAGTATGGCTGAATACCACGGTAAAGTTAAAAACATTCAAGATACCCCTTTTGGATACACGTTGTCTGTCATTGGTGGCAAATGGAAAATGGTGATTATGTATCTCCTGGCAGAAAACCAGCCCGTCCGCTTCAATGAACTGAAAAGACAGATCGGTGCGATTACGTATAAAACGCTGAGTTCACAGCTCAAAGAATTGGAAGCAGATGGTATGGTCGAACGGAAAGAATATCCCCAAGTCCCTCCTAAAGTCGAGTACCGTCTGACAGCGAAAGCTGAAACGTTATTGCCCGTTTTGGAAGGCCTATGCGAATGGGGTGTCCAACATCAAGACCCTTCGATCATTCATTCCGCAAAGGATTAAGACCTTTGGTCTATACCTTTAGAAAAATCGGATATGTAAAACGCAAAAAAAGTCGCCCATAGGCGACTTTTTCTTGTATCTTCATATGCTCCTCTGTCCGTTCAGCGAATGGAAGCTTTGATTCGTTTGTAGCGTTATACTTTTTCGTGTACCAGATCTTTCTGGTAGGCCAACACTCTATCCCAATTACCACTGAAAATAGGGATTCGATAATATCCCACCCGCTCATAGAGTGCTGCTGCTTCTGGCTGCAAGGGGCCCGTTTGCAGTTTCAGATTAGTGTAACCCAGTTCGTACGCAAGACGCTCCGCCTCAGCCAAAATCGCCTGGGCAATCCCCTTCCGACGATATCCACTTCGTGTATACATGCGTTTAACCTCTACAGATGTTTCATCAAGGGGCCGAAGTGCTCCGCAACCAACCGGATACCCGTCGATTCTGGCGACGATAAAGGCCGCACGTGGTACTTCAACGTCTGACAGTTGAAAACCTGCCGTCCCATCACCACCATAGAGCAAACCGAGTTCTTCGCTCAGTTCCTTAATCAATTGCAGCGAATCCTCGCTTCGAATATCTTCAGCTGCCGCATGCACGATGTGTGTCATCCCACATACCCCCCTTTATCTCATTGGACTTGTTGGTTTTTGCGATATATATAAATTATCATTCCCAACACCAAGCGTCAATTCCCCCATCCATTGAATATTTCTATAAGTATCCGCGTATCTTTTTGCAGTCTTTATTCGTTTACCTAAGTAATATAATGACCCATTTTGTATATCAATATATTCTTTGGAGGTCGCATTATGGAAATTTCAAAAGGAATAGAAATGCTTCAGCTCGATTTTGAAGGGAATGTGATTCACCCTATTCTGATACGGGATGAAAAAACAGCTGTGTTAATAGACACCGGTTTCCCCGGGCAATATGATGATTTACGCATTGCGTTAGAAAACATAGGCATGCCGATCAGCCAACTTAAAGCAGTGATTTTAACACATCAGGATGTAGACCATATCGGGTGTCTTCCCGAGATTTTGCAAGAGTGTGGCTCACAAGTCAAGATATATGCGCATGCGCTGGATAAGCCGTATATTGAGGGACAGCTCCCTCTTCTCAAAGACGGTCACCTTGAGCATCCTCCAAAGGGCAAAGTAGATGAAACCGTGACTGATGGTCAGGTACTCCCGTTTTGCGGTGGAATTCGCGTTATTCATACACCTGGTCATACGCCAGGTCATATCAGTCTTTATCTGAAGCGAAGCAAGACACTCATTGCCGGAGATTCAATGTACAGTGTGGAAGGCATGCTTGGAGGCATACATGAACCAACTACACTGGATATAGAGACAGCCCGGTTCTCTTTGAAAAAATATACCGAACTCGACATTACATCTGTGGTTTGTTATCACGGAGGACTAAGTCATAGGAATGTAAATGAACAGATCTCAGGGCTATATAAATTGAACTAACGAATATTTACACTGCACACTCCGATGACAGAACAACCTTCCGATCGCTGTTATCCCCAGATTTTTTTGATTCCTTTTATAAAGGTTAAATCCGGGGATAGCGTATGCTTCCGATGTAGCTTTCTTGCAGAAAGCTTGTAGGCGAACGCTCCGCTTCTTCAGGTTCTTTCTGTCCTCTTCGTTTTGTGTAAATGTTTAGTTCAATTTATATAGTTAAGGGTTTATAATATTTTTGAATTTGCTGTTGCGCGAATAATTCCTGTATATGCCACTACAATTCTCTATCATTATGCATAGTTCTATGGTTTGGCATACTGCAAAATGGCTGTAGCCGCACGAATTCGCAGCTCTTCTTCTTCACTCTGTAGCGCTTCTCTGAGCACATGGAGAGCGGCTTGAATCGTGGCTTCATCTACCTCGACTGGGGGAGGAATAACTGCACCCGATGCTGCGGTGACTGCAAGTCCGCGATCCAGTTCTGCTAGTGAAACCGGATACTCAAACTTCGCAAGAATGGATGAGTCATTTTGCAATGCTTGCACTTTGTCATTTAACTCAGCAAGTGGAATACGCCCCAACCATGTAACTCCGCGACGATGGCAGATCAAGTCTTCTTCAGTACCAGCGGAATCGTCGTAATAATAATCCCCGATATCTCCCACGTACGTCCACTCATCATCATTAATTAGGACATAATCCCCATCCTGCATGAGGTTAACAAACATATGTAGTGTCGCAAGTGTGCTCGCCAATTCCCACTCATCAAAACCATAATGCTCGACCAACTTTTCCTTCCATAACTCCGGAGGCGTATGCTCCAGATCCCCCGTACCTGACCAAGCGATACCAATAAAATGTTCTTCCAAAAAGGACTTTACTCTGTTGATTCCATGCACGGTCGACTGGATATGATACAGATTCACAAGTACCGCCTTCCTTTCAATCATTCGTATGAACATAGTTAACCATTGTAACATTAGCGGGGTCTATTTCAAACGTAATGAGTTCTTCCAGTTCTATACCTCATGCTAAAAGATTCTTTCCGATATAGCCTCAGGCTATAACTAGGTATAATTTAATGGAATTACGTTATAACTCCGGATCTGTGATAAATTTTGTGTAACATAAAAGCAGAGGGGTTTTAAACGATGACGAAAAGTAGTGTATTGGGATATCCGCGTATTGGTGCTGATCGGGAATGGAAGAAAGCGTTGGAAGCGTTCTGGGCTGGCAAGCTGGAGGAAAATGAATTCCACGCACGTTTGCAGGAGATCCGTATCGATCATTTGCGCAAGCAGCAAGCAAAAGGCATCGACCTCATTCCGGTGAATGATTTCAGTTATTATGATCATATCCTGGATACAGCCGTGATGTTCGGCATTATTCCCAAACGATTTGCTTATGATGGTGGCTCCGTTCCGTTGTCCGTATATTATGGTATTGCCCGGGGAACGAAAGATGCCGCAGCAAGCGAAATGACGAAATGGTTCAACACTAACTATCACTACATTGTGCCTGAACTGGACGAGGCTTCCCCAACTCTCACGGAGAACAAACCCCTTCTCGCTTATCGTGAAGCAAAAGAAAAACTCGGTATTGAAGGCAAACCGGTCATTGTTGGACCGCTAACCTTCCTGAAACTCTCCAAAGGCTATGATAAATCCGAGACGGACGCTTGGCTGGACCGCTTGCTGCCACTTTACACTCAATTGCTTCAAGAACTTGCAAGCGAGGGCGTTCAGTGGGTGCAGATCGACGAGCCTATTCTGGTAACCAAATTAAGCGATGAGGATGTACAGCGTCTGAATAAAATATATGAGACATTTGCAGCAGCCGTTCCAGGCCTGAATATTATGCTGCAAACGTACTTTGAATCTGTTGAAAACTACAACGAGATTGTTGCACTGCCAGTTCAAGGTGTAGGACTTGATTTTGTACACGGATTCTCTGGCAACAGCCAAGCCATTCAAACATCTGGTTTCCCGGCGGACAAAGTATTGGGAGCAGGTATTATTGATGGGCGTGGAATCTGGAAAGCTTCCCTTCAAGGAAAACTGAAGTTGCTGAATGAATTGGCCGAAGTCGTGACACCTGAACGTATTATCGTGCAATCGTCCTGCAGCCTGCTGCATGTGCCAGTAACGACAGAACGGGAGACCAAACTCACGTCCGAACTGAAAAATGCTCTTGCGTTTGCAGATGAAAAGCTGGATGAAATTGTTCTTTTGACTACAGCTTTATCTTCACCAAGTGCAGAGCTTACCGCTAAAATAGATGAAGCAGAGCTTACCCTTCAGACGCTTCAACAATCCGAAGATCGGAACCGCACCGCTGTTCAACAAGCCGTTGCTTCCATCAGTGTTCAACAGCCGGAGCGCTCCCGTCCTTTTGCAGAGCGTCATGAAGCCCAACAGGCCAAATGGAAACTGCCACTCTTCCCGACAACAACGATTGGTAGTTTCCCGCAATCTGCTGAAGTCAGAAAAGCACGTCAGTTGTGGCGCAAAGGTGAGTTGAACAACGAACAGTATGCTGCCTTCATCCGGGAGCAGATTGATATCTGGATTAAGATTCAGGAAGAGATCGGAATTGACGTACTGGTGCATGGTGAGTTTGAGCGTACCGACATGGTTGAATTCTTTGGCGAGAAACTTGCCGGTTTTGCCTTTACACAGTTTGGCTGGGTACAATCATATGGTTCACGTTGCGTGAAGCCTCCTATTATCTTCGGCGATGTTGCGTTTACGGGTGAAATGACGGTGGAAGAAACGAAATATGCCCAATCGCAGACTGAGCGCCCTGTCAAAGGCATGCTGACTGGCCCGATTACAATCATGAACTGGTCATTCGTACGCGAAGACATTGCTCGTGAGCAGATCGCCTATCAATTGGCGTATGCACTGAGACAGGAAGTTGAAGCACTTGAACAGGCAGGTATCGGCATGATCCAGGTTGACGAGCCGGCTGTTCGCGAAGGGCTTCCACTGAAAGAAAATGAACAAGCGGATTACCTGGCTTGGGCAGTCAAAGCGTTCCGTATCTCCACGTGCACGGTGCATGAAACGACGCAAATCCATACGCATATGTGCTATTGCGAATTCCATGACATGATTGATTCCATTGAAGCTATGGATGCAGATGTTATCTCCATTGAGACATCCCGTAGTCACGGTGAACTGATTCATAGTTTTGAAGAAAATACGTATGAGCTCGGTATCGGTCTTGGCGTATATGATATCCATAGTCCACGTGTTCCAAGTGTGGATGAAATGAGCAGCATGATTGAACGTGCTCTGCGTGTTCTTGATCCGAAGCTGTTCTGGATTAACCCGGACTGCGGATTGAAAACCCGTGGACAGGAAGAAACGGTTGCTTCCCTGCGCAACATGGTTGATGCAACCAGAATCGCTCGTAACAATCATGCTTCAGCTGCCGTATTGTAATCGGCTGCGAAGCAGCATAGCTTCAATTGTAAAGCCGGACACCCCTTCGTTAAATGGGTGTCCGGCTTTTTATATGGTTACTTTTGTCGTTACTTTTAACGTACATTCATTTCACTTGTAACATTGCGATCTTTGGCGTTCCTGCCCCTTTTCTCACCATCCAACGCTTACGACTAGATACTCTCTTCCAGCCATTGCTGCAATGGTATATCTTCGGTCAGTTCACCGAGCAGTATGTGACGGAACTCCCCATCCCCATCAATAACCATCGTTGCGGGCAAACCTGTAATACGATACATACCTGATATGTTGCCCGTCACATCAATGATCACCGGAAAATCAAACGCCTGCTTATCCATAAACTCACGGATCGTGCCCTTCGATTCCCCCACGTTAACAAACAGGGTTTCCACGTCGTTCTGATAGTCCTGAGCAATCTGGTGAACGAGCGGCATCTCCCTTACACAAGGTGTGCACCATGAAGCCCAAAAGTTAATCATGACGGCTTTGCCCTGATAATCGGACAGGCTGACTTGTTCCCCTGCTGAATTAACCGCTGTGAACTCAGGGGCTTTTGCGCCTGCTTCAATAGCGTTGCCTCGCTGAGATTCGGGTGTCGATACATTTTCGAAAATGGCCCATGTACCTGCGAGCAATGCAACTACACCAATCAAAATTGTAAGTGTACGTCTGCTTTTAAAACTCTTTTTCTGCAATAAACTCACCTTCACTTTAAACCAAGACTTTGATGAAATGCTGCATGGAGCGAACCGAATTGATCACAAAAGTCGTGAGTCGAGCCCTCTCCAACATTACGTCCATGGTTCATGAATATCACCTGATCCGCAATGTCGTCTGCAATCTCCAACTGATGGGTCGAGAACACGACCATGTGACCATCCTGTTTGATTCCCTTGAGCAGCTGAGTTAATTCCTGCATCCAAAATGGGTCCAATCCATTTGTTGGCTCATCCATGATGAGCAGTGGAGGTTTGGACAGTACAGCTTGGGCAAATAACACACGTTGGCGCATGCCTTTGGAGAAGGTCGTAACCCGTTTGTTCTTTTGATCCTCCAACCCTACCATGGTCAGTACTTCCTGTACTCTCTTCTTGGGAACTTTTCTTAGAGAAGCCCAGAACAGAAGTACTTCCTCTGCTGTCAGTCCCTGATTAAATTGATAATCGTCCGGCATATATCCAATCTGCTGTGAATAACGGTTGCGCTCCTTCAACCATCGCACATTGTTCACCACAACCTCACCGGAGGTAGGCCGAAGAATTCCGGCGATCATACGCAGCACTGTGCTCTTCCCTGCGCCATTCCCTCCACAGAGGGCAAGCACTTGGCCTGATGTTATGCGAAAGGAGATATCCTGAACAATGGGTTGCTTTTTAATGGATTTACACAATTCCATCACTTCGAGTCCCACTTTATCCATGAGAACGCCCCCTCTCCCAGATTGCATATACCGCTACGACAGAGAAGGCAATCCAGAACAGGCATATCCCGATGAAGATCCAACTGCCACTGGGTTGCTGCACCCACTCCACCCATCGATAATATTCTGGTCCCAGAATGGAGCCGCCCCCAAGTTTGATCACGACATACAAGCGCACCAGCTCGGCCGGATTGATGAGCGTGAACATAACCAGCAGCGGTTTCACCCACAGATAAGGCATCAGTCCCAGCACAGAGAGCAATAAGGTCGGCCACCCAATGACTGCGAAAAACCATACGGTCACGGAGATCGTCAACGCCTGCCACCGATTACGCGACAACGAACCGATAAAGAGAGCCAGTGTCAGGAATAACAACACCAGTCCACAGGAAAATGCCAGAAAGAGAAGATATGTCATGACATCCATTGGATTCCCGATTACTCCGCTAATGACCCCCATCAGGCCGTATCCAAACGCAACAATGGTGATTAAAACAATCGAGAGCCCGAGATACTTGCCCACAATAAAAGACATCGTGCCGATGGGATACGTGGATAGCAGTTGCCAGCTACCGTCTTCCTTTTCGGATGTTAGTGAGAAGGAACCGAGGAATAGCGTCATTAATGGCAAAAGGTAGAGAATGAGATTCAACATGGAACCTGTGGTGCCCGAATATCCTTCAACCAGATTCTGTGAATTCAGAAGTAACAAGCTTAAGCTAAAGGTACAAAAAAGGATCAGAAACGAATACGCCCAAGGATTGCGAAATCCCATTTTCACTTCTCGTCTTGCAATCTGTATCATATCTGACATCATTGATCACCATTTTCTATTGTCATTCCTAGTGGCCTGACTCTTCTTTCTTCTCAACTTCCTGGTGCATCTCATTACTGTCTCCTTCATCATCATGTCCGTGCTCACCATGCCCATGTTCACCCATCATGTCCATATTCTCTGTGTTCTGCTTCCAGTCATGAGAAGCAAGATCCTCAGCGGTCATAATGGTTCCCACACCTTGCTCTGCAATGAAAGCTTCAGCCGAGGGCTTGTCCTTAAAGTTAAGAATTCCATAGGCCATAGGCGTGCGTAATGAAGCGTCGTATACATACGTGGCTTTGCTGTATTCAATCCATTCCTTATCATTATAATCACGTACATAGTCCATGCCGATGTTATCGGTGCCATTTTCTGTTTTCCACTGGTTCATGCAACCGATATCATCGAACTTGTAATTTTGGCCGTCTTTCGTAGTGAGCTGTGTTGCATATGCGTCGTCCTTCACCTGCATTTTACAGATCGCACAGATATCCACGTCCTCATTGATCGGCAATGCCGCGTATTTTGTTCCGCAAGCGGTTAACAATACCATGCCAAACATAAGTACCATGACCAATGTCCATCTTCTATTCAAGCCTTTGTTCATTTTCGTAATACCCCCATATAGATGATTATAAAAGTAGCCATACCCAACAGAACTAACCCGAACATCCACACCATCTTGGAACCTGTAGCACTTTCCACTGACATGTTCAGATCAGATTTCGTATCCATGCTCATTCGTGGCGATTTGTCGGTAGTCCATTGTTCTCTGCCTTCTGTAAACAAGTCACTCAGAAAGACCATGCCCGGTGATTGGAAAAAGAGCTGATACGCAGAATTTCGACTGACCAGTTGCTCATAAAAAGGATTGATGGCATAGGGAATTTCACTGATTCCATCCTGATTCAGATCGAGCCCCTGAAAAGAGTCCCAGTAGTTCTCCATCATGACATTATTCGGGCTACCCAGCGCGGAAGCCTCAATGACATTGGATACCAATCGATTACGTGTAAACTCATTACCTTCTGCCAGGACCAGCTGGATTCCAACAAAATTCCGAAGCACCGCATTGCCACGGATCTCATTGCCTGAGGATTCTGCAATATTCATGCCGACACGATTACCCTCCACTACATTGTTGTGAACAGAAGATTGATGTACGTCATACAACAGAATCCCTTGGGAGTGAACATTGGTACTTTGTTTGCGAAAGGAATTCCCCGATATGACCGTATTCTTGACACCCATAATCATGGCACCTGTCATGTTCTCCTCTCCGGTATTGTCCATGACAGAAGAGCCGTCAATGTACATACAGTGGATGCCATACCTTGTATGTAACAGCCTGTTATTTTGCACGGTAGACTTTCGACTGTTCTCCAGATAGATTCCATCCCTCATGCCAGTGATCTCATTGGCCTCAATGTAGCTATCATGGGAGTTGTACAGATCAATGCCATTGCCCTTCTGGCCACTGGAAGCAGAATCAGCCCCCAACCAAGTAATGTTGTTCCGTTGAATCGTTGCATGACTCGAATTACGGATGATCATCCCATACCCTTGGGTCTGAATATGCATATCCGTAATTTCACTGTTTTTCCCTTCAACCTGAATCGCTGCAGTCTGTTCATTCGTATCATGTTCAATTGTAAAACCGCTCAATTTCACCCCATCCGAGCGAATCATTATCGTAGAGGTGGCTTCCGCATTAACAACTACGACCGTAGGATCACCCTGAATGGTGATGTTTTTGTCAATCGTCACCGGTCCAGAATAACGACCTGATGCAAGTTTAATGACTTCTCCAGGTGTAGAACGGTCAATCATAGGCTGAAGGGGAATGAGCTCACGATGTCCGGAGGAGGCCATGATTGCACCGTGCGGAAGAGATAGTAGGAGCATCATCATTCCGATTAGAAAAATTACACCCGTAACCCTTCTTTTGTTGCAGATGTCGAACTCATCTAGTTCTGTCCAAGGATTACCCATGAATCTTCACGCACAATTCTGGCTTCTTGTTACAGTTGCTTATTGCTGTGGCAATGCATTCAACGAGTCTTGCGTTAATCCCATGTATACGTTGGTTGTACACACCATCCCTCCATTCCACTTAAAATCAACTCTCCATGTTCCTCATCCATTGAAGCAATGTAATAAATGAAGCGTTATCACAATCCTGATCACAGTGTACTTAAAATGATATTTATTCCATATAGCTCAATTAGGCTATAGACGCCCCATTTATGTGTCGATATTGTGATGTAAATCAAAAAAGCCGCCATATTGGCGACTTCCTGATTGAGAGTGTATTTTAATCATTAATTTCCTTCTTCCCTCTTACCCAGAATTCCGTAAAGAAACAGCTTGCCCAAGTCTTTTCGCACATTTACATTAAGTTTTTCTGCAAAAGATGGTTCGCTCAACATGGTCATGATCCCATTCATAAAAATCATGATGGCTTCTGCCGATACGCCTCCTTTTATTTTCCCCTCGGCTTTGCCTTGTTCGATCAGCTTCATAAGCTCAGGGATGACAACGTTTCTGGCATAATCCTCAACATGCTCTTTGAATGCTGGATCTTCGAACATAAAATTCTTAATGCCCTCACTATTCAACGTCTCTTGATTGTTTACGGATACCTCATACATTTTACTCATCTTATCTTCAAAAGGAATAGCGGAGTTCATTACAAGACTGAATTCCTTTCCCGATTCCTCAATTTGATGGTAAAAAATCTCCTTGGCCAATTCTTCTTTGCTTCCAAAAAAGTTATATATGGATGCTGGAGAAACACCAGCATGTTGCGCGATCTCCCTTACACCGATTTCTTTAAAATTTCGAGTCATGATCATATCGATTAGTGATTGCAGGATTTGCTTTTTTTTCTGTTCTCTGCGTTTTTCGAAGCCATTCATGGAATCTACCGTCCTATCCTCCGCGAATTATGTAACAAGATATCTCTATGTTATATTTTTATTGACATCTATTCAAGCTAGTAATATTATGTAACTGAAAATAATATTGTTACATAATTATCCGTGGAGGTTGAGGTCAATGATCAAGGTCCACTCTTTAACCAAGATCTATTCAAACGGTAAGGGAATTAGGGATGTGAGTTTTGACGTTGAAGAAGGAGAGGTCTTTGGATTTCTTGGGCCCAATGGAGCCGGAAAAACAACTACTCTACGTCATCTGATGGGATTTGTGAATCCCTCCAGCGGGATGTCTAGTATCAACGGCTTAGACTGCAGAAGGGAAGCAGCACAAATACAGAAGAATTTGGGTTATATGCCTGGTGAGATCGCATTTTACGATAACATGACAGGCATGCATTTTCTGGAATTTATTGATGATTTAAGAGGACGTAAGGACAAATCGCGCCGCGATCAATTAATCAACCGATTCGAGTTGGATTCGGGTCAGAAGATCCGCAAAATGTCCAAGGGGATGAAACAAAAAGTAGGATTGATCGCCGCTTTTATGCACGACCCTGCAGTGCTCATTCTTGATGAACCTACAAGCGGGTTGGATCCGCTGATGCAGAGAAGATTTGTGGAACTGATTATTGAGGAAAGAAACCGGGGCAAAACGATACTCATGTCTTCCCATCTCTTTGATGAAGTCGATCACACTTGTGAACGTGTAGGCATCATACGAGAAGGGTCAATCGTAACCGTGGAGAACATAAACTCGCTAAAAACGACACTGCCGAAGAGCGTTGTAGTCGCTCTGGCGCATGCGGAGGATATGAAGGTCCTTCAAAATAACGGACTTCTTTATACTGAATTGGGTCCCTTACGTGTGGAGATTAAGATTACAAATGGATATGACCAAGTGCTCAGGGGACTCTCCCAGTGTAAGGTTATTGATATGGAGTGCCCTCCCCAAACGCTTGAGCAAATTTTCATGGACTTTTATGGGAAGGAGCAAATTTAATATGTCTTGGGCATTATTTAAAGCAAACATGCGGGCCAATCGGTTCATTTGGTTTCTTATTGTAGCCATTTATTCTTTTTACTCCATTATGCTGATAGGTATGTTCGATCCGGATAGCGTCGATGCACTAAAAGAAATGTTGAACATGTTTCCTCCTGAGCTCATCAATGCTATGGGAATGAATGTTGGAACCACTTTGCTCACCTTTCTTTCCGGAACACTTTACAGTCTTCTTCTCTATTTGTTCCCCATGATTGTTTCCATCATTACGAACCACCGAATAATGGCCGCTCATGTTGATAAAGGAAGTATGTCCTATCTGCTTTCAACGTCCAACTCAAGAAAACGTATTGCTGTTACCCAAGCGGTTTACAGTCTGGTTTCAATAACAGCGATCTTTTGCTGGATTACGGTACTAACTCTTGTTGTATCATCTATCATGTTTCCGGGGCTTATGGATATTAACAATTTCATTTGGCTTAATCTTTACGCCCTTCTGATGTATTACGCCATCAATGGCATCTGTTTTTTTGCATCTTGTTTGGCAAATGAAAGCAAGTATAGCCTTGGACTCGGGGCCGGTGTTCCTGTAGCGTTTGTACTACTGCAAATGCTGGGCGATTCAGGAGAAACGTTGAGCTGGATTAGCAATATGTCATTATATTCCTTGTTCGATCCGGTGCGATTGTTCGCAGGTGACAGCTACGCGTATGTGGGAATGGCTGTGTTCGCAGGACTTGCAGCACTTCTGTATGCTGCAGGAATTATTATTTTTGATAGAAAAGATTTGCCTATTTAATCCGGGTATAGTTTGATCTACTCCCGCAAAGGGCCGCAATGATGGAATAACGTAAACGGGACGAAGCAGGATAAACCTCTGCTTCGTCCCGTTTGAACGTGTGCGACTTCCGATGAATCATTTATTCAAATGGATAGGTCCAAAATGTTTCTCTGCCAAAACGTTTCTTGATTTCTTCATTATTCAGCTCACGATTTCCTACAAGCTCTGCTGCCTGGAATTGTGAACGGTGGGCACGAATCGACGCCATTTTCCGATCCAAAAATTCGGATACGTCAACGAATACATCCGGTTTGCCAATGTACTGTTCCTGATTATTAGCGAACGCAACGCAGTGAACCACTGGTCGCTCAGCCACAGGAAGTTGAGTAATGGTACGAATAACAGCGGCTCCTGTTGCATCATGATCGGGATGAACACTGTACCCTGGATAGAACGTAATGACCAGCGTAGGGTTCAACTCTTTAAGTAGCGACATGACGGTGTCTTCCAGTAATTGTGGGTCTTCGAACTCCAGCATTTTATCGTGGAAACCTAGCATTCTCAGGTCTTGAATCCCAATCGCTTCAGAAGCTTCGATGAGTTCCTGTTTACGGATCGCAGGCAACGTCACTCTGTTGGCAAATGGAGGAATCCCCATGTTGCGCCCCATCTCGCCAAGTGTTAGACAAGCATAGGTTACATGGGCACCGCCATCTATGTATTTGGCTAACGTTCCCGATACAGAGAAAGCTTCATCATCTGGATGTGGATATACCACCAAGATGCGCTCATGCTCTTGCTCGTTATGTGTAGTATTCATGGTTATTCCGTCCTCCGCTTTCATCAGAACATCTCCCGACTCAGTTGTAACGCCACAACCAGCTTGCCTTGGCTGTCGTGACCAGCTAGAATCAGTCTTTCTTCTTCCTGCTCATCAATGTGTGTAAGGCCTTCGGCGTAGATCCAACCTTGAGTTGTTTTCAGACCAACCCGGTAAGGACCTGTACCTGAGATGGAACCCTGCGTATATCGTATGGCCGCATTGGTAATGAATGCCGATGCAGGATGTCTTGTACTGTCCATGTGTTGTGCGTAAGCACCTGACGTGAGTTCTAGATGTACGTATAAGTCCTGATCAACAAGATTATTGATCCGGAGCTGAATATCTTGAGGTTTTATCGGTTGCATGGCGGCCTCCTTATCTAATGTAATTGTACGAATTTCATTTTAACATAACCACGAGAGAATATACATGGAAGGACCATGCCACCTGCTCATAGAGCCTTCCTATAAGAATCGGGTACACTCTGGGATGGACTCCCTATAGTCCTTGTTCTGAACTGCCGCTGCCTGTCTTCACCGTCTGTACCTGATACATATTTACAGTTGTGCTTATCAGATAATCAGGTTTCTCCTGTGTTCTTTTCTCACGATGGCCTTTGATATGTACATCACTTTTCTCCCAATTCTTCCAATCTTCTTCCGATTCCCAGCGAATGATGACCATCACTTCTTCGTTCTCTGCATTTTTTTTGTTAACCATGACACTGAAATCAATCAGACCGGGCATGTCCACAACCGGAGTTGGACCACTGAAACGTTCCACGATCTTATCGCTATTTCCCTTTTTAACAATGATGCTTCGAGTTTGAATCAACATATTAATTCCTCCTGGTAGTCGCATGCCTCGCATTATGCAAGACATGATGACATGTTTTATTCTTTTATTTTAATCTAATTGAAAATCATTATCAATGAAAAGGGTTCGTTTTACATTTGAAAACAAGAACAGATCAGCGTGTTTTTTTCTCTTTTTATTCATTGATGATCTCTATATTATGGAGTGTAGGCAAAAAACGCCCATGATGAACACCCTTAAATCATATCATTAAACTGTGCTCAAACGTGTTATGAAAGGAGTTAAACTCGACTTGAAATCTCTAATACAACTACTTCATTTCGGCTATCACCAGGCGATGAGCTGCATATTTCCCGTAGCGATCTTTGGAACACTGGCCCTATCCAGCGTAATTCCGATCCCTTTCCTTCATCGATATGATGCCATTCTGCTTGTACTGCTTGCAGTGCAGTACCTGATGTATCGAAGCGGCTTGGAGACCCGGGATGAAATCAAGGTCATCTGTGTATTTCACATCATTGGTCTGGTGCTGGAAATCTATAAAGTATGGATGGGATCTTGGTCTTACCCTGAGCCAGCTTGCACCAAAATCCTGGGTGTCCCTCTTTATAGTGGATTCATGTATGCAAGTGTAGCCAGTTTTATGTGTCAGGTGTGGCGAAGATTGCGAATGGACATGACCGGATGGCCTGGCTTTGCACCTTCCGTTCTGCTCGGAGCAGCGATCTATATCAACTTTTTCACCCATCATTTTATTCCCGATTTTCGCTGGTGGCTGACGGCGCTTGTATTTATTGTCTTCTGGAAAACCTGGATTATCTACCGCGTACGAGCAACGACCTATCGAATGCCGTTATCGCTCGCTTTTATCATTGTCGGTTTCTTCATCTGGACTGCCGAGAATATCGCTACATTCTTCAATGCCTGGAAATATCCAGATCAGCATGATGCATGGCAGCTGGTTAGCTTTAGTAAGATCAGTTCGTGGTTCCTGCTGGTCATCATCAGCGTCATCATCGTTGCTCAGCTCAAATATGTGAAGGCCAATCGAACCGCAGGTGATTCAAAGTCCAGTTAATTATTCATTCTCTAACCATAACAGCAGCAATCTTAGACTCGTACCTAAAGTCTTCGAATGCCGCTGTTTTTTGCTGTGTTAATGCATTTCTCACCTAAATGGTAATTCTGTATACGTCTTAAGCATCAAACACTGTTGTCTGCTTCAGCACCAGTTCCCCTCCAGCTTCAATTTCAAGCTCATAGATACCATTCTCATCAAGTTCACATAAGCAGGCATTTCTGCTGAGCATCTCGCATCCTTTCACCCATTCAGGAATATGAAGCTTCGTATTGATCCGCCGGTCCGTGACAAGTTCTGCCCGGAAGAAACCCGTGCTCCGATTCCATGTACAGGACATTCTACCTCCTGGTATGCACCAGTCATGAATGGAACCTCGTACCCACCGTTCTGGCAATGCCGGCAGCAGCTTGATGCGATGTTCTGACACATAGAGCAGCATTTCCTGTACTGCATTAACCCAGCCCATATTGGCATCCAGCTGAATCGGAGCTGCGGGCATGGACATACATATTCCCATATTGCGCCAGTCATTATGCAAGGTATACCCATTACTAAGTACACAGGAGCGCGCAAGAATATCGAGACTTTCCAGCGCCCGCTCACCATTGCCAAGTCGAGCATATATGGACGACATATGTGCAAGGGACCAGCCACTCTGAGCACCAAGCCTTCGCTGATCAACTGCTGTCTCGAAAGCCTGAAACAGTTCTGGTTGTCCTTCACGGGTGACCTCCTGTCCTGGAAAAACAGGATACAGGTGCGAGAGATGACGATGATCACGTCGATCTTCAAAAGCAGGATGCAGCCATTCTTTCACAGCTCCCTCCGATTGAAGAAGATAATCGGGCATGCGCTCCAGCATGGCTTCCCAACAGGAAATCTTAGTCGTATGCACACCGACTAGCCGGCTGACTGCAATGACATGTTGTAACAGTTCTTTAATAATGGCAATGTCCATGGTGGCATTAATGGCTGTTGGCATAGGATGGGCCAGTGGCTGTCCATGCTTAGGCATAAAATTCTCAGGTGTATTCTCTGGCGAAACAGACGGGTATATCTTGTATTTTCCGTCTTCACCCAGCACCAGAAAATCTTCATAGAACTGAAGGGCCTCCTTCATGAAGGGCAAGGCTTCCTCCAGCAGAAATTGCTTATCCCCAGTGAACTGATAATGTGCATAATAATGTCTGGCGATCCATCCTGCTGCTCCCGTCCAATTCATGATTACCGGAACAATCTGGTTAGGCACCCCGATACCCGGTGTTGTTCCAGCGGGAATGTAGATCCCACGGCAACCATATAACTTGCGGGCATTGTCCCGAAAGTCATCCATTAATCCGTTGTAATAGCGGAACAACGAACGATTCAGAATGGATAAACCACCTACGTCAGTGTGCCAATACATCATTTGCACATTCTCATTCGCCATATTGTGACCCCAGATCAAGCGATAATCTCCACCCCACAAGCCGTATAATCCAAATGGCAATCCGCTATGTTCAGAGGTTCCGCTGATAAACAGATATCGACCATAGGCCCACATTTTGCGCACGAACCCTGTAGGTGCTTCACCTTCATAGGCTTCCAGAAGCAAGTCTTCGTTACAGCGCCCGTCATCCGTTTCATCATCCAGATCTAGCTCAGCGGACCGAAACAACGGTTGATGCAGTGAGATATGCCGATCCAGCAACGTATTGTAGTCGCTCTTAAGCGATGCGAGTTCCTGCTTCAACCGTGTCCATTCCTGCGCTCGTCTGCCCGTAGCAAACATTTTAACAAGCACAAGCACTTTTCCAGAGGTATGGAAATGAAGTTGCCTGCTAAGCATATCTTCGTTAGTTTCGCTTTCCTTTTGTTGATCATGACTCGCACCAGGGATTTCGTTCAATTGGATCAGTCGCAGCACCGCACCGTAGTCCTGTCCATCGTCATTTTGCCCGCCATAGCACAGGTAGTCTCCACTATCATCCCGATCGATTCTTATCGTTATAGACGACTTCAGTACGTTGAACTCATCATCTTCTCTTACCCGGTCGCCCTGCGGGAATTGCAGGCCTATCGTCCCCGACAGCATTGAATGCTCAGCCGAACCTGTTCCCTGCGAACTTGCTACATCTTTCACTCTATGAGTCTGGATCTCGTAGACAATACAATCGTCTGCACGCGAGACGAACAGACTTCTTGTATAGTTGTGCCTTCCGTCCTGCCAGCGTACCAGAACTTCCCCTGTGTCCATATCCAGTTCCCGCCGATATTTGCGAAAAGCGTTATTACACGTCATGCCCACCGTCATTGCAGCCAGTGGATATCGGGAGGACAGCCTGGACGCGTAACCTTCTGCTTGCAGTGTACGGGTCAGATGCCAGCTTGCCTCTAAATATCGTTCCTCATCCATTAACTTACGGGTTTCTGATAAGGTATGACTGACATCGGGCAGTTCATCTTTGCGCCCCCAATGCCATAATTCACTGTGCTGCAAGAGCACAGTTTCCGCCTGAATTCCGCCTTGCACTGAAGCACCAAGTTTACCGTTTCCGGAAGGTAGCGCTTCTCGCCACATCCCTTGCCACCAAGAAGAGGGATATTTCATCAACAACTTGTTCCTGTCCGGCCGTATGCCTGTAGTGTCTGTCTGGTCCTTGTGTTGGTTCACGCTTCTTCCGCCCCAAGTCTCTCCATCTCAATACTGGCTAGCAAGAACGGGGCTACGCCCATCTGCACATCGCTAACGACCTGTTCACTGATGTAATATTCATAAGAACCGTCTCGATACTTCTTCCCACCGAGTCCGGCACCGTGACAGATGTGGTGCAAGTGCACCCCTTTTTCATCTTCAGTGACTAACCGCTTCAATATTCCTGCATAGGCATGATCAACGACTTCACGGTCCAGTTCAGCCAGATAATGTAACCGGATGCCTTTTGCGAGTGCATAGGTCAGCATACAGGAAGCAGAGGCTTCCAGATAATTGCCCGCTCTTCCGTTCTGATCCATCACTTGGTACCAGAGTCCACTATCATGATCCTGAACATGAGCAATCGCGTATGCCATTCGTTCAAATATGCCCATAATCTGTCCGCGCTGTGGGTGATCCACGGGAAAGTGCTCCAGTGCATCCACAACGGCCATTGCATACCATCCCATGGCCCGGCCCCAAACATGAACGGATCGACCAGTATCTTGAGCGCACCAGCGTTGTTCCCTGCTCTCATCCCAGGCATGGTGGAGTAAGCCATTACGCGGATTACGGGTCTTTCGCTCGATCAACAAAATCTGTCGTGCCACTTCATCGAAGCTCTCGGGATGATCGAAGGTGCTCGCATATTCCGCCAGAAAGGGTGAAGACATATAAATACCATCCAGCCACATCTGATACGGATATATTTTCTTATGCCAGAATCCACCTTCACTTGTCCGTGGCTGTCCTTTAAGCTGGTCAACCAGGTGCAAAATTGCCTTAGCATATTTGTCATTGCCGGAATTCTTCCACTGGCTGAACAGATTTTTGCCCTCATTGATCATATCCAGGTTGTAATCATTCAACCGATAGGTCCGAATGGTGCCGTCATTCTCAATGAGGTCATCCATGTGACGCTGAACAAGTTCCGCGTAGCGGGTTTCTTGATTCCATTCGGCGGCGCGTTCCAGTGCCATCAGCGTCATCCCGCCAACGTAGCCCCATTTGCCTGCAATCTTGGGATGATTGCCATTCTGGCATTCGGAAAGCAAGGTATCTGCTATTTTGACAGACATTCTTCGTTCCTGTGTCACTCCCTTTGTCGAAGTTCCAACCATATCGAAATCCTCCTTCTGATGGATTATGCCATCTGTACCGTTCATTCGGGGTTTAACGTTCTGACGATTACATCAAAGGATGAAGACCTTCCCACTTCACAGTCCAGCTTCCATCCCGTGGAAATCCCGGATTCGCTTGTTCTCCTGCCCCTGTCCAGCCGGCGGCCATCATGGCGACAGCGGTTAGGAGACCACCGTTCCCGGGAAGATATGCCCACAACCCTGCTCTCTGATAGTTGTGTCCATTAGGCAAATACGTGTTCTTCGTGGCATCCATCATCAGGAAATCCACTGCAAGCTCTGGTTCATTCAATCTGGCTGCGGTCATCGCGCACATCGGAAAATCCCAACCCCAGGCGGATTCCCAGTCCCAGCATTCCTTGACCTTGAGCAACGTATTTCTCATGATCTCCGGATCTATTAATGAACCTGGCAATAGTCCAAGTGCTCCAACCATCGAGGGATGATCATGGTTTTTAACGGTGTAAGTGTCCGGACAATTCTCGTGTGCGAGATAAACTCCTTTCTCATGTCGAGGTTTAGCCATGTGTGAAGCCACTCTTCGCCAGTCTGGATTGGCTGGATGATTCAAACGCTCTGCCCACAGGATGGCTATCTCCAAACCGAATTTCCAGTACTCCAGTTCATAGGGCGGATTCAAACTATCGCTCATCCCGTGATTCTCCTGCGCAGGGATAAGCGGCGGACCTAGCACATACGCTTGCCTTTTCCCATCCCAATGGGCATAGGACACCATAAATTCAGCCGCTTCAAATACGATATCCTTATACCTTGTTAACATGGCAGGGTCAGGCCGGGACAGATAACACATCTCAGCTAGCGCCATGGGATGTGGTTGCTGCCAGATCAATCCCGGAGCTACCGGCGACGGAGTCTGATGCCCGTTATAACCCACCATTTTGGGCCATCGCGCGCCGACATAACCTTGAGAGCGTGCCAGTTCTCGGGCTTCTGGCAGGATGGTCAGGTACCAGTCCATACTCTTGCACAACAGATCGGTCCGATTCCAGAGCGGAAAATGCGCTGCATGCCACCAATGCATCTCCAGATGCATTTTGCCGAACCAGCTGTTATACATATATCCGGTCTCTTGCGGTGGCATGGACCCACCACTGTGCACCGCACTCAGGAACTGGGATAGGACCACTCTGCGCTCCAGTTCAGCGGCACGCGGATCCGAACTGCCTTCAAAATCAATCACTCCGCCATCATTCCAGAACTGATTCCAGTGGACCGAGCTTGATCGCAACACTGTATCTGCTGGCAAGGTTTCCGGCTTATGTGCAGCAAAAGATACACTGCACGACCAGATGTCCGAGTCTGGTACGGCCTTGGGAGATAGTGTGAATTCGTGAGTTCCCGTCTGTTCCAGTTGGCCTGCGTCCCAGATCCACTCCAATGCATACTCATCTTCATCCAGCACACGTTTCAATGATGCGGAAGTCGAAGTGACCGATGTCAGCACAGTAGAATGTCTGTCATGTTGCTTCCAGTCGGGGAATACTGATTTTGACCAGCTCCGGTGTGTCATATCAGGCGATGGAAATACAACAAACAGTTGCAGACACTGCTTACGGATTAATTCGGATTGTACACGAATGGCGATACAATCGAGCCGTGGGTCACAGGCTGTCTCTACACGCACTTCTTCCCCCTGCACGGTAAATTCACTGTGCAGAATTCCGGTCCATAGATTCAATTCCTGACGTACCGGGACGACATGGGTGACGTACGTCTCCTGACCATCTTCTCCTAGCAAACGAAATGAAATGCGTCCAAGCTGAAGTCGATGCGGGTTCTGCCTAAGCCAGTGATAGGCTTCTTCCTTGTCTTCGGGCTTCATGGGGTATGGCACTTTGCGGCCATATGTCTCAAATGCCTGATAGACAATATCCTCATCTCCGAATACATGATGACCGCCCGTATAATGCCAACCCCAGTTGGATTGTGTACCAAGAGGTATTTCATACAGATCTGGATACGTCTGAAGTCCCGTAAAATCAGCACTGAATGCAAATTCTCCATTACCTACAGATAAAGGCGATCTGGGCTCAAGCTGCGTTAATACCGGATGATTCCTGGTGACGACTGATTGTCGATCCATCAATGGGTCTGCCTCCTTATCATTCTATGGGGTTCAACTATGGATCAAGATTCCCGTACTACACCCCTGCGGCTTCGCATTATCTCCCTGTACTTGCCCGGTGTAATGTCTTTGTATTTTCGATACACACGAATAAAGCTGTTCTCATGCTGATAACCCACCATCGTTGCGATCTCGGAAATTCTGTAATCCGTATCCAGCAATAGTTCACAGGCACGTTCCATCCGAAGCTTAGTGAAATATCCGTGGATGGTATCACCCATTTCCTGCTTGAACAACTGGCTTGCCAAACTGCTTCCGATCCCGGCATGCTCGGCAATCTCCTGAATGCTTACCGGGTCTTCCAGGTGCTTGTTCATAAACGTAATCATCTGTTGGCACAGTATGAAATCCTTGCTAAGCATAAGGCTACCGAACCAATCAGCCAAACCTTCGATCTGGCTTCGCAGCACTTCACAGACAGCCTCCAGATGCATGGTCCGCATATCCACCATTTCAAGTCCGCAACCTTCTGTCTCACGCTTCTGGCGAATACGTTCAAGTGTAGCTGCAACAGCTTCAAGAAAGGCCAGCGCCGATGAAGGGTGCCATTGCTCGTGGGTCATTCGACCGACTATCTTGTCAAAAGTTCTCAGGGCTTCTTCACCCCTGCCTGCTTCGACGGTCTCCGTCAGTTGAGTCATGAATTCATGTTCTTCCAATGTGTTCTCGGTCGGTTGCAGACCCGAGATCTCGTCAAATGAAATAACTCGTTCATACCCCCGGTAGAGTCTGTAATCCAGCGCACTCTCCGCCTCATGCATGGCTCGCTGAAGTCGCATGAATCCGTCGTGCCCCCCGCTTACGCCGCTCGACACCTGAAACTTGAGTAAACGAGGAATCATGCCAATCGTCTCTCTTATTGCTGTCGTTATGCTCTTGCTACCGCCAGAATGAAGCGGTTGCAGCATCACGAGCATCCGGTCTCTGCCCAGATCGGCTGATAACACTCGCCATTGTCCAGACAACAGTTCAGCTATGATATTACCAATGGCAAATTTCAGCAGGGAGTGATCTGACTTCCTAAAGCGCTCACACCAGGCCTTATAATTGTCAATCGACAACATGGCAATAGAGAGTGGCTCATCGCTCCAATCCTTGAAATAACGGCACCATTTCTCGCTAATTTCCCGACTTCCTGTCATATGTCCGTTATAGATATCCGTCAGAAATTTGGATGAAGCTTCCGGAAGGGTCTGCCTGAGATTGATGGCCTGCTGAGCATGATCCGTTAGCAGTTGACCCGTTATTTTCTCCAGATCAATCTGCTCCGGATGGATTCTCTCCTGGTCGTATCCGCTGAGCAGTTGTCTCATGCGTCTTACCGGTCTAAAAGCAGCTGCATTGTAAACTGTGATCGTAACCGCTCCTGCTACAAGAGCCAACAAAGATACGATAAAAACAATATTGCGGATCTTCTGTGCATTAGCCAGGAGACTGTCTTGTGATATCACGGACAGATAACGCCATCCGGTGTACGGTGAAATGGTCTGTGAAGCCAGTAAAAGCTTACCTTCATGTTTAAACTCACCAAGCTTTTCACCATCCAATTGGGTGAGTACATGACTGACCGCTTCCTCTCCGACGGCATAATTGCCGAGATCATATAAAGGCTGGTTGTTGGTGTCGAGGATGAACCGATGGCTGTCAAGGTCGGAGACGGATGAGAGCAGCATGTGCTCGAACATCTTCTCTGTCTTGAAATTAACTGCGATAATCCCTTTCAACTCGCCAGCGATCATTATTTTTCGGTAAAGTGTAATTTGCGGCATGGACGCACCAGAAGATGTGGAAATCTCACGTTGTTTGACCAGCATGGGACGCTCTTCAAGTTCATCGGCAACACTAACCCAATCCGAATCCGGGAAATTAACCTTGCTGGAGCTGTAGCCTTGTGGGAAGGAAACAATGCTCTCTCGATTCATATCAAAAATGTAAGCGCTCTTAATAAAGGACGTACTACTGATTAAGGTTTCCAGAAATTGTACCAGTTCCGTAATATTGCGGTATGATCCCTGTACTTCATTGGTAAGAAATCGGTATACATTACTGTTCAGTGCAATTTTCACCGCAATCTGATCACTTTCCCGGATCACTTCATCAATATCATTCATGCTGATACGCAGCATCTGGTGTTGCGGCTCACTTAATTCCTGCTGCAACACCGATTTGGAAGAATAATATGTCGTCATCCCCACCGCAATAATAATCATGAAGACAACAACAGTCAGAATCAGCAGCAGCCGGGTCTGGGTATTGGTGAAATTGAATTTTAGCCACTTTAAGAAGGAAAGGGTCACAATTATCCCACCTCATATGCAATATACCGATATTATACCGTTCCCATATGCCCAATACGACCCGGTCCAACAGCCTATTTTCTCCCTCTAAAAAGATGATTTCTCCAATTTCTCCGGTGTTCCAACCCTTTCCATAGCGAAAACCGGCGTGTTTGTCTGCCATTCTTGCATGGAAATAGTTTCAAGCCCCGCAAGAAGTACAATGCCGATCCCATGGGTATCATTCAGATTCCAACCCAGTTCATGCTTGTAATAGTGATTCGTGAAGGAGTAGCTGGAGCCACGACATACACCGTATACATTGCCTCTTTTATCAATTGTGCGCTCCGAAATCCCCTTCCACCCTTGATACGCCGCTTGTGCATAGGGTTTCGGATCCAAAAGCCAGCCCTTTCGCACCCCTCGGGCATACGCATAGATGAACATGGAGGTACAGGATGTTTCCTCATACGACTCCGGGTCCGTTAATACCTGATGCCACAGTCCGTTTCTGCCCTGCAATGCCAAGTACCCTTCACACAATTCCCTGTAGAACTGAATGAGAACTGTATAGGATGGATGCTCTTGAGGAAGGGCCGACAGCAGCTCCGACAAAGAGAACAGCACCCAGCCGTTGCCCCGGCCCCACGGGGTCCGTGTTGGCTCACCTCGCTCCACATCGAATACATGAGACATAATTTGACGCTCTGGAATGTACAGATACTTTTTATACAAAAGAACCTGTCTTGCCGCTTCATCCAGCAGCTTATCGTCACCCGACCATTCGGCGTATCTACACAGGAACGGGATGCTCATATACAGATCATCACACCACATCGTGTTATCCATTGATCTGGAGACACCAATCTTGCGGTATAAAGTGCCATCTTCCAGACGGGACTGTTGATGCAAAATATAGTCAGCGATATGAGCTGCCGTCTCTGTAACGCCGTCCAACTTGCGTTCCCGATCGGCAAGCAGCATGGTGGCGCCGAAAGATCCACAGTCGTCCAGGCTGTCGATATGGGAGAGCTGATTATTCAGGCCAGCTGCACCATAACGTTCTCTGTCCCATAAGGAGTAGCTGAAACGTGAAGAGGCAAATTCAATGTGATTCAGCACGTAATCTCGAATATCCGATCGTTGACCTGCTTTGCCGAGCTGAAGGAATCCGTATAATGTGACGCCTAGGGGATAGTTCCATCGGCCGAACCATTCATTTTCCAGAAATGGACGTACCTCTCCGTCTGGCAACTCTGTTCGCCAGTATACGTCTTCACCTGTTCCGCTACGAGCAGTCCGCTTCATCTTCTGGCAGGAAGCCAGATCAATCTCCTGTTCCGCTTGAAAAGGACCCAGGAACAGCCACTTGCCTCTGTGCCCTTTCACATCCAGTGCGGGTGTCAACATCTCATCTGTAGTTGCATCCATACGGAATCCCCAATCCCGGTCTCCACATACACAGTTCGCTGTCAGATCTTGCACGGCAGCAGACAATGGCAGTTCGAAGCGGAAGTGTCCTGCCTGCTCTTGATGGAATACCACCTTGCCCTCCACCGAGAATTCAATCGGGCTGTAGGCCTCACCAGAGATTAGCATAGTCTCCTTGCCACATTTCGTACCACTTATCTTCGTCCATGCATACGCAGACATGCCACTGGTCAGTCCATACATCCGTGCCAACTGTCCATAAGGCGATGCCTTCTCGGGGTCTTCCTCCCGAGGCAACCAGTTAACGCCAGTGGCCTTCTCTCGCATGGGGCCAGAAGGAATTTCCGACAACGGAAAATCCAACGGCTCACTGTAGAGCCAGCCTTCTTCCCCATCTCGTTCGAGCGACGGCACAATGAAGTGAAGTGGTTTGTTCTTCCGGGAGCCAGTGCCAAACTGCCCACCTATCCCATTTTCGCCTGATTTGAATTCAAGAACGAAATGATTCCAGCCTCTGACCAGTCCACATTTCAGTTTCAGAACAGGAATCGCTGGATATTCCTCTTCAGGTGCAGAACCATAGATCAGCACGCCATTATGATATAGCCTAACAGGTCCGAAGCAGGTGATATGAAAAATAAATTCCTGATCACTGTCACTCCACAGTTTGGCCCATGCATAGACCTGTTGTCCTCTCTGCATGTCGGGGAATAGATCCTCCAATGGAAAATCATAGCGGTGATCATCGGACTTTCGCACAAGTCCTGGCCTACTCACTCTGTAGACCGGGGGATGCGGAGGATTGGCTCCAATATATCTTCCCGCAATGCTCATCAGGGCGTGCATAACGTCTTCACCACTGTGATAAGCCATGCTCTCCTCCGGTTCAAAATACACAGGTCTGCTCATGTCACTTCTCCCTCCCTTTGTGCGTGGGCACTCTGCTGTTCCAACCACCCAGCACTTCGTCTATGGAAATAGGCCGATGCTCTTCCACAGATCGCCACACTGCTTCTCCAGCGGCAACGGAATAAGCGCCGTCTTCAGCGCCAGACAGAATTCGGTAAGGGCGTCTCTTATCTTCGCCGAGGAAAATATCCTCCAGCAGCAGTGGATCTCCTCCTCCATGTCCGCCTTCACGATGAACAACATGGATCGTTTCTTTTGAACCAAAGAGCGGAAAGTAATCGATCGTCTGGACGGGTGTGGGAAAAGGCGTCCGCGCCGGCATGTGATACTCCAATGTTTCTAGCCTGCCCTTCGTGCCATTCACGGCCAACCGGTACCCTTCGTATGGAAGGGAGAAATTAACTGAATAACTCATCAGCGCGCCGCCGCTATATTTCACGGTTGCGGCATACGTGTCTTCAATCTCAATGGTGGAATCGAAGATACACTGGTCGGGACGGTATGAAGTGTACGGAAACTCCTGCTGGCTTACTGTACCGAGTTGGTTCAGATGGTCATCCGGTACCCGAATCTGACGACTGCGGGACGTCCAGCGGGAATAATAGGCGCAATCTTCTGAGACATGGCATGTACGGCAATGTCTTCCGTCCTCCTGTGCCGGATTCCATTCGCCTTCAGCCCCGTAATAGTTCAGTGCTCCATAGGCAAAAACTTCAACTGGCTTTTGATTGATCCACCACTGGACCAGATCAAAATGGTGAGTACTTTTATGGACCGACAGACCGCCCGAGAATGCCCGTTCACGGTTCCACCGTTTAAAATAACTGGAGCCGTGATGGGTATCAATATACCAGTTAAGGTCGATGGAAGTGACGCGACCGAGTTTCCCCTCCTGAATCAATTCCTTGATGCGCATGTGGATCGGCATATACCGATAATTGAACGTTACGATGACGTTGCCCTTACTCCTTGCTTCCGCTTCAAGAATACGTCTGGCATCAGCGCCTGTAGTCGTCATCGGCTTTTCGGTGATAACATCGAGATCCCGCTCCAACGCGGCAACAATATAGTGGGCATGAGTATCGTCCCTGCCAGCCACGATGATACAGTCAGGCCGAGTCTCATCGACCATGACCCCGAAATCCGAAGCGCCATATACCGATACTTCTGTGTGCTCAGGAAAACGGGTACGATAGACTTCAAACCGTGCAGGATCGGTATCCAGCAGGGCGACAACCTCTGAATTATGAGAGAACAGCTCATGAATTGGTTTTGCAAATTGTCCCAATGCTCTGCCGCTGACCCCGCATAGGGCATATCTCTTTTTCATTTTCTCACCTTCTCATACCATTCCTGTACACGCTGGGTGACCACTTCGCCCCCGGAAGCATTCCATTTCTTCACATATTCATCATAAGCCTCGATCGGCAGCTCGCCGATGACAATCTTGGTCAATACCTCTTGAAACAACTTGTGAGACTGGATATCAGGAAAACCTTCATACACAGAGGCTGGCAGACCGTCACCTGCAATTTGCCGTGCATCGGCAGTACTGACTTCGAACATGTCTTTGACCATTTGCTGCTGATCTTCCGGATATGTCTCTTCAATTCGCTTATTCATGTCTTCTGCTGTAGTGAGATTCTTCATACCCAAGGCAAGCGGTTTGTTGTCAGCAGGTGGAAGAATGACTTTGCGTCCATCCTTGACTTCATGCTGCTCACCTTCAAGACCGAAGCGACCAAACTCATCATTTTCAGGATTATAGAAGAAGTCCAGCAGCTTCAGCGCATTTGGCGCATTATCCTGTTTGGTGGCTGGGATCATCCATTCCGGTTCACCCATGCTTTTCTGGGTGACAAAAGCTTCAAATCCTTCGGCTTTGGGCAGCGGCATGGCTGCAATGTAGGCATCTGGAGCCTGGGTCAGCATCGCATTGTACCGATCTCGCACATTTGCAGGCAAATGGTACCAGCTGCCTACGAGGTTATTATTGATTTTGGCCTGCCACACTTCCCCTTTGTTCAGGAAGGTTTCATTGTCCAGCAATTTTTCTACATATAACATGCGAATGAACTTGATTGCTTCCCGCATATTGTCGGTAGTTCCTGCGTACTGGATCTTTCCATCGTATTCATCCCATTCGGGATAACCTTCCCACATCGCTACCCCGTACATCGCAAACAAATGGTCCATCCATCTGCCGAATTCCCTGCCGCTTGTTGGCAGTTCATCCGGTTTGCCGTTGCCATTCGGGTCCTTGTCACGGAAAGCTGTGAGCAGCTCGACATAATCATCAGTGGTCTTTGGCATCTCCATGCCCACCTTATCCACCCAATCCTGACGAATTAACGGTGCACGTTCAGGCACAAGGAATACCTTCGGCACATAATAGATTTTGCCATCAGGGGAAGCAGAGCGAACGATATCCCAAGCTTCCTGAGGAATACTCTCCCACACATGCGGTGCATATTCAGGCAGCAGTTCATCCAGTGGTAACGCGCCTCCCTGCTGAATCAGTGTCTGCTCAATGCCTCCAATCGGACGCAGGATATCTGGCAGTTCATCCGAGGCAATCATCAGGTTTAAGTATTCGGATGGCTCCGAACCGGGTGGCGTTGTAATGAGTTCATACTGGACCCCCGTCTGTTCAGCGATGTATTTCACATGCGGATTATCCGCATTTGGCAAGCTGCCAACGCCCATATGGCTTTTGAATACTTTGACTTTTGCAGCTCCACCACTGCCTTCGCCGTTACCAACGTCATTTCCGGAATTTGTAGTCGCTGAGCCACAACCAGCGACCAACAGCATGGCTATACTGAGCATTAGCGGCATCATCTTGCGGGTCAGTTGTTTTCTCATGAAATCATCCCCCTGAACATGGTTTATTCTTTCAGTGATCCGAGCAATGAACCTTTCACAAAATACTTCTGTAAATAAGGATACACCAAAATAATGGGAACGCTTGCAAAAAGTATCGTCGCTGCCTTTAACGTGGTTGTATTGAAGTTGTAATCCCCAAGAAACATATTTACCTGGGCCAGTTCCTCCGGGCTGGTTAAATACGCTCGCAGCTTCATCTGCAAAGGCCAGAGCCCTGGATCACGTAGAAACAGTACCGCCCGTTGGAACGTGTTCCAGTATCCCACCGCATAGAACAGACTGACCGTAGCCAGAACCGGCTTGGATAGCGGCAAATAAATCTGAAACAGAATCCGGAAGTCATGGCAACCGTCGATTCGGGCGGTGTCATCAAGTTCTTTGGGCAAGCTCATGAAAAAGGTACGCAGAATGACCATATTAAATGTGCCAATTACACCAGGAATGATCAAGGACCAGATGGAATTCATCATGCCCAGTTCCCTTACCGTCAGGAAGAACGGGATCATCGGGGCATTGAAAATCATCGTAATTACGATGCCCAGCATGACTTGTTTGCGAATCATGAATTCTCTGCGCGATAACGGAAAAGCGGTCAACACTGAAAATAACATACTAAGCGCAGTACCTACTACCGTAATGAATACGGTTACACCAAACGATTGCCATAAGCCCGAGCTTTGTAGAATGTGTTTCCATGACGCGAAAGTAAAACCGACGGGCCACAAAAATACTTCTTTGGAGTCTGCCGCAACAGGCGAACTCAGGGAAACTGCAAGCAGATGCAGCAAAGGAAGGAGCATCGTAAAGGCCGCAAGCGTCAGGAAAATGTAGTTGGCGGTTTGGAACAGCTTTTCTCCAATCGTCTGCTTGATCATTACCACAACCCCTCTCCTGATTTTCTCGCAAGCCGATTGAAGACCCAGAGCAGAATGAAGCCAATCACCGACTGAAATAGACCAATCGCTGTTGTTACGCTATATTGCCCTTGCAGGACACCCGAGCGGTATACATACGTTTCAATGATATCCCCTACCGAGTAGGTCATCGGTGTCAGCAGGTTATAGATCTGATCAAAGCCAAGTTCCAGGAAATTGCCGATATTCAGCAGGAACAGGGTTAAGATCGTCGGGAACAACGCAGGCAATGTAATGTAGATCGTCTGTTTCCAGCGATTTGCTCCGTCCATCACTGCCGCTTCATATTGCGTGGGGTCAATGCCACTTACCGCAGCGAGGTATATAATCGTTCCCCAACCTACCTCTTTCCAGATAGAGGACAGCACAACAATAGGTCGGAAATATTGCTCCTGCTGCATATACAGGATCGGCTCGAACCCGAACCATCCACGGACAGCGTTTACAAAACCACCTGAGGCTAGCACCTCAAACACGATCCCCCCGACAACGACCCAGGAGAGAAAATGAGGCAGATAAAACAGACTCTGCAAAAAGCGTTTGGCAAGCATTTTTCTCACTTCGTTGAACAATAGCGCTAGCAGGATGGGAGCAGGAAATCCGATCACCAGTTTGTATAAGGCAATCAGAGCTGTATTCCGAAGCACATGATAGAAATCTTGATACGTAAAAATAAACTTGAAGTTATCCAGGCCAACCCATGGGCTGCTCCATATGCCTTTCATAATCTGAAAGTTCTGAAATGCGATCACGCTTCCGCCCAGTGGAATGTACTTGAAAATAATATAGAACAAAATGCCGGGCAGGATCATGACATACAACATCCAGTGTTTTCGAATGTTTCGCAGATAACTTGGTTTGACGGGTTTGTTGACTGTAACCCCGGGTTGCAACATTGATGTTTCCGACAGCTCAGCCATACGATCGCGGGCCCCCTTTGACAGAATGATGGTGAATGACGAGCAGGCTCCTCTGTTCACATGTTAAGGGAGAGCGGGGTCAGCAACAATCGTTCAATCAGCCATAGCATGAGCCAATCGCTTGCGTGACGCGGGTTTGCAGGATCGGTTCATTCACTGGCGGAATGGTTGGTACTACTTTGGCAACAAAAAAAAGGCCGCCAAAGGCGACTTTAGAAGTGATTATGGCGTTGTTTACTTTTCACTTTATGTCTTGAATAGTCCCTATCTCATTTCCCCAGAGTTAACGATCCGCTGTCATTGGCATCTTTAATTTGTTCATGGGTAATGAGTTTCCCCTCTTCGTTAAATCCCTTAATTACATATGGAATAGACGCTGACGGAGGAAGGAAAACATACCAAATTAGATGTCCCGGACTCACCTCAATCAGTTTCGCTTCGGTCGCGATTACTGTTCCATCTTCCTGTGTCTCTACAGATATACGTTTAATGGAAGAGTCTTGAATATTACCAAATAACATGGGAAATGGAGTGGAGACTTGCTCCAATTTCGGTATACTCATGTAATGTAACGCAAACTTGGATTCAACTGATTCATCAATGAAGTATCCTCCGCCCCATACCCATTTCCATCCGAAAATGTTCTTTCGAACATACTCCATCTGAAGATTACTGGTATTTTCCCGACCCTTTTTGTGCGCAAATAAAATCACGCCCCCGTCCACAGCCTCCTTATGAATAAATTGCGAGGTATAAAATTCGCCTCTAAATTCTTGAACGGCCCCTTCAGGACTGTTCGCTATAGGAATATGTATGGGTTCACTCATTCCCCAGGCTTTGGATATCTGTCGATCAGCGAGACCTCCTGGACGTTCATCAATATACATATAAGTACCGACTAACAGGAGCGACAGTACGATTACCATTGCAGTGATTAGTAGAATTCTTCGGTTACGCTTGAACATCTCCATGTACACTCCCTTATGATAACGATGAAATAATAAATAAAATCATTCTAATATTACCATAATTAGCATGTGGATACTTGTTTCAGTACCATTCCCAAAAGCAAAAAAGGCCGCCAAAGGCGACCTCCTAATGATTCCAATGTTACTCTCCCAGAAAGATTACTTCGGTTTCCAATTCAACATGGAACGTATCATATACTTTCTGCTGAATAAAATGGATCAGGTCCATGTAATCCTGGGCAGTAGCGTGATCCACATTCACGATAAAACCTGCATGTTTCATGGAGATTTCAGCACCTCCAATACGAGTGCCCTGCAAATTACAGTCCTGAATCAGTTTACCGGCAAAATGTCCTTCGGGTCGTTTAAATACACTTCCACAAGAAGGGAACTCAAGCGGCTGCTTGGATTCTCTGAGGAACGTTAATTCCTTCATTTTGCTTGCAATCTCTTCTTTATTTCCTTTTTGGAGTTCGAATTCGGCCTCCAATATGATATAGTGATCCATCTTGAAGAGACTATTCCGATAACCAAATTTCATCTCATCTCGAGCGATCTCCACTACTGCGCCGTCTTTGTTGATTACAGTCGCACGTTTGACCACATCGGCAACCTGACCTCCATACGCACCCGCATTCATATACAAGGCGCCTCCTGTACTGCCAGGAATGCCACATGCAAATTCCAAACCAGTCAAGCTGTGGTCGAGCGCAAGTCTGGAGACATCAATGATATCGGCGCCACTTTGCGCAATGATATTATCCTCAGTAACATTAACCTGATCAAAATGACTTAGCGAAATAGTGACTCCTCTGATTCCACCGTCTTTGATAATGACGTTTGACCCTTTGCCAATAACCGTCAGAGGCAATTGATGTATGTTGGCAATCTCTACGATTTTTTTAATTTCGTCTATTGTCGTTGGATGAACGAGAATATCTGCGTTGCCCCCAATTTTAATATACGTGTGTTCTTTTAGCGGTTCATTAAATTTCACTTTTTCCAAAGGTATCTGATGTTCAAAAATATTCATGATTTTCTCTCCCTGCGTTCTCAAAAGAACATGATTCTTCTATTGTAAATGGAAATGTACCCTCATTACAATCCATCATATCTTTTTACTGTCCAGACCAGCAGTTTGCCGCCTTACTTTCCTGTAGTTTGATATATGATATTCATCTAGCCATTAGGGATGTGACTAGTTGTTATTATCGTCATCATGGACGATCCTTGTCTTTGTTTTCTATGAAAAAAATGAAAAACGCTACTGAGAAGCACCGTAGCGTTTGATATATGGCCAGCTTTGTTACTACATAATAATCATTGCTTAAGAGGTGGGTATATCCGTATCTGTTAATTTGACTGACAGTTTCCATAAACGAGTCGCTTGCTCAGGGTCGATGGCATACGGCTTGACCCCATAGAAACCTCCATCTTCGGGAGCCATCACACTGATGTCACAATCCTCGCAGTATACACCGCCTTTTCCTTGAAGCTGAGGCGTGGTTGCTGCCCAGACTTGCGTCGCTGCCCCCTGTTCAGGTGTCTTGAACGCAGGATTGGCGACCTCACCTGACTCGTCAATCCACCCCAGCGCGATCATCTCTTCTTTTGGCATATGACGCTGAAGAGGTGTCATAATTCCGCCCGGATGCACTGAGAATGCACGTATGCCCTGCTCAGCACCCCGTCTGTCCAGCTCAACGCTGAATAAGATAGTTGCTGTTTTGGACTGTCCATAGGCAGGGAATTTCTCATAGCCTTGCTCAAATTGGATGTCATCCCAACGAATTGGCGAGAAATGATGTCCAGCTGAAGCCAACGAAACCACGCGCGCGCCTCCCTGACTTGCGAGTGCAGGCCATAACAGATTCGTGAGCGCAAAGTGACCAAGATGGTTTGTTGCAAACTGGGCCTCCCAGCCTGGGCCTACCCGCGTCTCCGGACAAGCCATGATCCCGGCGTTAAGAATCAACATGTCAATACTTCGGTCACTCGCTAGAAACCGACTGGCAAAAGCACGGACGCTGGAGAGATCAGCGAGATCCAGTTCGTCAATCTCAACACCTGTCAATCCGGATAGTGCTTCTTGAGCAACAGCTGGCCGGCGTGCCGTAACAACGACACGGGCTCCTGCTTGCACAAGCGCGCGGGTCGTCTCCAGCCCCAGACCTGAGTATCCACCCGTCACGATAGCGAGCTGTCCTGTCAGATCCATATCCCGCAATACATCCTCCGCTGTGCTGCGATGGTCAAATCCTGAGCCTATTTTATGTTGTAAGGTTTTGAAGTTCTCTTCCTGTGTCATCACGTTCATCTCCTTTGATAACCTTGTTCATTCTTTTGCAGTCTACACCTTAGAGTACACTCTAAGTCAAATGCAGCGAATAATTCGCCTGAAACTTCTTCGTGCAATCTGCAAAAGTAAAAAAAGCCGCCAATTGGCGACTTTCTTTAACAAGATTCTTCGTTATCAGATTAAGAATCACGCTCGACAGTTGATAATGAAACCCATATCGGCGTAGCGAAATCAGAAGCTTCTTCTCCTTTGGGGTTATGAAGACGGAATAGAAAAGCATCCCCTTCTTCTGATTTCCAGACCATATAATCACGGACCCCTTCTTCACCAGTGGCCTGGAGATAGAGCTCGGCGGAACCAAGCGGATGCTCCACTAATTCACCGCTATAATCGGATACCTTACCGGCATTTTCTAACTCTTCCTTGCCCCCAGTCTCCAGTTCTGCCAGATTATAATCCGCAGGCAATGGTTCAATATCCACATAGTAGTCAGAGTTACTGGTCAGTGATAAACGGCCTTGAGCAGCATCAAATGTGAATTTCTCGAATACGTACAAGGAAAACCCTTCTCCTTGTTGTAAGGAGGCCTCTAGTGATTGATTCCCTTCTGCGGTCATCATTTCAAAACTCTCGGTTTGCGGACGCTCCGTTACATTTGTTTCTCCTTCTGTTTCATTCGTCTCAGATGCTTGCTCACTTTCTGTTGAAGGTGCTGGAGCAGATTCAACTGCTGGTGTCGATGGCTCAGGGCTAGCAGAAGGTTCATTACCACCTGAGCAAGCTGCAAGTGCAAGAACCATGGTGATCAGCGTAATACTCGTGATAATAGGACGTGAGTGTTTCAACTTGATCATTCCTCCCTACCATTATTTTAACCTTGCATGTTATTACCCATGGCAGATGCAGAAGGAACGCCTATTTCAGCGCTGCTGGCAACTTAACACCGAGAAGCTTGCCTTCGGCTTGGATAATGATCATTCCGTTTGTCTTCAACGTCGTGTTGTGCAGATCTCCTTCGGTGGAGACTCGAAAGACGGGTTGACCCGACATCATATTGATGGCAAGCAAAGTCCCGTTACGTTGCGCTCGATACATTCCTTTGCTGTAAACATCCATCTGAGAAATGGGAGCATCCCCATGCCATTGAACCTCTTGACCATTAGCCAACTTGATGCCTGTGAGTTCACTGGTGTCGAGGTTCTTGTATATCAGTCGTTCCTGTACAATGCCAAGCAACGCCATCTTGTCCCCGTAAGGTCGCTGAAAAGTTCGAAGGGGCGCTGTTCCCGACTTAGTCAAATTCAACGGATACTCCGCTATCTTGTCTCCCTGTTCAATGTACAGTTTGTCTTTATGAACAAGTATACCTCCTCGACCATTCGTATACGGTGGGTCTCCCGGCATTGTCCACGTATACTCCTGACTTCCTTTTAACACACCGGTCTTCAGGTTGTATGCGTTGATCTTCCATTTGCGTTCAGGTGACGAATCATATTCCTCCAGCATTGGAGAATAGGTGTCCACCGAATACACAAGACCGTCTTTGATCTGAAGAGCTTGCCCCTGACCAAAATGATCCCATAGCTTTTTGCCCGTTTTCTTGTCATATGCATTAAGCTGAATGGATGTAAGTGCCCCTTGGACAAAAAAGGTTCTCAGCACCACACCATTAGACTCTTCGAGATATTCGGTGCCATGACCTTCACCCAGCGGTTCATCCGCCTCCCAACGCAGTTTGCCTGACTTGATATCCAGTGCGAACGTTGTACTTCCTTTAATCACGTAGAGTGTGTCCATCGTTGGAATCAGAGCTTCAGTACGTTGATATGTATCAATCCAGGTGGATGTGACAGATTGCCATTTTGCTTTTCCAGTCTGAGCATTCAAAGCATAAGGTTTATGATCGCTGCTCATACCGTAAAGGACGCCGCTTTGATAGGTGATATAAGGTGTCAGATCTTTGCCGTAAGTCCACAGCCGTTTACCTGTTTTGGCATCGAGTGCAATTAACTTTGATCCTGCGAACGTGAATACTTTACCTTCTTCCGCAATGGCATTAACTAGGGCGTACGTCTCGTTCATATCTAGATAGTTATCTACTTTCGACGTCCACGAAGGTTTCAGCTCAGGTACAGTGAATCGATGATACGAATACCAGTTACGGATCGATACATCCGATGCTTCTGCATGTGCCTGAGACGGCAACACCCCAATGACTCCATGAACCATCAACATTCCAGCAGCAAAGCCTGCAACAACGGGTCTGAATACTCTTCTTTTCCAATCTGTATTCGTTTGTCGTATACGTTTATTAAACATGGTAAGTGAGTCCTCCTGTGAAAATTTTCCTGATATATAACTACATAAACATAACGTGCGGCAATGCCAAATAGTTACCAAATTGCTAAATTTATTCTGAGGTAATATCAAAAAAGCCGCCATAAGGCGACTTCTTGATAACTGTATTGTTTCTGTGACAAGTTGCAAACGTGACTTTGTAATGAAGTTCCTGTTTACTTTAATTTAATCTGAAATACATCACCAGCGTCACCACCAAAAACGATAAAACCATCTTTCGGGAGCTGCGTCGATTGCTGATTCGTTGCTACAGAGAAGTGAACCATTTCGCCTTTCTCATCATACACCGCATAACCTCCGTTCTCCGGAGAATCTACCGTGATCGATTTGTTCGCCGAACGGGCGTCGATCGCATACCATCGGGCCTGACCGTTAGCCGGAATGGTTGTCATTCCTTTTTTCCCACCAAAGATTGGCGTAATGGCATCCTCTGCAATGAATTCCTGTCCATCCTGCATCAAAATCTCGGCGCCATTCTTCGTGGAGAATTGCAGATCAAATGCGTCTCTTCCGTTCATGACTGGAATCTCAGCAACATTCTCTGCGTTGTTCGCATCCAAGATTTGCGTGCCATTAGCATAGCCATTTTCGGCATCAACGGACAGGTTCTTGATCAGCATCGATGGAAGCAGATAGAAGATCGACGTTATTTTTTCATCCAGTGCATAATATTTCGCGTTGTTACGAGCTGCCCATTTCTCTTTCGTTGCTGCATCCAGCGCGTTATGTTCCAACTTTTGATAATCATACGTGTTCATCACCGTTTGACCTAAACCGGGTAACGTGATCATGCCCTGAACTTTAACATATACCTTGTCATTACTTTCCTTCACAAAACTGACCTTCACGCTACCATCCGCACTTGTAAAATGTTCATCGCCTGTGTACACATAGTTCTGCTCCGGAATAATTCCTCCCATCAAGGCAGGCAGTTTGATCTCACCATCCTTGATTGTTATATCCAGCGTTGCACCTACCGTACCATACAGACCTGAGTAAGCATTCAACTTCGTCGGCATCTTCACTTTGACAGGTGGTGAGAATGTCTGATCAGGCTGAACATCGTCGATGATGCCCTGATCCTCCAGAACGTCCAGCAGCACTTTGCTGGCAAACATCTGATTGTAGACCGAAGATCCACCAGAGGATAGGACCGCCATTGAAATATCATGTTCCGGTATGGTGATTAACACGGCATGATATAGCATGGTGTCTCCACCCTTGGCAAGTGCGGTAATCCCATAATCGCTGAACGGTGCAAGGTCAACCGCGTCCCAGCCCAAGCCATAATTGATCGTATTTTGTTCATCCGATACCCATATGCCATTACGATATTCATGAGATTGCATGGCCTTCACAGCAGATTCGGACAGAATATCCGGTCTGTTCCCCATTAACACCTCTCCGAATTGACTCAATTCCTCTGCCGTGGAATACACACCACCTGTACCGATAATATTTGCATTCTCGGTAGGCATCTTCATTTCAAGTGTAGGCCAATAGGTTTCGGATAACTGCGCTCTGTCAAAAGAATCCATAGGTGTCTTCGTTGATTTCAACTTCAATGGCTCGCTGATAAATTTGGCGATATATTCGCTATAGCTTAATCCACTCACCCGTTCCACCAAGATTTCAAGCAACTGAAAACCGTCATTGGTGTAGACGGAGTAAGCGCCAGGCTTGGATTTCAGTTTTTCGGACTGAAGTTTGAGCAATAGCTCATCATGATTGCGGCTATCATTATCGTCAAACAACATGCTGTTCCCATAGTGGGAACCGTAAAGACCAGATGAATGATTCATCAGCATACGCGGTGTAATTTGTGTATAGCGCGCATCCGCCATCTTAAAGTCTGGTAGATACGTTGTAAGCGGCTCATCCAGATCTACTTTCCCGGAATCGACCAGCCTCATGGCTGCTGCCGTAACAACCATTTTGCTAACCGAACCTATGCCATACATGCTATCCTTGTCTACTGGCTTCTGTGATCCCTTGTCGTGTAGTCCGACACTATCTGATAAAATGTATTCCCCTTCATCCATGATCGCATATTGCACACTGGTGACACCGTAGTTTTGTACCATTTCCTTGGCAATCTGCTCCGCCCGCACCTCAATCGTTGCACTGTTATTCGTCTCTGCGCTGACAGATGTCAGCGGCGTAATTACAAGCACCGCTGTACATAAAAAACTGATTAATTTCTTCATCCTCATGTCCTCCCTCAAATGTTCTTATGATTGAATTCATCATATCCGGGAAATGGCAGTTAAAGCGTGAACGGACCCTGAATGGAAAAAAACAATCCCCGAACGGTATGTTCAGGGATTGTTGGTGTGAAACGGAAGCACAACCATGTTGTTAAACTTCCGATGCTGATGCTCAATATTCATATGTCCACCATATTTCTCACACATTCTTGATATATTGGTCAGACCGATCCCATGATACTCTGGATTGGGCTTCTCACTTTTCAAGTCAACTATAGGCTGCTCTACCTCGTTCATAATCTGGATGACGAGTGCAGATGCCGTAGAGTGAATGGCAATCAGAATATATCGGTCTTCCGCTTGTCTGACCTTCTTGGAAGCCTCGATTGCGTTATCGAGCATGTTACCGAGCACCACACACAGATCATATCGATCAATCTGAACATGTTGCGAATGGAGCTGGATTTTGGTGTCGATTTTGATCCCGTTTGCCTGCCCCATAGCAAGCGTATTCGTAACGAGAGCATCAATGACCAGATTGCCGGAGTTCACCCTTTGGTATGCACCTTCAATCGTATTCAGTGTAGACTTGATATGGTCACCTGCCGCCGCCAGTTCGTTACGTTTGATACATTCATCAATATACAGAAACTGCTGGTTAATATCATGGATGATGCTTTTAATGTTTTTGAAACTGTGAACGGTCTTCTCATAGTTGGCATCCTGGTGATCCATCTGACGCTGTAACTGGGCATTTGCATGCGCAAGCTGTACCTTTTCCACCATATTATCGAATACATAGACAATGAACACATTGAGAAAAAGAGAGCCCAGTACAGAAAAGACGTAAAATATGTTCTTTTCACTATATATGGAGGCCACATTGATCTGATAGATCGTAATGATCGGTACGATGAGAAACAGCAAATAATACCGATAGTGAACGGCAAAACTTCTACGTTTGGCGACTAGACGGACAACTTGAATGACAACGAACATGATGCTGCAACCAAGCAGCATCACCTTGGAGAGAATCCAGTGGTCTTCTCCGTTGAACTGATCCATTGAACTGTAATCCGCGGATTCCAGAACACCGAGAATATATACAGCGATGGCATTTGCCATAGTAATTAGAACCCCATACAGAATGGTGAAAACAAGTTTGATTTTAAACTCCACTTCATAGGATTGTGCCAGACTGAAGATTAATAGCAGAGCAACCGCAGTGGAACCGATGTCAGAGAAGGAAGAAACCCAATAAAAATAACCCAACAAGACAAATACCAAGAAATAGATCGCTCTACGCGGCTTCCGGCTGGACTTGCCCAACACAGAATCAAAATAAAAATTCGCCTGAAATGCCATAAGTAAAGTCACGAAGAAGATAGAAAATATCATATACATATCCATGTCATTGAATCCTCATAATCATGTATTTGGTATAGGCATCCTTGACTTCCTTGATCTTGGAGCGACCTATGGGCAATTCCGTTCCATTCAGCATGACGACTTGTGTGCCTGCAAACTTCTGGACATGCATCAGATTAATCATAACCGAGCGATGAATTTGCAGGAAACCATGGTCTTTCAACGCAGTCGCATAACTGGATAGAATCCCTTTGGTGTCATGCACATTATCCTGGGTCACAAACTTCAATTTGTTCTTGATGGTCAGACTTTTGACGACCTCAATCCAGAGAATATCATCATACTTTAGCAGCAGTTCATCATAGTCTGACTTGATTAGTACATACTTTTTGTCCATCGCCTGAAAATATTGACACAGCTTAATCATCTTCTCCTCGAAAACTTGCGGCTGGATGGGCTTGATCAGATATTGAAAGGTGATGACATCGAAGCTCTCCACCATATATTCGGGGTAACTGGTCAGGAACATAATCTGTACATCCAGAAACTTCATGTCCCTGATCTCTTTGGCAGTCTGGATCCCGTTCATTCCGCCCATCTCCACATCCATGATGAGCATATGAAATGTATCTCCGACGTCTCTATAATGCGAGAGCAGTTGTTCACCAGATGTGAATAAGCTAATTTGAAAATCAAAATTGGTTTTTAGGGATAAGGAAATCAGCATTGTTTTCACACGTTCTCGCTGCTGCTCCTCATCATCACAGATTGCAATATTGAACATGGGGGGACATCCGCCTTTCATCGACATCGACTCTGAATTTCACTCTCGAATATACTATTTTAGCATAGCTTTCGGAGTCGAATCGGGATGAAATGCATAATTTCAACCGTGAAATGCAACAACTGGACAGCTTATACTAATTAACCTGACAACTAAGCCCTTTCCGTGGACGGAAAGGGCTTGTTTACTAAACCTGAATAAACAACTGGCGAAGCTCCTCTTCTTCCAAGTGAGTAACTGGCTGGTACGCCGGACTCTGTACATAACGCTGGAAGCTGTATAACAACTGTCTTCCCTCCAGCGTAGTCATTAGGCTCTCCAGATTCAGAGCACCCATCAGGACTCTACCATTCCGCACCCGGCACTCCATCAACAATCCGAGCTTATGGTTCCGTTCAAAATTATCAATGGTCTGCACGATGGGTTGCAGATCTTTACTCAGCCCATCCAGAATGATCGATGACGACTCGGACACAATGCTCCACCACGGATAGGTCGAATGTTCTTCCGTGACAAAATCTTCAAAGGCCGGATGGTCCTGTTGGATTAACAAACCCATCGTGCCGACTGGAACTTCTCTTTTCATATTCTCTGATATGGAACGGAACATGGGAAAAGACCAGAAATCAGTGCTATAGAAACCTTTGATAGATTGTGGAACATTCTCTGTTGTCGGGAAAAGTAAAATATCTTCTCCCTGCTCAAGCAACCCCAGTGCATGCTCCGAGAGTTCGGTAAAAAGATTCAAACCGCTCAGATCCACTTCCTGTTGATTCGGGTAAATCCACAGGTCATAAGACTTACGGATATCCGTGCCCGGAATGGACAATCTCAGCTCCACTTTGGTCATATTGGAGACTTCAGGGATACGAATACTGAGATCCGTGATACTCACATAATGTTCTCCATGGAACACTGGCAGGTCTGCTTTCCCTTCCACAAGGATGCTGCCTTCGATCTGCTCGTTTTTCAGTTCCCACTTCAATTGAAGTCCATCCAACGCTTGTCTCCGGAAGTAACTTAGATCAATGCGCGCTTCGAACAATTCACCAGCCTGATAATTATATTTGGGGAACCTTGCCAACAACACCGCGTCTGAACAGAACGTTCTCCATTCCTCCGGCGTAATCATGCCCTTGGAATCCATGAATGCGTCCAGTATGCCTACGAGCGCTGTTCCCTGACCACTGAAATCCTGGAGATCAAGCAGCTGGAAACCGGCTAGATGCTTCGAACGAAAAGCAGCTTCCAGTTCTTCCTTGTAACATTCGACAGCAAGTTTACCAGAGGCTCTGAAATAGGCTTCTGCCAGATGTCCCAGTCCCTTCGCTTCCAGACGTTCTCTAAATACTTCGAAGTTCTTGGCTTTGAGAGAACCCGTATACTTGTTGATCTCCTCGAAATTAGGAAACGTGGCGTACTGTCCGATCTCATGCGAGATGATCGGTACATGTGAGACGAGTTGGTCACTACCTGCTTCAGCCTGTACCGTTTTGGAACCTGTGCCATACTGGATCTGAATCTCTTGACCCTCCGCCTGGCCATAAGAGTCAGCGTCACTTCCTTGCTCTGGTACAATGTTCGCATCATAATCTTTCAATGTGTTCGGTAAGTCGGTCTGTACGTGACCAAGTGGCGCATCACACATGGCATATGAACCTCTGAACAACCGCTCTTTGGAGAAACGAACCCCGCAGAAGAATTCACTTTCCTCCAGAATGTCAGGCACAAACTGAAAGTTATTGGAGCCTTCAGTGTACAGATGACGATGATCATATGCTTTGTATGCTTTCAGGATCGAATTCAGTCTGTCCTTGCTGCCCCACAGCTCATTCCCCATGGACATCATGACAAATGATGGATGATTACCAAAAGCTTTCAGCATCGCAAATCCTTCGCTAATCAAGTAATCCTGCTCTGCTTGATTGTGTCCATCCGAGGATTCGTCTGTAATGGTTCCCCAGAACGGAAGCTCAGGCTCCATGTAGATGCCGAGCAGATCCGCTGCAATGAAAGCCGCCTCCGGAGGACAACAGGTATGAAAACGATAGTGATTGATACCGTAGGACTTGGAGATGGCGAGAATGCGAATCCATTCGTCCACATCTGTTGGCGCATATCCCGTAAGTGGGAAAATCAGGCCATCATGTTTACCTCGAAGAAAGGTTTTGCGACCATTAATGGTGAATTTGTCTCCAGCTGCCCGGAATTCCCGTAGGCCCGTCCATACTTCAGTGGAGTCCAACACTTCACCGTTCTGATCTTGCAGATGAATGTGAAGTTGGTACACATTAGGTTCATCGTCACTCCATAACATGGCATCTTCGCCAATCTGGTACGTCAGCTGAATCTCTTGCGAATCCGGGATGAAGATCTGCTCCTCCGTCGTATGTACCGGATCTGCACTGACAGCAACAGCTGATACCATGATTCGCACTCCTTGCATGTCACCAACAAGTGCTGCCTTAATATCGAAAGATCGAGTCTCAAGATCGGGATAGACCTGAACATTATCCAGGAAAACACGCGCGAAAAACTGAAGTTCCATCTTCCCGGTGATCCCGTTCCAATTCGTCTGTGTATCCTCAGATGTAAGGTGACCACCTTTGGTTGGATAATCCGTATTGTCCACTCGAATCGTAATCGTATGTGTCCCAGCGGTTAGCCCTGCTTCCATCTCGTAACGGTGAGGTGTATTCAGACTGTTTTGAGTCCCCCATTCCACCCCATCAATCCAAAGCGTTGTAACTCGTGTACGCTCCAGATGCAAGAAGCAACGTTTACCAGCCAAGTGTTCAGGAATTTCAATCTCTCGTGAAAACCAGGCGTAACCTTCAAATAAATATTCATCCGTCAGTGCACCGATTAACACATGTTCATTTCTCTTGCCTTTGGCCGCATGAGATGTGGTATTGGGCAATGTAATGATGTCTGAAAAATTCAGACCGTTCTCTACCTTATGTTCATCGAGTTGAAGTTTCCAGATACCTTCCAGATTTAATGCAGCTATCATAATATTGTCTCCTTTTTAATTCATCGAATGGATTGAAGTAATCGCTTCCACATACGGAAACCGTTTTCGTAATCATACACGTATTATAAACTCGATTGGTGCCAACCGCATAGTTAATTCAGAAATAAAAAAGCCGCCAATCATGGCGACACTTCATCGTTTGATATCCTTTATCCTGATGACGTTTAGAAAATAGTCGGAACCATCCCCCCATCCATACGGATCGGAGAGCCTCGAAAAGCTGATGCATACGGGCTGCATACAAAAGTCGCGAGTCTACCTATTTCACTTGGCTTGATGAATCGCTGTAATTCAGACTGCGGCAGATTGCTCTTCATAAAATCATGCTCTTTTTCCTCGAAAGTCAGCGCCTCATCCGGATATATGCCCTCAATAATCTCACGTACATTTTCAGACAATGTCGGTCCTGGCAGAATCGTATTAATCGTAACTTCTTTCCCGGCTGTCAGTTTGGACAGACTTTTAGACAATGACAGCAACATTGATTTGGTCATGCAATACTGTGGCATCTGGCCTGAGGGCATAAGCGCTTCTTCACTTGCTATGAAAATAATGCGCCCGTCATTTTTATTGATCATTTTAGGTAAGTAAAATTGAGACAAGCTATTGGCCGCCAGAACATTGGTACGGAAATATCTCTCCCACACTTCATCATTCACATCTTCATAACTCATGATCTCATATATGCCCATGCTATTAATTAAAATATCAACCTCGGGGAATTTCTCGAATAAAGCTTGTCTTTGCGCCAAATCCACAAGATCAGCCGTGGCCTTTTGCGGAGAGGTCTCCGGAAAATTGGACTTGATTTCACGAACTGTTCGTTCTACCTCTTCATCACTGCGTCCATTAATCAGAACGTGAACACCTTCTCGGGCGAGTTCCATGGCAATCGCTTTGCCGATCCCTTTTGTTGATCCTGTAACTAAGGCTGTTTTCTCTTTTAGTCCCATATCCATCCTGCATTTCTCCTTCTTCATTACAACTATCCGGCAGGTGCTTCTTGGACATTACCAATAGCTTCATGCACCGGATAGGTACAATATTACGCAGTCAGCGCGGCCTAGTAACTAGCACATTGCGCCAGAATTATTGCCTGACACGCCAATTCGAAGGTGTATCCCCTTCCCAGTTCCGGAACGCACGATAGAACGAATTTTGATCTTCATAACCCACGAGGAATGCCACTTCTTTGATATCGAGCGAAGGATCAGCCAGATACGCTCGGGCCTGCTCATGTCTGGCTTCAGTCAATAACTGTTTGAAGTTTGTGTTCTCCTCAGTCAGTCGTCGCTGCAAGGTACGATCACTCATGCGAAGCTCTTTGGCAACAGTTTGGATATCAAGGCGCTTGTCTGTAAGGCTGCGTTTCATAATCCATTTCACCAGATCAGTAACGGAACGACTGCCCTGCCGTTCATCCAATGAACGATCCAGCACTGGGGTCAGAATCTCAATTAACTCTTCATTATATGAGAGAAAAGGAAGACTCAAATCTTTTCGATCTAGCGTCAGCCGATTATATGGTTTACCCGTCTCCACTCGACAGCCGAAATAGGCTTCAAGCATGTCTACGTTACCCATGGGATGTGAGAATTCAACCAGATTTGCATTCAAGGGCTGGCCCGTTCCCCGACGTCCGAGTTCGAGTAGAAAAGCCAGGGTAACGCCTACCAAAAGTGGAGGACCTTGTTGATCCTTATGTAACCATTCGAGTTCAATGATACATTCCTCGCCTGCTTCGTTAATCTGCAAGCTCTCGGGAGGACACATTTGCTTGTAACGGACCATTCGATTTAACGCATCGCGATAATCACGTGCATGGTACATCGCCAGAACAGGCGGAGGGTACTTCGATATTTCATATCCCTTTGCAAGTTTGATGATACCCTCGGCCGTGTCCCCAATGAGATCAGAGTAGGCCTGCCAGATCGCAAAATAATGAGCTTGATTCACTAGAGGTTTATTTATTGTCTCAAGAGACAGTTGTGCAGTGCGAGCTACGTCGTCCGTACTAATCCCTAATTGATGTAACCCAGCCCAAAAGCCTGGATGAACTTTAATTCGATCATTCGGTTGTGATTTCATGCCCATAAGCTCCTTCTACTCTTCTACAAATCTTTAACCGTTTCAACCGTATATTGCGGCAGAGGATTGCCAGGTAGGGCCAATTTGGTGATTGCAACAAGTTGTTTATCAGACATCAATAGATTTATGATTGTTCCTTTGGTCCTTAGTGTACCCGTCACTTTAAGTGTTTCTGTATCATACTGTTTAATCTCTCGCTCTTTTCCTGTGAAAAAGATATCCTTACGCGCTGAATGAACAGCTAAATAGTCAAACGAATCGATTGCAGTCACATATTGCATATTACTTGCAGAGTTATTGGTAGCGGACAAAACCGTACCGGCTCCGTTTAATACATACTTTCCATCCGGTGTAATGCCAATAACCGTCGATAACTTGTATTCACCGTGATACGGGGAATCTTGATTACTCGTAAACTTACCATCCATTAACCGAAACATCTCAATGTCTCTTGGCGAAGTGTCTGAGTCAACAGCATAGATCCGATCTTCCGATGGATGCAAGACCAAGTTACTGCCTTCACGAATGGTTGCACTGGAGATTTCCTCCTTCGTCGCTCGGTCATAACTAATGATAGATGTCCATTGCCCGGAGCCGGAAGTAACGTAGACATGACCCGAATGGTCTAACGAAATTTCATATGGATCGATGCGGGTATTCCACTGATCTTTGACTTTAAGTGTATCAGCGTCAAGTATAACAACCTGTCCTCCCTGCTGATCTTCGAATCGGTACGGACTGTAATCAGCATTGCTGAAGATGACATAGATCTCACCATTTACATATTGAAGCTTTCTCGGAGGAGTTTTGAATGCTGAGGACTCTACCACTACCTTATTGTCGGAGAATCGATAAGCAAAGATCGTAGATTTATTTTCATCGATTGCAAAGATAACGGATTGATCCGGACCTAGTACGGTTTCCCGTACTGTTCGACCCAAAAGATGAACACTTGGACTGGCAGTCTGTGACTCATCTACAGTTGGATCTTGCTCTGTCGGTGCTGTTTCCCTGAATTGATCTTGGTTAAGCACAGGAATGGACGAAAAAGATAACGCTGTGTATTTCTTGATCCAACTGGATGCATAATTAATCGGAATAGCAAAGTTCAAATCCCCTTTCTCTATCCCCATTGTATTCACCCCAATGACTTCACCTTTCATATTGAGCAGCGGGCCCCCGGAACTGCCGTTGGTAATGGAAGCCGTTGTCTGTATAAGCTTGTCACTGCCGTAGTTTCGAATACCGCTGATAATACCTGTCGAAATGGTGTTCTGAAAGCCTTCAGGATTGCCTATGGCTACGACAGACTGTCCCACAGTAATTTTAGTCGTTAGTCCAATGTGAAGTGGAGGAATATTCGTACGCATTGATGTTTTGACTAAGGCCAAATCCAGATTCTCATCCGCTGCAATGACGCCTTGCACTTCATAATATTGGTCCTGACTCGTTTGGATCATATAACTGCTGGAATCGGCAATGACGTGATAATTGGTTAAAAATAAACCGTATCCTATGGATATGGCACTACCGAATCCGAGATAGTTGTCTTCCTTGTCATACGACTCCAACATGACTACACTTTGCTCTAGAAGGGCAACTTGTTCCGTATTCAATGTTTTACCCGTGTATGGATCTTTCTGATACGGAGCAAGTACAAATTTCAAGTAATCTACAATCTCTCGATCCCGTTTTGCATTAAGAATCATGTTATTGCTTACGACGATAATGCCTCGGTCAAAAAACACCTTTTTGCCGAACGCTTCGCTTACGGCCCTTACCGGGATGAACAATCTGCCTTCCTTGTATTGTGCCGGAGCATCCAAAGCGAAAGATTTGCCATTAATGAACATCTTGCTGCTACCTAATGTTACTTTAATGGATTTACCTGAGGATTTAATAGAAGCTGTGGACGTTTTCGAGTCCCATGTCACTTGTGCTCCCAGACTCTCACTTATGAAGCGAAGAGGCAGAAGTGTTCGGTTATTTTTAACAAGCGGAACGATATTAAAATTGGTTTGGTCAATCAGGGTGTCCGTATTATCAACGACCGCGTTTGGGCTGCCGAGAGAAAGAATAATAGCTCCTTGGAATGTGGCGTTAAAGTCAAACGAATCTTCTTCAGCGTAGCCTGTAACTGGTGTACATGATAATCCCAATATAATCGTTACCATTAAAATAAGAGTGCGTTTCATCATTTTCTTGCTGTCTCCTCGTGATGTCAGATGATGGGCTGTTCTGTTGCCTTTGACAGTTTACATTAATTCCGCCTATACTTCCTCTGGTATTATATTGTTTTAATTTACATATATAGGTTTTATCCATCCGCAATGCAAAAACACGACTGACCGTATATGGTCAATCGTGTCTAATACACTCCATGTTGAAAAGAATGCGCACTCTTAAGATCCCCTACCCAGCCTATTCGTTCAACGCGGTTTTGATCAAAGCGTTTACCCGTGAATTAAACAAGAGGCCGATATGAGATACGAGGGATACCGAAATGTTGTTCGCCCCGTTCAACCGGGAAAGTGTCGGGGACACAATTGTATCGCTGGTAGAATAGATTGAAGTTACCTTTATTCCACTCGGAGCTGTAGTTGTCGTCAATCGATTAGCCCCACCAAGGGTTATCAATTTGTCCACTTTGGAAGCGCCACCACGGTTAAGTATGTAATACAGACTATTGGCTCCGCCCATGCTATGCGCTATAATGTTAACTTTTGTGTGACCCGTTTCGCGCAGAACATCATCTACGAAACGACTGATCGCCGCAGAATTCAACAGTTGGTTTCCTTGTTTGCTAGGGAGATCAATCGCAAATAGTTCGTCTCTCGTCCACCCTTGGCTGCGCAAGTAACTCTCAATCGCTGTAAAATTGCTATCAGAACCGGTCAATCCATGTACCAATACAATGGGTGTACGTGCTGTTGCTGCAGAAGCCTTTGAACTTGAGCCTATCCCAGGTACCGATAAGGCAAGGATCATGCTCATGAATACGATAAGTAATAATTTAGTCTTTTTCACTTGTTTTACCCTCCTGTAAATTGATTTATATTCCATATATTACAAGCTAACATATGGAATATAAATGAATCTTTAGTCTCATTTTTACAGGAATATCCAAGGAAACGATGACTAACTTGATACGTTCTATCGAAGTCCGGTTCTCTACTCCTGTTATCCTTCAACGATATCTGCACGCAGATCTGTTGCAATTTCAATCATTTTGGGTACAATAGCTTCGTTAGAAATAGCCACATAGACATCTCCCATGTACAAACGAAAGGCAATCTGTGTTCCTTCAAGGTCCCACATAAAAAAGTCCCCATCGATGGACATGGTGCTCTCAGCTCCGACAATGTTAAGAACTGTTGAATACGTAAAATCGGGTTTGGATGCAAAGTAGAGTTTGCACTCTTCTAGGGAGATGGATTGCTCCGCATTGTTTTCTTGCATGGATCGGGTAATTCGAAAACGCTGATTCATTGCTATGCCTCCAACATTTTATTAATATATACATGTTCCACAGCATTATATTTTCTCATTTCCGTCTTCCACTGTCAAAACCATGTATGCCCTATTCCATGTATTCATATATACTGGTACATACAAATACATAACAAATCTTTACCATCAGGAGGCGTCAAATCAATATGTTGAAAACAGAATTCATTGATGTATTATCCATTGTCTCACATAAATTATATGATTCGGCTGCTAATGTAATGGATACGGCAAGCAGACTCATTCCTGCAAATACGTTTTGTATAGCCCAATTGGATCATCTATCAACCAAAGTTCTCAATGTATATAATCGTGAAAAACTAATATTAGGTGAAGGGCTAGTCGTTGACAACGCCGAGTCGTACTGTGCGCTTGTGACTGAACATACCCAAGGCCCGTTAGTAATCAATAATAATCTAACTCACCCATTAACCAGACATATGGACGCAACCGAATTCGTAGGTGGTTGTTCATTTGTCGGTGTTCCTATACATGATGAGAATGGAGAAATTTATGGCTCCCTCTGCTCATTTGATCAGGATTTCTATTCCTACCAACAGAAGGATATAGATTTGCTGCTCTCCTTGTCTTCCTTTTTCACGGGTCTGCTAGAGATGGAAACGACCTTGCAGCAGTTAAAACGTGCGGAAGAAACTACTGCGAAAATGCTGGAAGAGAAGAAAAATCTGCTTGCCATCCTCAGCCACGAAATCCGAACCCCAATGAATGGTGTTCTTGCCATGGCAAACCTGTTGCAATCTACTACACTCAATGAGGATCAATCATTGTATGTTAATGTCATCGAGGAAAGCGGCACCAGTCTTCTATCCATGATGGATCAAATTCTCGATTATTCTAAAATGGAAGCCGGCGCGATTTCTTTGGAAATCAGTCCCTATAGTGTCACTAAAACAGTTGACCATGTATTACAGTTGTTTTCTTCTCAAGCTAAGAAAAATGGAACCAAGTTATATGCCGAATACCATATTAATGATCATCTAATGCTTTTAGGCGATCAGCAAAAAGTCCGTCAGATTCTAATCAACCTCGTTGGAAATGCTCTTAAATTCACTGAAAAAGGGGAAGTTTGTATCTCCACTCAGGTATCTGCTGATTCAGAAGGCACCCTGCATGTATCCTACGAGATAAGGGATACGGGCATCGGCATCCCGCAGGATCGTCAGGATCTGTTGTTCAAATCCTATTCGCAAATTCATGGAGATTCTGGAAAGTATGGAGGAGCAGGACTGGGTCTGTCCATCTGTAAACAACTCGCTGAATTAATGGGTGGCGTGGTGTGGCTTAAAGAAACCAGTCACTTGGGCAGTCGATTCGTTTTTAATATTTCCAGCCCTGCACCTAATGTCCATACACATATCTAATCGATGAATATATTATTCTATCTGAACGGATAGGAGGTATATACGTTGACACAATTTCTGGATGCAAGATCATCACAAAATGCTGCGCTGTTTAATTCCATTTCCATACCGATTCCAGTGATTAACACGCCTCAGTTATTCGGCCAGATTGGTCTGCAAACAGCTGGAGCCGGACCCAACCTGAGAGTCTCCTTAAAAGGAACCATAACGGTACAATTACCGCTTGCTCTATTTCAAGTGCGGATTATTATTGTAAGAGGTACAGTTGCAACCGATCCGATTGTTTACTCCGGAAACTACACGTATGGTCTGAACGGTCTGCTTAACCCTGAAGTGATCGTCTTCTCTGCCAATGACTTTAACACACCGATCGTGCCCCAATTAACCTACAGCGCATTTATCAGTACCAACCTGCTCGGAACGGTTCGAGTTGGCCCAGAGAGTTTCGACGGATTTGTCGTTTCGGATTAAAATGAACACTCCACCCCCATACTCTTAATCTGTTTGTTCATATAGATTAAGAGTATGGGGTATTCCAATTTACATTGAATCAGTTACCAAAATAAACATCCAGCTTGCCTGTTGGCGGTGTTGTGGCCATCCACACTGCTGCGAGATTATCCGGACTAACTGTAGCTGCAGTAATATAGTCTCCTATCAGCACTGTCGGCATCGGAGAGTTGCCATTCGGATTAAAGGATGTGGTTGTGATTCGACGGTTAGTGAAGCTGGCGCCACCATTAAAGGATTCTGCAACAAAAACATCGAGCAGGAACCCGTCAATTCGATTGCTGTAATAAATAACCCGGATCGTCCCAGCAAAGGGTGATACGCTTATCGACGGGAAAAAATTCTGCGTACCCGGGGGCGCGCCTGTAATACTGATGGGCTCTGACCACAGGAGGCCATCAGGAGATTCACTGAGTAATACATCGGTATATCCAGCTCGCGCATCATTCCATACCGCATACACGGTTCCACTGTTAGGTCCAACGGAAATATCTGCTCCCAAACTTAGGTTGGTCTGCACTCGAAAAGCATAATTCGGCACAGGTAAAGGCGAAGGTGCCGGTACTACGGATGAAATAAACGTTGCCTGTCTTTCAAGAAGAGGTTGATAGGTAATGCCCCCATCGTACGAAATACGTAATAACGCGGATGGACTGGCAGGACCCGTAATGATATATCCCGCATAGACTTGACCTGAGAATCCAACAGCCAGCGCAGCTCGATCGTGTATTCCTCGGGGATTCGACTGTCGATCAGGCGGCTCCCAGGAGATCCCCTGGTCGAGCGACCTTTGCGTAAAGATCGCGGAAGAAGTTGTCGCGAGCGGCGTATATCCGACATATGCATTGCCACGATAGGGGCTACCTGGAGAACGGTCAACGGCTATGTAAGGCTCATCATTATGAACAATTGTACCGAACCCCGCCTGGACGATAACCGGTGGCTGCCACGTTAGTCCATCATCAAATGAAGTATAACTCGCAATCGTCCCATCATTGATCCCGTTAAACAAATGCACGGTAACGATAAACGTATTCGGAAACGTATAGTCTATCGTAGGCGCCTCTGCTCCTGTATACCCTGCCGGTTGAGGAAGTACCGTGGTGGACCAGGTACTTCCTCCATTAATGGAACGATAAAAACCAGTCAATGTTGGCCCGGTACTGGTATCCACAGCTACCACGCACATGATATTCGGGTTCAGCGTATTAACTGCAATTGAAGGTTCAAATTGACTGCCTGCCAAAGCCCCGGTAATATTCACAACTACCATCTGCTCACCTCAATTCCTTTAAGGGATATTTGTGAATCGATCAATTAATGTCATCTCCGATTGAAGCACACGCTGGATGATCTGACCTGTAGAGTTAACACCATATACATGAATGACCGTACTTGTAGCACTAAAATAATCGCTTTGCACCTCGTAAAAAGCAGCATTAATCAATGGATAGATTAAGGTTCGGGTCGCTTGGGGAAGTAATTCAAACAGATCATGACCTATAGGTATACGCGTAGTTTGAGTGGTGTCCCATCTGAAAATTTCCAGCTCAATACTGACAGGAGTATTAAGGGAATCATTAATGCACGTCACAATGAGTTGAGTGGATTGGGTCTCACCCGAGGTTGGATTGTAAATTAAACCCGTAGAGTTTGGCAAAAAGCACACTCCTTCCGCAATATATAGTAAAGTATATTCGTTTTTCTGCTACCGTTATGACTAGGATCTCATTTGAATATTGGAACTACTTGCAAATTTTGTTATGCTAGATTACTAGATTACTGTTCATAACAAAATTCTACTATTATGTACGGAGTTGGAGGACACAAATCATGCTTATTAAACGAGCAGGAAAAATTGCTGCGGTTACTGTAATTGCTCTCTCTATTCTTGGAAGCACCCACAATATTGGTGGAGCCTATGCTGCTCCCGCCATAACAGTACACTTGGATGACGTTCCCCTGAAGTTCGATGCAGCTCCAAGAGTTGATAAAGGTGTCACTTATGTTCCATTTCGAACGGTTGGACAAGCCCTTGGTATCGATATTACCTGGAACAGCAAATCACAGTCTGTAAAAGCGACGAACACGGTGAAAGGGCAAACTACCGAGGTACTATTACAAGTTGGCAGCACCACAGCAACCGTCAATGGGAAAAAAGTTACACTTGCTGCAGCACCCGTTCAGCGAGAAGGGCGTGTGCTCATTCCACTCAGTTCTTTTAGTAATCAATTTGGCGTAAGTGCAAGCTGGAATCAGGCTACCAAAACGGTCTCTCTTGTCTCACCACAACGCGAGATGCACCTGAGAGCCTTCTATGCATTGCAATCCTTTCAAGAAAAGGATCTTATTCCTTCCATGAATTCCGTAGCCTTTGGCTGGAGCCGCATTGATCGTGAAGGTCAGTTTACGCTCCAGGGGGATGAGTACCGTCTCCCTGCTGCTGCGGGTGATATTACGCCTCAGTCCATCGTTGCTGACGCAGCGGATCAGCAGATCCAGCCACAGCTCATGGTGTATGCGTTGGACGGAAACGGCGAACTGACCAAAGTGTTGAGTGACAGCACCCTGCGGCAGAAATCGATTGAAGGTATAACTGGTGCGGTAGCAGAGCATGGTTTTGGCGGAGTTGTTCTGGATTTTGAAGGACTGGGCTTTAAACTGGATGCGGTAGAACAACAGAAACTGCTCAATGCTTACGTGAAGCAATTAAGAAGCTCCTTGCCCCAAGACACAGCTTTATCTCTGGCGGTACCGCCGCTGAACAGTGCTTATAAAGGATATGATTACAAAACACTTGCCTCCATCGCAGATGATCTGATCATTATGGCCTATCAGTATAATCCCGTTGGCACCAAATCTCAGGTACCCGAACCAAATAGCCTTGTGGATCAGGCGATTCAGCTAGCTCTTCAAGCTGGTGTCCCGAAGAATAAGTTGCTGCTTGGTATCAGTCTAAGCAGTGAAACACCCTCCTCCGTTGATGATAAGCTCGGTCTTGCCAAACGTTATGATCTCAAAGGTGCTGCCTTCTGGCGCCTGGGTCTGTTCCGTTCTTACAATACGAAGATGGAAGATGCCGTGAACGCTTCTGTCATTAAAGAATAGTCATCTTTTTAGCTAGACGTAACGCTCACTTAAAGTAAAAAAGGACCAAGTCTCTGATTATCAGTGACTTGGTCCTTCTTCTCTATCTTTTTATTTCATAAGTTTATCCACACTTCCAAATACAAGCTTTACAATCTGAGTCGGTCCAGGCAAGCGGGGCTGGAAGAGAAGAATGATACCAATTCCTGCCGCTACAGCAGTAATTCCTGCAGTCACTATTCTGGCTCTCTTCTCTTTGCTACTCCTCCACTCTCCATATACTATCGCTGTCGCCAGCATCAGAATCCCAAGGATTGAGCCCAACTTCATACAATCACCTCTCTTCCACTCTTTCAGCCTAAGGCAGGGAGCACATTTCTGTTCAACTTTCGTCCTCATTCGGTATCCCTTGTGGTCCGGTTGATTTTCCCGTACGTATCACGTGTGCATCCACCTTGACTTCCACATCCAGTTCAGGATAGATGGTTTCCCAGTTCTTCTCCTGCTCTTTCCATAGCTTAGGATGATATCTGCGGAATTCCACTGCAAATTGAAAGAGATCTGAGCGTAGCTCCTTCTGTGACATATGAAGCGCATCATGAGCCAGAGATGTGAGCTTGGCAGACCATGCCTTTTCCAATTGAGTGAGTACAGCTGGATCGGTCAGGTTGCCATCGGTTGTATTTAACACTACTTCTCCATTGGTTTGGATATCCACCTTCATGCTCCAATGCTGGTTTACAATTCGCGGTTTCAAGGTGGTTTTGTTCTCAATGAGTCTGATCGAGAAAGAGCCCTCTAGCGGTTTAATTTCCACTGGCATAATAATGTTGTTCAGCTCTTTTGCGAATAGTAATACACCTACGCTTAGGGGTTCTTTAACCGTCTTGACATAACGATCCTTCTTATATAAGCTCAGACCTTTCACATATGGCGTGGTAGTCAGTTTATCCTGATCGGGCTCTGGGGGTAAGATTAACATGCGAGACAAAATGGCAGAACTGCTCGGACCTTCAATAGATTTAGCCAGTTCAAGGGCAGTGACACGTGTACCCAACTTCAGATTGGCCATCTCACGCAGCGACTCAGCGGAACTTCTCTCTAGCGGGTCCAGCAAGGCAAGAATATCCTTGGCAGCCTTCTCACTCGAAAAAACGTATGCATGCTCCCTGAACTGGGGATAGCGCAGGAAGAAATCGATGTATTCACGAATTCCGCGTTTCCCGGCTTGTTCACTAATAATAATGACTTCACAGTGCCCCCAGAACATATTACGCGGGACTTTCCGTTGCAACCGATTCAGCGCCTCGGCAATGTTTCGCCCTTCCGCTGTTCGAATCAACGTAACTCCACTCGGACTGCCCCCACCTCCACTACTCTCTCCTCCACCGGCCTTCCGCGGAATGAAAATCTGTGAAGTTAATTGTACTTTGCCATCTTCGTAATCGATCCCTGTAGCCAGCACGATGGCCAAATCATTAATTTCAATGCGATCCCAGCATCCACTTAAAAGCACACAACACAATATTGGCATTATGATTGCTCTGCATATTCGCATGTGCCCTTCCCCCCATCAAGCTCGATTCTTTCGGAATTGCGTCCATCCCTTCTTCAACCATGCAATACCATATATCAGCGCCGGAAGGATTAATAAAATGCTGATCGTGTACAAGTTGGCTGAAGCGCTAACCAGACTGGACATACCCGATCCTCCGGATACAACCCAGTAAGCAAATACCATGCACAGAAATGAAAGCGGAACAACAACGGGTTTGTAGTCCTTCATACCGAACCATTCCGCTGTTGATGTAGCAAAAATATATAGAAAAACAGAAATTTTAACGAAAATACCGAAAATCCAGACTGCAATAATAAGGGACTCGATATGTTGCAGAAAGTCCGCAATGGTTATGTATCTTGCTGCGATCATGACCGGAAACACGAATGTATCTGTCAAATCACCAATCAAAAACAGGCAAAACAGATTGGTAACCGTCATTGCAGTTGTCGTCAACACAAGGGAACCCAACATGACCCGGGTTGTTCGTTTTTTATGATTCACATAAGGTAGCAGAAAAGCCAGCACGATATATTCGCTAAACCATGCAGCAGGTGCAGCGGCCCCTGTAATAATGGGAATAGGTCCTTTCTCCATGAAAGGGAATAATTCAGCTGGGTTAAGTTCTCCAATCAACAGGATAAAGATTAGACTAAGCAACACGATCACGAGGGTGACAAAAACCTGAGAGGTTCGTCCGACCACTTCAATCCCCAGCCTCACATTAATCGCACACACAACAACCATGGTACCCATCACAATGAACAAAGGTGTACTTGGGAGTGCATTATTGACAATGAACTCACCGTATTCCCGAATAATCAAGCCTGTCAGATGGGGCAAGAAAGCGATATATACCAGACCTAATAACTTGCCCGGAATCCGACCTGCAATCAGCACACTGGATTGTATGAGGGTTTTTCCGGGATACAGACGATCGAGACCAACGGAGATACCAATGGCAGCCAACCCAACGATAGAACCTATAATTGGAGTCATCCACATGTCATGCCCTGCATAGTGCATTGTAATTCCAGGTACAGACAATATGGCTGTTGCGAGAATGGCAGGAAAGATCATGAATGCCAATTGAGTCTCCGATATTCTTCCTTTGTCAGTTAGCATGTGTAATCTCGCTCCCTTGGTTGCTTGCGTATCGATTGTTTCAGCGTGGCTTGTTCCGTGGTGTCGGGCGCCACCATACATCCTTAAGTTCCTTGGCCATTGTAGGTGCTACCGGAGATAGATAAGGTGTTCCAAACGAACGAAGACTGCTCAGATGAATGACAACCAAGATAACTCCCAGCATGACACCCGTGAGTCCCAGCGTTCCCGCCAGAAACATCATGGGAAAACGTAGTAATCGGGTCGCGATGCTGGCTGCGTAGCGAGGGATCATAAAGGAGGCGATGCCGGTAATCGCTACTATGATAATCATGGGGGCTGATACAATTCCTGCACTCGTCGCCGCTTGCCCAATAATTAATGCGCCTACGATACTGACGGCTGATCCGACCTGCTTCGGTAATCGGACGCCAGCCTCACGCAATGCTTCAAAGGCTATTTCCATAATGAGCGCTTCCACCAGTGCCGGAAAAGGGATCTCTTCTCTTGCCCGGGCAATACTGAGAAGCAATACGGTAGGAATCATCTCCTGATGAAATGTCGTAATCGCTACATAAGCCGATGGAAGCAGCATGGATAGAACAAAGAAAACGTATCGCAGCCAGCGTACGAAAACACTCATAAACACATTTTGATAATAATCTTCCGGTGATTGTAACATCGAAAAAATGGTCACTGGCGCAATAAGGGTGAACGGTGTTCCGTCAACGAGAATAGCAAAACGACCTTCCAGCAAGTTGGAAGCAACGACATCCGGACGCTCTGTCGCAATCATCTGTGGAAATGGTGAATATCGCTGATCCACAATGCCTTCCTCAATATACTGGCTCTCCAGTACGTCTCGAAGTTTTAGATCCTTAAGTCGTATCTCCACTTCCTCTACCAGTTTAGGATCAATAATGCCTTCCATATAGACAAGTGAAATACTGGTGTTCGTGCGATCTCCCATGCTACGTGTATGAATTTTTAATGCAGGTGTTTTGATACGTTTACGGAGTAAGGACATATTCATAGTCAACGATTCTGTAAATCCATCCCGTGCACCGCGTACTGTTGATTCAGCCAGCGGTTCCTCCGTTGAACGATTTGCTGCTTGATATAGCGGGTATACTGTTCCAACTGAAGAACCTTCCAGCAGTAAGAGAGCCTCTCCCTCTAATATGGCCTGTACCGCCAGAGCGGTTGTATCCACATTCTTAATGGAAGCCAAAGGGACTTGCGGAGCTTCGATTCCTTTTTCCTGAAGAGGCGTAAGCACCTGTCGTTCGAGCCGCTCCGTATCGCATAAACCAACACAATATACGCATAGGGCTGAACTATTGCACACGGTTTGGAAGTTATGAAATACAACGTCCGAGCAACCTGCAAAAACGGTGCGCAACATTTCTTGATTAACAGCAAGAGATCCGGTTAGCGGCAGGTCTTGTTGTGTTATTCCTGATGTGTCCATAACGCCTCCCCCTCCCCTTTCCGTGCATATTCCGTCCAGATATTCACAGTTAAAGATATCCTTTACTTATAAGATGGGATATATACGCAAAATAATGAACAGCAAAAGAGCCGCCCACTATGGACGCCCCTTATGATATAGAATGCTATTCAACTATCCTTTCACCGCTCCCAGGGCAACACTTCCGATAATCTGTTTGGAAAACACGGAGAATACAATAATAATAGGCAAGATGGAGATCGCAACACCCAAATACAAGAGTCCATAATCCATCCCATAGTATCCTTGTACTAGCGCAACCAGTACCGGAAGTGGGTATTTATCCAGAGAGAAAAATAGAACGAGCGGTGTAAGAAAATTATTCCACGAACCGATAAACGTGAATATACCGAGGGCCGAGATCGCCGGCCCCAGAATGGGCAGTACAATCTGATTGAACGTTCTGAACTCGCCAGCACTGTCCACCCGCGCAGATTCAATAATCTCATCCGGGATGCTGCTCTCCATGAACTGCTTGATAAAGAATACATTAAAGGCGTTAGCTGCAGCAGGCAAAATAATCGCGGCATAACTGTCCAGAAGCCCCAACATACTGAATAGTCGATATACACCAATCAAGGCCAGTTGGCCCGGTACCATCATGGTCGCTAACAGAAACAGGAACAACCAGTTCCGCCCTTTGAATTTAAATTTGGCAAAACCATATGCCGTCAAAGCACCAATATATAGAGATAGCACGGTCGATGTTCCAGCAATGAAAATACTATTGGCAAACCCACGCCAAATGTTGATTTTCGATACCATATTCATATAATTATCGACTAAAAATGATCCGGGAAGAAAGGTGAACGTTGAAGCAATCGTTGCATTGTTATGTGTTGAATAGATAAGCATCAGATAAAATGGAATAATGCAGAGCACGGCAAGACCTGTCAGCAACAGATAGATGATGATTTTGCCTGCCGTCAGCCCCCTTGTATTGGCATATTGCTGAATCGCCGCATTTGGTTGTTCAACTGATTTTGCAGTTTGCATAAGAACTCCCCTCCCTATGAACGGCTCTTCCGCTTGGTCATGATGAAGGATGCAACGGACAACAATATGATGATAATAAACAGGCAAAATGCTATGGCAGCGCCGTAACCAAATCGTGTGCTCTGGAATGCTACATTATAGAGATACATAATGCTCGTCATGGCTGCTCGGTCAGGACCGCCATTGCCGTTGGTTAGTGTGAATGGCTGATCGAAAATCTGGATGCCACCAATAATGGATGTAATCATCTGAAACAGAATAATTGGGCGGAGCATCGGCACGATGATATGAATGAAAATATGTTTCTTTTTCGCTCCATCCATCTGGGCAGCTTCCAGCAACGACGGATCAATGCCCTGAAGACCAGCAAGGTAGATGACCATGGAATAACCGAAGTACTGGAAAAACAAGATGGAGGACACAATCAACCGCATAAACCACGGGTCGTTTTTCCAATTAATTGGATCTTGAATAATACCCATCTGCATCAAAAAATGATTCAGTCCCCCGGACTGCCAGTCAAAGATCAGGCTGACAAGCAACCCGAGTGATGCAGCCGTAACGATATTCGGGAAAAAGTATACAGCTCTGAAAAAGTCCCGCCCTTTGAGCAGCTTGTCGTTCAAAATAAAAGCTAACACGAGTGAGATCGTGAGCTGCGGAACCACGGAGACTCCCCAGATGAATAACGTATTAAACAAGGTTTTGTAGAATAACGGATCTTGTAGTACAGCCACATAGTTACCCATCCCTACAAAATCAGGTGTCGTGATTCCATCAAAGTTGGTGAAACTGATATAGAGCGAATACAAAATGGGGTAGAGTCCGAAAATGGTAAAAATAATAAAGAACGGAGCAATGAAATAGTAGCCGTAATGGTCCTTTCGAATCGTTTTGGCAAACATATTCTGTCCCCCCAGTTATCATCGGATGTGTCCAACCGTTCGCTTGCTTCTAAGCTACTCCACTTCCAGCTCCGGAAATCTCAAGGCGACATCACGTTTGATTCGCTTCACTGCTTCATCTTTGGTCTGAATGTCCTGATTGAGATACAACTGAAGTACATTTTTGTAGATATCATTGTTAATCGTTGCATCATATTTGGTGCGCTCATATACAGGAACCCGCTTTGCGGCCACTGAGAAAAACTCAAAATGCTTCTGCCCTCCCAAATAAGGCGATGAGAGCGATGGCGCAAGTTCATCATTCACAACCATGTTGCTAGTAAAATAATCCTGCTCTTTCGCTAACTCGGACAGAAAGTCGTGGTCAAAATTATAGAACTCAATAAACTTCCAGGCCAGATCCTTTTTCTCACTTTTACTGTACATCGCGATATAGGTTCCACCTGCACTAAAGGCTGACGGTCCCTGGGCCAAGCCCCACATGCCTTCGGTATCCGGAGCGTTCGCCTTGAACGTATATTGCAAACCCCAAGTTGCCCCGGGATAGAACATGACCTCTCCTTTTTGCATGGATGCAGCGTAACCGGCACTTCCATCTTCATACTCGGCAAGTACATGTCGCTCACGTGCTTCACGCACCAGATCCAGCACCTCCATATAGGTTGGATCGATGACGAGCTTGCCATCCTTCACCCAGGGTATACCGTCATATGAGTTCGATATGGCATTCCAGTTCGCCAATGCATGTACTTTATTCCCGCTACTTTGCTGAACCTGTTCACCAATCTCGAAGATCTTCTCCCAAGTATCGATCTGTGAACCCACCTTCTCAGGGTCATCGGTACCCAGATATTTCTTCGCCAGATCCCTACGATAATAGATGCCCCCAGGTGTTCCTTGATAACCTATAGCTCTGACATTCCCCTCACTGTCCTTTTCATTGGCCTGCACAAAAGCATATTGTTGTTGAATTAGATCATTGGCGTTATACGGCGAAGCCGATAAATTCTCCAGATATGGAACGTCAATCAGTTCTCGAATATTGGCATTTTCAATCATAAATACATCTGGAGCTTTGGAAGTTGTCTGGAGCGCAGATTTAAGCTTGGTGATATAGAAGTTGCCGGGGATGTTGACAAAGTTCACTTTGATGTCCGGATATTTCTGCTCGAATTTCTCGATGGCATATTCTGCTTCATCCGTAAAACTCCACACGGTAATTTCCTGCTGCTTGCTTGGATTGGACGGACTGAGCTGACAACCCGTTAACAACATCGCTACACATACGAACACAATAGTTGGCTTAAACCACTTCTTCATATGCCCCCTCCTTCTAAAAGGAAACGCTTACATTTTATTAGAGTATATTGATTTCGGAGAGGGCTTTCTCCACAAATATTGTGCATTACCCTTCATATTTTGTGATATTCGTACGGTGCTTCTTGCGAAATTCGGAGGGTGTGCAGTCATTATATTTTTTGAAAAGTCGATTATAGGAGTTCACATTGTTGAACCCATGGCCGATCGCTATATCCAAAATGGAATCCTGACGGAACAATAACGCCCACTCGGATTTGATAATTCGAAAATGATTCAAATATTCCATCAGTGTCACTCCTTTGATCTCTTTGAACAACTTGCAGACATGGAACTTGCTGAATTTAATATGTTCCGCGACCTGTTCCAGCTTGATCGGTTCAGCATAATGATCCTCCAGATATTCACAGACCGATTCGAGGAATTCAAATTTTTTGGACGAGGTACAAGGCCACCCTGAAGCCGTGAGTTGATCCGTCACGGGGGGCTTTGTACGTAACAAAAGAACCATGAGATCATACAACCGGGAAACCATTAACCATCGATATCCGGGCTTTCGATTTTTTTTCTCGGCAATGATGGCATCTATATACTGAACCACGTTGCTGCGACTTCCCGCATTTGAGGGTATAACGGTTGTTTTGTTGAAAAGTTCGCCAAGATCCTGTATTTCGGCTTCAGTCGTGAAGCTTCCAGTTAACAATTCGAGGCGGAACAAGATAATCGTTAAGTGTTCGGTCCCTGGCAAAAAGCAATGTACATCTCCGGGTTTGATCAGCAGCACATCACCTTGCGCCAACTCACGGACATGGTCATTCACGCCAATTCGTGCGCTCTTTCCATTAACAACAACCAATTCAACCTCATCATGCCAGTGCGCAGCATAATTAAACTGATCACCTGTATGAATCACCCGAATGGGAAAACCTTCTTCCATATGGCCTGTCTCCAGAAACGTGGGTACGCCCATCTAATCACCCTCCATTTATTTCCTATGCAAGAATCTCTCGTCTTTATTATTATGCATAAATCGCCTCACTCCTTTCTTTTTGAACATTTAAAATTCTATTGAACGAAAAAAACTCCTCAACTCAGGTTGAGGAGCCGAACGGAATCACGTTCCACACATTGGATGTCCAGTGTATATAACGTCTCAACAGACTCTCCATTTAACAGTTGGAAGAGAACATGACCCGCAAGCTGGCCAGCATCCGTCTTCGGTTGCCGAAACGTGGTCAGAGGTGGATGCACATACTGCGATGCCGGGATGTTGTCAAAACCAATTACGGATAACTGTTCAGGTACTGCAATCCCATGTTCTCTGAAGGCTTCCAAACCGCCAAAGGCCATTTCATCATTTGCAAAAAATACAGCGGATGGCAATTCTCCTTCGAGCAGTTTCTTGGCTGCATGGTAGCCATCTTGCTTCATGTATTGTCCGCCGATTTTCCATTCCGGCTTCTCTTCGATGCCTGCCTCTGCCATGGCATTGAGATAACCTTGATATCGATCCAGATTACATTCCGAATGAGCCGGGCCGCTAATATAGGCGATCGTCCGATGTCCTTTATCGATCAGATAACGGGTAGCCAGGTACCCACCTTGCGTATCACTCATCAAAACCTTTACAATATGTTGAGCATCCAGATTCCGATCCATGACGACAATCGGAAATCCTGCTTCAGATGCCTCGATGAGCAACTGATCTTCAATATTTTGAGCGATGACAATAGCTCCGTCTATTCTTCTTTCACGAATGTAACGATGGGCTGTCGACTTCTCTCCACCCAAGGAGCTGCACACGATCATATCGTATCCATGGCTCATCGCGATGGACTGTATTCCATTCACCAAATCGGAGAAATACGGACTGGACATGTCATGGACAATTACACCAATCGTTTGTGTACTCTGCCGCTTCATTTCAGATGCAGGGCCGTTCTTCACGTAATTGAGCTGGCTTGCTGCTGCGAGCACTCTCTGCCTTGTTGGCTCACTCACATTACCTTTATCGTTGAGTACGCAAGATACGGTTGAACTGGCTACACCAGCCATCTTGGCGACATCTTTAATCGTTATCATGATATATACTCCTCAAAGACAGTTTCATCCGTTTATTTCAATATGACAATAATTCACACGAGATCGTTCACTAGCATTTTATCACGTCAATCCAGTCATGTCTCTTTCCAGAGCGTCGACTGCGAAAAAACATATTAAAGAACCCGAGGTGCCTTCATGAAATTCAGTGAATATGTAATAGGTCAGCGCTACGAAACAAAATCCTTGGCATTATCCAAGAGCGATATTATTGATTTTGCCAAAATCTATGATCCACAGTACATGCATTTGGATGAAGCAAAGGCCACCCAGGGCCGCTTCGGCAGTTTGATTGCTTCTGGCATGCAGACGATGAATATCTCCTTCAAGCTATGGATTGAGGTCGGGATCTATGGAGAGCATGTTGTCGCGGGAACCGGCATGAACAACATTCAATTCCTGAAGCCTGTTTTTCCTGAAGATGAACTTCATGTGATTGCTGAAGTCATTGACCTGCTTCCCAGACGTAAAGGTAATGGGATTGTTACCGTGCTGCTGAGTACATTCAACCAGAAGAATCAAAAGGTATTTCAGGCAGAATTAAGTGCCCTCATTGATAATTAAGAACGATAAAAGACCAAAAAAAGCCGCCAATTGGCGGCTTTTCGTAGATATATCGCATTGAAATATTTTAAACGGTATAGCCTTTCAAAACCCGACCTAAAATCTCAACACCTTTCACAATCTGTTCGTCTGACGGCGTTGAAAAATTAAGTCTGATGGCATTACAAGGGTCTTGCTCGTTCACCAGGAAAGCATTTCCCGGTACAACCGCAACCCCCTGGGCTGCTGCAGTCTTGGCATAATCAAGCATTGGCACATGCGCTGGCAGATCACACCAGAGGAACAGTCCACCGTCCGGTTGAGTATAGGTAATGGACTCACCCATATGCTCTTGCAGCTTGTCCATCATCAATGTTGCTTTTCTCCGATAGACCTCACGGATGCTGTTAATGTGCCCTGCGTAGTCATACTCTGTCATGAACTTGTATGCCAGAATCTGTGGAAGCATAGCCGTATGTACGTCTTCTCCCTGTTTGGCGACAACCATCTTCTCTACCACTTCATGTGGAGCTTGTACAAAACCGACGCGCAGTCCCGCCGATAGAATTTTGGAGAATGATCCAACATAGATGACCAGACCTTCATCATCCATAGACTTGATGGTCGGTACATCATCTCCATTAAATCGAAGTTCTCCGTACGGATTATCTTCCAGAATCATAACGCCATACTTCTTCGCCAGTTCGTATATGGCTTTACGTTTCTCCAGGCTCGTCGTCACACCGGTCGGATTCTGAAAGCTTGGGATCACGTAGATCAGTTTTACATTGGGCTCTGTTTGCAGTGCCTGTTCCAGCTTCTCGATATCCATACCGTCCATCTCCATCGGAACACCCGCAAGCTTCGCACCGGATGCCCGGAAGGAGTTCAAAGAACCGATGAAGCTTGGGCTCTCACAGATAATCGTGTCACCCTCATTACAGAACACTTTACAGGCAAGTTCAATGCCCTGCTGTGCTCCAGATACGATGAACAATTGATCGGATGCCTTCCCCGTATCAAATCCTGTCTTCAGATGTTCAGTCAATGCTTCCCGCAAAGGAACATAACCTTCCGTAATTCCGTATTGCAGAGCCGTGATCGGGTCCTGTTCCAGAATAGTTTGGGTAAACGTACGAATCGCCTCAATAGGGAACGTCTCTGGAGCGGGATTTCCCGCAGAGAACGGAATGACATTTTGACCCGAAGAAGCCTTCAGGATCTCACGAATAATAGATGGTTGCAGTGCTGCAATACGATTGGAAAATGAATAGTTCATCTTAAATAGTGCCTCCCGACATTTCATCTGAATTAACTCTCTATCATTACATTAGATTCTATTATACGAGCATTTACCGAATTTCCAAACTGTCTCTACAAATTTAATGATTAGATACCCAAAAAAGAGGCCGCCATCAGCAACCTCTTCCACATAAGTATTGGACAAAATATCCGTCTTTTAGCGCACTGCATTCATCTCGGATAACCGTGTAGCCTTCACGACATAAGCGGCCAGACCGGGTATCATCCGGGCCAGACCAGGATAGAATTTATTGGTTTTGGCAAAAGCCAGCTTCTGAATTCTTCTTGCCCGCCTGAGCAATTGGGTGAATTCGCGGCTCGCTTCCAGCATATAATTACTCTGCCAATCGGCATGCTCAATATCACCTCGAAGATATTTATCAGTCCAGCGGGCGCATAAAAGCGAGGAACGTAGCGCAATGGACATCCCGTCTCCGCACAGCGGAGGAATCATCAGCATCGCATCACCAATGTGCGGATACTCAGACCATGGCTCAGGTATATTGGACAGATGCAGCGGTGCAATCGACACCTGTGTTCCCTCTACTGGACTACCTTCCGCTAACCGAGCTGCCAAGCTCACATTCGTCAGCGATGCCGCCTGCAAAATATCGTTCACAGACTTTCCGCTTCCCTGCACAGTATCCAGCGTCAACAATGCGGCGACATTCACAGTGCCGTCCTCAATCGGGGAAATCCCCACATAACCACCTTCGCAAAAATATAACTCCACCCGCGCGGGAATTTCAATTCCGCTGAAGTGGGATTTAACGCCGACATATACGGTTTGATCTCGCAGATCTGGGTCGGAAGCCATTCCGCGCGGCTTTTTGGTACCATGTGCACCGATGACGGCTTTTGCCTTATATTGAATCCGCTCGTCTCCCTGTTTCACCTCCACCTCATAACTGGCATCCTCGAGTTGTTCAATGCTGATTATGGTCGCTTTCGTAAAGATCTGGGCTCCTGCGTCCAAGGCCTTCTGATGCAAAATCTGGTCCAGCTCATATCGACTTATCCCATAAGCGAACCCCGGCAGCGGTGCTTCAATCACTCCGCCTTGCTGCATAATGATTTTGGCATGATCCATGGTGCTGGGTTTCTTGGCTTGATCCAGAAGGTGTATGTCCAGAACCTCCAGCATCTCCTTGGTTTCTGGTGACATAAACTCACCGCAGGTTTTGTGACGCGGAAACTCCTGCCGGTCTAACAAAAGCGTCCGATGGCCTTGCCCTGCCAATTGGATTGCACAGGTACTGCCGGCAATTCCAGCTCCGACAATGATGACATCTATTGATTTCGACACGTAAGATCACCTGCCTTTTGTGGGGATAACAACAGAGTAACGGAATAAAGGCTTCCATTCATAAGTCATCGAATCATGATTCAACCGTTGTTTAAGTTCCTTCCAATCTCTCCCTGTAAATCCTTTGGCGACGGAAAGGGGTCCATCATGACGAATGTATCGATTGCGCGAGATCATGCGTGTTGTAATCCAGACCGCCTTATAGGATACAGGATGACGGTGAATATCATTAATGACGACACCGTACCTGGATGCTCGTATCATATGAGAAACCATATCAACCAGCTGATCTCCGTCAAAATGATGCACAAATTGGGAACCTGTCACGATATCTGCGGAAGCATCCGGCAGTTCTGTAAGATCAGCACGTTGCACGCGGACTCGGGGTTCGTCACGGAATAGTTGCCTCGCTTCCTCACACGCCTCTTCCGTCAGATCGACTAGCGTAATTTCCAGCTGAACGCCCTGACGATCCGCCCATTGCAGTAGTTTCTGGTTCACATCTCCTGAACCTGCCCCCACATCCAGTAGGGTCAGCTTATTCGGCTTACCGACTGAGTTCCATAACTTCTCCACACCAGCCAGCGTCGGGCCAGGTGCAGCAAATATTTTGTTAAGGCGTCTCAGATGTCTAAGTGCTTCACGGAGCTCCTCCCCACCCAGAGAGAAGTCGTCCATCAGCTCATCTTCCTGGGCCCGTATAGACAATGTTCTAAAGAAGGACATGATCCGGCTCCTCGATCACTGAAGATAATGATGGTACGTAAGTAAATTTCATCAACTCCGCGGTGAGTCCCGGTCCAAATGCCATAGCTACACCATCTGTGGTTGATTGATCCTGTGCCTTCATGTCCTCACGCATCGCATTCAGTACAAACAGGATCGTATTGGATGACAAGTTACCAAACGTTCTCAGGATATCCCTGCTGTACTTCGTTTGCTCATCTCTCAGCTTCATCACATCCTGCACAGAATCCACAATTCCCCGTCCTCCTGGATGGATAGCCCATAGTTCAGGAAGCTGGTCACTTTGCAGTAACAGACGTAGTTCCTCTTCCAGATGAACACCGAGCAGCTTCGGGATACGAGGTGACAGATACAGATCATACCCCAGGTTCCCGACCTCCCAGGTCATGTCTTCAGTCGAATCCGGAAGAAGAACAGAATAACCGGTTCCCAGACTCAGAACATCCGTGTGTTGAGGTTCGGGCGTACCGACCACACATGAAGAAGCCGCATCTCCAAAGAATGAAGCTGCAAACAACGCTTCCCGATCTTGAACAGGCTGAAAATGAAGTGTACACAACTCCACACAGACTACAAGAACCTGTGATCCGGGAGCACCCTGCACGACATCTCGTGCCATCTGAATGGCTTTCAAGCCTGCCGCACAACCCTGAAAAATCAACGGCAGTCGATTGACACGAGCAGACAAACCCAAATGACGGATGAGCATAACGTCCAGACCCGGCAGGTATTGGCCGGTGCAGCTGACCGTAATGATATGCGTGATGCTCTTAGGAGATACGCCTGAATCCTTTAGGGCTTTCTCAGCCGCCTTGATGCCAAGCGGAAGCGCCTCTCGCTTGTATGTATTCATTCGTTCTTCGGTTGTCGGGATGTCTGATACATCACCAGAAGGCAGATAACGGCACTCTTCCAGCGAACCTAGATAGCTCGGTTCCACCGTATATCGTGTTTCAACACCACAAGACTTGAATATTCGCTTAGCAAAACGGGCCAAATCTGGACGATCCTGAAGAGAGGAAGCGATCAGTTCCGCAATATCTGACTGCGCTACGGCGTGAGCAGGCAGAGCCGTTCCCATGCCAAGAATCGCGATATCGGATGAACTGTTACTTTGGTTCATATCATTAACCTCCTGGTATTGGTCATTATTTCCGCTAATTAACAACTCTTACCCTTAACGATATCGTTATAATCTTAAGAACGGTCCTAATCTATTTTATTATCTTAACCGCAAGCTCAGAAGCTTGGTTTCACCAACGGATTGAACCAACTTAACAGATAAGCAAAAAAAAGCCGCCATTAGGCGACTTCAAGGTAGTATCTATAGATAACTTTTTACGTCATTCTGATCCAAGTGATTTGGAAAATGCTTCTCTGATCTTGTCACTCATCCGATACCAGGCATCCTCTGCCATCTGGAGATCTCCAAAATGTGTAAATCCATGAGCGGCGCCCTCGTACTCCTTAAGCGTCACCTTCACACCGCTCGCTTCAAGCCTTGCTGCATATGTTCTTGCTTCTTGCGCTAGTGAATCTTTCTCCGCGGTAATAATCAATGCTTCCGGGAGTTCCTGTAATAATTTTGCGAGTACAGGTGAAGCTAACGGGTCATGGGCATCTTCCGGCGTTTTAAGGTACATGGCGTTGAACGTTCTGGCGATATCGGCTGGAATAGCTTCTTCAAAACTCGGCTTCTCGGCCGGATCTGTGGCCACGTCCAACACGGCATAATCGATAACCTGAAGAACAATCGGCAGTTCGCTTCCACGTTGCTGATTCAACAAGCACACTGCTGCAGCAAGATTACCACCTGCACTATGTCCTCCAATGGCGAAGAGAGTAGGGTTAACCGAAAAAGATTCCGAATTGGCGTGGACCCACTGTACAACGTCATAGCATTCATGCACAGCGGTTGGAAATTTATGCTCTGGTGCAAGGCTGTAATCAATATTCATGACCACACAATCAGCACGATCAGCGATCAGGCGACACCAGGGATCATCCATCTCCGCTTGTCCCAAGATGAAACCACCTCCATGCATATTGAAGAAGACCGGCAGTGGTGTTGATCGTTTCTTATCCGGTGTATACACCAGTACACGTGTATCGCCTTCTGTCGTAGGAATCAAGACTGCTTCCACCTTAACGGCATACGCGGTACTCGGTTGAAGGGCAGCGCCTGTGCCGACGTCATTTTCACGCATCCGTTGTACCATTACCAATTGTTGTTGTTGATCCATAGAGATCACTCCTTTAACACTCGTCTTTTCCGTCATGTGCATTCGATATGTATTGATCAACATGATCAAACGTGGACCAGAATTACCTTCCCCTGCCCTTGATGCTTCAATGTTAGCATTCAGTGCCAGGAGATCGGTTTGGATCCGCGCTTTTTTCCTTCTTCTTGTGGAACATCATCCAGACCCCCATCAGACAAAATAAAACGCTGCACCCCATGCCAAACAAACTACTGGTTTTTAATGCAAGAGGTGAGGCTTGCATGGTGAGCAGTGTCGCTTGGGTGACCACGATGGACACCATGGCATCGGTGAAGTTAATCATTTTTAATGTAGAGATAATCGGGTTATGAAGATGACGGTTAGCCCAGGTGCCATACACGGCAAAAGCCAGCTTGGTAAAAGCGACTGTAGCTACGATATACACGATGATACCCTCGTATATGAAGGCATCGCCGATCAGATACATTCGCAGGCAGACCAGTGAATAGGACACGCCCAGTAAACACAGGAACAGACCTCCACGCTTATATACCGTAAGCTCCAATGTATATCTTTCTTCTGAAGACTCCATCCTCTTGGCAACTATATATTGTTGAAGCACTTGGCCTTTCGCCACACACAGAATCAGATAATATACAGCATTCGTAATAAACCATCCGGAAAGTAGATATATCCCCAGAATTAACTTGCCTATACCGATCAAAGCGTTGATGATAAGGGATGCCACGTTGATGATGGCCGTTCGATCTTGCTTATTGCCAAGGTAACGGAACCACATGGACTTCAAATATGTCTTCATTTTCATAGGATATTCATTCTGTTAGAGAAGCAGACCATGAGCCTTTTTCACCCACCTTTTAAATGTCAATGACATGATGAATGACGTGTAGAGAAAGTTGTGTTCTTTCTTCTTATTTGGCCAGTGATTCCCGAACTTTTTTCGGAAGAGTTTTGACAACCACTTCATAAGAGTGATCGATCATGACCATAATATCCTCTTCCGACATTGAACCATTGAGCGTAATGGTATTCCAGTGCTTTTTGTTCATATGATATCCTGGTCGAACCGCTTCATGCTGCTCTCTCAGGTTCTCTGCAATAATAGGATCACACTTCAAGTTCAATAGACCATTTTCTTCTTTGTCTTCGAAAAGTAACGCGAACATTTTCCCTCCGACCTTAATGACTACAGGATCAGGTCCAAAAGGGTACTCCTTCGTCGCACCATTCTTATTCAAACTGTATTTAATCATCGCATCCTTCAAGTTCGTACCTCCCTTTCACCAATGAACGATATAATAATACCGAATGTAAGTTCGTATGTAAATAAGCTTGCTTCACATAATAAAACCTCCTCCACATCGTGGAGAAGGTTTCATTGGATTTAATCAAGGACTTAATTGGCTCGATCGTTCCTTGTTTTGCTGCTGCGATTAAATTGGCTACTGCTGGATTTGCTGCTGCTTGTTCTACTGCTATTAGATCTGCTGTCATTGGATCGACTACTGTTTGCTTTACCACTCTTGGCAAACCATTCGGATTTGGGCTTGCGTGCCGGGTTCGCTTTGGACTTCGCCGGTTTGCCTGCAGCCGATTTGTTGAACGAAGGTTTACTGCCTGGTGCTTTGCTGGTTTTATCAAACACAGGCACACCTGTCATCGGATACGGATGACCTTTCACTTCAGGAATCGTCTTCTTGATCACTTTCTCGATATCCTTCAGGAACGGAAGTTCATCCTTCTCGCAGAACGAGATTGCCATCCCGCTTTTGCCTGCTCGGCCTGTACGACCAATGCGGTGAACGTAAGTTTCCGGGATATTTGGCAGGTTGAAGTTAATAACATGGGTCAGTTCCTCCACATCAATTCCTCGTGCTGCAATATCCGTCGCAACCAATACACGTGTTGCCCCGCTCTTGAAATTGTTCAATGCCCGTTGTCGCTCGTTCTGAGACTTGTTACCATGAATGGCCTGTGCTGTAACATTCACTTTGGCCAAATCTCGTGTAACCCGGTCAGCGCCGCGCTTCGTGCGTGTGAACACCAGTGCGGATACAATGGATTTATCTTCCAAAATCTGATTCAACATATGCTGCTTCTTGCCATTTTCCAGCAAATATATAGACTGCTCAATGCGTTCTACCGTTGAAGATACAGGCGTGATTTCTACTTTGACTGGATCAACCAGCAAGGTTTTAACCATTTTGGTGATCTCAGGAGGCATCGTAGCCGAGAAGAAAAGCGTCTGCTTTTTGTTCGGCATCTTGGCGATGATTCTTTTCACATCATGAATGAAGCCCATGTCCAACATCCGGTCCGCTTCATCCAGAACGAGAATCTCAACCATCTTCAGGTCAATACGCTTCTGGTTGATCAGATCGTTCAATCTGCCTGGTGTTGCAATAATAATATCAGCACCTTGATTCAGTGCACGCTCTTGCACTTTTTGTGAAACACCACCAACGATAGCCGTACAACGGATGTCCGTATACCGGCTATATACCTTGATGTTATCCGCGATCTGAATAGCCAGCTCTCTTGTCGGCGTTAAAATCAATGAGCGAATATGTCTTGCGGACTTTGGCCCTTTGGATCGTTCGCTTAATAATTGAATGATTGGCACCGAGAATGCTGCCGTCTTGCCTGTTCCTGTCTGTGCACATCCCAGCAGGTCTCTGCCCGCTAATACCGCTGGAATTGCCTGTTCCTGTATAGGCGTAGGATTAGTATAGTTTGCTTTGCTTAACCCTTCCAAAATGGGGGGGATAATATTCAAGTCCTTAAATGTCATGTTGTCTCCTTCATTTACGCACATCTATCAATAAGACGTATCTTTTATTTAACACGTAACGTATAAGGATAACATTAAAATCGTAATCTGTACATTATCTTTTTATTTTCACTTGTTCAACTGACCAATTTGAGACCTACTGCCGATCCGAGCACCATGGCAATAAACAGAATTCTTAGGGCATTTCGAGGTTCCCCGTAAAACACCATGCCCAGAATGGCACCGCCTGAGGCGCCTATTCCCGTCCACACGGCATATGCTGTTCCCATCGGAAGAGTTTTCATCGCCAGAGATAGGAATATAAAGCTCAAACCAAACCCAGCCACCAATAGAACCAGTGAAATTAGATTACGGTCTTTGTGCAACTTGTTTATCATAAGCACTCCAATCATCTCAAATACCCCTGCCAAGATAAGAAATACCCAGTTCATTATAGCTGCACCTCCTTATTCTTCTCTTTGCTCAGCATTTTAAGTCCGATTACGCCGAGCAAGAGTACACCAATGAGTACCATTTTTGCGGCTTGGACAGGCGCATTAAACAAAATAATCTCTGCAAGTACCGTGCCAGCGGTACCCAGGCCAACGAATACTGCATACACGGTTCCCACGGGCAGTGTCCGTGAAGCCGCAATCATCAAGGAGAAACTAATGATAATTGCAACCAGAGTCAGCCCCCACTCCAGCAAGCCACTAGCGTGTTTTAGTCCAATGACCCAACCCACTTCAAACACAGCAGCAATCACTACCGACATCCAGGTTTTATTCATACCTGTAACACCCTTTCTCTAATTCATTTATCACACCCAGTATGGGTACATTAGCGGAAAAATAAAAAAAGCCCGGGAAACAAACTGCATATCGCAGTTCATCTCCCAGGCTTTTATCCCTCCGTGGCACAACCAACAGGTTGCGGGTTTTCTCTCGGACCAGACCGACACATGCGCTCGCGGAACCCTAGAAAACCTGTTTTTATTCTAATGTGTCTCCAATTATACACACTTCTACTACCTTGGCAACCCCATGAATACGTTCATGTCATTTATTTGATAATGATGCCCATTAATCCTACAAATGTTGCGGCTTGATGGGGTGAGATCACACAACCATTGAGGTCTTCCATGGTTAATATCAAGGAATCAAATTGGCAATCGCTAAGATCCAAATCCTTCATTTTGGTCCCCGTCATCGAAGCTTGGTCGATATTACATTGATTGAACTCCATTTTTTGCAGTGCCAGATAGGCGAAGTCCGCACCAATCAAGGTACATTCCGAGAAGGAGACCTGTTTGAGATGGGCAAAGCGGAAATTGCTGTAGTCTCCTACGCCATGAAGGAAACTGACATTTTGCAATCGGCTATTGGACAAATCAGTTCCGACAAACTTGCAGTTATGCCATTCGGTCCGGTGCATGAATGCACTTGAGAGATTGACATTGGAGAAGTCACAGTGTTCAAACCGAACATCTGTGAATTCAAATTGTTCCAGCGTAGACTCCGAGATCGTCACATGTCTAAAAACAACATTTTCAAAGGAAACCTTGGTCGCTTCTTGATGATCCAGTGTGATATTCTCAATTAATTTGTGTTTGTACTCGACTTTGGATTCGAGGAATGCAATGGTTTCTTGTTCGAGTAACTGCTCCTGAATCTTGGGTTTGTCCATTTTCATCCCATATTCCCCTATTCCTTAATAGCTACGACTCGCAGTCGGCTTCTGTCCAGATACCACTGTCCATCCCGCATTAGTTGAGGCTGTACCTTCTTCTCAACAGTATCCATAATAACTTCCTCTTCTGCAAGCATGATGCCCGTGAATAAATACTCAGCGAAGCTATTCAACCACTTTCTGATACCTGGCTTGAACGGCTAAGCTACTTGAATGTTCATATCCGGGTATTTTTGTCTCGCTTGCCTAATTGTCTCCTCTGAAAAATCTATACCTGTTATCTGTGTTCCCGCAGCTGCAATTTGTGCTGTCAGATCACCATTGCCGCAACCTACATCGCTTGACCGGATGAATGTCAATTCACTCTTCCGATCATTATAAAAAAAGCCGCCGAATGGCGACTTTAATATTAAGAACTCGGATCAACTGAGATTTCCTGTTACCGGATGCGGTACATACGCTTCTTCGATGAAACCGATCTCTTCCGTAGTCAGCTTCACAGAAAGGGCTGCTATGGCATCCTCCAGATGATGAATTTTGGTCGCGCCGATAATAGGTGAGGTTACTGCCTCTTGGTGCAACAACCAGGCCAGAGCCACCTGAGCACGCGGAATCTCCCGTGTTCAGCTACTTTCAAGACTCACTCCACCACTTGACGGTCAGCATCCACCATTGCATTTTCATAAAATGCCTTCCCGACAGGATCAATTCCTGAACGCGCAGTCTGTTCATTCCAATCCCGGGTCAGACGTCCTTTGGCAAGAGGACTCCACGGAATAACGCCGACTCCTTCTTCCAGACATAATGGCAGCATCTCACGCTCTTCTTCGCGATACAACAGGTTATAATGGTTCTGCATGGAGATGAATTTCGTCCATCCATGACGCTCAGCTGTGTATTGGGCTTTCATGAACTGCCAGGCGTACATCGAAGAAGCTCCAATGTATCTGACCTTTCCGGCCTTAACCACATCATGAAGGAGCCATTCCGCTTTCCGGTACACCGTAACTCATGCAACCCAGTATAACTTGGAGACATCCAGACCGGTACGTCCTAATTTCACATATTCCATATTTCACACTCTCCTTGAATTTGTTCTGTAAACTGATGTTGTCTCAACCTCTTCAGAAACTAGCTCTAACCAGTACTTGAAGTATATCTCTCGATGTACAGAATTCTCTTCCAACTTGATCTGAGATTCGAGCCTGTCAATCAAGATTCGCCTCACATGATTCGATAACCACTTCATCACCTTGTTCACCCAACTTTTCGAATAAACTTTAATCGCTTGGCTCTGTTAACATACTCTTAGTATGCCGAGTTATGGGCAGCAAGCGGTATATCAATTGTCTTAATTGATTGCCTGATCCTCTCACAGCCCCTTTTAGTTCTGAATGTTAAGGCTTATAATGTAGCTAGGTTAAACCCGCGAGGAGGATTCACATGACCGAAGAATTATCTCAACAGAATCAGGAACTGAGTCAGTTGGTTGAACGCCATTCCCTTCTTAACGGTGCGGTGGAAACGGTGATTCCCTCCCTTTTTGTCTATCACCATACAAGGGTTAGCGAACCGGCATACCGAGTATATACCCCTTCGTTATGCGTGATCGTTCAGGGCTTAAAAGAAGTACTGCTCGCACAGGAGCGTTATGCGTATGGACCTTCCAATTATCTAATCGCTTCGATGAATCTCCCGGTCATCGGGCAGATTATCAAAGCATCCGCTGATGCACCATACTTAAGTCTCAAGCTTGAATTCACACCGAACCAAATTCTTGAAGTATTGAACGAATGCAATATACAGGTAACTTCCAAAGAAAACGCCAGACGAGCCATGTTCGTAGGACAGATGCAATCGTCGATTCAGGATGCTGTACTCCGACTTGTTCGATTGCTGGATACTCCGGGGGAGATTCCGTTTCTGGCCCCGTTGTACATCAAAGAAATCCTGTTTCGGCTCCTTCAGGGACCTTACGGAGGAGAACTGGCGCAGATTGCGGTTGAAGGTAGCAGCACCTATCGGATCAGAGAAGCGATTGAATATATCGTTCATCATTGGGAACATCCGATTCGAATTGAAGATCTGGCCGAGACGGCCAACATGAGCGTATCTTCATTCCATCGCCATTTCAAAGAGATCACGGCCATGAGCCCATTGCAGTTCCAGAAACAGTTAAGATTACAGGAGGCTCGGCGACTCCTGATGGCCGAATCTGGTGACGCGGCAGATGTAGCTTTCCGGGTTGGATACGAGAGTGCTTCTCAGTTCAGCAGGGAATATGCACGCATGTTCGGTGCGCCGCCAAGAGCCGATATCCGACGGCTGAAAGAGAAATATGACATGGTCTTGAGTGAGTAAACGAGTATTCACTCTCTATCTCACAACTATCACACAAAAGGCAAACCAAAAAAGGACAACCACAATGGGTTGTCCTTTTTTCAGTATCAGCATTCTGCATAATCACTTATCCAAAATACTCGTATATATGAAAAGGAAATCGGAACCGTTATCCTTAATTTTGGTAGAAGATTAAACCAATACTTCGACACGCTGTGGAACCTGAATCTCTTCATGCAATAATTGAGCGATATCGCGAGTCAATGCATCCACATTCTCCTGCCGAGTTGCCCAGCTGGTACAGAAGCGAATCGCACTGTGCGTGTCGTCAACCTTTTCCCAGAAGGAGAACGTATAACCGCTTCGTAATTTCTCAAGCAAACGATCAGGCAGAATCGGAAACTGCTGGTTGGTTGGTGAATCGTACAGGAAGCGTACCCCCTGCTGTTCGAGTGAATCATGAATCCTCAAGGCCATATCCACGGCATGGCGGGAAATATCGAGATACAGACCATCTACGAACAACGTTTCGAATTGGATTCCCAACAATCTGCCTTTGGCAAGCAGGCCACCTTTTTGTTTGATTATATAACGAAAATCTGATTTCAGCGCTTCATTCAGGATAACAACCGCCTCTCCCATCAATGCGCCAATCTTGGTTCCCCCGATGTAAAATACATCGCACAAGCGCGCAAGGTCAGCAAGTGTCATATCGCAATCGCGAGAAGCAAGTGCATATCCAAGACGTGCTCCATCCACGAAAAATGGAAGACCACAAGCTCTGCTCACTGTGTGCAATGCTTGCAGTTCTGCCTTGCTGTACATCGTTCCGTTCTCCGTTGGCTGGGATATGTAGACCATTCCTGGTTGAACACAGTGTTCCGGTGATGACTCATTCATGTGCGCATCGTAGACGGCTCTAACCTGTTCAGCCGTGATCTTTCCATCCTCGCTTGGAACCGTGAGCACCTTATGTCCCGTAGCTTCAATAGCTCCGGTTTCATGAACCGCAATGTGTCCCGAGGTCGCAGCAATCACACCTTGATATGGACGCAAAATAGATGAAATCACCGTTGTATTTGTCTGTGTACCTCCAACCAAGAAATGAACATCAGCATGCTCATTGTCACAGGCCTGACGAATAAGCATTCTCGCCCGTTCGCAATGCTCATCCGTGCCATACCCGCTCGTCTGTTCCATATTGGTTTCCATCAGTCTTTGTAAAATTCGTTCATGTGCACCTTCGTTATAATCACATTCAAATCGTATCATCGTGTGGTCTCTCCTGCCTTCTTGTTCAACTTCTCTTGTATGTTCATCATGGAGGTGTACACCTCTTGAATCTCTTCTTCATTCAATTCTTGCATTAATTTCAGGATCTGTTGGTCGGATCGATCATTCAATTGGGTATACAGTTCCTCACCTTTGGCTGTTAGACGAATCAGACTGACCCGGCTGTCGGCAGCAGAATTCACTTTCACCAATAGTCCTTCCTTGGACAGCTTATTCACAATTCGGCTCATGTAACTGCGATCAATGGTCAGTGTATCCACCAGATTGTTCGCAATGCTCTCTCCCCGAATTCCAATCTCAATAATGACCCGTACTTCTGCAAAAGAATACCCTGTACCAAGAATATGCTTGTCGAGTACACCGAGTATGTTGGTATAAAAACGGTTAAAACGTCGCATGTCAGCCAGAATTTCTGGATTTATGTACTGAGAGTCGATGTCAAACCCTCCCTTTTAGTGGACATTGTCAACATTATAATAGTCACGTTAGTGGACGTTGTCAACATTATCTTTTGCATAGCATTTTATAACTCCATCTTTAATATCCAATCAATAAAAAAAGCCGCGCATATGCGCAGCAAGGTTTACTTGTTTTAGATACTTTATCCAGATACTTAGTCGGCTACTTAAGTTTCTATATAATTTGACTAAACATTTACACAAAACGGAGAGGACAGAAATAACCTGAAGAAGCGAAGCGGTCGCCTAAAAGCTTTCTGCAAGAAAGCTACGTCGGAAGCATACGCTATCCCCGGATTTCCCCTTTAGATAAGAGGAATAAAAAAATCTGGGGATAACAGCGATCGGAAGGTTGTTCGGTCATCGGAGTGACGAGTGTAAATATATTTTTTGTTCAATTTATATGGATTAAGAGTGACTATACTGCACCTGATGAAGACGGCTGTATATTCCTCCAGCGGCGACCAATTCCTCATGATTGCCCTGCTCAGCGATGCCATCTTTATTCACTACGATGATGCGATCTGCATTTTTGATGGTCGTCAAACGGTGAGCAATCACGAGTGTTGTTCTGCCAACTGACAATTCAGCGAGCGATTGCTGGATCAGTGCTTCCGTTTCCGTATCCAGCGCAGAGGTTGCTTCATCCAGAATAAGAATGGGTGGATTTTTCAAGAACATACGAGCAATCGATAAACGTTGCTTTTGCCCTCCGGACAGCTTGACTCCACGCTCTCCAATAATGGTATCCAATCCATCCGGCAACGTGAGAATTAATTCCTCCAGTGAGGCGCGACGGGCGGCATCCCAGATTTGTTCGTCCGTTGCACGCAGGTCCCCGTAAGCAATATTCTCCTTAATCGTACCCGAGAACAAAAATACATCCTGTTGAACAATTCCGATATGCTTACGCAAAGATTGAAGCTTCACGTCCCGAATGTCGACACCATCTACGGTGATTCGTCCCTCTTCTACCTCGTAGAATCGTGGCAGCAGGCTGCAGATGGTCGTCTTGCCTGCACCCGATGGACCAACAAAAGCAACGGTTTCTCCTGGTCGAACGGACAGGCTGATATCACTCAGAATCCGCCGGCCGGATTCATAACCGAACGAGACGTTCTCGAAGCGAATGTCACCTTTCACACTTTTCAGTTCAACGGCGTTTTTGTTATCAGCAATCTCAGGTTCTGTATCAATGATCTCCAGATAACGCTTGAAACCAGCAATCCCCTTCGGATAACTTTCAATGACGGCATTGATTTTCTCGATCGGGCGGAAGAAGATATTGGACAGGAGCAGGAAGGCCATAAAGTCACCCATATTGATTCTGCCATCGATATAAAACCAGGCCCCGCTGATCATGACAAACACCGTAACCAGTCGCATCATCATATAACTGACCGAGATACTTTTCGCCATCGTTTTATAGGCAAGCAGTTTGGTTTTACGGAAATTCTCGTTGTCCACGGCAAAAAGTTCTTTCTCATGTTCTTCGTTGGCGAACGATTGCACAACACGCATGCCACCAACGTTGTCTTCAATGCGCGCATTGAAATTGCCGACGTCTCCGAAGAGTCTCCGATACGTCTTCGTCATTCGGCCACCAAATACGATAATGACCCAAGCCATAATTGGGATAATGATAAAGGTAAGCAGCGCAAGCTCAAGATTAATGTTGGCCATCAGCCAGAACGATCCGATCAGAGTCATCACGGCAATGAATACATCTTCAGGTCCATGGTGAGCCACCTCGCCGATATCATTCAGATCATTCGTAAGATGACCAATTAAATGACCCGTTTTACGATTATCAAAGAACCGGAAGGACAACTTCTGCAAATGAGCGAACATCTTCTCACGCATGTTGGTCTCAATATTAATGCCAAGCATATGTCCCCAATATGTAACTACATAGTTCAATACCGTATTAAGTGCATAGATGGATAACAGCACAACACAGGCAAGCATAATGAGAGGCCAATCCTGACCAGGCAACAACTCATTGATGAATTTGCTCACGGCAAGGGGGAAAGCCAGCTCCAACAATCCCGCGAGTACAGCACATCCAAAATCAATCAAAAACAGTTTTTTATAAGGACGATAATACGAAAAAAAACGACGAATCATACTTATTCACTCTCACTCTCCAGATCCTTATTGGGGTTTACATCTTCATTTTGCAGCTCGAAAAGGTGGATATACTCGTCGATGACCTGATCAATGGCTTTTAATTCCCCACTAATCATCGGGCGAATATGTTCATATTCCTCCTGAGCAAGTTGTCTGGCGAGTGTTGATCTTCGATTCTGCATCTGCTCCAGAAATACAAGAATCCGGCCGCGACGGAATGTTTGCGCACCACGGCCCGGTTTTCCCTGATGTTCTCCATGTCCTCTGCCACGTCTGGAACGCTCTCCACGTTGCTCGCTGTCACCCATATCACGTTTCGGACGCTCGCCTTGAAGTACACTTCCATCGATTTCATTCAGATCACGATCTCTCATTTTTTCCACCCCCATTACGTGTATACATATGTATACAATCGTATTCATGTATACGATTGTATACGTGATAAAAAGAAGTGTCAACCTAAATTTTCCAATAAGGCAACTACGCTTGTATGTTCACCATCTCCTTAACAAAAAAAGCCGCGATTTCGCGACTTCTTTTGATGGCGATACTACTTTAACTCACTCATAAACTTCCTATATTCTTGAACCATTTCTTTGGATCGGGTGTGATGCAAATAATGTTTTCCCACGAATGTCATCACTTTTCCATGCACAGAATCTTTGACTTGCTCTTCATGCAAGGGTATCCAGCCTTCCGTCTCGGTATCATTCGCTTGCAAGAAGAAAATCACAGGAAGATCTTTGGAGAAGGACAAGTAGATCGTGTTCGAAGTAAGAGGTACCTTATCGTTTATATCGTTTTTGCCCGTATGACCAGACACCACACTCTCTCCACCATCGATCAGTGCATATTGCAGACTCGTCGTACCGTACATCTCAGTCAGTAATTTGGCTTTTTCGATCACGGCTTTCTTCGTTGTCTCATACGTAAGGTTGCTGTTGTTATTCATGGCAGCCGGTGCGGCCATTGCAGATAGTGGGGCCAACATCGTTAACGCTAGAGTTAAAGCTGCAATTGAAGTTCGTTTTTTGACTGTTCTCTTGACCACGTTCATTTTCTCTTGTTGTATCATCTGCATCTTCTCCTGTCAGTATCTCTTTATTAGAGTATCTTTCTTTGGGGCTAAAATAAGCTTAACCAATACTAATGTACTGCTCGTGACGTCTATATGAACCGAATATGAACAGGCAGAATAATATTTGATATATGAAGATTTAAGATCTGCGATCAATTTAGTGCGTATCGGAAAACTTGTTTAATGGAGGTAATGTTTAGATTAGAGGCGGCGTTTTCACTCCAATAATATGATTGACACAAAAAAGAGGCGGAATTATAATAGTCACAGCAACTATAATCATGACGGTTATTTAGGAGGAATACCTTGGAATTAGAAAAATATATCGGTGTTAATGTACAGCGCGCGGCACTTAAACTGAACAATTACTATCAAAAGGTAGTCAATCCGTTTGACATCACAGTGGATCAGTGGGAAATACTAGTCGTACTATGGGAAAAAGAAGGGATTACTCAAAAGGAACTTGCCGAAAGACTGCACAAAGACCAGACCAATGTTGCACGAATGCTGTTTAAGCTGGAAAAGAAAGAATTTATTTATCGTGTGATTCATGAAACAGATAGAAGATCTTTGCGTGTTTATTTAACTCCTAAAGGACGAGATATGAAAGATGAAATTCTTGCCCCTTCCATGGATGCATATAATAAAACGATCCAGGGGTTATCCAAGGAGGAGGTTGAAATGTTTAGAAGGATTCTTACTGTAATGTATAACAACGTAAAGGATCTATAGTCCAACGAGGAGTCTCTCTCCAATTTAAAAGGAGAATAACTTCTCTGGCCATATACTTGCTGCAGCAACTATGGTTCAGACTATTAAATACTTATTTTAAAGGAGAATTGCAAGATGGAAATATCACCAAAAGAAGTAGGGGTTTTTGACGCCAAGTATAGAGCATTGACCATTGGGATTATTCTTGCTGTAACCACCGTTGCGTTTGAAGGTTTAGCCGTTGTTACGATTGCTCCAAGCCTGGCTCAAAAATTGAATGGGCTCCATTTATACGGCTGGATATTCAGTTCTTTTCTTTTGGCACAAATCCTTGGAACCATGATCATAGGGGCGCGAATTAATAAAAACGGCGTATTTGCATCGTTTGGCATATCGATACTGTTTTTTGTGATCGGGATCGTGATTGCGGCTATTTCCGTGAACATGATTACCCTAATTATAGGGAGAGTGTTTCAAGGTTTTGGTGGAGGCGGTATCATTACGTGTGTTTATTACAGCATTACTTTAGGTTATCCCGATAAACTGAGAACGAAAATACTTGCTTTGTTTTCCGGCGCATACATTTTACCTGCACTAATTGGCCCTTATATTGCCGGGCTCATAGCAGAGCATATATCCTGGAGAGTTGTTTTTTGGCTTGTGCTTCCCTTCATTGGTTTGGCTGTCATACTGACACTTCCCGCTTTCCGCAAATTTACAGTTAGAGGAAATACCCCTTCCAAGAATAACCGAAAAGAAGGTTATGCAGTACTACTGACCATTGGAACGGGAATGTTGCTGGCTGGGCTAGGCTTTATAACCGATTGGAAAGGAATTGTACTTTCGGTAGCAGGATTGCTTATCATGATTCAGCCTTTGCGAAAGCTGCTGCCTGAGGGTACCTTAAGTGCCAGAAGAGGTTTACCGGCTACGATTGCTTCAAGAGGATTCTTTGTTGCTAGTTATAATGCGACCGAGAGCTATGTTGTCCTGGCTTTGACAGATGTAAAAAAGCTTCCTGCAGATATGGCGGGATTAATTGTAGCCGCGGGTGCATTAAGCTGGTCAGCGGCAGCCTGGCTTCAGTCAAAGTTTGATGCTAAAGACCATGGGCTGGGACGAAAGAAGCGGGTAACCCTGGGTATTGGATTTATGATCATCGGAGTTGCTGCGGTCATTCTCGCTATTGGCCTCCCCGAAGGGGGGATCGTATTTGCAGTAATTTCACAGCTTTTCACTGGATTTGGCATCGGTTTGGCCCATCCTACGACCGGAGCGATTGCACTGCAACATACGAAAACAGGTGAAGAAGGAGAGATATCCGCCAGCCTTCAGTTTACAGATGCATTTAGTCCGGGGGTAAGCATTGGAATCGGCGGAGCCCTCATTGCCGTTAGTCATTCACTAAATTGGGGGTTGTTGACGGGGATTATATTGGCTTTGTCTCTTCAATTGCTTTTCGTTCTCTTGAGCTTTACGATTTCCTTTCGGATCAAGCAGGCAAAAGCCTCGGAGGGGAACTGATTCCGCCTGAATTCCAAAATTTGAATATGCCATACATCGACAACATAAAACCTTCTCCACGTCATGGAGAAGGTTTTATGTCTTTTTATTTTCATTGGATCAACGAACCAATTCATTTACTTTTTCAATGAAATTTCAAAAGTGGAATCAACGTCACCTGCAAAAACAATGCGGCCGTTTTCCGGCAAAACAACCTCATTCTGACCACTGACTACGGTGTGGTTAATACAAATACCCTTTTGATCATATACGGCAAAAGCGCCATTTGCAGGCATTTCAACCGTCATGACTTTTCCTTTCACCGTTGCTGGCACTGAAAACCATCTGGCATATCCGTCTGCTTGAATCGTTACTAGAGATTGTTTACCCGAATATAGTGGTTGTACCATTTCCTCACTGGCGTAAACGCCACCTACCGCTGTGATGTACTCTACTCCGTTCATTTTAGCGAAATTAATCTCCTTTGTATCACGTCCAGCCATGCCAGGGATTTGCAGTTCCGTGACTGCTTCGTTGGCTCCAATAATCTTACTATTGGACATATATCCTGGAGTCTCTTCGTTCATATGGAAAGAGAGGATTGGTGATGAATGGAGATAAACGGTTGATGTATACTTCTGATTCACCACGTAATATCTCTTACCTTCACGCTGCTCCCATGTGGCGTTAACATCTTCGGATATTTCATTGGATTCCAGCTTCTCCGCCGTATATTCTGAGAAAGCCAACTGTCCAAGTCCTGGCAAAGATATATAAGATCGAGACCACAGATATGTCCGTCCATTGTTCTCCTTAACAAATTTCAACTTTTCTGTGCCTTCATCGTTAACAAAAGTACCATCCGCTGTATAGGTGTATGTTTGAGCCGAATCACTTGGAGCTGTAAACGTGGATAACATCATTTGTCCAGCATGATTTATTTCGACCTTCTTAACCGAATTATTGGCACCATACATACCGGCATACATGGATACTTCTTTAGGCATTTCTACCTTTACTGGGACGCCAAATGATTTTTCCGGCTTCCGTTCTGTAATAATGCCCTTTTCCTCCAGTGCGCTGAGTAATAATTCACTCGCAATGAACTGATCTTTGGCACTTGTCCCACCTGATGAGGTAACAGCTGCAGCCAGATTATATTCCGGCAGTACGACTAATGATGAGTGATACGATATGGTATCTCCACCTTTTGTTACTGCCTTGATACCGTATTCACTGAATGGGTACAGATTTACACTATCCCACCCTAAACCGTAAGATATAGACGTATCGCTATCTTCCGGCCACATGCCTCTTTTGTATTCTTCTTGAGCCATGGCTTCGACCGACTTACTGGAAAGAATGCCTTGGACCTCTCCCGTGAAGATTTGTGAAAATTTCACAAGATCTTCAGCCGTGGAATAAATGCCTCCAGTTGCGATGATATTATAATTCTCTTGTGGAAGCTGGCCTTTATACAAAGAAGAATAGATTCCCGCCATGTCTGCCGTGTCGACCACATCCTGTGGTGTTTTGGTATGCTTCATGTCCAGAGGTTCCGTAAAATATTGGTGTATAAATGCGGTAAAGCTCATGCCGCTAACACGTTCAACCATAATCTCGGCTAACGTAAAACCGTCGTTACTATACACCGAGTATGCGCCGGGATTGGCCTTCAGGTTTTGATTCGCCAATTGTTCGAGAAACGTATCATGTGAATACGTATCATTATCCCCGTACAATGTGGCATTGCTGCCTGTGCTGCCCAGTAGACCTGAAGAATGATTCAACAGCATGCGTGGGGTAATTTTTGTGTAGCGTTGATCTTTCATCTGAAAATCAGGTAGATAGTTCACCACAGGCAGATCCAAATCCACCTTGCCCTCATCAACAAGTTTCATCACTGCCGCTGTAAGAAACATTTTGCTAGTTGATCCTATGCCATAGATCGTATCCGACGTAAGAGGCACCTTGTTGTTCTTATCGTTTTTACCTGTCTGACCGGACACCACAATCTCGCCACCATCGATAAGGGCATATTGCAGGCTTGTGATCCCATGCTTCTCGGTGAGTAACTTGGCTTTCTCCATCACCGTTTTCTTGGTTGGTTCATACGTAAAATCACTGCTACTTGTGTCAGGCGCGGCCATTGCAGACATTGGAGCTAACATCGTTAATGCCAGCGTTAACACGGCGATTGAAGTTCGTATTCCCTTTTGTCGTCCCATTCACATCATCTCCTGAATTTTACGTGTTTTGGTTATTAGAGTTCTTCTGGGTCTACAAATTTCACCGGATACAAGTCGTTTGGTCCTTGAATCAGATCTCCACCCGTTTCTTTCAGTTGCTTGTTAAAGAAATCGAGTACATATTGATTTACGATGTTTGATCCTCTTTACCATTGATATCTCCTGTGATCCCGGACAGTTTAATCAGCTACGAATAGAATTGAAGATCGGTGAAATTGAAGTGCTGGGTTCCTTCTACATAAATCACATTTCCCCCATGGCTGATAACATTTTTCATAATGTGCAGCTCATCTGAAAGAGATTTAGTTACTTCATCATCCGAATTTCTATCCATTTCAAAGTTGGCTAACCAGTCTTCAAAACTTCCTGATCGGATGAACATAAACGGCTTGTTTATAACATCTCTATTTTCCACTTCATATAGTGACCCATCCATATTAACCCCGGCCTTGATTCTCTGATCTAAATATGTTGTATTAAACGCGGTTGCACCCCCAAAAGAATGCCCCATCGCGCCGATGTGATCTAGATCGATTTTTCCTTTAAACTGACTTTCGATTGCACCTGAATTCAGCTTTTCGATTTGATCGATTACAAACTCCACGTCACGCTTGTTGTTATTCATGTTCTCAGAGGGAAGATAAACTATATTTCAAGAACTTCCCTATTTTAAGATTTACCATCTTCTCGGAATGTCTGAATAAAACGATGATTATGAATAGAGCCATCATGATATATACCACAAGCAACTGCCATCTATATCCCTCAACCAGCAATTGAACTACGAGTATAACGCTACTTCCTATTCCCAAACCCCAGCCTGTTTTCTTTGCACTTCTTGTAATAAATAGCAGATCTACGAGTAAAGCGAAACAGACAGAACTAAAAGTATTTCAAATAATCTCAATTGAATTCCTCTCTCTCATCACGGATCATAAATGCTCTGACACCTTCAGCAATTTCTTTGGCATGGGAACGATACAAATAATGATTTGCTTCCAGCAGCACCACTTCACCACGCTTTGAATTCTCTATTAACTTCTTGTGTTCGGGAACCCAATTGTCTGCTGCCGGATGATTCTTTTGAACAAAGAAAAGAACCGGAAGATGAACAGGGAACGTTAGTTGTTCAGCTGCTTTAAAGTTGGAATGCATACTTTCTGCCTCATTTAATTGCGTGGTATTATACATATTTTTGCGGATCAGAATGTTCAATTGTTCTTTCGTTTGCTCATCATAAGGCAGTCCATCATATGGGTCAGCACTCAGTTTCAGTTGCACTCGGGCGAAACCCAAGTTGCGGAACCATTTAATCGGTCGTGTATCTGAAGAATCAATCTTCTGTTCGCTTAATGCTGGAACACTGCTATCCAACCCGACAAAAGTACTTACTTCATTTGCATATTTGTTCACATAATCCAGGCTATAGATTCCCGAAATGGAATGACCCATCAGGATATAGCGATCAATATGTAGGCTCTGTAACGCTTCATGAATTTCACTGACGATATTTGCTGTACTGCGTTCCTTTTCGGTCTGATCGCTCAATCCGTAACCAAAAGGCTCCACCACAACGACTTTATAGTATGGAGATAATTCTGAGATCAGTGGCTTAAAATCAAGCGCTGGTGCCGCTGTTCCAAAACCAGGCAGAAGTACAATCGTTTCCTCACCTTCGCCTTGAATGAACACATTCATATTTTTTCCGTCTACGGATACATGTTGACCATACGGCTCCATTCTTTTTTGCTCCGAATAACTGCTGATTTTATTGACGATATATACGATAGCTACAAAAAGTAGGATTGCTATAATGATTGCGCATAGTACTTTAAACAGAGTGCTTAACACTTTCTTGATTTTGCTTTTACTCTCTACTTCTTTGTCTGCTTGTTGTTTCACATTCATCTGCTCCTATCCTCACCTGTATATTGGCCTAGCAGTCTTCTTAAGAAATCCTAATCAACAAAGATGTACTCCCCATGACCGGAATATGAACGGAGCATGAACAAGCAAAAAAAATGCCGTATGTAACATACAAGGAAGCTTGCATGTTACACATGACATGAACATTCGGTCTAGATAATCCGATAGATATTCAATTCATTGGCCTATGCTGAGAGCCTAAGTATCAGTTGGTGGATGAAACGGCAACGTGATAATAAAGGTCGTACCTTGACCAGGTTCGCTTTCCACTCGGATTTCACCCTGATGTAGGGATACGATCTGTTTAACGATCGCAAGTCCCATACCACTCCCGTCATATTTACGACTGTGGGAACGATCTGCCTTGAAAAAGCGCTCGAATATACGCTTCTGGTCTTCAAGGGGAATACCAATACCCGTGTCGGATATTCGGACAATCACAGTTTTAATATCCTCTTCGATACCGACTTTAATCATGCCGCCATCCTTGGAAAATTTGATGCTATTTCCGAGGATGTTCGTCCATACTTGATTTAACTGATCATGATCAGCCGTTATCTTAACATTCTCTAAATCAAGCTCAAAATGAATGTTGCGACCAGACCATTGCGGTTGAAGCGCCACAATGACCCGCCTGATCTGTTCATCAAGGCTTAAGGAGCTCAGCCGCAGTTGCTGTGACTGCGATTCAAGCAAACTCAGCTTGAGCAGGCTATCGCTCATTTTGGACATTCGTTTTGCTTCAGAGATGATAATATCCAGGTAACGGTTTCGCTCTTGTTCTGAGAGGTTTACTTGCTTCAGTGCAGAAGCGTAACCGGATATCGAGGTGAGCGGAGACTGAACCTCGTGCGACACATTCGTAACGAATTCCCTGCGCATCTGCTCCAACTGCTTCAGATCATGCATCATTTCTTCAAAGCTGCGGGCCAACGTACCAATCTCAGTCGTTTGCTTAATGTTCAGCTTGACGTTGAAATCTCCAGCTGCAATCCGTTTGGTCGCTTGGGTCAATTTCTTGATCGGCCTCACCAGATATATAGAAGCAACCAGAATCAACAAGCTTCCTGCAATCAACGAACAGCTTGCGAAGATTAAGCCCCACTTAATCACAAAAGAGGTTGAAGGCGGTGAGAGTGTCTCCAAAAACATCGCTTTCGTTTCCATCTCCGTTTTCAACGGTATCCCTATGAACCCTGTAGCAATCCTATTCGATGTGGCTTGAACAACGCCCCCATCTAACACTTTCTTTAGTTGCTCGCTCGTTACTGTAGCAGATTTATGTCCGTTAAGTTTTCCGTAACTCTTGAACTCACCCGAAGCTTCGTAAATTCGAATATGATAGGAGCTGAGCTGCTTCATTCCACTTACGTACAAGTCCGCCTCACGCTCTGGTAGGGCCTTATAGATCTGCAAAACGTCTTGGCCAAAGTTGCGTAAGTTAATTTGCGCGTTTTCGTTCAATTTTTCTTCGAATATCCAAGTAGACACAAAAAATGAAATGACCGTGCCTGCGATGACTGACACCAGAAAGGTCAGGACCACACGAATATATATGGATCGGATCATTCATAGACCTCAAGTCTGTACCCTAGCCCACGCACCGTTTCAATCCGAAAATCAGGTGTAGTCGCGAATCGTTCGCGCAGGCGTTTAATATGTACGTCTATTGTTCGATCATCTCCAGCGTAATCAATACCCCATATCTGATCGATCAATTGCTCACGTGTATAGACTTGTCCTGGTGTTCCAGCAAGCTTATACAGCAATTCGAACTCCTTAAGTGGTAACGTAAGCGACTCTGTGCCTCTCATCACCTTATACGTCTGGCGGTCCAGAATGACTTTGCCAAACTGGATTGTGTGAGTGGAGCCAATTTTGTATCGTTTCAGTAATGCTCGGACACGAGCGGTCAGCTCCAATGGATCAAACGGTTTGGTCAAATAATCATCCGTACCCAGTTCGAATCCTTTCACCTTCTCCCACGTCTCTCCTCTCGCCGTCAGCATGAGTAACGGAAGGTCGGGATTGGCTCTTCGGAGTTCTTTACACAGTGCCCAGCCATCCATGACAGGCATCATAATATCAAGGACAACCAGATCCACTGGAGTTTCGCCATATATAGTGAGAGCTTCTTTACCATCCCCAGCTTCCACTGTGGTGAATCCATCGTTTTTGAGAAATAGACAGACGAGTTCACGAATGTTCGCATCGTCGTCTGCAACGAGTATAGTAGCCATAGTTTTTTTCTGTCCTCTCCGTTACGTTTAAATATATAGTTCAACTGATATAGTAAATAGTAAAACATCTTGCTTATCGTATATCTACGGCAAACATCGTATGTTCTTTCAACGTTCCCTGGATTGGCACAGGCTGCGACCCATTCTCCTTGAATCCTGCTTTTTGAAGGACACGGATGGAGCCTGTATTATCGGGCACAGCGCCAGCTTCGATTCGAGTAATTTCAGTTTCGTGTTTGGCAAATTCCAGTACACATTGCAGTGCTTCGCTCATATATCCTTTTCCTTGATGAAGAGTATCCGTCACATAACCAACGATCCATTTTGAGGTAGAATCCAGTATGATCTCGAACAAAGAAATCTCACCGACGAGTTCATCCGTTGTATGTAGAAAAATACCAAAAGAATAGCGATTTCCTTCTTCTCTTTTCTTGTTCCAGCTCTCAATGAGTGACCTTTGCCCCTCCAAGCTATAGAAAGACTCATCCCGATTACTCGCTGAGATTCTTTCAATTTCCGCACGGTTGCGAACCTGTAGATCCAGAAGCAATGAGGCATCTTCCACATTCCAAAATCTCACATAGATACGTTCTGCACTATATTTCATTACATTATTCCTCCTCTACTAACCTTAGGTGCAATTGTAGCATGATTATATCAGGTCATTATAAGAGTACGAGCGAATCAACGAGAATTGTTTAGCCAGGAAATGCGGTGAATAAGGCATATCATAGCGCAGCCAGGAAACAATGGTCCCAATCAGGGCGGAAGAACCGTACCATATTGCGATTTCCTTGTGAATGCCGGACTCTTCCAGTTCATTCTCCATCTCCACCCGATCAATCTTGGCTTTGACCAGCGTACTCAACAATTTGAGCAGTCGTTCGGTAAAGATGGGTGTGCGCTTCGTGGCAAGTACCACCTGATAGAACGATGCGTTGTCTGCAAAATGCTCCAGCAACTTGACCAGAACAGGCCAAGCCTCTTCCGTTCTCTGTTTCTCAAAATGAGGGGCATATTCATCCACGATCCGTTCAATATGCTCGATCATCTCGTCAGCCATCTTCTCCATCATATCTGTAATATCCCGATAATGCAGATAGAAGGTTACCCGATTGATCGTCGCTCGTTCAGCAATTTTGTTGACTGACAACTTCTCAATATCCATTTCCTGCAGTAATTCAACAAATGCACCCCGGATTAACTGACGAGTTCGCAAAATCCTTGGGTCCACGGCCGATTTCTTCTCGTCTTTCACATGTATTCCTCCTTTAAATTTTAAACATTACAATTTTAAACGATAAGTCGTTTATTTTTGATTTACACAACAAATTTATTTTTTTTGTAAAATAAACAACGAAAACCATTCATAACGTAAATTGTAATCTGTCCGAATATGTATATAATTTAATAAATACAATGTAAACTATACAACACGTTGTAAATTTAGTCACGTGTGGATTGAAAGGATGAAAAGGATTGAGTCAGGTTAGAGTACAAGATGAATTATCCGTAAAGAAAGGCCCGATCCTGTTTATCATGATTTTGGGAGCCTTCCTTGCAACGTTGAATCAAACGATCATGAGTGTCGCTACACCGGAGCTGATGGGTGATTTTAACATCTCCGCCGCCACAGCACAATGGTTAACGACAGGTTACATGTTGGTGAACGGGGTGCTTATCCCCATCACGGCCTACTTCATGCAACGCTTTTCAACCAAACAATTATTCCAAGCTTCCATGTTTATTTTCCTGATTGGTACCATCGTATCCGCTCTTGCAAATAACTTTGGCACATTGCTGACAGGGCGTATGATTCAGGCAGCGGGTGCCGGCATTATCATGCCGCTCTTAATGCACGTTATTTTGACCTTGTTTGCCCCTGAAAAACGAGGATCTGCGATGGGTATGGTTGGCTTTGCCATCATTTTTGCCCCTGCAATCGGGCCTACCCTTGCTGGTTATATCCTCGAGAACTACTCTTGGCAAACAATGTTCTACGGCATGATTCCATTAACTCTTATTGTCATTGCTTTTGCATTTGTATACCTGAAGAATGTATCCGAACGGGTCAACACAAAGTTCGACACAATCAGTGTGGTGCTCTCCACGATCGGATTTGGCGCATTACTCTATGGTTTCAGCAGAGCAGGAAGTCTGGGATGGTCAAGTGCAGAAGTTCTTATCTGCATTGCGGCAGGAATTGTTGCTCTTGCCCTGTTTACATGGCGTCAACTCGCTTCTGAAACTCCCCTGCTTGATCTGCGGGCTTTCAAGTACAACATGTTCTCCCTGACAACGGTCATCAGTATCGCGATTACAATGATCATGTATGCTGACATGATGTTACTTCCCCTGTATCTCCAGAACGCACGTGGTTACACTGCGCTGGAGTCCGGATTATTACTACTGCCGGGTGCCCTTGTCATGGGCTTCCTAATGCCAGTAGCCGGAAAATTATTTGACCGATTTGGAGCGAAATGGCTCGCTGTTATCGGGATGGTGATCACCATCGTGACGACAATTGGTTTCATCGACTTAACGGATTCAACCAGTTATGGTTACCTGGTATTAATGTCTACCGGCCGCCGAATTGGTATGGCTCTGCTCATGATGCCGATTCAAACTGCGGGGCTTAACCAACTGCCACCAAGACTTGGTGCACACGGTACAGCTATCTCCAACACCGTCAGACAAGTGGCTGGTGCTGTAGGTACTTCATTGCTCGTAAGTGTCATGACCTCCCGAACAACGGCACACGTACAGGATATGATGGCGACTGGTGCAGCCAATGGTCTCAGTCAACAACAGCTTGCTACAGAATCCATGATCCAGGGTATCAATGATGCTTATGTTGTTATCATCGGTATCGCTGTTGTGGGATTGGTCCTTTCCTTCTTTATCAAACGTACCAAACAAGCGAAAGAGGAAGAAATCAAACAGGTGGTAAGACAAAAAGTTTCCATGAATTCAAATTAAGGTGTCCAGCCTCATACTTGCTTGCATAACAAAGCGGCAGATCAAGACGTATACGTCTGATCTGCCGCTTTTTAGGTTGTGTCCCGTATGAACCTTTCCCTCTACCCAACGATCTTCACTGGCAGATGGGTCAACGACTGCCCCGGAGCTGAAGTGGCCAGATTATTCTCCAGATCAAAGGACTCCACCGGTTCAATCCGAGCAATCTTCTTCACAAATGCTGTCAAGGCAATGCTGAGTTCCATTCTTGCCAGCGGGGCACCCAGACAAAAGTGTGGGCCATTGCCAAAGGTAAGATGTTTTTTGTTATTACGACGATGAATGTTTAACTCAAACGGGTCTTCAAACATCTGCTCATCCATATTGGCTGCACTCATCCAGGAGATGACAACATCGCCTTTTTTCAAATCCACTCCGAGCAGTTGGTTATCCTGCTTTACTGTCCGATGTCGCTTGGCATTGTGGAACCGATAACGGAGCATTTCTTCGACTGCGAGCGGAACCAACTCGGGATTCTGTCTTAGTTGATCATACAAGCTGGGGTCATCATACAGGAATGAATAGAATGTATTTGAAACCATATGGCTGGTTGTCTCAATTCCAGCTCCGAGCAACAGCATGGTTGTGCGAACAACCTCATCCTCCGTGAACTTCTCACCTTCAACATCAACGTTCAACAGGTCGGTAATGATATCCTCACCAGGGTGGGTCCGTTTATGAACTACAATGGGGTACAGGAATTGATAATACTCTTGCGCTGCAGTCTGTTTTTTCAGTTCACTCTCTTCAGCAGTCTTCGGATTGGTGGGCTGAAACAGAATATCTACCCAGTTCTTGAATCGATGGCTGTCTGTGAGAGGGATGCCGAGCAGGTCCGCCATCACCATGGAAGGCAGCGGAGCAGCTAATGCTTGTACGATATCAATGGTCGTATTTGGCTCAATATCTGCTACCAGTTGCTCTGCAATGTTGCGAATTCGTGGCTCCCAGTTCTTCAGACTACGTGGTGTAAAAGCAGCGGATAACAATGAACGACTTTTTTGATGACGGGGAGGATCGATACTTGAGATGTTTAATTTGTCCGGAGGTGTACCTTCGTTGTTCTTCGCCCCAACCGCAATGGTTGTCCGTGTTCCCTCGGCTGAAAAATATTCATGATTGCTCAGGACCTGCTTCACATCATCGTATCTGAACACATTCCAGGTGTCTGTATCTTCGTGATAGTACACAGGATGCTCGGACAACATTTTTCGAAACCAGTGAAGTGGAAAAAACTCTTCAGATCTGGACTGGAAGCCTGTAATGTCCTCAACGCGTATCACTTCTTTGTACATTTGGAATCCACCTCTCAGCATCGTTTTGTGATTGGTTACTTGGTACCTGAATTGACAGTTCAGCACCTGATTCCATTTTATACCACCCGTTCATTTATTGATATGATTCATTTGAACCACATCAGAAAAACCCCTTATTTAAAGGGGTTTTTCTTTTATACGAATCGTATATTATTACTATCACCGTTTCAGAGTATAGGTGATATGAACCAATTAGTCGCCAAGTTTCGCCAATGATTCCTGTAGCTGCTCCAGTTGTGCAGAAAGGTTTTCAATCAAGTTCTGCGTTTGGCTCGACTTTTCCATTAAGGCTTGCTCATCCGAGTCATCTTTCGTTGCATTTCCAATGGATGATAAATTGAGATGCGCCAATTCGCGTTCGTATTTTTCGCGTTCCTCCAAGGCTATTTGCAGTTCTTCTTTCGTCATACCAATCTGATGTTCCAGGTATACAATATCGGACGAGTTCGCTCCCTCGGATAAACGTTGTGAATATGTCATGGTTCACCTCTTTCAATTTCATCCATTGCTTTGCCAATATGGTAGGGCTCAATATCGATATCCAGCTCCATGCCAAGAACCAATTTGGCCAGTTGACTCCCGATAAAAGGCCCCATGGTTAAGCCAGAGGCCCCAAGTCCATTTGCTGTAATCAGGCCTTGCCAGCCAGGGACAGCGCCCATTACAGGCAGAAAGCCAGGTGTGAAGGGACGGAATCCAACTCTTACTTCCTGAACTGTGCTATTGGCTAGCCCTGGTGCCAGTTCCAGACCTTTATTCAAAACTTCCTGCATGCCCCCTGCAGTTACTCTTGTGTCATAACCTTCCACATCATTTTCATGAGTTGCACCAATCACGATCTTCTGTTGATCAAAGGCCAGCAGATATTGGTCGGAAGGTGGCATGATCACAGGCCAACGGCCTGTATCCTCCCCACCCGTGACATGTAGATGCATAATTTGTGCCTTTTGATAGTGCACTTTAAAGTGTATGCCGAGTGGTTTCAGCAGTGAATTGGCCCAAGCACCTGCACAGACAATGACTTCATCTGCCAGGAAACTGTGATCATGAACACTCACACCAATGACCCGATCCGCTTCGAATTGAAGCGTAGCATCTCCATGAATCAGCGTAGCGCCATTTCGCTGTGCAGACCGGATCAAGGCATCGCGCAGCGCTCTTCCGTCTATACGTGCAGCACCGCTGATATATACCGATCGATAACGTTCATCCAGTAGAGGAAATCGCTCACGGGTTTCTTTTTCATCCAGAATTGTAATGTCGCCAATCTCCGGTGCATCTGCTTTTCGAAGGTGTGCCCGTTCTTCCATCTTGTTGATTTTATCCATATCCGTATGAATGCTGAGCGCACCCACTTGAGCATAACCGGTTTCCGTTTCTCCTTCACCTTCAAGCTCCGCTATGATGCCAGGATAGAACCCCGCACCTGCCTTGGCAAGCTGATACCAATCCTGATTGCGTCGCTGTGACAGCCATGGACAGATGATCCCAGCAGCTGCATCCGTCGCCTGTCCCATATCTTTTCGATCTATGATGATTACCTCTGCGCCCCGTTTGGCTAATTGATAGGCTGTTGATGCCCCCAGAATACCCGATCCGACTACGATGACTTTCTTCATGTTTTGCATTCCTTTCCTTAATCACTCATTCATTATAGCGTATACCGTTTCGCATGAAGTTGGCAAGGCAGGCGTACCTTTAGATTCATTACCAGAGAATGATCAGGCCACGGTTCACACTCATCCATCCCAAACAGAATTGTTGGAGCATTTCTTGAAAACGTTTTATTATCGATAGTCAATCAATTAAAATAATTCCATTTATGTAATATAATTCTTTCTAGGTTTCTTTTAACGCTGTAACCACGCCACTTACGCACATGATCCTTTAACGAAAAGAGGAATAACACGACGATGCCGAAACCTAGCATGGGGAATCCACTGGATACCGAAATGCCGCTCATGATTACAGGGCAAAACCAGTTGACCGTTGATGAATTGATGAATTGGAGCGACCATTCACGGGATTACAGCATTGTACAGTGCATCGGAGGAACAGGGCGAATCGCAGCAAAGAATCATGAGTTTTCGATCAAAAAAGGGACCGCTCTCATTTTGTTCCCGGAGGTAACGTACCGTTACCACAATCTGAGTGATTCATTACGATTTGATTGTCTGTCTTTCAATGGCTATTTATTGCCACGTTTCTTGCATTCCTTGCAGATCGGGGAGCTGCGCGCCTTCAAGCCGGATGGAATGCTTCATATCCTGTTGCATGAAATTACGTTGGCGCTGCAGTCCCGGCACAAGGATCAGATCTGGCACGTATCTGCGTTACTGTACATGCTTTTGGTCAGATTAACCATTGAAGGTGAACGCTATAGTGCTTACGAACGTTCTGATGCCCGATTAAGATTGGATGAACTTATTACTTTTATCAAACAGAATTATCATCAAGATATTTCTCTCCCCATGTTGGCCGAGCAGATGGACGTTACCGAGCAGCATCTCAATCGCATATTCAAAAAAGAATTTCAAATGACTCCACTGGAATATCTGACGCGATATCGGTTGTTGAAAGCCAAGGAAATGCTCATTGAGAATGGTGCCACCACGGCTCATGAAATAGCCAAAGCGGTTGGTTTCAACAGTGCCAGTTACTTTGGATCGGTGTTCAAAAAATACGAAGGGATCTCCCCTATCGAGCTACGCAAGCAATACCTGGATTAAAGAACCTCCACATTGATCTCGGCCAGCGAGGATAACCGCAGTTCATGCATGGCGAATTCCAGACCTCGCGTTACCTCGTTCGGCACGATGATACAACGAATACCTGCTGCATTGGCTGCCTTCAGTCCGTTAGGCGAGTCTTCGAACACAATCGCTTCGGAAGCCTCGATTCCAAGACTTTGGAGAGCAAGAAGGTACAGTTCAGGATCAGGTTTGACTCGCTTCACATCCTCAGAAGTATGAACGACTGTGAAATAGTCGAAAATGCCTAACTTCTGCAAGTAACCATGTACCCAGTCCCGGGTAGAACTGGAAGCAACCGCAAGCTGAATTCCCTTTTCCCTGGCAGTCTGCAGCAATTCATATACCCCTGGAAGAATGGCAGCTTGTCCCAAATAAGCTTCGTATTTCTGTTCAGAGAGCAGTTTGATATGATCATGATCTATCTTTTTTTGGAGCGTCTGCTCCAGATATAGAAACGGATGAAACTCCTCAAAGGATGTCCCCACATTTTTCGACCACAACTCCAGACCCAGTTCGAGTCCGTGCTCTTCATATATATCCCGAAACGCATAGTACCAAGGCGTCTCCGTATCCACAATGAGTCCATCAAAATCAAATATAAATGCTTTTACCATGAATCTATTCTCCCTCCAATGGTTGGCCGGGGGAGCGAATTAGAAGCGTGCGGTCAAGTCCGGATGGGTGACGTTCACAGATACAAAGTGACACGAACAGCCCGTTCCCGTTGGCGACTGTGCAACTAATCCAGCTCGTAGTTCCCCCTTGATCGGCATGCCGAAATATCGAATTAGTTTCCACTCATCTCCATCAGGTGAATAAAAGAATGATATGCAGTCCTCTACTTTGCGTATACGCAGGTAGGGATTAGGAACGGAGACTTCAACTGAATTGCAATCATCGGATGAACCATCACGTGTCACCACGGACACGATGGTAGGCACTTTTCCATCATATTCAAAACAAATTTTGCACCAGTTACGATCATCAGCCATCACCATCAGACAACCGGAATCATATTGATTTTTCATATCCACCGTCAACTGGGTTGTGATTTCAAAGTCTCCAGGCACAGGCATGGATAAGAACGGTGCAGTTGCACGAATGTGTTTCCCTGCTGGATCTTGAAAAAAGTCTGTATCCGCCTGTGCTTCCACCAACACACCTCCCTGATCCGTATAGGACCAGGTCTCAGGCTCGTTCATCCAACTCCATTGCTTCCGTGCTTCTGTTGTCATTACGTTAGTCATTTGTTAGCAGCCTCCCAAGTTAAAATATGTTTTAGAGGTTGTTCAAAAAGTCCGCTTTTGATTACGAATGATGCCTGGCGGCATCATCAGCATCGAATATGGCCTTCAGCCGAAATGTCCGTTGCTCACGTAGTTTTCCTACGCTCCGCTACTCCATTTCTAGCTTCATCCCATCTTCTCGGTACTGAAAACCGCTCTTTTTGAACACGCACTTTTAGTTTTTTTCTGTACTACATATTCGCTCAATATACATAAAACCCCTTCTTCTACATATTTTTGTAAGGTTCCAGCACTTGGGAGTGCTTCTGGGGATCAGGCAGGAATAACATAATGACCATCAGCACGACGTACAGACCAAGAATGACACTGAACAACAGCGTTGGATTGTGATGGTAGAGCAAGCCGGTCAGGTAACCGGATGGAATGGCTGTAAGCGTCATGACTGTCTGCACGGCCGAGAACATATCAGCCTTCTCATGCGTACCCAATCGGTTCATCAGCAGGGAATCCCGGTATGTCTGCAGAATGAAGTTACCCGCAGCGAGCACGATTAGCGTGAGAAACAACATCGCGATATTCCCCACAGGGATCAATAGAAATAGAATGGCTCCTGCCGTACTGAGTACGATGGAAAAACCAACATACTTTTCTTCCGAACGCCGTTTCAGTCGCGGAATGATCACCAGATAGAGCAGCATAACGGTTACTGCGGTCACAACCGGAATAAACGAAATGACACGGTCATCAAACTTCAACTGTTCCTTGAAGAAAATGACCTGGAAGAAATTCAGCTGCAAGATCAGATTGGATAATACTGTAATCAAAATGATCGGAAAAAGTCTTCGTTTGTAGAATGACTTGCCGAACAGGCGCAGACTTGAACCCAAACTTTGAAGGACGCGGGTTTTGCTATGCAACCCCATAAGCTCCTTGCCGACCTCGGTCTCATCCGTATATCGGTTACGAATGAAAAACATGGCAGTCATCAGGATGCCCCCGACAAAGTAAATGCTGGCGAGTGTAGGCACAATACCATAATCAGCAATGACTACCCCGGCAATAGGTGTTAATACCCCGGCTCCTGTAATGATCATGTTGAGAATGGCAAACACCTTCGATCGTTTGTGTTCCTCCACATCCTCTATGATCAGACAGTTAAAGGCGACCGTCACAAACTTGGATGTTGCGTTAAGTAAGTATGCGATCAGAAACAGCCAGAAGTTCTGAGAGAAGGCCCAGATGAACATGGGAACACTCCAGGCAAGCAGATCAAAGATCAGCGTTGTTCGTTTGCGCCCCAGCTTATTTGTAATGGAACCGGCAAACAATTGAAAGATAAAGGCAAAATAAAGATTCACCGAATTAATTAAACCGATTTCAATATCCGAAAGTCCGGCTTCCTTCATATATAAAGGAGCATAAAAGAGAACGATCGTGCCCGGAATGGCCCATACCGGTTCAAGTAAAATGGAGTACCGTGGATTCTTCGGCAAATCTTGAAGCAGTTTCAATCGATATCCCTTCCTTCTGCGGTTTTCACCGCTGCGAATTCCATCTTTTCGCAGCGGCAAACCCGCTAATGTCTACATGCTTAAAGTACGTCTTATAGGATAAGAGCTGTTTTGACCGAATTCATCGGCAACTTCTCTCCAGTATGCATGTCATAACCAATCGTTCCATTAAAGGCCTGTTCATAATCACTCAGCAGTTCCTTGGCTGTCACCATCTGTTCCAGTTCCGGGATGCTTTGGGCAAATTTCAGTGCCGTACTGATCATCGAGTGATTAGCAACTGCACCGATGATACTAATGCCATCATTAATCACGGCTGTTGATTTGAACGTCACCTCATAGCTGTCGTCATATCCCATAGGAATAATTTTGCCGCCTTTGGCAATCAGCTCAAACCCTACATGAAGCTGATTACCAACCGCGTCCACTACAATATCAAACTTTTTGTTATTATTGATCTCGTATACTTTATCCAGTGTCAGATCCTGAGGATAAAACACATGATCCGCGATCCCTGAAGCGAACTCTTTGCGGTATGGATCAACTTCCGTGCCTACAGTAAGCCTTGCCAATCGTTTGCTCACAAGCTGACACAGGGAACCGATTGCACCTGAACCGAGGACCAGTACGGAGTCACTTGGCTTAGTTCCTGCTTTCATGAACGTCTGAAGTACACACCCCAGTGGTTCGATCATCATGGCCGTTTCCCAGCTCATGGAATCCGGGATGGCATAGATATATTTCTCATCACCAACAAAATACTCAGCGAAGGTTCCGTGCGTGGTCATCCCTACTTGATAGTCATCAAAATTCTCGCAGTAGATGAACAGACCTTCGCGGCAATAAGAGCAGGTACCGCAAGATTGCGTGGGATCAACCAATACTCGATCACCGATCTTGAAACCACGAACTTCGTCGCCCACCTCAACCACTGTGCCCACACCTTCATGACCAATGATCGTTCCTTTATTCGCAGGCACTTTGCCTTTGACAATATTCAGGTCTGTCCCGCAGATGCCGGAACCATAGATTTTAATTTTTACCTGGTTTGGCTTTTGAATGGTTGGCTCCTCAATCTCCTGGTAAGTCACCTGTTTGAGATCCTGATATACGAGTGCTTTCATTGAATAATTCCTCCTAGTCGATTGTCGATTATGATCTATGGATTAAGCTTCAAACGTTTTCGAAAGTTGCATGGAATGAAGATGTTCCTGCTTCTGAATCTCTTTCCAGTCTGACAGGATCTGCAACAGAGCTTCCTCAACCCACAACAACTCTTCACGTGTATGAGCATCGGAGAAAATAAAGTAACCTTTGGTGAAAATGCCGAAATGAGCCATCTTCTTCACCATGAACTCGCGGAAAGGGTCCGTTTGGAAGTTATCTTCAGCCAAGGATTGAATGCAGAAGCTTGCATACGTTCCCTTCACTTCCAATTGATCCGTCAATCCCAGTAACACAAGTTCAGATTCCAGACGATCCATGATCCGGGTTGCCGGATCACGCCAAGTCGGCCATACTTTCGCATTCTTCATTAGTCGTTCACAGGCAATGGCTGCCGCGAGCGCTGTCGTTTCGCTGGAATGGGCATTGCTGAATCTGACTTGTCCTGACAAGGACATCAGATGCTGAGGTCCCATAACTGCTGCGAGAGGTAAACCGTTTGCCATACCTTTCGAGATGCAAAGCAGATCAGGCCAGATATCATATTCTCCTGCTGTAGCCTGCTTGCCCATCCGAATACCGGAAGTTACCTCATCGAATATGATAATGATGTCCAGGGACCGGCACAGGGTTACCACTTCCCCCAGCGCTTCCTTTTTCCACTCATTGGGACATAGAACTATACATGCGATATCCTCGGGAGATGAGGTAATCTGGGCCTCAATTCGCTCTGCTGTCGGCTTGTTCACCCAGATCGTTGAACGCTCGATATCTACCGGGATGCCACGTTCTTTCGTCTGGCCGCCATAATAACCATAGGCGGACCAATCGTGCCACCCGTGATAAGCTGTCGCAATAACCTTGCTTTTTCCACTTGCAGCGCGGGCTAGACGTACAGCCCCACTCACTGCATCGGCACCACTTTTGGTGAAGCGCAGTGACGGATAGCGCCCCTCGAACCGCTCCAGAATCAACTCTGCACATTCAAGTTCGATGTCGGCCGGAATCGAAAAGCTTGTCCCTTTTTTCAGCTGGTGAATGACAGTGAGTTGGACTTCATGTCTAGCATGACCCCATGGTGCCGTACCCATGGCCATCTCACAATCCAACCATTCATTGCCGTCAATATCTGTGAATCGGGAATTGTAAGCCTCTGCACAACACACGGGTGTATGTCCCGGGAATAAACGTTCAGGTGCTTTGGCTAAAGTGCTGCATCCGCTCGGAATTACCTTTTCGACTTGTTCCAACCACTCCAGATTACGGGTAAATCGTACGGCACGATCCAGCGTGCTCTCTTTTTCTTTCACCTTAAGTACCTCCCTGTTTACTTTCGTTGTGAGTGAATTACCGAACTTTCGTTCCAGGCCAGCATCCATCATATATGCGATCCATTGTAATTACATTGCCGTACAGGTCTATGATCAGATCCTTGGCTCGATGAGCGTGTCTCATCTCAATCCAGTAGCGGTTCTCCAGCAAGCGGGCGAAATTATCCACCAAGAACAGTAACCGGTTCTCACTATGAATCAGTTCCTTGCCCAATACCTGCGGCAGCCAGATGGCTCCGTTGGAATTGAAGCGGTTCGAATAGTCACGTACTTCGGCTACATTGGCAAATTCAGCTTCATGCAGCTTGGTCCAGAACGTATCGGCATCACTACGCACTTCTGCAAGATCAATGCCGACAATCGGCAGATGCTGATATTCCCCTTGGCTTTCAAGCTGTTCTTTCAGATGACTGAATACGAAAGGCCACACATCAGCCTCGATTTGACCGCCCCACTTTTTCCAGAAGCGTGCCAGATTGTTCTTGCGGTTGAAGTTGCGGTGAATACCGCTGCTGCGTTCCCAGTGATAGGCTTGAATATTCGGGTTAATGACCGTATCGTATCCCGCAGCCCGTGCTCGCATCTGATAATCAAAATCCTCGTACCCGTTAAAGAACTTCTCATCGAGGTTACCGATGGTCTCGTAAACCTCCCGCTTCATGCCGAACATGGCGAACACCACCAGTTGAACAGAGAAGGTTTCTTTTGGGATATCATCAGGGGATGCATTCAGGAACAGGTGTCGGCCGATGGTGTCTGCAAAAGCAATACCGCAGTGCTGCACGCCTCCTGTTTGCGGATACAACAGAACGCCTCCAATCATGCCAATCGTAATATCGCTGTCCAGTGTCTCTTTCATCATCGGTTGCCAGTTCGGTTGAAGAATGGTGTCGGAATCCAGGAAGAAAATGTACTCTCCCTTGGCAAGACTGAGTGCGCTATTAATCGACACGGCGCAACCGAGTGGAAAATCATGCTGAAGAATCTCGATGGTCACACCTTCTCTTACTTCTTGCTTCAGTTTATCCAGATGTTGAAAAACGGCTGAACCGGAACCATCGTTGATGAAAATAATCTGAGTGGATGGACTTACCGTCCGGAGCAACGAATCAGTGAACAGGTTCAGAATGTTATAGTCCTGGTTGACTGGTACAATAATGGTGTAAAGCATGGAATCCCTCCTGATTGGGTTGATGGAATGAGTACATAAGCTGATTCGAACTGCACAATTGCAGGTGTTTCTGTCCGGCCTCCTCGTTTGAAAATTTTGTATTTATTTGGTAATGATTTGAATCTACTAGAAATTTATATCATTTTTTGTAAACTGGAAATCTTAAATTCTGAACTCTGTTAATATTTGAATATGTGAGAAAAGCAAATTTTTGATGGTTTCGTCATGCATCGCGCTACTTTGAACGCAAAAAAACACCCTCAAAGAGTTCGCGTATCTAACGATACAGTCGACTTTTTGGGGGTGTTCGCTTGGTGGAAATCTATTGATTTTCGTTGTTAACCTTGAACTATCGCTGCTTAAATCCATGATAAAACGTGTCTACTACAAGCGCAGGGGCTGCTTTTCTCGCGATATGACCACTTACAACCTGCTGCCACGTCAGGAACATGATGGAATACAGGACATCCACAATCCAGGTTTTATCCAGATCGGAGCGGAAATAACCTTTCTGTTGCAACAAACCAACCGCATGCAATACAGGTTCTCTCAGTTTCAGATCTGCTCCCTCAATCTCGGGATTATAGTTAATGGTGGTGTCATGAGCCAGAAAATAAATTTTGTCGCCTAATGGAATAAGCGCTTCAATCAGCTCAGGTATGTACTTTTCACAGTGCTCCTCATCCAGTTGGATTTCTTTCATGGTCTCACTGACCACTTCGATTGCGCGTAATCCCAGATAAATCATGAGCTGTTCGCGGCTTTCCACATATCGATGTAATGTCGCAATCCCGATTTTTGCAGACTCTGCAATTTCATTCATGGAAGCATTCGGCTTTTCAATCAGCAACTTGGTCGCCTCATCCAGAATGGAATGTAGCCTCGTTTGTTTGATTGTTGTCATTTCTTTTTTCATAGGTATTACACCTCTTGGCGAATTAGTCTACAATTGATCTGCTCAACCATCATATGATTGGATGAGATTATAAAATTATAGCATACATTCTTGCGATATCGCATTCTGAACGCAACTGAACACCTTTTATATTCGTGCTGTAAAACTTAAAAGCCGCCATTCGGCGGCTCTTAGCATGATTATCTTTTATCTCCGTCCATTGCTTATAGTTCGATGATTCTTGTTGCAATATTTGCGCAAAATTCACTGTCATGCTCTACAAAAAGCAGGGTTGGCGAGTATTCCAGCAGCAATTCTTCAATCTGCATACGTGAAATGACATCCACAAAATTGAGTGGTTCATCCCAAATGTGCAGATGAGCTCTCTCACTAAGGCTTTTAGCAATAAGCACTTTCTTTTTTTGGCCTGCACTAAACGTCGAGATATCTTTCTCCAATTGCAGTCTGGAAAAATCCAACTTTCGGAGTATTGATTTGAACAGGCTCTCATCAATCCCTTGCGTGAACGCATATGCGGACAAATGGCCTTCGAGATGAGACGTGTCCTGCGACACATATGAGATTATGAGCTGATGATCCTTACGTAGAAGACCCGTATAAGAGATATCTTCATCACAGATCAGTTTAAGAATGCTTGATTTGCCAGATCCATTTTTTCCGTACAGGGCAATTCGATCCCCTTTTTCAACCGTGAAGTTAACATCCTTACACACCATATTGGAGCCGTATGCTATCGATACATGTTCCAATTCGACAAGTTCATTCTTGTGAAAATCCAGTTGATGAATCTGTAGAGCTTCTGCACTCTCTATATTTTTGAGAAGTTTGGACTTTTCATGAATCGCCGATTGCTGCCTTTGTTCAATATTTTTGGAACGCTTCATCATCTTGGCAGCCTTGTGTCCAATATATCCTTTATCTACCTTGGAACCGGAGTTTCTCGTCCCGTTTTTGGTTTTTTCGACTTCATGCGACCATCCACCCGTCCGTTTGGCTGAATCGGATAAACGCTTGATATCCTTCATTAATTTCTCGTTACTTGCAAGTTCGAACTGATCTTGCCTTCTTTTGTTCTCCCACCAAGCGGAGAAATTACCTTTCTGAATCTCAATATTATTCTTATTAATTGAAAGGATGTGGTCTACGCTGTGATCCAGAAACGCCCGGTCGTGAGATACCAGAATAAACCCGCTCTTGCTGCGAAGATAATTACTGACGAGTTGTCTCGCATGAAGGTCAAGATGATTGGTAGGTTCATCAATGAGCAAAAACCGATTATCCTTCAGAAACAAAGCGGCGAGCATGATCTTCGTCTGTTCTCCGTTGGATAAGGTATCGAAAGGCCGATATAGCACATCTTCCGATACCTTTAACAGGTTAAGCTCTCGCACAAGTTGCCAGTGAAGATAGTCAGGATGAATCTCGCCGATGACATCGAGGGTCATCGCTTCCTTATTCTCTACATGAAAAGGAAAATATTCAAAGCTAACATTCGCAGAGATATGCCCACTATATTCATATTTACCGAGCAAGAGATTGAGGAAGGTCGTTTTGCCTCTGCCATTCCTTCCGGTAAAACCCAATTTCCAATCGGAGTCCAACTGGAAGCTTACATTTTCAAATATGTTATCGTAACTGCCTTCATAGGCAAAGGTCAGGTTGGTAACGTTGATTAAAGACATACAGATCATCCTTTTTATGTGAAATATAAAAGTAAACTAACGGGAGTTCATCATTTAACATGACATGGGATTCCCTCACTTTAATATTTGAACATAATCAGAATTTAGATTCGCTTATACAATAAAGGAACCTGGCGATATACCATTCAACGCCAAGTAGATCTATGCATAGGAGGACAAAGTGCCGGATTCTGATTAGCTATATTGTGAACCATGCCACTGTTCATGTTCGTTGACAGGTCCACATAAACATCCACAACCTCTAATTCCGTCATTACTCTATCCCCCTTAGAAATCTCACAATTTAATACAGAAAACTTAACATGGAATACGACATGGGTCAAGGCAGTGCAGCCTCGGTCACCTCTTCCACACTCGTACCTTAAAACCATTGAGTATAGTGTGTAAAGAAAAGTTTGACTATAGGGTTACCCTATAGCTTAGTCTGGAATTGTAAGTTATTCATATTGTCGGAGGGAAACATGTCAAAATTCAAACGTTGGATGATTCTTGTTATTGTCTCAAGTGCATTATTACTCATTGTGATGGATATGACCATCCTGTACACGGCCCTACCCAGTTTGACCCATGATCTCGGTGCATCAGCTTCAGAGAAATTATGGATTCTCAACGGTTATTCCCTTGTCATGGCGGGTCTTCTTCCTGCTATGGGAACACTCGGAGACCGTCTTGGTCATAAAAAAATATTCACCCTGGGATTGCTTGTCTTTTCTGCTGCTTCTCTTGCTGCTGCCTTTTCTCCAGTACCAGCTGTGCTGGTCATGAGCAGAATTCTTCTTGCCGTAGGCGCATCCATGATGATGCCAGCAACATTGTCCATCATCAGAGTTACGTTTACGAATGAACGAGAGCTCGCACTGGCGATTGGCATATGGGGTTCCATTGCTTCAGGTGGTGCTGGACTGGGACCGATTGTCGGTGGACTGCTTCTTCAACATTTCTGGTGGGGCTCTGTGTTTCTGATTAACTTGCCTATCGCTATTCTTGCGTTTGTGTTCACCTTGAAAATGATTCCTAACCACCAAGGGGATGCGTCGAAAAAGTGGGATTTCACCAGTTCCATTCAGATCATGATTGCCATGGTCGGAATTATCTATTCCATCAAGGAATTCACAAGACGCGAAGGATCTCTCACACTCGCTATCCTTGCCGCTGTGATTGGCGTTCTATCCCTTATCATCTTTATTCGCCGTCAGAATAACAGTACCCACCCGCTTCTGGATCTGTCCTTGTTCAAAATTCCAAGATTCAGCACCGGCTTTATAACCGCACTGGTAGGCTTATTCGCACAAATGGGTGTGCAATATATGGTCACTCAGCGACTTCAGCTTGTGGAAGGCATGTCACCGCTTCAGGCTGGACTATTCACCCTATCCATACCTGTTGCAGCACTCATTGCCGGACCTGTTACGGGGACTATCATGCACCGTGTAGATGTTGTATATATCAAAAGCTTCTCTCTCTTCATCGCTGCCCTTGGCATGGGCACGTATCTGATGTATTTCAATGCTGGGTTAACCGGGCAGATTATCGGTTTGGCACTACTTGGTGCAGGTCTTGGTTCAGGAATGACTGCTGCATCACATTCCATTATGAGTTATGCCCCGCCTCACAAAGCCGGTATGGCAGCATCCATTGAGGAAGTAGGTTATGAGCTGGGCGGAGCATCCGGTATTGCCATCATCGGCAGCATGTCGACCTTGTTCTACACACTGGCAATGAAGATTCCAGCGGGCATTCATGTGCCGTCCAATGTGAAGGACAGTCTGGATGAAGCGCTTCTTGCCGCCGAAAGCTTGCCTGCCGCGTCTGCTGAATCACTCACAAATGCCGCCTTTGCTGCTTTTGACCAATCCTTCTTTGTTGTCATTGCAGGTGTGACCGCATTTCTGTTCATTGCTGCTTTGATTATGAGCTGGGTTGCCATGCGCTTGAAACGAACAAAAAAGCACAGTGTTAAAGCATAATCCAATTGAAATTAACGTCAAAAACCATTACCTGATTTGTTTCAGGTAATGGTTTTTGATAAGCCTGATAACCGAAGCTTACCGCCAGAGGACACCTTACGGAACATAGGCATCCTCTACCTCAACTTTTCGTTCATTCCCCTTCGCAATGTATCTTACGTTAATGACATTTCCTTTCTGGAAGTGGGGAATATGCGTGATCGGGATATAGGTCTCTATTATTGTCGGAAAGGTACGGCCGTCAACTTGGGTTACCGTCAAATCCAGTCGCACGCCCGGCCTTCCATCCATACTGGATGATGTTTGTATAATATCATGAATGGTTGCTTCAGCTGGAATTCCGTCCATCAGAATGCTCTTGCGAAAATGCTGTTTCTCTTTAGTGTTACGTAGCAGTTTAAATACCATAATCATAGTGATCGTGCCTGTTATAAGCCCAAAGACAATAACAGCAACAATAATAATTAATGCAGTCGTCATGGTGACCTCCTTTTAGTTGAAACTTATGTTAACTACTTCTTGTTTAGATCTGTTATTCCTGCCAATTTGCTTGAATCGGAACGTTTCAAAGTCAAAAAAGCCGCCTTAAAGGCGGCTTCTTGCTGTGTATGTTCAACTCAATCTACTTTCGCACCATACGAGCGTACAAACAGAACGGCTTGTTCGCGATCCAAACGTACGCCTTTGATATCCAGTGATTTCAGATCAATTCCTTCCAGATTAGCCCCTCTTAGATCGGCCCCTTGCAGCTTAGCTCTGCTCAATACGACTCTGGTAAGATCACAGTCTCTCAAATCCGCTTTGGTGAAATCCGTGTCTGTAAAGTCGGCTTCAAAGAAACGAATTCCTCGTAAATCCTGTTTGCCTAATCGGGTATGTCTCAGATTCGTATAAGACCAATCGCCCTGACTCAGGGTAATGCCATCCATTTGCGCACCTGAAAAGTCCGATCCTGTCATCTTGCAAGAACTGAATTTGGAAGCAAAGAGATTCGCACCCCCAAATGAACAGTTTTCAAAAGCGGATTCCGTATGTATCGAACCGTTCATGGATGCCCCTTTGAAATCACATTCAATGAATCGACAGTTACTTGTCTCGATTTCCTCCATAGAAGCGTTCATGAATGTACATTGTTTGAAAACACAGCTTATGAGTTCTCCGTATCGCAGATCACGTCCCTCAAAATGTACTGCATCATATTCCTGATCCTTGTATTGAAACACCGATTACACCCCATCTTGTTTGATTATCCGTCTTTCTTCATTAAAAGAACTTTTTATACTATACCACACCCCTGTCAAGTACCTGCTTAAACACAAAGGAAAGTCAAGTTACTTTTTTTATGAGAAAAATCTGATAACTAAAAAAGGAACGCCTAAAGCGTCCCTTCAACCCACACCTTTAACTTGGGCTTATGTGTATGGACCTTCCAGTTCCTTCATCTATTCGTATTAGACAACATTACACCTGTTTTTTGGACATCCTGTACAGGGATAGCGCAGGTTTATTGGGATAACACATCATCATGCCCAGTGTTTGGCTACCCATTTTGGCTTCATAAGCGTATTGGTAGCTAAATTTGGACTAAAACCTCGCATCAGGTTGATTCAGTGAAATGCCCTCAACGATCACGTTCACCGTATCAATGGTTAAACCGGTCAGCTGTTCAACATGCACTCTCACATTGTTCTGCAATTCCCTGCAGACTTCATGCACTTTCGTTCCATAACGAACGACAACCTTTAAATTAATCTCCAGCCTGGATTCTACCTTGCGGATAGCTATGCCATTTTGCAGACTTTTCCCGCTCCACTTTTTAGTGATCCCTTCTACAAGTCCTGTCGACATGGAGGAAATCTCACTGGTGGTATTCGCGATCTTGCCGACAATTTTGGAGATCACATCATCTGATATTTGAATTTTTCCCAGAACATTTTGAATGGACATCCCATGTCCTCCTCTTTATCTTCATTTTTTTGATAGTTAGTTATATCATTTAATATAAATATAAATCATTCAAAGTTCGATTTCAACTTTTGAATTCAGTCGTCCACATTTCTACCTGTACATAGCAAAAAAACCGCGATCATCGCGGCTTTTGTTGGTCATATTAAGGGAACTTCAATTGAATACGGACAGGAATGTGGGAGGATAACTCGCTCTCTCTGCTGTGTTCTTCCACTGCTGCTGTTTCTTCTGCTTGCACGATCCATTGTCTACCAATTAACGATTGCAGCAATTCGATCTCCTGTGCAGTCAGATGTATGTGCCTCAGTGACAGATCCTCCTGAACATAATCCCGATCCACCTTACGGTCAAACCGGAAATCGAGCAATCTCTTCAAGCCATTAATATGCAAAAACTTGAACTCATAACCGTGACGTATCGCCTTTTCCCAATCCTCTCCGATATCAGCTGCTGTCTGTAGTCTTTCATCAAAATCCATCGCGGATTCCTTAACCAGAGTCAGCAACTGGGCGTAGTCTCGACGTTGTAACCATTCAATAATTACCTCTTCAGGAGCCCCACTTGTCAGAGCATTCTCTACAAGAAGGCCTACAGGAATGGACAGCTGAGTCCGACTCATTCCTCACCCTCCTCTTTACCGAGATACTGATTGAACCAGGCATTCACCTGTTCAAAGCTATCGATCCGAAGTGAAGGTTTACCGCTTTTCAGCAAACTGTGGTTGGAGCCCGGATAACGAATCAGTTTGGTCTTTTTGCCGTATCGTTTTAGTGTGGTATATAATTCCTCCGCTTGTGCAATCGGTGTCCGATAATCCTGCTCTCCGTGCATGATCAGAAGTGGCGTCTCAATGTGGTGTGCATGAGCAAGAGGTGAGCGAGACCACAGGAATTCAGCGTTTTCCGCCGGATTACCACCAATGACGCCTTCGACATAGGAAATTCCAATATCGCTCGTTCCATACATGGACAACCAGTTGGAGATGCATCGCTGAGTTACAGCCGCCTTGAAACGGTGGGTATGCGCTACGATCCAATTCGTCATCACTCCACCATAACTGCCACCGGCTACACCCAGACGTGATTCATCAAGAAAATCATAGGTAGCCAGGGCATAATCAACAGCTTCCATCAGATCCCGATAATCACCTCCGGCAAAGTCACCACGGCATGCTCTGGCAAACTCCTGACCGTATCCCATACTTCCACGAGGATTAACCCATAACACAGCGTACCCTTGTGCAGCGAGTGTCTGCATTTCATGACTGAATGTTCCCGTATACATCGCATGAGGTCCGCCATGAATCTGCAAAATCAGCGGGAGCTTCCCATTGGATGAACGTACTGCCGGTGTGGCTAACCAACCTTGAATCGGCCATCCATCTAAAGATGTAAACTCAACACGAACAGGCACATTTATGGCTAATTCGGCCATGAATTCGTCATTTCGGCGGGTGAGTCTGAACATTTCACCACTGGTGATATCCACGCGATATAACTCTCCAGGATGTTCAGCGGTCAAGGCAGCGATAACCAGCGACGTACCATCTGGTGTTAAGGTATACTGATACACATCCTTCTCACCATCGCCCGTAACGGATTTACACTCTCCATTATCTTGAATATGATACACATCCACATTACCGTTCTGTGTCCCAAGTACATATACACCAAGTTCCGAATGCTTATTATCCGTGATTGGAGAAGGAGAAGCAGCTGCTGACTTCATATCACCAAGCGCCGCGTTACCAAGCTGCATATCTACTTGAGGTGCGATTGGCCTGGGTATACCTCGATGAACGGGGACTGCATATAATCTGTTGTGACTCCCACTTCCGTATTTGCGATCACTCGCGATCAGAATCAACTGTTGTCCATCGGGTGAATAGGAGAACTGGCTTACCGCCAGGCTGGAATCCGTCACTTTGAAGAGGTCACTTTCTCCCAATCGAATGCTGTATACATCGGTAAAGTGCAGCAGATCCGCATCGAGTTCCTCATCCTCCACTTGCTTGGATATGAAGGAAAGGTTCTGGCTATCTGGCGACCACGCCGGAGCACTGATATTCCATAGCCCGGAAGTCACCTGCGTGATCTTCCCGCTTTCGATCTCATATACAAACAAATGGCTGTATTGACCATCCCACCATCCGGAACCTTCCGCCTTCGGCGTTGTTCGTTCGAAGACCTTACCTCGCAGCAGGGGTGCAGACTCTGGATGCACTTCAGCCTTATTCTGTTGCTCCTCGGGTTGAACTTTACTGGTGAAAGCAATGTACTTCCCATTCGGAGACCAGATATAACTCAATATTTTACGTGCGGGAGATATCAGCATGACAGGCTCATTTTTATCTGAATCGAGCGTCCATAGTCCTTTACCCCCATCCTCTGAGCGAATGAATGTGAGCTGTGTCCCATCCGGCGACCACGCAGGCGAGGAATCTTTCGTGCCATCTGAAAGTGCAATATCTTCATCACCATCGAGGGAGATTCCCCGAATCTGTGTGTTATATTCGTTTTTATCCTGATCTATGGTCTGTTCCACATAAGCCACTCGTCCGTTCGGACTGATCACTGGCTGACTGATCCAACGATAGTGACGCAGATCCTCCGGCATAATTGGTCTTTGGTTCATATTCATGGCTCCCTTCTCCGTTTATTTATGGGTTGTCTCCGTACGTGGATCAAGCACATCACGTAGCCAATCTCCAAGGAAAATAACACCGAGTACGGTAAATGTAATGGCTAGTCCCGGGAATGTAGCGACCCACCAGCTTGTTGCAACGTATTGTCTGCCATCACTGAGCATGCCTCCCCAGGACACATCGGGTGGTTTGATACCCAGACCCAGGAAGCTGAGTGAGGCTTCCATAATAATTGTCGTGCCGACATTCATACCGCAGATGACGATAAAGGATGAGAGGATATTCGGCAGAATGTGTTTCAGAATCAATCTTCCGTTCTTGGCTCCAATCGATCTGGCCGCATGAACAAAATCACGCTCTTTGATACTCAGAACCTCACTTCTCACCACACGGGTGAATGGAACCCAGTTCGTCACACCGATGACAAAGATCAGGGTCGTGATACCCGGGCCAACAATCGCCATTACAACGAGCATGAACAGAATGGTTGGAATTGCCATGAATGCGTCTCCTACACGCATGATGACGGCATCCAGCCATTTCCCATAGAATCCGGATACCAGCCCCAGAATCGCGCCAATTATTCCTGACACAATCACCGCACCCATCCCTACAATTAAGGAAACCCGGGCACCATATACAATTCGGCTCCACATGTCTCTGCCCAGATTATCTGTTCCCAGCCAGTATTCAGCCGTTCCGCCCTCAAGCCATGCAGGCGGTTTAAGACGGTTGAGCGGATTAACTGCTGCCGGATCATGACTCGTCAGTAGAGGTGCACCTATGGCAATTAACACAACCAACAATACAAGCACAGCACCAAACATTCCGGTCTTGCTGATGATCAGTTGTTGCCAGATATAACGAAATCCCGTTGGTGCACGCCCATTGTCTTGTTCCTGTTCTGTACCCGGAATTGGCATTTCATTGCTGCCTGTCATATGATTGCACCTCCTTCTAGTCGTATTTGATGCGCGGATCAAGTAGCCTGTAGGCTACATCCGTCAAGATGTTGATTACTACAACGATAACGGCAATGACAAACACAGCTGCCTGTACAATCGCCATATCATGTGTGTTGACTGCAACGACCAGCAATTGACCCAGTCCAGGCCAGGAGAATACCGTTTCCGTAATCAAGGTTCCCCCGATCAGACTTGTAAACTGCAAACTCATAATTGTCACGACCGGAATCAGTCCATTGCGAAACGCATGTTTTACAATGACAACCATCCGGCCAAGCCCCTTGCTGCGGGCTGTTCGAATATAGTCCTGGTTCAGAATCTCCAGCATGCTGGAGCGAATCAGCCGGGTCATCTGCGCAGCCAGCCCGACGCCAAGCGTGAATGCCGGCAAGATCAGATGTGACAATCCCCCACGACCAGAGACTGGCAATACACCCAACATGACGGAGAACAAGAGGATAAGCATAATCCCCATCCAGAAGTTCGGCATCGCCTTACCAATAACGGATATTCCTGAAATAATGAGATCGGTAAATGTATTGCGTTTGACAGCTGAAATGACACCAAGTGGCACAGCCATTAGCACGGCAAAAAACATAGCCGCTACCGCCAGTTCAAAGCTGGCAGGCAACCTCTCCAGCACGAGCTCTAATGCAGGCTGATTGTAGCGAAAAGATTGACCAAAGTCTCCCTGTATTGCACTGCCCAGAAACTTCACGTATTGCGTATATAAAGGCTGGTCCAAACCAAGTGCCTGTGTCAAAACAGCACGATCTTCAGCGGTAGCCGTTTCAGGCAACATTAGTGCAACCGGATCACCGGTGACTCGAACCAAAATGAACACAATTAATGAAACAATGAACAGTACCGGAATGATCTGCAGTAATGACTTAAGTACATATTTGCCCATTCCTTGTTCACCTCCCTTATTAAAAAGAACGGCAGGAACATGGTTATCCAGTCCCTGCCGTTCACGGCCTATCTTTTCAATGACCGGTGTTATACCCGATGTTACTGTGCAACAGGTGTAATCTCGTCAGCATAGAACATCTCGTCACTGCGCGGCGCGAAGTTCACTTTATCATTCGTTCCGTATACACCTTCCATTTGGTACAGATAAACGGCTGGACGCTCTTCAGAGAAAATCTGTTGTACTTGCTGATACTCTTTCTCACGAGACGCAGGGTCCATGTTTACCAATGCAGATTGTAGCAGTTTCTCTACTTCAGGATTGTTGTAATCCGACTCGCCTTTTGCTTCTTCCAACATATAACGATTGTAGTTATTCGAAGCATCGAACAAGGAGTTACCGATACCGATCATGAAAATTTCTTTGAATGATTTGGAGCTGTAACGTTCACTGAATGCACTTGCTTCCAGGACATCCAGATTGATTTTGAATCCGGCTTGTTCCAGCATGGCTGCAACAACTTCAGCTTGTTCTTTGTACTGTGCAGAAACGGAGATGGTCATCTCTGCTTCACCTTCTGCATAGCCAGCTTCTTGCAGGAGCTGTTTGGCTTTTTCCTGGTCATAGAGTGACGTTTTGTACAATGAAGGATCAGCACCGAAGTTGCCCGGAGTTACAGACGTACGGGTTACGATACCTGCTCCGCCGGCAATGCTGTCCACAATGCCTTGTTTGTCGATAGCCAGGTCAATGGCTTCACGAACTTTCGGATCAGCTGTGATACTGCCTTCTGTCTGGCGGAAGATCAACTGAAGCACACGCTGGATTGGCGCTTTGACAATCTTCTTGTCTGCTTCGCCTTCGATCCGTGCAATGTCAGTGGATGGAATGGAAGACGCAACATCTACACCACCAGCAAGCAATTCGGATACACGTGTGGAGGCTTCAGGAATAACGCGGAATACCACTTCATTCCATTTGGGTTCACCGTCGAAGTAGTTCTCGTTTTTCACCAGTTCCACACGATCATCTTTGGTCCATTTACTGAACTTGTAAGGGCCTGTGCCTACCGGTTGTTTCAGGAAAGCATCGAATCCTTTATCCGCAATATATTTTGCTGGCAGAATGCCTGCTCCCATTTTGGACAAACGATTCAGGAGCAATGGATCTGGACCATCCGTGATAATGTCTACGGTATAGTCATCCACCGCTTTAACTTCTACAATATTTTTGAAATAGCTGTACTGCTTGAGTGTCTCGTCTTTGGCTACGCGCTCCAGCGTGTATTTTACATCTGCTGAAGTGAATGGATCACCATTGTGGAAGGTTACACCTTCACGCAGCTTGAATCTCCACGTTGTATCATCAACCTGATCCCATGATGTCGCAAGTCCCGCAACTTTCTTCTGTTCACTGTCATTTTTGATCAGATAATCGAAAACATTGACCAGAACCGCTTCACTGGAGGTATTGTTGTTGTTGTGTGGATCGAAACTCTCGATATCTGTAGCTGCAGCAATAGTCAGTGTTGTACTTGCGCTTCCACTGCCCGTTCCTTCTGTTGCGGAACTATCATTCGTGCTTGTCGTTTTTCCTCCGCAAGCGCTGAGTACCAGTACGACTGCCAGCAATGTAATCCACAAGCTTGTCCATTGTCTTTTTTTCATTGTGATTGCTCCCCCTCAGAAGTTGTATTCCTTGCCAAAAATTCAAGTGCTACTGCAGACAACATGCCCACACCATAAGGCATCGCTGTCTCATCGAGATCAAACATGGGATGGTGGAGTGGATAACGAGTACGTTCCTCATCATTCCCAGATCCTAGTCTGAAAAACACACCCGGAATCTGTTCACAATAAAACGCGAAATCCTCGCCCCCTGTGGAAGGTTTGATATAGCTCCATCCCTTCTCCGCATTAACCTGATCACAAGTCTCTGTTAGCAGGTCAACCATGCCGAGATCATTCACAACAACAGGGTAACCATCGCCGTAGACGACCTCGCATCCTGCTCCGAAAGAATCGCAGACCCCTTTAACAACCTGCTCGATCAAAGCTGGCATCCGTTCACGAATGGCAGGTGAGAGTGTACGAACCGTACCGATCATCTCCACTTCCGGGGCGATGGCTGTTCCCATATAACCTCCGGTGATTTTGCCAATCGTGACTACTGCGGGCTCAAGTGGATCGACCATCCGACTGACGATATTTTGCAATGCGGTGATGACCTGAGCGGATACCGCAATCGCGTCTATCCCCTCATGCGGACGAGCTGCGTGGCCACCCTTGCCGAACACCTTGATAATCAAGGGATCCGCTGACGCGAACGCAACGCCTTGACTTACGCCCAAGGTTCCCGTGTCCTGTCCAGGTGTCATGTGTAACCCTGCTATTGCATCGACCTTCGGATTCTCCAGAACCCCATCCTGGATCATGGCTCTTGCACCTGCAAGTCCCTCTTCTGCTGGCTGGAAGATGAATTTGATATTGCCTGATTTCGGTCTTCCAAGGCCAGTGAGTAGCTGAGCTGCTCCCATCAGGATGGAGGTGTGAGCGTCATGTCCACACAGATGCGCTTTACCTTCTACTTGCGAGCGGTATTCCACAGCTTTCTGATCCTGAATTGGCAGGGCATCCATGTCTGCGCGCAAGGCAAAGGTTGGTCCATCAGTCTCTCCGCGAAGCAGGCCTGTAACTCCGGTCTTTCCGACATTGCGTGTAACTTCGAGTCCCAGGCTTTCCAGATGCTCGGCTACGATGGAGGATGTGCGATGCTCCTCATACCCGATCTCCGGATGCTGATGTAAATCTCTGCGCCAAGCGCTTAACTGAGCTTGCAGTGGCTGAGCCAGCTGTATTAGTTCTGAACGATTCATTCGCTGTCATTCCCTTCATTTTCATCCGATTCAGAAACCAAACGGGCATAGATCGCGTCAGCCGAGAATTCGATATGTCTTTTCATCGTCTCCCGGGACTTGATGCTGTCATGTGCTTTCAGTGCTTGAAGAATCTCCATATGTACACCGTGATTGACGGAACGTATCCGGTCATCATAAGGCATCAAGTCCAGCGTCGGATTAATTTTGGTCCGAATCTGTCTGACGGCTCTCTCGCAATACGGATTGCCAGACGCTTTGGCGATGGTCAGATGGAATTTCACATCCAGCGCCCTGAACCATTCCCTTGTACAGTCCGGTTCTATACTTTGTGCCATATAGCCCTCAAGCAGCTCCAGTTCGCCTGCGGTGATCCGCTCAGCAGCCAGAAAAGCTCCCTCCGGCTCGATGATGGTTCTAAATTCAAACACCTTCAGCATCTGTGACCAATCTCGTTTAATTTCTTCTCTCGTGCGCTTATGCGAATTGGCTGTCAGAGGCAATACAAACGTACCGCCTTTGGCACCCACCCGTTTTTCAATCAACCCTTTGTCTTCCAGTGAAGAGAGTGCCTCGCGAACAGTAATGCGGCTTACGTTAAAAATCTCTGCCAGATCTCGCTCGGCCGGAAGTTGTTCTTCACTCATTAATTCTTTCAGAATAATGGCTTCTTCCAGTTGTTCTCTAATGAATTCACTAACCTTTTTGGTGGATACTTTCTCAAAACGAAATGAAAACGTACTGGACATCTAAACACTCCGATCTGTATATGGTCTAGACCTTATACCATTAATATAATTCCGACTAAACTTATATGCAATACTTTTTTTTCAAGTAAATTCATAAAACTTTTTTTCACGACCTCCAAATTGAACCATTTTGGCACAAAAAAGACGCATCTACACGTAGCAGATGCATCTTCGCTTTCGTTATTTGACGACACACATGAGCACTACGATTCCAGACTATAACTTTTTATTAGCATAGGATCTGAAATCCTCTGTAACCTCAAGTTTTTTGCTTCCCTCCAAGTAAAAGCTGTCATCCGCTCTCCAAGTATGACTCTTTTTGTTCTGTCTGCGGTGATAGACATAATTGTAAGGAGAGGTCGCGTACGCTTTGAATCCTCTCTTTCTGCATTGTCTGAGAAAGGTTACATCTTCCCCAATAGAACGGTCCGTGAAGCGGACTTTTTTCAAAACCTCTCTTTTGAACAGCAGGGTGCCGCCTTGGACGAATTCAACCGGTTTGTTCTTTTCTGAGGGAGATCTGACCAACAATGTCTTGGACGCGCCCAAATAGACGAGACACGAATGTTTGCCCACAATATCACTTTTGGTCCGTTTAAGTTCTCTCACCTGTTCTGTTAAATAATACGGCGAGTAGTAGTCATCATCATCAAATTTGGCAATCATTGAAAAGCGAGCCCTAGTTATTCCGGCGTTCAGGCTTTGTCCTAGCGAAATGCTCTCCGGAATTTTATATACATGAACATTCGCATATTTTCGAACCCGGTTTTGATATAATGCCAGATTCATACTGTCATGATTCAGGACAATGATCAGCTCTTTGCTTTGATAACGCTGGCGACTGTAATTTTGCAGAATGTTGTCAAAAAATTGCGGCCGATTGGTACATACAACAATGGAAACACCGTGACCCGTTTTTTGTTTAGTCAAGACATACCCTCTTTTCAGCTCATTTTTCTCTCATCATATGTGCTGAAATAGAGTCTGGTATGGACCAATAGCTAGTATCCATAACACCAAAAACCCTCTGTCCCCAATAACGGGACAAAGGGTTCTGTAATCCAATGCAATCTAATCTATCCTTTTTTTCTTTTCTTTTCTATGCTTCGCTAGCGTTATTCAGGTATACAGCCTTGCCTGTGCGAGCAGATTCATAGAGTGCTTCCAGGATTTGAGATACAACCAGCGCTTGTTTTGGTGTAACCACCGGCTCCTGATCGTTCTCAATCGCTTCAATCCACTTTCTCATCTCGACATCCGGTGCGCTTTCGCTCTTACCGTCGTAGAAAGCTACACCGCCTGCACTCAGTTCAATCTCGTTGGTATATAGACGGCTGAATTTCTCGCCATTGATGCGCAGTCCGTTCTTCATATCCGCACCGGCTTCGCTGCCGCTCAAGCTACATTTGGCCTCATCCACGTCCAGTGAGTTCAGTGCCCAGCTGGATTCAAGCATGATCGTTGCCCCATTCTCCATCACAATCATGCCAAAGGCCGAGTCCTCTACCGAGAATTGTTTTGGATCCCACGGGCCCCAAGCATTGGCCGCATTTTCACGTTGCGAAAGCTCATGATAGGTCGTACCCAGCACAACCTTCGGTTGGTAGTTATCCATCATCCAGAGCGTCAGATCAAGTGCGTGCGTACCAATGTCAATCAATGGACCGCCACCTTGCTTCTCCTCATCCAGGAAAACACCCCAAGTTGGTACTGCTCTGCGTCTAATCGCATGTGCTTTGGCAAAATAAATATTACCCAGTTCACCAGCTTCGCACAGCTTCTTCAAATACTGACTGTCTTCTCTGAAACGATTATTATACCCAATCGTCAGTTTCTTACCGGTACGTTCTGCCGCTTCCAACATGAGCTGTGCTTCAGCAGATGTCTTCGCCATTGGCTTCTCACACATGACATGTTTGCCTGCCTCCAGCGCAGCAATGGATATCTCGGCATGAGAAATATTCGGCGTAAGTACATGCACAATGTCCAAAGACGCATCCTTAAGCAATTCCTGATAATCCGTGTAGACTTCGGCTTCAGTAGTGCCATATTTCTGCTTAGCTTCATCTGCACGTTCCTGAACGATATCGCAGAAAGCCACCAGTTCAACATTATCCAGTTTACTCAGACTCGGCAGATGTTTACCATTCGCTATCCCACCACAGCCAATAATTCCGATACGATATACTTTACTCATATATATTCACCCTCACTTAAGTATTGGTTGTTTCATTTTGCGAAAAGCTGACGGGGTCATCCCCAGACGTTTGCGAAATACAGCATGCAAATAGTTGGCATTATTGAAGCCTGAAGCGAGTGCGATCTGTTCAATGGATACATTACTTACCTCCAGATTGCGGCACACGGCGCGCAGACGAATATCCTCCAGTACACGGCTGAACGGCATCTCCGGCTGTACTTGATAGAAGATTCGCTGCAATTGTCTGCTGCTGATATGAAGTTTCTCCGCTACATGCTCCAGCGTGACCACTGTAGGGTGATTCGCCTCCATATACTGCACTGCATACTCATAGCGATACACCGACATATCCCGGACAGGGGCTTCCGGTCGATCCCCTCCGGTGTCGTATGCTCGCACGGTTTTGAGTAATATGCTGATAACCAGTTGCTTGATCGACGTATAATAACCTAACAATTTCTGATCAGATGCCTCATAGGCTTCCAAAAAACAATGCATTGCCCGATGATAATCATTCACCGGAGTAAGCGGAAGCGTTCTCAGCTTTTCAATCGTTTCCTCGGATTCTGCTGCTTCCCAGGGATCAACATGTTCCCTTGGCTTGTGAACGATATCCACATGAAGACATAGTTCATCCATGTCCTCTTTGGCATCAGCCTCCTGATAATGAAGGACACCCGGTCCAGTCAAATACAGCATACCTTCCGAGAGTGCAAGTGTCTGATCATCGAGAATAACTTTGCCTTTACCTCTCGGGATAAAATGAAACTCGAACTCCGCATGATTATGGAAATCCACAACTCGGCCCGCTGGAAATGAAGTCAGATGAAATCGCATCACACGAATCTCATAATGTCCCCATACCATTGAAATATCCAGTCTCTCCAGGAGATCCTGCCGTTCAAGCATTTTCTCATAAGGATACAGGCTCAAGAGTGCATACCTCCTTAATAAAACTTAAGCCTTCAACTCATTCAGAGCGATTCTGCGCCCTTCCTTGGCAGAGAGATTCGCAGCTTCCATCAACCGAGTCAGCTCCATAGCAATCTGCACGTTTTCGGTTGCATCCGTATCATTTTGTATATGTGCAACCCATTGATTGAATGCGCTTTCTCTTTGGTCTGCCAAAGGAAGCTCAGTCCACTCTTGATACTGTCCCTCTGCTGCTTTCGTGCGAATCAATAACTTTTCTTCGGGTGTTCCGTACAGAAGCGTACCTTCCGTACCATGAACCTCAATCGTAAATGGAGAATGGCTGTTCACAAAACCGGCTTCGACAACGCCGACTGCTCCAGAATCCGTAAACAAGGTTGCGACTGCATTATCTTCCACTTCTTTGCCTGTAATATATCCGAAATTCGCATTAACCGCTGTTACTTCCTGACCCAAAAACAGTTTGGCCAGATACATCGGATGGCAGCCCAGATCAATCAGCGCGCCGCCCTGACAATCCTTCAGATCATAGAAGTGTTCAGGCAACCAGTTGGAAATCGCTCCATCATGCGATAAACGCGCTCTAACATAAGTCACTTTCCCAAGTAATCCTTGGTCAAGTACATCCTGAATCGTTAGCGTATACCCTGCATTCAGACGTGGCAAGGAGACTGTCATCTTGACTTTGCTTACCTTTACCTCATTAAGGATTCTATTGGATTCCGCCTGTGTTGATGCAATAACCTTCTCTGTGAAGATGTGTTTACCTGCTTTTGCAGCAGCGGTGATCACCTCTTCATGGATGCGAGTTGGCGCATCTACAATAACGGCTTCGATGTCATCCTTGGACAGCATATCTTCGAGTGAAGCATAGAATGGTACGTTTAAACGTTCAGCCGCTTCCTGCCCCCGCTTGGCATCGTCATCCCAAACAGCTGCGATGACTGTATCCTCATGTTCCTGTGCCTGCTTGATGTAATCCCATGCGTGAACATGCCACAAGCTAATTTTCCCAATTCGAATGGTCAATGTGTCTTACCTCCATACTATATAATATTCTGACATTTATCTATAAGTTATCACAGACTTAATCTATTTTTAATAGAAACTCACGACAATTAATGTATAAAATCACGACATGATTTCCGAATATTTGCTTGGTATTATTTTGTATGTACGTCACTTCCAACATAAGAAATACCCTCTCTACTGTGGAACATAAATAAAGCATCCGGATGGATGCTTTGTTTCCAAAGGTTCATTACTCAATTTATTTGGTGTAAATAACCATAGCCGAGAAATGATTTATAACATAACCACCGTTAGTAACGGCCACTTGAGAATACTTGATATCCACTACAGCTACACTATTGATCCCGTTTAAAAATTCATTCATTTCTTTCTCTAACTCTAATGCGCTTGCATTTTCAAATATTTTCACTTGTGTTCTCATCATTCATCTCCCTATCCATCTGATATAGACTTAAGGGATATATACGTCTTCGAGGCATTTAGGTCGCATAAGTTACTTTTATCTCTTCATTCCATCGTAGCCTGACGGTAATATCGAATCACCTTGCGATACATCGTCTTGTCCTTTAACTGATTGAAAATATAGGGATCTGGCTTGGCATTCACCTCAATAATCCATGGCGTTAGACTTCGATCAAGCCCGATATCCACCCCAATGCTCTTCAAACGCGTGTATTTTTTCCTCATATGTCGGGCTATGTCAATACCCAAGCGATTCATCTCCCGGATCAATTCATTGATTCGTTTGTCGGAAGCATGGGATTTCAGTAAAGTGTGAATGCTCATTGGCTTAGCACCACTATGGTAGTTGGTCACGATTTTCTTCGGATGACCCAGTCGGCCGATGACCCCTGTCGCTTCCCATTCCTGTTGGGGATTCAATTGGACCATTACCCGTATATCAAAGCGCCTGTTGTTATGTTGAAGCAGATGAATACCTCGCTGAATAAGGTAGCTTTTATGCTTAATCACATGGGTCAGACTTCGATGAAACGACTCGAAACTGTTGAAGGTCAGACGCTTTTGATGGATCTGGTAGGCAAAATGGTGATGATTGTCCATCTCAGCCTTAATGACCCCCATTCCAAAGGTGCCTATCTCGGGTTTGATATATACCATTCTATATTTGGCCAGCATGGACTTCAGGTTGGATTGGCTAAATCGCTGCGTATCGGGGATAAACGGTTGGATAGCCGAGTTATTCAGCAACATTTTGGTTTTGAGCCATTTACTTCGTAAAGGTTGGGATCGCAGTGATGCATCAACTCCCACAGTCACTCCTCCTCTTATCTTATTTTGTGAATCCTGATGCTCTAAACCATGCAGTATATGCAAGTTTCTTGAACTACTCTTAGGCGTCAGTTCCGAAAAGAAATACAACAAGAAGCCGACAAGCCCTGATACTTCGGCTTGTCGGCTTCTTGCTTGAATCTTCAAAACACAGTTATCATCGTGTCACACTTCGAATAATTATGGTTGCAGACCTTCAGTGGACGGTGGACTAGATTCGCTCGATTCCGTTTCTGCTGGGCTCGAATCTGGTTCTGGAACTGATTGTTCTTATGCTGCGCTTACGAACAATCGTCCAGCTGCTTCAGCCTCTACTTTATTCCCGGCTGCATCCTGAGCACGAATCACGATAACTCCGCCCTCAAGAACAAGGGATGAAGGTGTCGTGTATGTGCCTGTGTAACGGCCAGGTTCGGTCTCCACCAATGGAATCTCTCCTGCACCTTGGTCATTCAGATTCAGCGGTAACTGAATTCGGAAAGATGCCTGCAGACCAGGTTTACTATCAAATGAAACGGTAACACTCTCCCCTGATGTGATTCGAACATCTTCAGCAGGAGTAGTATTCGTAAGTTCTGGCAATGCCGTTTCCACGTAGACGGTGCGGGTTACGGTTGTTTTGTTGCCAGCGATATCGGTTGCTGTAATGGTAATCGTGTTCTCGCCTTCATTGACCAATACGCGATGACTGAAGCTTCTGTCTTTGCCCACTTGTACGGTTTGCCCGTTAACGGTTACCTTATCGAGGAATTGTTCCACGACGTTACCTGTTACATGAACAACTTCTGCATTGATGCGATCCCCTTGAGCTGGCGTGAGAATCGTCAACTGCGGGTTGATCTGATCCAGAATGATAACGACGGGAAGTGAACGGTCGGTTGTTTTCCCGTCCACCACGGCCTCGGCAGTAATTGCGTTAATTCCTGAGCGGAGTTTCACACCGTATGAGAACTTCCCATCTGTCACGGTTGTGGTGCCAGCCAGATCCTTGCCGTTGTAGAGCTTGATCTGAGCTCCGGATGCAGGAGACGTGCCCGACACGTTAAAGGTCGATTGATTCGTATACGTGTTCGCAGGCGCTGTAATTACCGGTGCATTCACCGGATATCTCACGACTGCACGAACCATGTAGTTACCTTCTTCTGCAGGTGCAGTGCTCCAGGCCCCACCTACACGCTGCCAGCTTCGACCTGCATTCGCACCATTCTCATCGGTAGCCAATCCCGGAGCGCTTGTTCCGGCTACGCTTTGTACATACACGATATAGAAGTCACCCGTTACAATCACTGGTTCCGGGAATTCAACGGTTGTCCATTGATCGTTACGAAGTGCAGTACCATCGAATGGTCCAGCCAGCTGTCTTCCCGGCGCTCCGCCAGCGCCCGATGCATCATAAACGGCATATTGGAACGCTGTACCTCCAGGTACAGGCCATTCGGTGTTCCAGAATCGGAACGATGCGCCTGTAAGCTGTGCAGTTTCCAGCTCTGGTGTCATTCGAACCGCCCAGGCATTGTCAGCAGCTACAAAAGCTCTTGCATTCTCTGCTGTTCCATCATCATAAGCAATTTCCCCAGGGAAACCGATGAATGGTTTCAAGGCAACATTTGCCTCTGCCGTTCCATTACCAGGTACAGTTACAGTGACGGTTTTACTGTAATAATCTGCAGCCCGGATGGATAGAGTGTAGCTTCCTTCCAATACCTGAATATCGAAGCTGCCATCTGAACCTGTGCGAACTTCACCTACCTTGGCATCTTCCACCACGAGGACGGAAGCATCAGCCAGTGGTTGGCCTGTCCGCTCATCGGTTACTACACCTTCAATCTGTCCATGCGGGATTGCCTCCAGATTAAAGTTAGCTTTCGCCCCACTGCCGTCCGTGATCGTTACCTGCTGAGTTCGAGGATAGTATCCATATGCCTCCGCTTTTAAGGTGTAATCACCAGCTACGTGTGTGAAGCTATACTTGCCCGTAGCCGAATCCGTCTTCACTGAACGACCGGTTTCGAGCACGGTTACCGTTGCACTTGCAGGCAGGCTTTGCGGATTAACCGAACCTGTTTCTGGTTTTTCAACTTCCGGTTGCTGCTGTTTCGTTTTGTTGAATTCCGCTTTGTCTGTCCGTGAAATTTTGTACCAAGGGTTATCATAGGACGGTTTCGGTTTGTCACTGTTAAGCACAACCGCACTGTCCTCGGTTACTGTCTCCGTAGCAACTCCCAGTACACGGAAATCATCAATGAACCAACCTGTCTTCACGACACTGTTGTCTGAGGTCAGACGGAACCGGAATTGAACTTCATTGCCGGTAAGTGCATTCAGGTCATAAAATACGGGTGTCCATTGTTTTCCATTTGTACTGTGTGAAAATTTACCCAGTTCTGACCATGTGGTTCCACCATCCTTGGTGACTTCCACATATCCGTAATCGTATCCACTCTCAATCTCGTACCAATGATTAAACGTGAGCGTTCCTTCGGACACATCGGTCAAATCAATGACTGGAGATACGAGTGAATAGTTGGAGCCATTCTCGTACGTATTGTCGAGATCAGTCGCCCAGACATTCGGCGGAGAAACGGCGCTGGCAGGTCCCGTTACCGGAGTACCGCGTTCCCATTCATCTTTGGTCCCCGAATGAGTCCAGCCATTATCATCACTGCCATCGAAATGATCGATGTAGATATCCTGAGGCACCTCTACTGTAATGGAGACCTCGTTCGATTTGTCGCTTTCATTGCCACTATAATCAAGTGCGGCAACGGTATAGTAATAGGTCGAATCCGTCACCGTAGCCGTATCTGTAAACGTTGTTCCTGTTGCAGTTCCAATGGATTCATAACCTGTACCTGCGGTTGTGGAGCGATATACCACATAGGATTCGAGATCCTCATCGCTCGGACCAGTCCAGCTCAAGGCTACATTACCAAGAATATCGGCTGTCGCAGACAATCCTGCAGGAGCGCCCGGAGCAATCTCATCCAGTTCTTCTACAGCGAAATCATCAATGTACCATCCAGCCTTTTGCACTGAATTATCGCTCGTCAGATTGAACTTGATGAACACCTGCTGTCCCGCGTATTCGCGAAGATCCACATATTGCGTCTTCCAATTACCCCCTGTACCCGTGAAGGTTAATAGTTCTTCGAACACATAATCGCTATCCTCGGAAGCGATGTATACCTTGCCGAAGTCGATGTTATTCTCCAGGTCATACCAGTGCTTGAAGGATACTAACGCACCTTCCGGACTCTCGGTTAGATCAATAGGTGGCGCAAGCAGATATGCGTTGCTATTCGCCACATAAGTCCCTTGCAGATTGGTTGCAATCACCTTGTCACCGGAGTGTGCACTTCCAGGACCACTGGTTGGTGCTCCCCATACCCAAGTACTTCCTGTCCCACCAGTCGTGAAGCCCAGTTGATCTTCTTCAAAATTCTGAAGATATCCTGGCTGAACACCATTGGACACAGCCACTTTATATACCTGACTTTCGAATCCGTTGTTGCCGTAATCGTTCACGCGGATATAATACTCCACACCTTGCGGGTCAATAAGAAAAGCAGGGATTGTCGCTGTATACGTCCCATCTTTGTTATCTCCGGCAATCCGATTCATCGGTAGATAAACGTACTGGTTGGTGCCTGTCGTTTTGGCAAAAGCCTCAACCGAGACTACCGCGACGTTATCTGTCACATGAGCGGTTAATGGTATATCGATGCCTGTAAAGGCAGAATTGACAGGGGTATGTGCCAGTACCGGCTCTTCCAGATCATCTCCGGCTGTAACCACTCTGCCGGAAACTGTGCCGATTCCTTCGAGTACCGAACCCACAGCATCGAGGGCATTAATAATACCATGACCGTAACCATTATTAGGGGAGGTCGGGTACTGGCTGTCCGTTCTCGGCGTCGCTGTGTCTGTTATGATCTGCTCCAGCTGATCCACCGTCAGGGAATGGTTGGCCTGAAGCAGTAGTGCGGCTAGTGCAGTCGTATGCGGGCCTGCCATTGAAGTACCGTTCCAGCCTCCCTCATATACACCGCCCGGAACTGCTGAACGGATATTTACCCCAGGGGCAGATACTTCTGGCTTGATCTCACCATACGGAGATGGACCCAGCAGTGAGAAGGAAGCCAGATTACCATTAATATCCGTAGCTCCCGTAGCGAAACTTTCGGGGTAATTGGCAGGGTTCGCGACAGAGCCCGGACCACCCGGATTCGTCAGTCTTACATTACCCGCGGAGAACTCGGGAAAGATCTGCGCATCTCGCCAAGCCTGGACCATAGGCCGGAACCATTCATCCAGTCCTGCGCCTCCGCCCCATGAGTTGTTGACGACATCCGGCGCAAGTTCAGGATGCAGATTGCCTTCCGCATCCACCGGAGCAATCAACCACTGTCCACCATCCAGTATAATGGCATCGGTTGTTTCCGGATTAAATATCCGCACACCAATCCATTTTGCACCGGGAGCAACCCCGATCTGGTTGGTGCCATCTGCTTCGGAGCCAACCATCGTACCCATTGTGTGAGTACCATGTCCGTCTTCGTCCGCAGGCAGGGCAGCATTACTGTGCGGATCATACCAGCTCAATTCGGGATCAACGATGTTTCCCGAGGCATCCAATCCCCGCCATTTGCTGCGAAGTGCCGGGTGGGTATAGTCCACACCGCTGTCCAGATTGGCAACGACAATACCTGTTCCGTCGATGCCCCGATCCCACACAGCTGGTGCATTGATGTAATCAAGGTTCCATTCCACGTTCTCGGTTGTTAGATTATCTTTGGCAACAGGTTCCTTATCTTTAACACCGACTGCCGCGTCTTTAGCTGGCGTTTGGACAGCATCCTTGGATGGCACCGCATTCGCCGATTCTTTACTCACTTCCGCTTTCTGTAAGTATCGTGTCTCATTCGGTAGAACCTTCTCTACCTCAGGCAGCAGCGCAATCTGTTCCATGACTTCTTTCGTACTCGTTACTGCCAGTGAATTGACGATAAAATAGCTTTTATATTCTTTGACCTTACCCAGGTCAACTTCCTTTTCCAGATAACTTTCCAATGTATATTGTGTACGTGAGGCCGTTTCCCGCAGAGAACTGACGACCGAATTACGAACGGACAGCTTCGTGGCTGAGGCCGTTTGTTTGGCGATGGTCGCTTTTTCCAGGGCCTGTTTGGAGACTGCTGCTGTATCCACCTGTTCCTTCATTTTCACCAGATAGGTAACATATTCACTACCTTCGAATTCTTTGGTCAACTTGGCGTTTACTTTGGACTCCGAAACTTTGGCAAGTCCAGATTTCATATCCAATTTGGATGATGTGGAGTTTTCAGCTGAAACCGGATGAATGATCGAAAATGCAAGGAGAAGCGAGAGCCCCATGGAGATGGGCTTGCGTAACCGATTAATCTTTATCAAACTTTTCCACTCCTTTTACCCGGTTTTGTAATTTAGTCTGGTACATATGCCCTTCTCTGCAGAATAAAACGATAAAACAACCTTTATTGCGGACGAAATAGACGTCCTGGGTTTCACATAAAGCCTCACCTCCTTTACAGGTCTGGTTAGGAAACAATATGAGTCAGAATAGATAACTGGATCAGTCTATGATTTTTCACTTGGAAGTTTAGGAGATTTAGAACGACTCGGGTTAAGACGTGAGAGTGAAAGGTTTGGGTGTTTGAGTAATGCAACGAGAGTGAATGTCTATAAGCATTCATGTGGAAGGGTGACCTGGAGCGTTAGCAGAACGCTTGCTAAGGAGTTAGTGAATCCGAATTTCGATCGTGGTTCGAGTAAGTTAGAAAACAGTTTAAATTACATATACTAGTCGATTAGGAATTTAATTGGATTTTATTGGTATAGTATAGATTCATTATTCGATATATACAAGCACTTTTATTGAAAAATATAGAAAATAAGTCTATTTAATGCTTTTATGTGTCTCATGTCGCTTGTACTCCTAATTACAATTTTCGCATTCACGCAAATTCAACCATAAAAAACGGTTCAAATAGACCCTAGATTACTATCACCCCCCTCAGATAATAGTCCACTTATGAAATCACAAACAAAGAAAGAACCGACGCTTTTGCCGGCTCCCTTTCACTTCTAATCCAATTTAATTTTGAAAACGACAGGCGCAATACTCTTCACATTCGTGGTGGTGATGGTCAGTGCGTCCGCTGTTCTCTCCCATTCAGGCTGTTCTTCATAGCCAAGTACCTGAATATCTTGAATGAACCCTTGAAAATGGTGAGAATTTTCCTTCAGGGATTTAATGTGCACCACCCCGTTATCCGGGTAAGCAAGTACCGTGGCATACAGATTGATTTCTTTTACCGTAAACCGTATATCTTCACTCGTGAAAACCTTGGTATCCCCATCCGTGAACTGCCCTTCCTTCACCTCTGTTGGGCCTTCGCCATACGTACGCCAGAATGATGTATCATAGATCGCTTCCCCATTCACTTCCATCCATTTGCCAATCGTCAGCAAGATATCCCGATCTTCATCTGGTATGCTGCCATCTGCTTTGGGCCCTATGTTTAGCAGCAGATTGCCGTTTTTACTTACAATATCGACGAGATCTCGGATGATCTCTTCGGCCGTTTTGTAGTTGTTGTTTTCCGTGTAACACCATGAGTTTTTAGCGACAGCCGTATCCGTTTGCCAAAAATAAGGCTTGAGATCAGCGAATTGTCCACGCTCTACATCCGGAACAGCAGAGCCAAACATAAAGGCCTCATGTTTATAATTAATGGCTACAGGGAAGCCCCATTCTTCAGCTTTGTTATAATAATAGGCAGCGAATTTCTTAAGATAAGGTTTGAACGCAACCATTTGAATCCACCAATCGAAATAGAAGACCTTCGGCTGATATTGATCGACCAGTTCACAGCAGCGAATCAGCCAGTCTTCCAGATACTCTTCAGTTGGGGGTGAGTCATACAAGTCGAAGTGATCCTTGGGTTCCGGCATGGCAGGCCAATAGAAATCTCCACGTTTCAAAGGTTCCTTAATGTCTGAATCGAATTCCTTACCGTGAGACATGAAGAACCAATGCTCGGCACGGTGAGACGATACACACAAGGTCAGCCCTTGCTTCTCATACGCAGTCTTCATCTCACCCAGAAGATCCCGTTTGGGGCCCATTTCATATGTGTTATAGTGAGAGATAGCGCTATTGTACATCTGAAAACCATCATGGTGCTCAGCCACGGGCATAACATATCTGGCTCCAGCTTGTTTGAATAGCGTGGCCCATTCGTCTGCATCGAACTTCTCTGCACGAAACATCGGAATGAAGTCTTTATAACCAAAGTCCTTATGTGGTCCATACACCGCAAGGTGATGTTCATAGGCTTTGGAGCCCTGGATATACATATTACGCGAATACCATTCGCTATCATAAGCTGGGACGGAATATAACCCCCAGTGGATGAAAATGCCAAATTTTGCTTTTTGGTACCATTCGGGAACTTGAAAAGCGCTAAGCGAGCTCCAGTTGTCCTTAAATTTACCGCTCTCAATCGTTGCTTCGATCTGTTGCAAATATTCGTTTTTGTCCATGATCTGTTCTCATCCCTTCCGTTATCGTCTGCACTTGTATTGTAGTGCTACGGCCCATGGATAGACATGCAGAACACTAACTTTTAGATGGACAATAATAACCTTGTATGGAGATGAGGATCATGAATCAACAAACTTTGCTTACGAACTACCTGTCCAATCTGCAAGTTGATTTATTCATGGTCAATTACAATCGGTGCGACACCGATTGGCGGGATCTGGATTACACGCCAGACTACAGCAAGTTTTATTTCATATGCGAAGGTGAGGGGTGGCTCAAGATTGGGAATGAAGAGTACTACCCTGCGCCTAATCAACTTATTTTAATGCCGGAGGGAATCCAGCAGTCCTACTCAGTGATTAACGATCGTCCTTTTCTCAAGTACTGGTGTCACTTTAGCGCAAAGGTGGGGGGAATTAATTTATTCCAAATTCTGAAGTTTCCACACATCTGTACGATAGATCAACCTGAGTTGATTCAAGGGGTTTTCAGCAGCATCCTTACATATGCGAAGTCCGATGAAGTCTATGCCCATATGATGGCCAAGAGCAAACTGACCGAGTTACTGTCCCACTATATAATGAATCTGGATCTGGATCAGATCTCCTTTATTAACGTGCCTGTCATGGAGAAGCTGTCTGCCATTCTGGCTTACATCGACTCCAACATCGAAGAGAATATTTCGGTTCAGGATCTGGCTCAGATCGCCTACATGCATCCGAATTATTTTATTCGATTTTTCAAGCAGCAGATCGGCATTCCACCAATCCTCTACATCACAGGCAAAAAAATCGATAAAGCCAAGGAACTGCTAACCTGCACCCCGAACACCATTACAGCCATTGCCGAGAATCTCGGATTTAGTGATTTGTATTATTTCTCCAGACAGTTCAAAAAACATACAGGGCTCACGCCTACGGAGTTCCGCAGACAAACTACGGTTCGCACATCGTAAACATGGTGCATATAAGCTCAAATTAAAAGGGAGTCTCCTCATTTGGAACTCCCTTCTATAACCTGTTTCTATTTAGTCGTTCGTGCTGAATTACTTTCTTGAGTTCTCTCAAATATGCGTAACCATAGTTCTGATCCGGTTCGAGGTACGCACCTTCTGCCCATTCATTCCAAGCGTTAACAAAGAGATACTCACTCTTGTACACTGTCCTCGCTCTCTCCATCTGTCTCGCCAGATAAAGCCCAAACTTCTCTGGGGTCGACCCCAGCGTACTTTGGCCGTCAACGCCTCTCCGCGGTGTATTGTCCCAACTGACAAATGCACCTGGATAGACCATTTCCCCATTACGGTGTGGTGTTCGTTCGAGAATGGAAGACCATACCTTGTCATAATTCACAGCGATATGTCTCTGCCCCTTAACGTTCATTTCGATCCAGATTCCATTCATATGTCCATGTGCAAACGTATAATGCGGTTCAAATTCCATACTCGCATCAAAGATCTGACGATTAAATGTAGGGAATCCACCAATGGTCTGCACAAAATGAATCCCTTTCAGGCCATGCTTCAAAGCCAATTCACGCCAAAACTGAATCATTTCCTCACATTGAGGAATGCTGGCTGGCCGATAGATCAGAAATAACGGCTTACCTTCCACTCGAATATATCGTCTATCCTTGAATGCCTTGAGCAGGTAGTCAAAATGCTCTTCCCAATCATGTCGATCTCCATAGTTTTGTGCAATAAGAATATCTGATTCCTGACCGTCCCATTTTCTTGTCCATGTCTCATTGGCCCATGACAAACAAAAAGGAAAATCGGGCTCCCCACTATGCAAAATTTCATTGACTGGTTTTTCCAGCAGACGCTTGCCTTTGAACCAGTAATGATAATAACAAAATCCATAAATGCCATGATGTTTAGCCGTTTCCGCTTGCCACTTTCGTACATCTGGATCGGAAAGATCATAATATTTCCCTTGAAATGGCTGCTTAGGCTGATAATGACCCGAATATAAAGGCGTGGCTTTTCTAACATTGGTCCATTCGGTAAAACCGTCCCCCCACCATCGGTCGTTCTCCTCAATCCGGTGAAATTGGGGAAGATGCAGAACAATTACCTTCAATCAGAACTCCTCCAATGCAGCAACATGATGCAGCCTACGCTCCTGTGATTTTTGGGATGATTTATATGAAAATGATATCCAGCAGTCGCAATGTTTTTTGCAGATGGGATTGATTATATTTCATGTATGCCAGAACATGGCTAGCGGCCAGTCTCCTTGCATCAATACTCTGCCAGTAATGTTCAAACTTCTGAATGAGTTCCTCACATGAGTTGTATTGATGAAAGTTACTAAGGTCTATCACGTTGCTCTGATTCACAGATGGTCCTATGAGCTGAAACGTCCCGCATGCGGCAATTTCCATCACGTTTTTGATTGATTCGCCACGATGAATAACCAGTTTGCTTCCGTTATATAACATCTGGCGAGCTTCATTCTTATGAACAGGATAGAAATCCCCGATTTGTGCCCAACCCTTTCCATCCACCCGAACTTTTTTGTTATCCAGAAGACCCGATTTGGCAAAAGCGGTGATGATGCCATCCGGTTCTGCATCCCCGATAATATAAACATCCGATTCGTACTGAGGGGGAACAACTTGCGGACAGAACAGATGTGGATTAGGTGGCATTAATAGTTCATGACTAACAGTGCTTCCCATATGATGCTGATCATCGCTTATTTGGGATGAGTTCTGTGTAAACACGTGATCAAATAACGGGAGAATAGTTTCGCTTTGATTCACATGTTGATCGGCAGACAACCAGATTGCCTTCTTCACGGTTGATGTCCTTAATGCTGTGATATTCTCATCCGGCAAATTTTCTTCGCTTCCGATGACTATAATCAGGTCAACATCATTAGAAGACAAGCAGGCTGAAACGGATTCGATATATTTAATCTCATTCACATTTTTCACGAGATGTTTCAGACTCTGTTCAATCAAGACGCAATGTGATGACATTCCTCGGTCATTACAAGGAGTGATAAGAAGCACATTTAACTCCTTATAGATCACTTTTGGCACTTCTCGGGTAGGTACGCTTCCCACCTGCATCATTTTCAGCCATTGCTGATTCAGTTCCAATTGCTGTACTTCCATATGTTTACGCATGGATTTGAGTTTCCTGTTCAGGACCACATTCATCTGTCTCAGGAATAACCGGTTCGCATCATGAACTGAACGTTTCTTTTTCGTGGACTTAACCTGCGTTCTTGACTTCTTTCGGATAACAAACCCTCCTGTTCCATGCGAAAGCATTCTCTGCCTACAATATGCACGAAATAGTGGCGTGGTTTCTTCTATTGAGCTTTTCGCTAACTCTCTTTTGCAAAAGGGCTTTATCCCAGACATATAATGTGTGGCCACCCGGGTCATTCCAGATCTTGTCCTCATAGAATATATGAATACTATATAGGAGATGATATCTTTGCCAACATTTGATAGCATCCTTGTCACCGGCAATCAGACGATTAATCAGAATTTGCACGTTAATGGTAATCAAACCGTTGGTGTCGATCTAAACGTCAATGGCAGCCAGACCATAACAGGCAGCCTTCAAATCAACGCCAGCTCCTCGATTGTCAATCATTTGGGTGTAGGCGGAGTGATCGAAGCTGGAGATAGTGTTAAAGCCGCTACACAATTAATGGCACTCAATCAACCTACTCTTCCAGTGTCCCTACCCGTTTTACAACAGCTCAGATATTACAATCCTGGTGTTGCAGGTCAACCCGGTCTGGTCTTAACAGGGACTGCCGGCAACCAATATATATTGTTCGTTGATGAGAGTAGTGGTACCCCTCATCTCGCCATTCAAGCTGTATAATGCAGTCCTGCCATAGATAAATTTCACCCCAAGAAGCGATATCCATGTACGCTCCGGATATCGCTTCTTGGGATGATCATTTTTAGATGAAGCTGATTGCACTAATGGGGACCACTTTCTGTCTATAAGTCGGAGAATGATATGGACAAGGCACTCTTCTGTTCCAATTGACATTCCAACAATATATTGCCACGCAGTTTAACCTTCACATTGCCCACCTCTTCACTATCGTTGAAGAGAACTAATGCGACAGAACCGTCAATATTTTTGAACGCCACTGAGCAGATGGAATGATTACTGGACGTCGAATCAATGCGAACTGCCTTTGGACGGATCAAGGCACTAAAGTGTGCCAAGGCATAATAATCAAGTGTATACGCAAGCTCCTTCGTCTGCTGATTCACTTGCACGATACCACGACACGTACTGCGACCAAAACCAGGAACCGCAGGCCCATTATTCTCATCCAGTGCCATATTCCAAAGTACAAAGGACTTGCTATAATTGCGAAGAATCTGAATTCCCGTTCGCATCACATTGGAAAAGGCCTGCTCAAATGGCGGAATCCACTCTCCACCTGAACCTTCAGTGAAATGCACTTCTTTACCTGCAAAAGCTTCATAAACCTTCGTTTGAGCAGAAGCATCGCCCCCGTACCAATGCCAGGCTACGCCGTCCGCTTCTTCTCCCGCTTGTTCCAACACCGTCAGCGGATAGTCCGGTTGATCCCAGTTGTGATCGTAACAGAGAATCTTCGTTTGAATCTCATTTTGCTCGAAGGCTGGTTTGAGATGGTTTTTGATAAAGTCTGCTTGCGCTTCGGCTGGCATCAACATACCAGGATAGTGCCCTGGTTCATACAGCGCCTCATTCTGTGGTGTGATGGCATGGATCGGTAACCCATGCTTGGCATAGGCTTGAATGTATTTCACAAAATATTGCGCATAAACCGGATACCATTCCGCCTTCAACTGTCCGGTAATCATCGATCCACTTGTTTTCATCCAGCCAGGTGCACTCCATGGTGAAGCAAACAGTTTCATTTCAGAATTCAATGCCAAAGCCTGTTGCGTTAAAGGAATAACATCCTCTTCATCATGTGAAATGCTGAATTGGGTTAATTCTGCGTCTGTCTGTTGTTCGGGCATATCGTTATAACTGTATACCGTTCTCGCATAGTCCGAAGCCCCCATTGGATTACGGATGACTGACAGCCCGATCCCTTTTTCAGGATGGAACAGTCGGGTCATGACCTCTTCCCGTTGCTCCTTATTCAAGATTTGGTTGATTAGATAAGCAGATGAATCGGTAAAAGAAGCACCAAATCCGTCCATCTCCTGGTACGTTAGCTGATCATCCAGATGAATGGTCGTTGTCTCCTTATCGGCATCCAGTGGTTTCAATTGCTCCTGGGATAGAGATACGAATAAATCTTCTTCACCCGTGGATTTGTACATTTTGAAAATCGTCATATGACTTCCCTCCACACTTCTATTATTGAATACCTAATTTTTCTTTGTTCAGTTTCATCTTCTCACTACGTACCTTCACAATCTCTTCCCAACGGTTCTCACCTAAAAATGACTTGTAAGCAGCCAGTGCATTGTCATACGAGGCATCATCCTTGGAACGTACCATACTGACCAGCGTTGTATTCCACTTCGTATTGATCGCTGACAACGCACGAGCTTCAGGTGTACCTTGATCCGGACTAATATTCTCCAGAATGAAGTGTGGTTTCAGCTTGCCTTTGCCCCACTCCTGCATCTGTTTAATGGCTTCCGGAAAAGCATCTGCACTGAGTGCTTTGTGACGGTCATGACCGAAGAACATAAATTCACCCATCCGGTAATCCTTCTTGAATTGATCTGCGTTATTGAGTTGCAAGTCTTTCACCGCTGGCAGCAACTCTACGCTACCGTCGGCTTTGGTTTGGTAGGTTTCCCCCTCGATCCCGTAATTCATAAGTGTCTGGCCTTCTTCACTCAGCAAATATGTGAATATCTGAATGGCCTTGGCCGGATCTTTACAGTCCTTGGAAATAAAGTTGATCATCCACCCGGTTATTCCGGATTGATTCAATGTTGGTGCATTGCCTTTAGTGCTCTGCGGTCCATCAATGGCGATATATTCTTTGCCTGGATTGGCGCTCATATAGATCTGCAGGTTCCCTCCTTGTTGAGGTGTACCGTCGAGCAGCATGGTTGCATATTTACCGGACTTCACTTTTTCTTCAAAAGCCGTGCCATCATCCGCAAAACTGTCATCACTGATATTGCCATCTCTGTAGACTGTGTTCAATGTCTTCAACCACTTAAGATAATCTTCATCCAGATTGCGATCGTAGAACTCTCCCGATTCGGTCTCCAGCGGAACGCCGATAAAATCTTGCAACGTATCCCCGAGTGAACCTGTTCCTTCACCAATGGAGTTGAATCCAAACGGGATCAGCGCAGGGAACTCTTGCTTAATTCGTTTCATCACACTCTGGAATTCTTCTGGCGTTCCAATGACCGGACTACCCAAAGCTTCGTACACATCCTTACGAATGATAAATGCCGTTTTGGCAGGAATGTTACCGCTATCATAATCCTCTTGCGTATTGGAATAATTCGGGTACCCATAGGTTTTACCATCTGCCAACTGGAACCAGTTCAATGTATCGGCAGCCGCAACTTTATTGAAGTAAGGATCATATTTTTCCGCCAGATCATTCAGCGGCATAGCCCAGGTTGCAGCTTTTTGCACCACTGGAGAATTCGAGTCAAAGACCGTCAACAAGTCAGGCATATCTCCACCTGCGAAAAAGGTGTTTAACTTGGTATCATCACCCGTGATGAATTTAATATTGATGTTCAGATCTTCTTTGATTTTCTTGGTAACAATATCCTTGCCAAAATCGGTGTTCCACCAGTCTGCATTGACGTACCAGGTCAGGTCAGTAGCCTCTTCCTTCTTATCCAACTGCCAAGCCGGCTTTTCCGGATCAACCGTATAGCGATCTTCAATGGATACCCAGTTCCCTTCACTGGAGCCCCCCGATCCACCGCTGCAACCTGTAATCATAAGTACGGCTGTGAGCAGTGTTGCGAGCAATTTAATCCCTTTTTTGCCTGATGCCTTGTTCAACTTCAACATGTTTTTGTTCCTCCTCAAATGGGGTATTTGATTCTCTTATTCCTTGACCGCACCCAGCATCATTCCCGAGATAAAATATCTCTGAACGATGGGATAGATCAGCACGATAGGGAGTGTTGTAATGACAATGGTGGCCAACTGCACGCCTTTGGTCGTTGTTTCAATAACAGCCGAACCCCCGACATTTTGCATGGATTGTGTCTGGGACTGAACGATAATCTCATACAGCATCATCTGGAGTGGATACAGTGACTGATCGGTAATATATAACTTGGTTGTCATGAAGTCGTTCCATTGCCCCACCCCATTAAATAGCGCAATTGTCGCCATGGCTGGCATGGAGAGCGGAATGAATATTTTCAGGAAAATATGCCAATCCCCTGCGCCGTCAATCTTGGCCGATTCTTCCAGCGAATCCGGGACATTCCGGAAGAAATTCATCAGAATCACGACATCATAGAAGCTGAATAACGCTGGGATAATGTACACCCAGAAGCTGTTTAACAATCCAAGTGATTTGATTAACAGGTATGTCGGGATCATGCCGCCCGAGAAGAACATGGTAATAACACCCATGGCAACGTATAATTTACGGCCTCTTATGTACTTTTTGCTCAGACCGTAACCAACCATGGCACAAAAGAACACATGTGTAACAACGCCGATCGTTGTTTTGGAGACCGATATGAAGAAGGCCTGCCAGATGCCCTGATCGTTGAATACAGCTCTGTAATTCTCCAGCGAGAATTCCGGTGACCAGAAGATGAATCCACCTTCCGCCAGTGCTTTGCCTGAACTAAAGGAAGAAATGATGACATTCCAGAGAGGAACGAGAATAACGACCGTACAGATGATTAGCAAAATCATATTTAAGGTATCAAAGATCCGACTATCGAGATCTTCTTTTGCCACCTTTCCATTCACGCGGGCTACCTCCTTCTACAACACAGATTGATTATCGTTTAATTTGCTTGTGATTTTGTTTGCCGTGACGAGTAGAATGACAGAGATGATGGAGACACCCAAGCCAACGGCCGTTGCATATGAAAAGTCACCCTGAGACATACCCATACGGTACACGTACGAATTGATGACTTCCGCTTTGTCGCGGTTCTGGGAGTTCATGAGCACCAAGGTCTGATCCAGATTCGATCCTAATAAACCGCTTACAGTTAGAATCAGATTTAGGCTGATAATGGATCTCATATTAGGCAATGTGATATTCCAGATCTGTCTGAGACGGCTTGCACCATCAATTTTGGCAGCTTCATAGTATGTTGGGTCAATCTTTGCCATGATCGCCAGGTACAGAATCGTTCCCCAACCTGCTTCTTTCCAAATATCCGATAACGTAGCAATCCACCAATACTTGCCTGCATCCAGCAAGATGTTCTGCGGTTGCGAGATCACTCCCAGGCTAAGTAACAACTGATTAAATAAGCCCGTTGTTGAAAACCAGGTAATCAGCATTCCCCCAAGTACGATCCAGGACAAAAAGTGGGGTAAATATGAAACCGTTTGCACAAACTTCTTGAATCGTCCGCTGTTTAATTCGTAGATCATGATCGCGAGAATGATCGGAATCACGAACCCGATACCCAGTTTCAAAAAACTGATCCCCAGCGTATTCACGACCGCATCCCAGAAGTATTTGTCTGATAAAATGATTCTGAAATTATCCAGCCCTACCCAAGGAGCGGTAGCCAGCGTATCAATGACCGTGTAATTTTTGAAGGCAATTGTCAAACCGTAAATCGGGATATAACAGAAAATAATCATAAAGATAATGCCCGGGATAATCATCGATTGAATCTCCCATTGTCTCCGATAATCGACTATGAATTCTTTGATCCGTTGTCCGATGGGTTTCTTTCCATTGGGATTGATCGCATTTTTACCGGTTGATGTCTCTACGGCTAATTTATCCACGTTCTTTTACTCCCCTCCATCATGCATGCATGTTTATAAAAACGTTTTTATTTTCCGACATAAAAACCCCCTTGGCTCACATCTATATATGTTTAACTATACTTTTACACAAGAGCGAAGAGGACAGAAACAACCAGAAGAAGCGAAGCGTTCGCCTTTATCCCTGGATTTTCCCCTTGGTATAAGGAATTCAATAAAAATCTGGGGATAACAGCGATCGGAAGGTTGTTCTGTCATCGGAGTGCCAGTGTAAATCTTTCAGTTGAACATATTTGTACGATAGTCTTTCCGGTCGATCTTCACATGGCTTGAACCTCTAACCACCAGCTCACCCGCCAATTTCTGTGCAGCCCCTTGTTCTTTCTCCTTAATCATACCCACCAGTTGATTAATTGCCAGGATGCCCTGTCTTGCAATTTGATTTCTTACCGTTGTGAGCGGTGGAGAAAAATACTGTGCGATATCAATATCGTCAAAACCCACGACACTAACATCTTGAGGCACTTCAAAACCCTCAGATTTCAACGCATGCATACAGCCAATAGCACTCAAGTCATTCCCTGCAAGAAATGCATCAGGCCGCTTGCCGGGGTGCAAATGAAGAAAAGATTTTATCGCACTATACGTGCTCTCCTCCTCAAAATACCCTTGTATAATGTAATCTTCATCGATTGGAAGCTGGTATTCATGCAAGGCAGCCAGATAGCCGTCTCTACGCTGCACACTGTCAAACATCGTGTCCACGCCCGAAATATAAGCAATTTTCTTGTGGCCCAGCCCAATTAAATACTTGGTTGCTTCATAAGCAGCCACATACGAGTCAAAAATGACACTTCCCATCGTATCACTCTGATAGACCCGATCCAGAAAAACTGCCTTGATCTTGTCTTTCTCCATGGCGATAATATCTTGCTCATCGATCCGAAGTTCTTCGTAGATAATGACACCATCCACTCGCCGACCCAGAATATTACTCATAATAACGTGTTTATCCTTGGTCACAAATACATTCAAACCATACCCCAGACGATCACATTCGCGAGACATTGACTCCACCAGCTTATAGAAATACGGACCCGATACACTTGTGGTGAAAAAACCGAGCATTTTGGTTTGACCGGACTTCAACAGCTTGCCATTCAGATTGGGCACATAATTTAAACGCTCTGCCACCTTAAGAACATGTGATTTGGTCTCCGGGTTCAAGACATCCACACCATTTAAGGCGTTGGAGACAGTAGATATGGATACGCCCGCTTCCCTTGCTACATCTTTAATCGTTATCTTTGCCATAAGTTTTGTTCCTTTACTATAAAAACGTTTTTATAATGTTTAAATTATCATAAAACCGTTTTCATGGCAACACTTTAATTTGCGAGTTCAGGCATCATGTAACTTTATTCATAGCTATACGCCACTGCGGACGCAAAAAAAACGGCTCATGTATGAGCCGCCGTTCATGAAGCTTTAGCTTCTATTCCTCATCCTGGATATACATGGATTGAATCTGTTGCAGCTGCTCTTCCAGACGTTCCAAGCGAACAAAACGATCCGCTCGAATATATTCCTTCTGCTCCACAAGCATGATCATTGTTGGAACGGTGAAAATAAGAAACTTAGATGCAACCTCTTCCACTTCATTAGCATTAATGTGACCCAGATATACCGATGGATAAGGTTCAAGCAACGCCCTGATCTTGGGGAGTAAAGCGTGACATACACTGCACTCTGGACGAGATACATACAAAAAAACCAATTCATGTTGTTGAATAACTTCTTCAACCATTTCTATGGATGTTAACTCATGAATATCTTTCATAGAAGCTCAATCCTTTCAGTCATTCAATAGCTTGCTCATTTAAACTTTTTCTTTTCAAGTATAACCTATGTGCGTTAGAATCAAATGGAATATATCCCCATATGAAAGAGGTTATGGTATGAAAAAATCATTTGTATTTCTGTTCACTGCCCTGGTAGTTGTTACTTCTTTCTCGGCGTATGCACCTGTGTCAAATGCCTCTGGCGATATTGGCGTAAGCCTGCTGTCCGATCGTCAGCAAGGTACAGTAAAGTAGTACTTGTACAGAAAGTAACAGGCGACAATTCGGATAACATCTGAATTAGTCGCCTGCTTTCATTTATTCTTATTGATCTTTATTTCCAATTTCTCTTCCGAAGATAAGATTCAAATACAAAAGTTCCAAACGGCAAAAAACCGGCGAGTCCACCCATTAACCAGCGTGTTATCTTCCACTTTTTGACCAGAGCCAAGTGCACTAGGGCAATAAGGTACAAAGGAAATAAAATACCATGAATCATGCCCATTACGGCTACAGCGGAGGAGATATCTGCAAAATATTTCAGAGGCATAGCAATAAAAATCAACAGAAGTAAGGATACGCCCTCCCATATGCCCGCAATTCTGAATCGGCCTGTCACTGTTTTCATAAAGTCCATTCTCACCTTTCCTGCTAATCGTTTGTGAAATATGTAACTTGTAACATGATACAAAAACCTCACGCCACATCTCCGTACAGATATGTCGTTCAGAAGCTCATCTTCAGTATAACGTATGACTCCGATTCGAAGATGCTTCAAATTTGAATAATTATTGAATCCATAAAACCAGATTCCAACATCAGCTCTTACGGATTCAAGTCGTCTCACGCTCAATCAGCTGGTATGTTAGCTGCTCTGTCTTCAACTCTGTTTTACCCAATACAGCCCACAATTGATGGAAAGCCTGGGTGGCTTGCTCCGCAATCGGATTGTGTATGGTCGTGATCCCGAGGACACGGGAAAGCTCGATATCATCAAACCCCACAATGGCGAGTTGTTCCGGTACCTGAATATTCCGTCTGCGTGCTTCACTAAGAATGCCGATGGCTGCATAATCATTCGAACATAATACGGCCTGTGGAAGTTCTGGCCCCTCAGCCATTCTTCGCATCGCTTCTTCGCCATCGGAGGAGCTAAATACGGAATATTGATATGCTTCGGTCCACACATGCAATCCTCTGCTCTTCATGAAAGATTCATAGGCTTCACAGCGGCTCTGGGTATTCAAACTTTCAGCCCTGCCAAATGCATTCGCAATTCGGGTGTATCCTCTTGATACCAGATGCTCCAGAGCTAACTTATACCCTTCTGCCTGATCCATAGCAACAGACGGAATCTCGTCATTCCCCATTCGCTGCCAGGAGACAATGGGCCCATACTCCATATAAGCTTTTAATTTCCGAGGATCATTAACACAAGCAATAATAACTAGCCCATCGACTCGTTTACTGCGCAAATCTTCGAATGCCTGCAATTCAATCTCCGGATCTCCACGGGATGTATAGATAATCGTCTGAAACCCATAATCCATCGCTGTATCAATGAATTGATTCATGAATGTAAGAATAATCTCACCTGTTGTAGAGGTCACAATTCCAATCTGCTTTGTTTGCCCTGTCGATAACGATACCGCATTTCGGTTGGGAATATAATTCAACTGTTTCATAATATCCGTTATGATCTGTCTTGCTTCATCACTAACATGCGGAGAATGATTAATCACGCGTGACACTGTCGCTTTTGAGTAACCGGACCGCTTCATAATTTCATCAAACTTGGACATCGGAGACTCCCTTCTTGCTAACGAACTATATAAGTTCAACTAAGATTATTTACACTGGCACTTCGATGACAGAACAACCTTCCGATCGCTGTTATCCCCAGATTTTTTGATTCCCTTATCTAAACGGGAAAATCCGGGGATAAAGGCGACCGCTTCGCTTCTTCTGGTTATTTCTGTCCTCTCCGTTTTCGTGTAAATTTAGTTGAACTTATTTAGAATAATAGTATGCATCAAATCTGGGTCAAAAGTAAAACTTGACGTGTAACCCGTTACAACGTTTAAGCTTTTTTTATGTCATACATGAACAACCTCTTAAAATCAATTTGATGAATGGAGCGATACACATGAGCAACTCTCAAAATCATACTTATCAATTCCCGGAAAATTTCCTGTGGGGTGGCGCAATTGCAGCCAACCAGGCTGAAGGTGCATACAATCAAGGCGGCAAAGGATTATCTACACAGGATGTAGCTCCCAAAGGCATCATGGGACCAATTACGGAAGAACCCACTGAAGATAACATGAAACTAATCGGTATCGATCTGTATCATCGCTACAAGGAAGATGTGAAACTGTTTGCCGAGATGGGCTTCAAGGTATTCCGAACTTCCATCGCCTGGTCCCGGATTTTCCCAAAAGGGGACGAGCTGGAACCAAATGAAGAAGGTCTGCAATTCTACGACGATCTGTTTGACGAGTGTCACAAATACGGGATCGAACCACTGGTTACGCTCTCCCACTATGAGACACCGCTACACTTGTCCAAAGAATATGACGGTTGGGTTAACCGAAAAATGGTTGGATTCTATGAGCGTTATGTAACTGCCGTATTTAAACGTTATAAGAACAAAGTAAAATACTGGCTTACTTTTAACGAAATCAACTCCATTCTCGAAGCACCATTCATGAGTGGAGGCATCTACACACCGAAAGAGAAGCTTAGCAAGCAAGATCTGTATCAGGCGATCCATCATGAGTTTGTAGCTAGTGCTTCTGCCGTGAAGCTCTGTCATGAGATCATTCCTACGGCACAGATTGGTTGTATGATGCTCAGTATGCCTACCTACCCGCTAACACCGAATCCAGACGATATGATCAAAGTCATGGAATTCGAACATAGCAACTATTTCTTCGGTGATGTACACGTAAGAGGTCGCTACCCTGGTTATATGAAACGTTACTTCCGTGAAAATGGAATCGAGATTCAGATGGAAGCTGGCGACGAGGAAATGTTGCTTAATACGGTAGACTTTATCTCTTTCAGTTATTACATGAGTATCTGTCAGACGGCAGATCCGGACAAACAAGTCACAGGTGAAGGTAACCTGCTTGGTGGTGTGCCTAACCCTTATCTGCCAGCAAGTGAATGGGGATGGCAGATCGACCCGCAAGGCTTGCGTTATGTACTCAACATGTTCTATGACCGTTATCAGAAACCTCTGTTTATTGTAGAGAATGGCCTGGGAGCTGTGGACGAATTGATCACGGGTGCTGACGGTGAGAAAACCGTTGAAGATGACTACCGAATCCAGTATCTGAATGATCATCTGGTTCAGGTTGGAGAAGCCATTGAAGATGGCGTGGAAATTATGGGTTACACCTCATGGGGTTGTATCGATGTTGTTAGTGCGTCCTCTGCCCAGTTGAAAAAACGTTATGGCTATATCTATGTTGACCGTCATGATGATGGATCAGGCACACTCGAACGCTACCGCAAGAAATCCTTCCATTGGTACAAAGAAGTGATCGGCAGTAACGGAAAAAGCTTGAAACGTTAAGATCTTATAAATCAGATCTTATAATCACATATAGCAGTAACAATCCTACTATCCTCCAGACAAATAACATGAAAAGGTCGGTTATTCGATGCCTTGCCATGTTTTCTGTCCGGGGGATTTTATATTTATTTTCAAAAAGAAACACCCGATGATACACATCGGGCATTCTCATTAGCTACTACCACGTTCTTCACTATTTGTTCTTCACTACATCCCTGCTGTACTTTGTTTTGTCTTCTTCCGTTATCTTGCGAAGGACCCTGAAAGGATTACCCGCAGCAATCACACCAGACGGTATATTCTTGGTCACTACGCTTCCTGCTCCGATAATCGTATTATCTCCAATCGTCACTCCGGCAAGAACCGTCACACCGCCACCGATCCACACATTATTGCCCACCGTGATGGGTCCAACGATCTCCAGACCTTCATTGCGCTGCTCAACATCATAAGGGTGGCCTGCAGTATAGAATCCGCAATTGGGAGCAACAAAAACGTTATCTCCAAAACTGATTTTTCCTCCATCCAACATAACAATATTATGATTGCTATAGAAGTTCTCACCAATTTCAATATTATAGCCGTAATCACATACAAATGGCTGTTCAATCAAGAAACGATCCGTCGTTTTCCCCAGCAGTTTCTTGATTATCGCTTCTCTTTCATTGATCTTGGCTGGATGGAGCTGGTTATAATCATAACAAAGCCCTTTGGCATGTATACGCTCTTCAATTAACTCTTGATCATAATTGGCGTTATACAAAAGCCCTAATTGGGATTTTTCTTTTTCAGTCATCATTTCGTAAGCACTTCCCATCTTCTATCTTAAATAAGTTAAAGCTCTCGTTGTCTCCAATGGTAACCCCCGGATTAATAACGGCTCTACCACCAATCCATACATTATTGCCAATCGTGACTGGCTTGCCATATCCTGCACCCGTATTGCGTTCATGCGGATGGAGTGGATGAGTAGCCGTATAGATATGTACATCTGGCCTTATTAAGCAATGGTTGTTTTTTCCATATTCGTAGTCATGGTCACTGCTCCTTTGGTACACATCATGTCCTTCGACATTAGATAATACTTTTTAAAACTATTTTAATTATATAGAATACCATGAATATAACAAGTCTTCCTCTATATGAAAATGGTATTTTGTACTCTCGCGTACTCTAACGAAACAACAAAAACCTCTACACCCATTCGATTATGGAAATGCAGAGGTTCAAGCTTTTGGACGTATTTATTCTAGGCAACCGCCTGAACGGTTTTTTCCTTAACGCTAATGGCATAGATGGCAGAGACCAAACCAAGCAGAATCAGAACAGAACCAACCCATCCGGTGTTCAGAATCGATGAGTGATCAATCACCATGCCGCCGATATAGGTACCCAATGCAATACCTGCATGTGCAATACCTGAGTTGGTGCTGATTAGCGTTTCGGCTGTTTCCGGCGAAGTTTTGATAATGAGACTATTCTGAACAGGCGTAACCGTCCAGCTCAATGCACTCCAGATGCTTAACAATAGCAGGAAGGCGATCAAAGGCAATCCTACGCTGAACGGAATGACAGCCATACTCACAATAAAGGGAATCAGAACAATAACAATGGCTTTAGCAGGGTGCAGACGATCGGATAACATGCCCCCGATGCCTCCCCCTGCAACAGCGGCAATCCCAAACATCATATAGATAAAAGTAACCATCGTGGCGCTGGCACCCAGCGTTTCTTGCAGGAATGGCGTGAAATACGCATATAGAGTCAAGTGACCCGCCAGTACAAGCAAAGTCGTAGCATGGATCGCCAACATTTTCGGATTCCACAGAGCCGTAAGCTGTTTCTTCAGGGATACAGCAGGAATAGGCTGCACACGGTCCATTGCAATCCAGATGGCTACCATAACCACTGCAGTCAGAATAGCAATCAGCATAAACACCTCACGCCAGCCTGCCAAGTTGCCTACAAAGATACCAAGCGGTACACCTAGGATAAGCGATGCACTGCCTCCCATGGTAATGATCCCCACTGCGCGTCCTTTATATTGTGGTTCCACAATGCGGGCTGCAAGGGTTAGGGAGAGCACAAAAATAAGTGAGCCCGTCGCGGCTCCAAGCGCTCTACCCGCCATCAGCATGTAGAAGCTGGTACTGAATGCAGAGATCAAGTTACTGATCAGAAATACAAACAGCGTACACATATATACCTTTTTACGTTCAAATCTGGCTGTCATATTTAATAAAATCGGCGCAGACAACGCATAGACAAGAGAGAAAATAGAGATTAAGTACCCGGCCTTCGCCAGGGAAAGATGAAGGTCCGTAGCAATCAGGTCCAGAATTCCGCCCAAGATCAGTTCAACGGTTCCGACCACAAACGCTGCGATAGCAAGCACATATACTTTCTTATTCATGTTGAATCCTCCTCGAAAAGTTACAACTACGATAGTAACCTATGGAGATGGAAGTTTCAACACTTATTTTCATAATCGTTTTCATACGAAGAGATAACAAAAAACTATTCTCTTAGAGAATAGTTTTAATAGATCAACCTGGTAAGCAGACGCTCGATCTCCGCATCCTGTAACAGTTGGTCACCGTATTTTTTGGTAATTTGAGTAAGGGCAACATCATGGTAGAAATAATCGGTCATTGCTTTGACAATCGGTTTGGACATCGTCTTGATCGCTCTCCATGAATCGTGCTCCACACCGGCAAACAGCAGATACGCATGATCCACAATGAGCAACTGTGAAGGCTCTGGCGCGTCGAGCAATGGAATCAACGAGTATTTCCGGGTTAAGGATGTCTCCATTCCCCCAACGGCAAGCACTTCAACGTATACGCCCTGCTTTTCTTTCTGCTCCAGCAGTTCACGATATTTCTCCATTCGCTCATTCCAGGCCAGAAAAAGAATCGATGAATCTGCTTCCTCGATAAGCTGTTCGATATTCGATGCGATGGACGACTCATCTTTTAACGTCCAGATATGTTCATCGGTGAATGTACGTTTGATTTTGTAACTCTTCAATTCCTCAATATCTTTCTCAAAATCAGCCTTGATCTTATGAATGATGGACTGAAGATCCACAGCCATATATAGTTTCTTCTTCCCATCCATCGTTGTCAGCACCGTTCCCTTGTCGATCAGGCGATTAAGCACTTCATAGATTTTGGCTTTGGGAACGTTGGAGTAATTTACAATCGATGTGGCATCAAGCGGTTCATCCTGCGCGAATATAGCCTCATAGACCTGACTTTCATATTGTGTAAAACCGAATTTCTGCAACATGTCTGGATAGGCGCATCCCTTCTTATTGTGTCTGGTCTATCTAGTTTAGACGGCTATACTGCCCATGTCCAGTATGTCCCAATTGACCTTGGTGAAAGTCGTATCGCAATAAGCATTAGGGATGTACCTCAAATAAAATTACTTTTCAATGGTTATATTAAGAATCGGAATACACATTTCGCTTATGAAAGGAGTTGTAGGAACAGATGGAGAGTACTCAAGATTTTGTGAAAAAAGTTAACGAAAATGCCGAAAAAGCACGCCATAACAAAAACAATGGTAAAGGAACTCCGGGGGACAAGTTACCATCGAAGCAACACTCCACGAATAAGTAGGGTCTATTTATTAAACAGCATGTCTATGGTCTAGCACCTTTTCATCCTTTTTTCATCTACTATTAAGAACCTTAATAGAAAAGAGATGATTAGGATGGCTCGTGTCAATGCTGTTCCACAACCGGATCTGGTATTAATCTATTGGTCTAGAAATCCGCTCATTCCCGGTTCTGCGCGCAGAATCCAAAGTGTGCGTGTAATTGGGAATACATCTCCATGTACGTTCACACTGGTTCCCGGTGCACGGCTGATCAATGCACTGAACTGCTTGCTGGACAATGATATTGGTTTCAAAGTGGTATACCGCTACAAAACGTCTGAAATCAGTGGGGTTCTGTTATTGAAACGCAGATAATCCCAATTAAAAAAACGGTGCCTCCCCTTAGGGGAGGCACCGTTTCCTATTTTTTCTTTGATCTTATGAAATTCAACCCTTTTATTGGTTAGCTGCGATGGTGTCGTTCACTTCTTGTGTGATCTGATCCCCGCCAAGTTTCTTCCAATTGGCTACAAAGTTATCGAACTCGTCAATCGACAAGTTACCATAGATGATTTTTAGAAACGTCTCGGCTCTCAGTTTATCGAGTGTTGCCTGTTTGGTATTCATCGTTCTCGTTGGTGCATAGATGAATTCATTCATGACAATCAGGTCATTATCCCTATAGTATTTAATCACACCTTGTGAACTCTCCGGGCCAAAGATACGCTCCATATGCCACTTATCGAGATTCCCATTCCGATAATCCATAATATCGTCATAGAACAGCTTCGCTTCGAGTTCCAATCCGGAGGTGTCTCCTGTTTTGAGCGCCTGCTCTACTTCATCCTGTGCTTTCACATTTTTGTTGGCTGGCAGGTTGGAGACTGTCGCATTATGAAAACCAAGACCTGTCAGTCCATTCAAATAAGCAGCCCGTTCTTCCTTGGCAGACTCACCGAACATTTTTTCAGCCTGGAAATTAAGCAGTTTAATTAACGCTTCTGGATGCTCGTAGCCTTTACGAACGGCAAATATACCGCCCAGACTAAGATGATTCTGTGTTTTGGCTGGCTGATCATCAATCGATTGAACCGGGTAAGCCATCCAGTCGATGTTTTTGTCTTTCTTAATCATGCTACTAACCTGAAATGGTGCCCATTGTGGCAGGAAGAACATGCCTGACTTGCCTGCATTCACATCCTCCATCATTTTAGCAAAATCCTTCACGCCAAATTCGGGATCAAGCACACCCTTCTGATACAGAGTCTGAAGCTCACGCAATCCTTCTTTCACTTCCGGTTGGATCGTTCCATTCACGACTTGACCAGTAGCATCCTTAATCCAGGTTTCGAGGTAACCATGATAGCCGAGCAAGAACGCGTTTATAGGTAAATCTTTGTTCAAGGCAATGCCGTACGTATCATCTTTGCCATTTCCGTCTGGATCTTCGAAGGTAAAGGCTTCTGCAATGTGGATAACATCTTGCATGGATTTGGGTGCCTCAAGACCGACCTTTTTCAGCCAATCCTGGCGTATCCAGATCATATCTGAAGAATCCAGTGAGCCTGGGAAACTCACCATGGCGTATATTTTGCCATCCTTCGTTACCGGCTTCAGACCTGCTCCATCCTCAGCGGACATGAACTCCTTCACCAGTTCGGATGCATACTTGTCATATACTTCGGTTAAATCCTCCAGCATTCCCGCTTCATGAAGTTGTTCGAATTGAACAGCACTCACTTTCAGTACATCCGGCAGATCACCACTCGCCAGCGTGACATTCATCTTATCGTTATAATTGGCATCTGGAACGATCCATTCGTACGTTACATCAATACCGAGCTCATCCTTGTACCCTCTGGTCCAGATGTTGTTGGCGTGTGTATCTCCTTGGGCGAGCGATTCTTTCCCCGTTTCATTCATGGTGGAAGTCAATTTAATGGGTGGGTCATATTTCGTAAGTGGTCCTCCCGCATCCTGCTGCACGTTCGACTCAGCTTCATTCTCGGCACTTCCCGCACCAGACGAACAGGCAGCAAGCGTGGTGGCCAGCACCATGGTTAATGTTAACAATGAGAACTTCTTGAATGATATATTCATGCGAATCCCCCTTTTTTCTCCTCCCGTGAGGTATATAAGATGAACTTTAAATATTAAACATCCACTCCGATAGCAGAATAACCTTCCGATCACTGTTATCCCCAGATTTCCTTTTCCCATTTTTCTAAGGGAGAAATCTGTTGATAAAGGCGAACGCTTCGCTTCTTCAGTTTTTTTCTGCTCTCTCCGTTCATGGTTTAAATTAACTCATCTTATATATGATTTTATCTTACAAAGAAAGCGCTATCACTTCGAGTGTACCCCGTTGACATCTGGTATCTTTGATTTACCATTTTTGACATTAACTTTTCTGATCCCGATACTCTTGAGGGGTGCAGCCTGTTGCTTTTTTGAAGAAACGATAAAAATAATGCTGATCACTAAATCCAACCTTCGCAGATATTTCATGCATCTTGCATGAAGAACCCAGAAGCAACTCTTTGCTTCGCTCCACTCTACGGTCATGGATGTAGTCGGATATGCCCTTGCCTGTAATTCGTTTGTACCAACGCGACAGATAAGAAGGGTTAAGAGAGACTTCCTGTGCGATCCGTGTGAGTGAGAGGTCATCCTCCAGATGGTGCTTGATGTATTGATGGATCGTAATCAGAATCTGTGATTGGTCGTTCACGCGGGCATCGCTTCGTTTGGAGATCATCCATTCGTATGCCGATTGATAAAAGATGACCAGATCGGACCATGCCGTATGGATGTCAAAATGCAGCATTCGGGACAGCGATATTTCTTCCAGTGCCGACTCATACAACCCTAGTTCATGCAGGACTTCAATGAGTATACTAGCTGCACCCGTATACGTTTTCATACGAAAGAACGGATCTTGAAGTCCCTCCTTCGCCGCCTCAGTCCATTTATGGAATGACTCTATCCATTCCCGATCCCCGGCGGTTATTCGCTGTTTAATCTGATCCAGATGCAGCGCTACAACACCCTGTTGATTCATAATGCTAGGGGTGTATGGCAATTCATCCTGGATATTTACACGCAAGAGCTTCTCCATCCCAAGCCCGGGACTCTCATGAATCGACAGGCGTAACTGCGCGATCGCCTGATTAACCCTGCTCCACTCTACCGCCTGCTCGCTGACCATGATGGATACAGACAGGTTCAGGCAGTCTGCACAGGATTGCTGCACAGACTCCAGTGTGCCATAGACAAAACGGAGGGTCTGTACCCAGCTATCCAGCTGACTCCCTCGTTCCCCTTGCGTATTAGATACGTGTGACGGATGTGCCTCTTGCGATTGAATAAAACACGCGATGACCTGAGTATCCAGATCAATCGCCTTCACCCTGGCCTTGTCTTGCAGCAGCTCCTCCGCAACATTGGCAACGGCATAGCGGATTAGACTGCGATCCGCCTGGGATTGATAGTTGTTCCATTCTTCTACCCGGATGATCACTGGAATAACGAGTTGATCGGATTCGAAAGGTAGCTGCACAGCATCCAGTTCTTCTTGAAGTGAAACGGTATCATGTCTATCCGTTCGCTTAAGCACATCCAGCAGCAATTGACGCTGTAACTGGGGCAGCGCTCGCGGTAATTTACTGCGAAACCAGGCAGCTTGGTAGCGAAAATCATTCTCTTCCGAGATCTGTGCTAATGCCCGTTCTACTGCATCCCGAATGTGGTTCATGCCCTCTGTCTTTAACAGGTAATCAACAACGCAAGGATTTCGAATGGCTTGGTGTGCATAATCGAATTCGTTATGTCCCGTCAGTAATAGAACTTTGCATCGTGGCCACCGATCCATAATCTGCTCAATCAACTGCATGCCATCCATGCCAGGCATACAGATATCGCTGAGTACAATATCAATCTTTACCGAGTTCAACCAATCAATAGCTTCATAGGCAGAGTATGCCTTGATAATCTCCATGTCCTGAAGATTTGCTTTTTGAAAGAACGCATACAGTCCATCCAGAATAACGGGTTCATCATCGACAATAAGCATCCGCTGCATAACGCTACTCCCCTTTCCATGGAATCTTCACTATAATGCACAACCCACCGAGCTCACTGCGCTGCGCTGTAAGACCATAGGCAGCCCCGAATTTGATTTTTAATCGCTGATTCACATTCATAAGCCCGGTTATCTCTTCGTTTCCATGTTTCCGCTCTGTTTCCTCGAAGGCAGATTGCAGGTAATTCAATGTTTCGTCGGTTAACTGATCCCCATCATCCTCGATGCGAATAGACAGGTTATCCTGATCTTGTTGATACGAAATCTGTAAAATACCTCCCTGGCTACGTTTGGCTAGTGCATGCTCAAACACATTCTCTACGATCGGCTGAATCATGACTCTGGGAACAGAAATAACTCTGTACCTTGCATCCAGATCCTCCAATTCCAATTGAATCCTCGAACCAAACCGGATTTTTTGAATGGACGCATAGACCAGCGCATGGTCAATCTCAGCCCCCAACGATACTTCCGTATGAGAATCCCGGGACATATACCTGAAATATTGACCCAGGTAATCGGTGAATTCCTGAATGAGCTCCACATTCTCCACTTCAGCCATTTGCTTGATGCTGAATAGACTGTTGTATAGAAAGTGAGGTTGAATCTGGGATTGCAGGTGCTTGAGTTCCGCTTCACTTGTTCGAATCCGTGCAACATAATTCTCATCGATCAAAATATGTAAGCGCTCTATCATATGGTTGAATCGAGAGTACAAATAGCCGAATTCATCCCTTCTGGATGAAGGAATATGTACGCTTGTCTGGCCCTGCTCTGCCATCCTGAATCCTCGAATGAGCACCGCTAAGGGTTGGTGAATCGATCTGTAGATCGAAAACGAGAAGACAATAATGATCACAACCGACATGAAGGTCACCATCCATAACCATACGTTGTATTGTTCCAGCGGTGCGCTCAGCACATCTTGCGGAATAGTAGCTGTCAGCGTGAACGAGTGATCCTTATCATGTAACGAATAATAGAGATATGGATCAGATTGAAACTTCGTAACTTGCATGGACTCGGACGGTTCTGGCGAAACTGTTCGAATCGGTTTTACTGGTGCTGGGTGCTCTGAAGAAGAGATCACTACATGTTGCTGTTCACCAAAACTCAGTGTAATCTCACTTTCACCCGTTTCCGACAACTGCTGCAAACGGCGCTTCAGTTCTTCAGCAGACAAGCGTATCCCTAATATGAAATTGGGTGGCTCCTCATGGTTCATGTTATACGGATTACTTTTCAGGAAATAGAGATCGTTATTGGAATGCGATAATTCGCCATTCAGATTCCCCATCGTCGCGAGCAGATTCTTCCACTCGGTATCCTCCACATCCCGTATCCCATCCGCCGCACTGACTCGTTTATGCAAAGCGGGAACATAATACAACACATCACTAATGTAGGGACTCGTCACCATAATCTGACCCAGCTTATTGTGAATGTTGTTCAGGCTGGATGTGACTTCATATCTGCTCATAATCGCGGCTCGTGTACTTAGCGTGGACATGGGTTCATCAAATGAAAATTCGGTAACCAGCGCACTCATTCGCTCCAATTCGAATTGCAGATGATTATGGTAGAAGTACAATTTGGACTCATGTGCCTTCTCCACCTCCGTCTGCATTTGTTTGGAGCTGAGTTGCGTAATCATTATGCTTATCCCGTACAAGGGCAGAATGACCAGTACAAAAGCAATCATCAGTTTGACGACAATGGATGACTCTCTCCATCTCCCCCGAATGAATCTCAATATTCCATCTCCCCTCTCCTCAATAGCAAAAAAGGAGCCAGAAATCGGCTCCTTCCATCGATCGGTTTTCCTCCTACCGATCTTATCCCTTTACACTTCCAACGACAAGCCCATGAACGAAATACCGTTGCAGGAACGGATACACGAGCAGAATCGGAATAACGGACAAAAAGATCTGGGAAGCTTGGGTTGTTCTATCCGATACCTGACTTAAGAGCGTTGCATCCTCTAGCGTCATCATCTCGCTCTGAATCATCGTTACCTGCTGTAACATGGACTGAAGATATGTAGCCAGCGGATAGCCTTCCGGGCTCTTCATGTAGATCATGCCATCGAACCAGGCATTCCAGTGTCCCACCATGGCAAACAGCGTAATGGTCGCGATACTGGGAAGAGAAATAGGAAGATAGATGCTGCATAGGGTGCGGAAATGTCCTGCCCCATCCATCCAGGAGGCTTCTTCAAGTTCCTTCGGCAATCCCCGGAAAAAATTAAGCATTAGAAGTACATTGAAGATCGGAACGGCGCCCGGCAGAATCAAAGCCCAGATGGAATCCAACAGCCCCGCTTCTTTAACCACCAGGTAACCCGGGATCAACCCTCCACTGAACAACATGGTGAATACGAAGATCCACGCGTAGAACGTTCTTGAACGGAATTTGGCAGCCTCTTTGGAGAGCGGATAAGCTACGAGAATCGTGAAGATCAGATTGGTCGTAACCCCCAGAACGACACGAAGAAGGCTTGTGCCGAATGAGTTCAGGAATTGCTGATTTTCCAGAATGTATTGATAGGACGACAACGTGAAATCGACAGGCCAGAATGTGACGCTTCCCGCTTTTACCGCATCACTTGAACTAAATGAAATCGCTAATATATTCACAATCGGGAACAGGCATAACAAGGCAAGAATCGTCAGGATGACGTAGTTAAACCCTAGAAACCACCGATAGGCTCTTGAAGCATGGTGCATGATTCTGCCTCCTCTCTAGAATATCCGATAATTCGCGAACCGATAGGCCAAGAAATAACCAAGTCCGATAAAAATGAAAGATACGACAGATTTGATCAGACCCAACGCTGTCGATACAGAATACTGAGCATCCTGCAATCCGATCCGGTAGATCATCGTATCCAGAATATCTCCTGATTCATATACCAATGGATTATAGAGGTTGAACACTTGGTCAAAGCCACCGTTAAGTACGTTACCCAGACTAAGCGTTACCATCAAAATCACGATAGGGAGAATGCCTGGCAGTGTGATATGCCATGTCTGCTTCCATCTTCCCGCACCATCCATAACAGAGGCCTCATACAGAGATTTATCAATATTAGTGAGGGCAGCCAGATAGATAATGGTCCCAAATCCGAATTCTTTCCATTGGTCTGTGATGACAAGTATGTAAGGGAACCACTCGTTACTGGCCAGGAATTGAATCGGGTTAATGCCCACGGCTTTCAGCAACATATTAACGATCCCGGTGCTTGGAGATAACACATCCACGATGATTCCCGCCAGAATAACCCATGAGAAAAAGTGAGGCATATAGATCACCGTCTGAATCGTTCGTTTAAATCCTGTCTTGCGAACCTCGTTGAGCAATAAGGCTACAAGTACCGGAATAACCAAGCCGGACACAATTTTCATCGTCGATATAAATACCGTATTCCATACAACCTGCGAGAACCCCGGCAGATCGAACAGATACCTGAAATTGTCCCATCCCACCCAATTCATGTTTTTGAATCCGGCAATGGGAGAGAAATTCTGAAAGGCAATAGAGAGCCCTGCCATCGGAATGTAACCGAATACAATAATAATGAGCAGTCCAGGCAGAATCATAAGATGAAGCGGAACGTTTCGGATAAATTGTTTGTAGTTGGAACGCATAGCTGACTCCTCCTTCAACGTTTATTATAGGAGCAGCCAGATCACCGCAATAGTGTGGGCTATTTACTTTGGGTATCTTTTGTTGACTGCTTTCCACAGTTCAACAGCATATCCCAAAAAAGAAACGAATCAGTTGCAATTCTATTCTTGAGGCATTAGAATGAACTCTTTTGGAGATATGCATAGACATAGATATGTTGGACAGGGTTTGTTAACTACAATATGAAACCTTACAATCCTGTGTACGTAATGTAATATTTACCTATTAGGATATAGAGTAAACCGTTATTTATTTTGATTACAATGAGGGATATTATGAAAAAACAGTTTATGGTACTTGGTCTTGGACGATTCGGTTCAAGCTTGACACACACACTCATTAAAAATGGGCATGAAGTGCTCGCAGTAGACAAAAGCGAAACTCTTGTTCAGGAAATTTCAACGGTAGCAACCCATGCCGTACAAGCAGATTGTACTGACAAATCAGTCCTTATGGAGCTTGGGGCAAGCAACTTTTCACACGCCATTGTTGCGATCGGCGAAGATCTGCAAGCAAGTATACTGACCACTCTGTTATTGAAAGAACTTAATGTGCCCAAAGTAACAGCCAAGGCCAAAAATGATAACCACGGTAGTGTGCTTAGCAAGATCGGTGCGGATCAGATTGTTTACCCTGAACGTGACATGGCCACGAGACTCGGTAATCAGCTTAGTTCAGACAACATCATAGATTCCATTGAATTGTCTTCAGATTATAATCTGGTCGAGATCAAAGCTCCCTTAAGCATGAATCAGAAGACATTGCTGGAACTCAATATTCGGGCTGAATATGGATGTACCGTTATCGCCATCAAAACGGGGAATAACCTGAATATCTCACCCATGGCAGAAGACACAGTCCGTGCGGGAGATATGCTCTTGTTAATAGGCAGTAACGATGACATTCGAAATCTGGAGAGTGATTATGAAACAAAGAGATAAACGCGTGACGGGAACTTCGGCTTTGACGAACATTGAATCGATTGTGAACAAGTTGAAAAATAATATGAGCCCTCCCCAACTCATCATGATGATCTTCTTCACTCTCATCTGGATCGGAGCCATATTGCTTGCATTGCCCATATCTTCAAGTACCGGGACTTCCATCGGTTTACTTGATGCCTTGTTCACAGCAACCTCTGCTATATGTGTAAATGGGCTGATTGTCTTGGATACAGGGAGTGTCTTTTCAACATTCGGACAGGTCATCATCATGATTTTGATTCAGGTTGGTGGACTAGGGTTCATGACACTCGGTGTAATGGTTGCCATTATTCTGGGGAAACGGATTGGCTTGAAACAGAGGCTTCTTATTCAACAAGCCACCAATACCTCCTCAGCTCAAGGTCTGGTTAAGCTATCCATGTATATTGTACTTATAGCCTTTGCTTTTGAAGCGCTGGCTACAGTGGTTCTTACATTGCGCTGGCAGAGCGATTTGGGATGGGGACAAGCTTTCTATTACGCCATATTCCATTCCATCTCTGCCTTCAATAATGCGGGTTTCTCTCTTTGGAGTGATAGCCTTACCCCATTTGTTGGTGACCCGATTGTTAATCTTACGGTCATTACACTCTTTATCATTGGCGGCTTGGGTTATATTGTGGTTGTGGATGTATTCCGCAAACGTTCATGGAGAAAGCTCTCTCTTCATTCAAAAATTGTGTTGATCGGTAGTTTTTCTCTCTACTTGATTGGATTCCTCACCATTTTTTTACTCGAGAGTTGGAATCCTTCAACCTTCGCTGATTTATCTTACAGTGAACGTATATGGGCTTCTCTATTTCAGGGCACCGCTCCTCGAAGCTCTGGATTCAATACCATTGACATTGGAAGTATGTTGGCCACATCCCAATTTTTCATTATTATCCTAATGTTCATTGGGGCTTCTTCCGGCGGAACAGGTGGAGGAATTAAAATCAATACTTTTGTGGTCCTTGTACTTGCGACCATACAAACATTTCGGGGCGGCGGACAGATTCATGCTTTTGAGCGTAAAATTGCAGAAGAAACAGTAATGCGTGCACTCGCTGTTGTCTTAAGTTCTCTCGCCTTTGTGCTTGGGATCTCCATTCTTCTCTCCATATCCGAAGGCATTCTTGAAAATCATTTTCTGGATGTTCTGTTTGAAGCCACTTCAGCATTTAGCACCACAGGACTCTCGATGGGTCTGACAAGTGAGTTGAGTATTGCCGGTAAAATTATAGTCTCTATTACGATGTTTGCAGGACGATTGGGACCATTAACTCTGGCTTTTGCACTGGCTCAGAAGAAACGTACATCCAAAATCGGTTATGCAGAGGACCATGTCCTTATTGGTTAACATACCGGACTACGGACATGTTAATCCTATTGCGGAAAAGTAATTGCTTTTTCAAGTTCAATAGCAAAACGCCCCCTTATCGCAAACGACAGATGTCTGCTTAAGGGGGCCTTTATTTATATATTTTGCTTACAGAAGATCCATAATAAGAACATTTACCGAATGAGCTGACAAACCAACGATCACTGATTCACCATTCAATTTTATCTCCCGTTCTTGGGGAACCACTTTCTCATCATTCTTCTGATTCACATTCGGCACATGCACCAAATGATCTTCTCCAGTAAGTGTGATCAATCTGGCTGAAGCATCAACCTTCAGATCCTGAAGGCAAATCCGGGTTGATTTATCCACACCATCTGCATTCACCAGTTTCACATACACATGCCGTGCGTCCTTCGTAACGGAGTGGAATACTTCCCGGTTGTAAGCTTCCAGTTTGTAATCCAGAACCTTGCTGGTGTTGCGACCATCTGTATAGGAGCAGATTAGATTCTTTCCTGTATCCCCACCATAGTTAACCGTGATTGTATAATTGGTCCCATTCTCGAGTGGTTCATAGTTGGCCGCTCTCAGGTTACCTGCTGCCGAACTGGATGAATAATCTCCCAAGGTGTAACCCTCAATCCCTTGTTTGTACACCTTCACCGCTGTGGCACTTCCCCCGTAACTGATTGCGTACTCGATGACATCCTTATTCTCGGGGGAGATATCCGTCAGTCCCACGCCGATGTAAAAACCATCCTCACCTGAAATTCTTTCAGCCTCAACGTGAACTTTGTAGTTGCTCCATTCGTCATTCAGCAGGTACAATCCATTCAATCCACTTGTTTGTGCGCTCAAGATAAGCCCTTTTCCTGCGGTTAACGTGTATCCTTCCGATCCGGGAATCTGGTTCCATGCCTCACTAGGCTCTGTACGTTCCCTGAAATCTTCATCAAACATCAAACTGCCATCCACATTGGACGTGACCGTGACTCGTTTCACCACGATGTCTGCATGACCTGTTGCAATCTCGATGCCGCCACGCGGAATGAGACTCAGCGGTTTGCCTTTGCTGTAGGTGGAGAACGAAGTCTCAAGCACCTGATCTCCTACATGTTTTGCAAAAAGCTGCTGTACATAGTAATTCGGTGTATACCACACGGTTTCATCATCAAACCAGATGCAGTCCGGCGTCCAGCGGTAGGTACCGTCCGTTAGTACTTTGTTGAACAATGGCGCATAGGCTGCCAAACGAACAACGTCTGCATTATTTTCAAATCCGGTCATGATCGCAGCTTCTGCGACCGCACCTGCCAGCGTGTTTTTGTCCGTGGAAGCATATTCTCCAACAAATACTTTGGATGTTTCTTTCCAATCGATACTTCCATCTTCATGATAAGCCCGGTCATAGTAGTTGTACCGATCTACGTTATTCAGTAAATATTCATTGGAGCGGTAGTAGTGCTCATCTGCAATGGTGTCCATGTAATTGTCCTGATTCTCATACCAGGTTACGGTCTCCTCAATCACCTCAGTACCATCGGCAAAAGCAACCTGAGCTGACCCGGTCAGATTTCCGCTGAGGAACTTCCATCCTTCCTGATACGCATCATCATCCGCCTGAGCACCAACCGTCGAGATAATATGCAGCTCATGATCAGGATAGTTCTGTTTCATGTACTCATCTATCGAACGTTTGAATACTTCGAAGTTGGCAAAAAATTCAGTGCCCCAGTTCTCATTACCTACACCCAGATAACGAAGATCGAATGGTTCAGGATGTCCCATCTGGCTTCGTACCGCCGCCCATTCGTTGTATTCAAAGTCTGTACTGAGCGCAAAGTCAATCAGATCTGTAAAGTTGCGGATATAATAATCTCTTAAAGCGCCACCCGCAGGGTGAGCATAATCCGAGCGTGCCTGACATAACACACCGCAAGCCATGACTGGAACCGGAGCGGCATTCAGATCTTCCGCCAGTTGGAAGTACTCCATATAACCAAGGCCCATCGTCATCATGTAACCCCAGACATTATAATTCTCTTTGCGGAGCTCAACCGGACCCACAGAATCCTTCCAGTCGTATACGTTGTCCCAGATAAATGATCCTTCCGAGATACATCCGCCCGGAAAACGCAAGAACTTCGGATGCAGATCTGCAAGTGCCTGGATTAGATCTTTTCTCAATCGATAGTTCGGATTACCTGTGTAGTTGGCATGTGCTGTAGCCGATATGCCTTCTTCTGTCGGATCAGATCCCCATACATTCTGAGGGACTAAGGACACCATATCGATCGAGATGTCACCTGCAAACGTAAGTGCCAGTTGACCAAGTACAGTCTCCGTTCCAATCAGAGACAAACCGTATTTCTTCCATGTGTTCCCGCCTTCAACATGCAGTGTTACCGAATCACTGATGGATATGTCCCTTCCATCCTGCAATTGAACGGTGATTGTTCCTGCCGATTCTGCTTTTGCCCATACGGTAAAGTCATAGGATTCACCCTGCTTGATGGACATGGCACAATGCTGGTTGGAGTCTGAGAATCCACGATTTCGAATCGTTGCCCCATCCTGAACCGTTACATAATAAGCATTTACTTCAGGGTCTTCCACGTTAAAATGAACGTTTAGTCCATCCGTATGTTGTACGAGCATTTTCTCCGTATCGCCTGACCAGGCAAACAAAGGTTCACGATTTCGACCTGTCGAACAACCACATTCTCCAGAGTCATGCGAGTACGTATCAAATGCAAAAGATTCAAATGATCGATTCTGAACAAGCTCTGCATAGATTCCGCCATCTGCCGCGTTGTTAATATCCTCGTAGAACAGCCCATACATGACTTCACTGATATCAGCTACCTTCTGATCTCCATGGATGGTGACCGTATAAGGCGGGAGATGCGCGGGCACAACAGACACGTCAAAGCGTTGACTCTGCTCACTATCACCTCTGTTCAGAAGCGCACGGAGCGTAACCTCTTGTGCCGATGTGATTGCCTGGACCTCTCCGTTCTCGGTCAGGACTTCCGGCTTACTGGAACTCCATTCAACAGACACTTTACCACCCAACAAGTGTGCCGGCAGTGACACATCCTTGGTGATGATTCGGTTGGGGAAGGACAAGTACTTGTCCGCCGCAAGCTTCACAATCGCTTCATCTGTCAGTGATTCACACATGACTTCAATGACTTCATCCATGGTAAGCGCTGCTTGGTAGATCCGAAAGTCGGATAACGAACCTGCAAAGTCCACATCCGCTGCATACTGGGAACGTGCAATATAATTCTGGCTATAATTCTCAGAATCGGTGAAAGAGTCAAACCATTCGCGTAATTTGGCATAATTGCCACTGGACGTCTGACTGATCGATCCATCTGCCGCCTTCTCCCCGTTCACATATACAATTGGCCCTGCACTGCTCAAAGTCCCCCCGTGGCTGCCTGTTACAGAGAGTGCAATATGTATCCATTCTCCACTTGGAACTCCCCGGCTTGGGTGGACAACCAGATTATCACCAGCATATAACGTACCCAAGAGCTGACGTGTCAGAAATAAATACGGTCCCTTCTCCCCTTTACCAAAGTCAAAAATGCGTTCCCACACATTAGACCCCTTGCCCAGAAACACCCAAGCGGCAATCGTAATCCCTGTGTTATCGCTTACATCCCGAAGCAGATCCGAAGGTAATTGCAGATAAGAAGTTCCATTCACTCCCCCGTTGAAAGTTACCGCCGATCTGCCTTTCACCTCGGATACCACAGGTAGGATTTCACCTTTGGCTATACCATCATGTCCCTTACCGGAACTGTCCTTTCCGATCTGAACGGTATCTTCGAACGTGTATTGTGCGATTAATTGATTTTGATATGTGCTCATGTTCTTACCTCCTATGTAGTTGGGAATTGTCGGTTTACGCTTTTGATTCGTATTAATATAAAATGATTGATAAATAGTTAAACACATTACTTAAACGTAATAATATCGCATCATTGATCCCAATTTCAATCCTAAATTTGAGAAAGACGACTGGTTTATTTGAATGTAATGAGCTGTATCGGCTCTTCCCGTCTCTCTTTAATTATTCATTTTAGTCTTATAAACATTATATTTATGGTTTACAAACATATAAACCAATTGATAATATAACAAATGAAAGCGCTTGATTTATGAGTTGCTCTAAAGGAGGGCTGCCAAACCTTATATCGTGTGTTGCCAAGTATCGGCTAATTTTTCATTCCGGGAATAGGAAAGGGGAAACGTATGAAACGTTATTGGGTACGCGTACTTAATATTTCTGTACTAAGCACCGCATTACTTACTGCAACAACTTTGGCGCCGGTCTCGGTGTTCGCAAATGCTTCAGGGACAACTGTGGGTGACTCGCAGACCTCCACCACATCTATCGCAACTCCTGCTCCATCATTCAAAAATGTTTCCGTTCATGACCCTTCTGTCATTAAGGTGGATGATACGTATTATATTTTTGGATCTCATCTGCAAGTAGCCAAATCCAAAGACTTTTTGAACTGGGATCTCGTCGCATCCGGCGTTACAGATAACAATCCTGTTGTCCCCAATGTAACCAAGGAATTCGCTGAAGCCTTGGAATGGGCGCAGACGGATACGTTATGGGCGGCAGATGTCATTCAGCTCGCGGACGGCAAATTTTATATGTACTACAATGCTTGTAAAGGGGACTCCCCGCGATCAGCGCTCGGCATTGCTGTCGCAGACAACATCGAAGGGCCTTATAAGGATCAAGGCATTCTGTTGAAATCCGGCATGTGGGATCAGATCAGTGAAGATGGTACCATTTACGATGCAACGATTCATCCCAATGTGGTTGATCCGGATGTCTTTTATGATAAAAACGGCAAGTTATGGATGGTGTATGGCTCATACTCCGGAGGGATTTTCATTCTGGAGATGGATGCAACGACAGGTAAACCGCTGCCAAATCAAGGTTATGGCAAAAAGCTGACCGGAGGCAATCATAGTCGTATTGAAGCACCTTACATGCTCTACAGTCCCGAAACTGATTATTATTATCTGTACCTGTCTTACGGTGGACTAGGTGCTGATGGAGGATACAACATTCGTGTTGCTCGCTCCCAGTCACCGGATGGGCCCTTCCTTGATGCGGAAGGAAACGATATGATCAACGTTAAAGCAGACAAGGATAAACCATTGTTTGATGATCGTTCTATTGAGCCTTTTGGAGTCAAATTAATGGGGAACTTCCTGTTCGAGAGACAGATCGGTGATCCGGGCACAGGCCTAGGTAGCGGCTATGTATCGCCAGGACACAACTCTGCTTATGTTGATCCGGAGACTGGCAAACAATTTCTCATCTTCCATACCCGCTTTCCAGGGCGTGGCGAAGAGCATGAAGTTCGCGTACATGAGATGCGTATGAATGCAGATGGTTGGCCCGTTGTTTCTCCATATCGCTATGCGGCTTTGGGAGAAGATACCACGCAACTGACAACGCAGGAGATCGCTGGTCAGTACCAATGGGTGAATCATGGTAAGGACATCACGGCGGACATCAAGCCATCCCAGACCGTTCAGTTCACGACAGATGGGCAGATTCATGGTGCCGTGACAGGAACATGGAGTCTTGGTGCAGACAACAAGATTCAGATCACTTCGAATAACATTGTGTACAAAGGCGTTTTCACACATGAATGGAACTCGGAATCTCAAAGTACGGTTCTGACCTTTAGCGCCCTCTCCTCCTCCGGAATTGCCATCTGGGGAAGTCAAGGTGTTGAACGGAGTGATCAGGACATTGTAGATGCGGTGAAAAAGGACCTGAGCATCAGCAATACGGATCACGTGTTCTTCAATCTGTCTCTGCCTACAAGGGGAACAAGTGATGCAGAGATTACGTGGAAAAGCTCCAACACGTCGGCTCTATCCGCTACAGGCGTAGTACAGCGACCTCGGGCTGGTAAGGGCGATGCCAAAGTCAAATTAACCGCCACGATTCGTAAAGGAACTGCGACAAGCTCCAAAACGTTCAATGTTATCATTCCACAGCAAGCGGTAAGCCCATTGCTCGGGGAGTATACTTTTGATCACAAGAAACTTGGCAAAGTCGCACAGGATTACAGCAAAAACAAATATCACGGACAAGCCTTTAACGTGGTCAGTTCTGCTGCAAGTGGCAAAAATCAGGCTGTTACATTTAATGGGGCAGACAGTTACATCCAATTACCTGGACTCATTACAGATACAACGGATTTCACGTTTAGCACCTGGGTCAATTGGGACGGTGGCGGGTCCTGGCAGCGTATTTTCGACTTTGGGAATGGGTTAACCCGACATATGTTCCTCACGCCCTCCCAGCATAATGGCGCATTACAATTCACCATTCATAATGAGGGACGGGATCAGAGCCTGATTGCAGCAAGTCCACTGCCTTCCAAAGAGTGGGTTCATGTCGCTGTAACCCTTCAGGGCGATGTAGGAACTCTGTATGTGAATGGCACATCGGTGGCAAGCAGCTCTGAGATTACTTTTAATCCGAAAGATCTGCATGTGACGGAGGCGTATGTAGGCAAGAGTCGTTACGAGTCTGATCCGTTCTACAAAGGCAGTCTGGATAACGTAAGCGTGTATGATAAAGCATTAACAGCTAAGGAAATCCAGCGTCAGGCCAAAGAAAAGCCTTAACTCAGAGTCCCTATCGCAAGCGGTTGGGCTCCATAGTGCAAAGATCAATAAAGCAGCCAATGTTTTGAACTGAACCCTTTGTTAGACATGACTAACAAGGGAGTTGCAGTTCAATACATCAGGCTGCTTTATTGTCACTTCGAATAATGTATAACCATGTTTAATTTGTTCGTCTTCGCACCGGAGTTAACATAGGCATGAGGCTTGTCCGCTCCAAAACGGATCGACTCCCCTGAACTTACCGTATATTCTTCCGCCCCTACCCGAATCGTAACTTCACCTTCAAAAACCATAATAAATTCTTCCGTACCTTCGATATGCGGTTCAGCATTCAACGCAGAATTGGGGTCCATCTCCATCATGTACATTTCAAAGCGGCGTCCTGCTTCAAAAGGAAAATGCGGATATATTCGAACCCTGCCCTCGTCTTCCATCAATACTTGAATATCATCGCCCGTTACAACGGTAGTATCTGACTTCGGCTCGTGGATCAAAGCAGTGAAGGAGGTTTTCAAGCCGTTAGCAATCTTCCATACGGTTGCAATCGATGGATTGGATTCACCACGTTCAATCTGACCAAGCATGGTCTTGCTAATGCCAGACATCTCTGCGACCTTGTCCAAACTAAGCTTTCTTTGTTCCCGAAGCTGTTTCAGGTTCTGAGCAAGAATACTATTAATGTTTTTCAAAATCCATCCTCCTCATTTTATATTTATGTGTTGTGCTATATAACGTACATATTGTACAATAATAAAGACCGTACGTTATAACGTACATTTCAGGTCATTATATCACACAACCAAGAAAACGTGGAGGAACCATGAACATTATACCTTTAGTGACCTATGCAATCATCGCTTCATTTACACCCGGACCCAACAATATCATTTCCATGACACATGCCAGAAATCAGGGGTTCCTCAAGACCCTTCCTTTTATTAGTGGAGTTGCAGCTGGCTGCCTACTTATTATGTTTCTGTCCAGCTATTTCAACCTTATTCTTCATCAATACATTCCTAGAATCACACCTATCTTGAACGTCTTAGGATGTGTGTATATGCTCTATCTGGCGCTCAAAATCATGCGAAGTAAACCTGCAGATTCGCAAGACAACAAGGTCAATCATTATTCATTTCTATTTGGGTTCACCTTGCAATTCATTAATCCCAAAGTCATTCTGTATGGGCTTACTGCCATATCCGTTTTTGTTCTGCCTCTTGGACAGTCCCATGTCCATTTAATTGTATTTCCCTTACTGCTCACCTTCATCGGCATGAGTGCCAATATGACCTGGGCGTTTGGTGGCATGTTATTTCAGAGCTTTCTATTAAGGTACGAGCGTCCTGTTAATATCGTCATGGGTATGTTGTTAATTTACAGTGCACTCTCGATCCTGATGTAAAATGCAACAGAAAAAGCGTCCACTCATTCGATGAGCTGAACGCTTTTATTTTTATCCTAATTCCGGTCTCCACCACGGATGTATAGGATAATCCTCCGTATGAAGAACAACCTTCTCGCCGATTTTGGGTGTTGCAATCTTGACTTTCAGGGCATGTGCAGCCTTCGTGATTCGTTCAATCGGTTCATTCCAGGCATGATAGGCGAGCGTAAATGCGGCCCAATGAATCGGGATGAGCAACTTACCACCTACATCCAAGTGCGCTTGTACCGTTTCTTCCGGCATCATGTGAATGTTGGACCAACGCTCATCATATTGCCCACATTCCATCAACGTCAGGTCAAATGGACCGTATTTACTGCCAATCTCCTTGAAATGAGGACCATATCCGCTATCTCCACTAAAGAATACCTTCGTATGTTGTCCAGCGATAACCCACGAACACCATAAGGTAGAATTACGGTCGAATAATCCTCTGCCCGAGAAATGGCGAGCTGGCGTGCAAGCGAATGTTAAACCTTTGAACGATAACTCATCCCACCAGTTATGCTCAGTAATCTGCTCTGAAAGCACACCCAGTTGAATCAGTCGACGACGAACGCCCAGTGGCACGATAAATCGCTTTGTTTTATCCTTCAATCTGCGGATGGAGTCATAGTCCAGATGATCATAATGGTCATGCGATATAATGATTGCATCTAGCGTTGGGAAATCCTCCGGTTGAATGGGTAAATTGGTGCTGTAACGCTTGGTACCCACCCAAGACACGGGTGATGGACGATTGCCCAGCATCGGATCAAAGAGCAATCTGTGACCTTCAATTTCAAGCAAAAAGGCCGAATGACCGAACCATGTAACCTGTGGATTATCGGATGCATTCAAGGTTTCAGCAGGTTCACATATCTCCATAGGCATCACGCCCGATGGCCTCCGCTCTACATTGCCACGCATGGAATCTCTCAATATACTGATTAGGGACTTGAAGCTCATGCCTGCTGATGTCGGGATCTGGTTTTCGTATTTTGTCATTGTGCATACCTTCTGTTCTATATAATCAATCTGTGATTCAACTTTTGGATAAGAACTATTCATATCGTAGCTTTATATTAATTCATTGGCTGTTGATATTCAATTTTCGGTTAATTAAGATAGAATTAAGACTCTGTTTTCTCTCGTATAAGATTGGGCATATATGATAGAGAAAATACATGGAGAGTATGTGAGAGAACATGAAGAAATGGCGCAAAAGATTAGTTAAATTTTTGATATTCGACCTGGCGGTAGTTCTGTTGCTTCTGGGTACTGGCGTGATCTACCAACAAGTGGGTTTAAGGCAGGATGCCAAAATACTCGTACCCCCTGGAAAACTGTACAACGTACATGGTGACAATATGCATCTATATACCGGTGGAGAAGGCGATGTAACGGTAGTACTTGCCTCCGGCTGGGGTACCGCTAATCCTTATGTAGATTATTATCCATTATATGAAAAGCTTGCTCCCAACACAAAATTCGCTGTATATGACCGATTTGGATACGGGTATAGTGATCGTACCGATAAGAAACGTGATGTCGATACCTTAGCTGACGAATTGCATGAGTTATTAGAGGTGTCCGGACAAAAACCACCTTATGTTCTGGTCGGTCATTCCCTCGGCTCGTTGGAAACCATCCGTTTCGCACAGAAATACCCGGATCTCGTGAAAGGCATCGTCATGATTGATGGCGGAAGCCCCGAATACTATTCGAATGACGATGATACCTTGGCTGATACAATTGGTGGGTTTGCAAACAAGTTACGTATTCAAACTGGACTATTCCGCCTCTCCATGCAATCTGACTTGGTTGTCGAGACTTCCAATGCCAATCGAAATGAACTGAAACTCGTACCCGATGATCTAAAAAAATGGGATACAACTGCGCTGTTGTACAACTATGGTAATGCTAACACGTTGGATGAATTACGTGAAATAGCTGCCAATGCCAAAGTGGTCGTAGATCACAAGCAAAAGTTACCGTTTCCCCTCACCATATTGACCGCTGATTACCTCGGTGCCAGTGAACCCGAATGGGACAAAACTCAAGTTGAATTTAAATCCTGGTCGGATGAATCCAAGCAAATCACACTCAAAGATACAGATCATTACATCCATCAATATCGCCCTGACCTCGTAGCCGATGAAATATTGGCCCTGGTGAAGAAGTAACTTACACTTAGCTAAGGTAGGATACTCTATATTGCGAAAGAAACCCCAAAGATTCTCCAATCTTTGGGGTTTTGACTATGAACATTATTGTGCTATCGCCAGTCTTGGTCGCTGGGATCTGAAATCGTTGAAGGCTTGTTCGATCTCAGTTGACGTGAGCTGGTGACGGTAAAAGTACTGCTGCATCGCGTCCATCTCGTCTCGATCCCCATTGTAGATGTTTTCAATTCTCTGAATTACTTCCTTATACAGACTCTCACGCCTGGACCTTACAGGTTCACACAACCAAAAGTCCGTTCTTTTCACATCTCCTGTCTCCGTCCAGAGCAAATTCTCATATCGGATGACATCCCAGTCCCAATATCCAGCATGAATCTGCTGAAGTTCCGTCGTTAATAGATCGTATATTAAGTGGTGAGGAACGTGTCCATACTTCGCGCGGTACTGTTTCAGACTGAATGCTTCAATCCATTCGGTCAGCGTGTACTCACCTGGTGAATACGCATACAATTTGGGTGCATGCGTATTGCCTTGCAATGACCGGAGAGCTTCACTTTCCATTTCTCCATCCAATTTTGCACGTGAAGCATATACCTTGAGACAGTAATCTTGCAATCTATATACAACCGAGCTATTACTAATAAGCGAAGCCTGTAGAGTCAGGTGGCCATTTTTTTCGTAGTGCAACAGCATCTTTTCGATGTTATCGCCAATGGGATTAATGATGATCATAACGTTGTCTCCTTGAGTATAGATAATATATAAACCGTTTTCGAAATGGTTAAAAATTGCACTAATACATTCTATATTACCCTTTTATATTAATATGAACATATACAATCTTGCCGGAACATGAAGTATTTGCTCTGAAAATCATTCTTTTAAACCACCATCGTCCGGCTATATTCTTACTCTAATGGCTGTAACCCGTTTCACGTCAAGACCAAAAAAAAGACAATATGTAAAAACAAAAAAACGATGGGCTCCTATACTAGGAACCCATCGCTCTTATATTATATCGGGTTATTCATGTTAGTTAATGGATTAATGCATAGGACCTTGTTGTCCTGGCGTTGATCCTACTTTGACCCGTTTCACAAATAGTGAAGTAATCAGACCGATAATCGACAGAACTAATGCGAATACAAACGCATTCTGTACACCTGACGTGAAACCTGCCAGTTGATTCTCAGGACTTTCCGGGTTCGCCACTCCGCTCAAGAAGCGGGATTGTCCTGCGCTCAGTATACTTACTGCAACAGCCGTACCAATCGCTCCGGAAACCTGTTGCAACGTATTCATGATGGCAGTACCGTGAGGATAGTACTCACGTGGCAATTGGTTCAGACCATTCGTCTGTGCAGGCATCATAATCATCGAGATTCCGACCATCATGAACACATGCAGCGTAATAATTTTGGCCAGTGTCGTTGTTGGTGTAATTCCAGTGTACATGAAGAGTACAACCGTTACGACAGCCAGACCAATAATCACAAGCCACTTCGGACCGAACTTGTCAAACAGTCGGCCCATGACCGGAGACAGTAAACCATTCAGCAAACTACCCGGCAATAGAACCAGTCCGGCAGTTAACGCTGTAACAGCCATACCTTGTTGCAGATACATTGGCAGGATCAGCATGGATGACAACATCATCATCATACAGATGAAAATCAGGATCAAGCCAATTGTAAACATCGGATATTTGAACGCTCGCAGATCCATCATTGGCTGTTTCATTCTCAGCTGACGGATACTGAATAACAACAAGGACAGTGCACCAATGACGATAGTGGAGATAACAACCGGACTTGTCCAGCCACCGCCAGTTTCTCCATGTCCTCCTGCGCTACTGAAGCCATATACGATACCGCCAAAGCCCACTGTAGATAAAATGATGGAGAATACATCAATTTTGGGCTTGGTCAATTTTGAAATGTTCGGCAAGAACAGCAAACCGCATACCAGTGAGATCAGGAAGAACGGCAAGGAAATCCAGAAGATCCAGTGCCAGCTCAGATTAGCCAGAATCAGACCGGAGATACTCGGACCGCTTGCTGGTGCAAACATGATAACCAATCCAATCAAGCCCATGGCCGCGCCACGTTTTTCAATCGGGAAAATAACCAATATGGTGTTAAACATCAGTGGCAACAATAGCGCTGTACCTATCGCCTGCAATACCCGTGCCACCAACAGAATTTCGAAGCTAGGTGCAAGTGCAGCAACAAACGTTCCTGCAATCGAGAATATCAAGGATGTTGTAAACAGCTGTCTTGTGGTGAACCATTGCAACAGCATACCGGATACCGGTACCAGGATTCCCAACACAAGCAAGTAACCTGTGGTTAACCATTGAATCGTTGTAGGACCTACTTCTAGTAGAGTCATAAGTGGCGTCAATGCCACATTTAATGCCGTTTCTCCAAACAGGCCAATAAAGCCGCTCAGCAGCATGGCGAACAAAATCGGAAATACCTTGTATTGCTGTGTTTCTTCTTGATTCTGTACAGAATCAGCCTTCATGGAAACCTCCACGATCCCATCCTCCTCAAACGTATCAAACTTTCTTTTTCTCTTGGTATAACTTATTGAATTTGTCTGGCATTTTTCGCCACAACCGACAAATAATCAGCAGCCGTCAGCAGAGGCTGTTTATCCTGATTCGTCAGGCTGATAATCAGTGCTCCCTCCATCAAGGAAATGACCAGAAGTGATGTCTCCCGCGCCTTCTCTTCACCAATACCATCCATAATCAGATGTTTCGTAATAACATCCTGCCAACCTGCGAATACACCTTGGCAGGCAATGCGTAGCTGATGGCTGATGCAGGATGTCTCCACGGCTGCCCAGAAGCTGAATGGAAGGAATCCGGTAAAACCAGCTGCTTCCGTTTCATGGGCCATATCGTGTATGAATCGCTGAATTCCATCTGCCGTATTATCATGAGCTGCGAAGGTTTCTTCAAACTTTTGCAGGATATGTTCATTGGCTTTTTGAATACACTCGTGCGCGAGTTCTTCCTTGCCTTGCGGGAAATAATGATACAACGACCCTTTCGGCGTACTACTCTCCTTGATGATCTGATTCAGACCGGTCGCATGATATCCTTGTGAAAAAAACAGTCTCGCTGCTGTGCTGACAATGGACTCTCTAGCATTAGACTTTTCACTCAACGAAAGCCACTTCCTTCAAATAATTATAACAATCGGTCTATATAATTAAACTCGTTCAGATAAGGACTGTCAATCTTTTTTATTTCAAATTTTAATGTAAACGCCACCATCTTTCTTATACCTGATCTCAGTATTTTTGAGCATATTTTCTATTTTCAGATATAGGCTCATTTTGCATCGCTTCATTAATAGAGAGAGAACCACTCCATATGAACCTGATGTGACAATAAACAGGGGATTGCATAAACAATCCCCTGTAAAACCTGATCTGTATTGTTTACTTACCAATACTAGTGAATGTTCTGTGCATTCCATGCTTCCACATTCAACTCATTATTCATGCCTACCGCTGACAACGCCCCCAGAGACGCAGCCGTGATTGCCTGATATATCTCGGATGCTGCATCACCAGCACTGTATACACCGGCTACAGATGTTTTGCCGGAAGCATCAACGATAACCGTTCCCAACTCTGAAATTTCACAACCGATGGCCTTCGGCAGTTCTGATCCGGTAAACAATTTCGGTTGGAAGAAGATACCCGTGCATGGAATTGCTGTACCATCATCCAGGACAACTTGTTTTACCATTCCGTCTTCTGAGCCTATAGATTGAACCGGTGCATCGAACACAGTAACCTGATGCTGCTTCAGTTCTTCACGCTGTTCATCGGTTAATGAACCTGATCCATTCGTGCAGATCGTATAATTTTCTGTCCAGCCGGATATGACTTTTGCCATATGTAATGCATTATCACCATTAACGATAATGACCAGCGTCTGGTCTCTTAGTTCCCATCCATCACAATATGGACACACAAAAGCACTTTTGCCGTACACCTCTGTTAACCCGTTGATGTCCAAGGGCAGATCTTTCTTACCCACCGCAAACAAAATCTTTTTCGTACGATAACTTGCCCCCTGTGCAGTTGTGATTCGAAAATCACCATCGCAACCTGTTATCGCCGTTGCCGTATCGGATGCAAATTGAACTGAGGGATATGCTGCAATCTGTTCTTTGGCTGCTTTGCGGAATTCTCGTGGGCTGGCCCCATCTCGTGTCACAAACCCATGAGTCTCCCTTGTAACCCAGTTTCGCGGCGTCTCATCGTCTATGACCACTACGTTCTTACGAGCCCTGCCAAGTACAAGTGCTGCATTAAGCCCCGCTGGTCCTCCACCAATAATAAGTACATCCAAGAGTTGATTCATATTACTCATATTATTCACCCTTTCCAGACATTTAATATCTCTAATTTATCTTTAAAAATAACCTCCGTTTCCTCTTAAGAAAGTAATATCGGAGATTGACGAGAACACATTTAAACAAGACCATTAAAGATATCTTATATCTACAATAAACAAAACCTGAGCATTTTGCAACATATATCTTTAACTACCTTCTTCAATCCTGCCTGTGAGTTGAACAAAAGATTATTTACACTTACACTAAAATGACAGAACAAACTTCAAATCACTGTTATACCTGGATTTCGATTTTCTCCTGTAACACAGAAATAATTATTTAACAATTAAAAAAAACCTTGTTTTTAAATTGTTCACAATCAAATGACATTATTTTAAATACTAAAACGTTAATTAAATCACATAGTGTATTGAATGGTATAATAGCGACATAATATATAAGTATAGATATAGGAAGTGAGTTCTTGAAAACATTGAACAATGGTTCACAGACCAATATCAGCCTGGAGTATAGCTCGATTCCGAAAGTTTTCTTCGATACGATCAAAATCGGAATCATCAAGTCCAACCTGATCGCCATGTTTGCGGGTTTAAGTTTGGCTTTATATGTATTTGATGCTTCAATCTTAGCTAATATTGTACCGATCATCCTTTCCTTTATTGGGTCTTCTCTCATTATCGGGGCTGCAGGGGTGTTTAACAATCTGTATGATCGTGATATTGATGCGATCATGGAACGTACGAAGAAACGTCCTACCGTTACGGGACGCGTAGATACCAAGTCGGGTCTGATTCTCGGTATTGCAATTACCATCATCGGGGGCATCATGTTATACATCGCTTCCCCATCCGCTGCTGTATTTGGTATTTTGGGTCTGTTGCTTTACGTGTTCCCTTACACGATGTGGACCAAACGTACAACGATCTACAACACGGAAGTGGGAAGTCTTTCGGGTGCTGTGCCTCCGCTAATCGGTTGGGCAGCCATTTCACCGGAACTGGGTCATTTTGAGATCTGGGCATTGGTCGTTACGATGCTCTTATGGCAAATGCCTCACTTCTACGGGATTGCGATTCGTCGTTTTGACGAATACAAAGCTGCTGGCGTTCCCATGCTGCCTGTCGTTAAAGGCATAAGACGGACATACATTCAGACGAATGTGTATCTGGTACTGTTATTGATCTCCAGCTTTTTATTCTGGCCGATGAGTCCATTTGTCGCTATTGTGGCATTTCTGGTTAGCTTGGCCTGGCTCATTCTTAGTGTGGCTACCTTTGATAAGAAAGAAACAGAGAAATGGTCCAAACGGATGTTTATCTTCTCCATTAACCATATCACTATTATCTTCCTGGTTATCATTGCGTATTCCTTGATTGCTCAAATGATGAGATAAAAGGTTACACTCGTTATAACAATAAAAAAGCCTTACAGACCGTCTCTTCAAGGAGTCGTCTATAAGGCTTTTTTTGCTTTTTATTAACTTTTCTAAATTTTCAAAGCTACCCGACTTTCGCGGGGGTTTGCTCCCCTTGCCACAGCAACTGCATTTCTTCATTGGTGGCAAGCAATTCGGCCAAGCTTCCATCGGCTTCAATGCGTCCATCTTTCATCACGATAATGTGATCTGCTTTGGAAAGTGCTGCCCTGCGATGAGAAACTGCGATGCAGGTGACATCCGGCTCTTGGAACAGCCCTTCCCATACTTGTTGTTCTGTCTCCACATCCAGTGCACTGGACAGATCGTCAAAGATAAACAGGTCCGCCTCCGTCATTAACATGCGTCCTGTAGCTGCGCGCTGAATCTGACCACCTGACAGCATGACCCCTCTTGGACCAACCGAGGTCTCAAGCCCCTGATCCAGATGCTTGATATCCTTTTCCATCACAGCCAGACGAATAGCTTTTTCAAGAGCTTGCTCGATGTTCCCCTGCTTGCCCTGAACGATATTTTCTTTCAGCGTATCACTGAACAATCTGGGCACTTGCGGGGTATACGCAGCTCTAGGCGGCATCAGGAACGTCGCTGGATCAACAGCTTCTCCATTCCAGTGTATGTCCCCTTTTTGCTTGGGTAGTAGTCCTAGAAGTGTTCGTACGAGCGTTGATTTACCTGAGCCAATCCGTCCCGTAATGACAAGAAATTGTCCGCGTTTCAGACGGAAACTGATTTCTTGAATCCCATTTGTGGAATTTGGATATTGATAAGTTAGATTTTTAACCTCAAGAGATTGCAATTTCTCCTTGGGATCTCTCTGTTCACTTACCAGCCCGGGAGGATCTTCATACAGATAGATTTCCCTCGAATCCATGATCTGGTCTTCTTCCCCCGGGCGGAATAGCTTACGCATACGATCATAGGATACCTTGAGCCTTTTGTGCTGAAACACCATATAACCAAACAGTGAAATGCTAAATCCGATATTGGCAAGATAACTGGTGAATAAGGCAAAATCACCGACAGTAAAATTCCCTACTTTCATCTCAGCAGCACACATTAGTAGAATCAATCCGGTACAGATACTTAGAACATGCTGATTCAATGATCTCATCCACTGTTTGAACAGATTATCCCGAAGTGCAGCTTGGCGACGACTTTCATTAAGCTGGTTAAATCGCGTGGAGACATTCTCTTCGGCCTGACCCAGTTTCAGGGCTTGAACGGCTCCAAACGTTTCCGCAATAAAGCTGGTAATTCGCCCGGTCGCTTCGCGATTAACCTGTGCGTACTTTCGAGCCCGATTCCCGGACAGATTGTTGAGTAAAGTCACGACCACCAATGGCAGCACCGCAACCAACGTAATTTGTAAATTAATGTTCGCCATGATGATGATGGAAACGATAGCAAATACGAGCCGCCCCCAGAAATCCACCCATGATTCTACATACTCGACGACTTCATCCACATCATCTCGAAACCGACTCATCGCCTCCCCGGGTGAAGCCGGAAGATTACGCCCCGGCCAGCGCATGATAGCTGCGAGCATATTAGTACGTAAAATGGCTTGAATATGGTACAAATAGGTAACCCACGCATAGAACGCTACAAAAAATGTGCCCACTCGTGCCATTCGCACCAGAGCAATAAAGATCAGCGGCACAGCTAGCCACATGTAGTCATTTGAACCCGCTGTCGTCCGATCAAAAAACCACTGCATCCCGATCCCGATGGCTAACGGCAAGGAATGAAATATACACCATAACAATCCGTTGATCACAAATAATAACGGCCTGAATTGAAACAAACGGCCTATAAACCCTGCTACAGTCATGCCAATTCCTCCTCTCGGCCTGTAATCAGCAGTCTGGCATAATGGGATGCCGGGTTACTGGCAAGTTCTTCTCTTGCTCCAAATTCCAGCACCTTGCCATCTCCAAGCACCATAATTCGATCTACTTTTTCCAGCGTAGCCAGTCGGTGTGCAATGATAACTCCGGTGGATTGTTTCATTAACTGGTCAATCGCAGATTGAAGCATGCCTTCTGTAGCGGCATCCAGACGTGACGAAGGCTCATCCAGAATAACCAGACTCGGTTCGGTCAGGAATACGCGGGTTAGAGCAAATAACTGTGCTTCCCCTGCCGACAATGAAGCTCCACCTGCTGCCAGATACGTATCGAGTCCTGCGGGCTGTGAATCAATCCATTGACTTAGTCCAAGTCGGTCCGTGGTCTCCTTGATCATATGATCCGAGACATCCCCATTGAATAGAGTAAGATTATCACGCAACGTGCCATCAAACAGCTGCACATCCTGTGTCACCATGCCCACGCGGTGATAGAGCGCTTGTAAAGAAAGCTTCGTGATATCTGTTCCACCTACACGAATCGTACCACGATCCAGATTATACAGGCGGAGAAGAACACGACTTAGACTTGATTTGCCGCTACCTGTGCGACCAATAATACCCAGACGTTCACCAGGCTTAATTGCAAAATTAATGTCCTGTAATACAGGTTTATCCTGGTTATAACTGAAGTGAACCTGACTGAACTCCAGGCCAAGTGGTCCTTCAGGCAATTGCTCTTCTGTGCCCTCTTCAATTACACTCTGCATGGACAACAGCTCTCTGGAGCGAAGCATACCGGATTTTGCTTTTTGGAACTCTTGCACCTAATCTCCAAGCATTTCAATTGGATCATTCAGCATCTGTGTATATTGGTAGATCAAAAATAATGTTCCGATACTAATTAGACCTTCCATATAGTAATGCACACCCAGCAAAAGCACTGCAGTTACTGCCAGAGCGAACAAAACTACTGTGGTATTCCAGGGAATAACCCGAAGCAGCCAGGCTTTTCTCCCCTTACGGAATACGGTGCGCATCGTGCGGTAAAAGCGGTTCATCACATAAGGCACATGACCATTCGCTTGCACATCCTCAATCCCGGCAATTCGTTCTTCAATTAATCCGAACAAGGTAGCACTGGCCGCCCGCTCATTTTTGGAAGAATCCACTCCCAGATTTCGGATGAAGACCATGAACAGAATCGATAACAAGGTAAACACGGTCATGACCAAAGCAATGGGCACGTTGACGCTGAACATGAACCCGAGAATTCCGGCCAGCAGCACAAAACTCCCGATCACTTGTACAATGAACATCGCGAAAAAATTGGAGATACTCGTTACGTCACCATCCACACGTTCAATCATCTCTCCAGGTGTTTTCACATTATGAAAACGCATATCAAGACGCAGGCAGTGCTTCAGCAAATCTCCGCGCAGTTGATTCGTAGCCCGCCAGGCCACGTCGTTTCCCAGATAACTGACTGCTACCGTGATGAGTTGATTAATCACAGCGACTACCAGGAATAGTCCTGCGAGCTGGATGAGGTTGGTGAGGACTCCCCCATTTGCCGCTGTATCAATAAATCGTTTGATAATCTGTGGATTCAAAAGCTGAAGTCCCGTTGAAGTCAGCAACATGATCAAAAGTACGGCGAGCCGTCCTTTAACGGGCTTCAGATAGCGCAGCAGCCATGACATCGAGCGTTTTTCTGTTTTGGGCACAGGTCCCACCTCTTTATCGGTTTATTTAATTGTTCTTGCCTATTCATATTTGTTGATGATCTTAACGACAGTAAATTTGCGATCACTAGGATGAGTCATACATAATGACATTAAAATCGGCATTTCCCGCCCATAATTGATATGTAGAACGTAAGTTGACCATTGTACATTCTCCTTTTTAACAGGTTAGTTTCTTATAAAACGACGCTCCAAATGCTCCTTTCCATGTGAACAGATTGGTGGAATGCATGCAAAAAAGCCATAGATGAACTAATGTTCATCTACAGCTTGTAACCAAAAGAGATCGGATGAAATGCACCGCATTTCTCCAATTCTCCTTTGCATCGCAATAATGATGAGCGTCCACGACAGGAGTGCACAAACATGACTGTCCCAACGCGATCATTGCAAATGTCACTATGCTCATGCGTATTCAGTTATCCATTCGAAATCTGGTTCGGCATAAACATAATCATCATCCCACCCGTTTCACATATTTGTTGTTTATTGTATTCGCTGAATTAACATCCGTCAAGATAATTTTAACTAAATTGTTATTTAATTCATGTCATTAAACTTCTACGTTCCCCTACATACGCAATGATGTAGGTTCTGTTTCTTTCTCTCTGGCGACAAGACGCCTATGTGCTATCAGAAGAAAAGGTACTCCGAGTGCAGTCGTCAGCGCAATCGGTACAAATACAGCGAGTCCATTCTCCGCTCCAAATTGACTTAACAGCAACCCGCCCATGACAGGAGCAATGACACTACCGATATTATTGAAGCCGATCGTCCCGAAATACGTTCCTTTCCATTCAGGCTTCGCAATCCGGTCAATGAGCATATCCATCATCGTGAACAACAGCACTTCCCCAATTGTAAATAGTATGACACTCATCATCATCATGAGTACACCTTCAGCGATTCCGACCATCATCAGGCTGGTTGCAACCAGCAGGTTACCCACAATCAGGGGCACCAGAGGCGGAAGGTTTCGGAAAGTTCGTACTAGTGGATACTGAATAATCAGTACAGTCACGGCGTTCAGGGAGAGCATGTAGGAGAACATCTGACTTCCATTCTCAAAGATCGGACTCCTCGCCAAGTACTGTGCCAACGTAGAACTGAAATGTCCGTAACCCAGCACACAAAATGTGGTACCAATCAACACCGGGAGAAATACCCGGTCGCGACCGGTGGTCATCAGTGCTTCACGCAAACGTGGTGCAGTAGTCTGGTGACGCTCGGGCAGATTGGCATGCTGTAGCTTGAATTGCAGAAATAACACAAGTCCATAGGCTATGTATACCATACCTGAAATTACAAATGGAAACGTCGATTCAGATGACCCCAGTTGAAAGCCGATAATTGGCCCAAATACTACACCAAGATTAATCGCAGCATATCTAAGGTTGAATACCAGCAATTTGTTCTGCGGAGAAGTAATATCCGATAATAGTGCTCTCGAGGTTGGTTCAAATACAGCACGGCATAACCCGTTTAATGTATTGGCCACAAAGAACACCCATAGATGCTCTGCCGCTGAGAAAATGAAAAATACACCTGCCCAGCTAAATACCGAGATTAACATCACGATTTTGCGACCGATCCGGTCCGAGATATAACCTCCGTAAAAACTGACCATCACACCTGCCAGCGAGCTGACCGCAACGGTAATACCGGTCTGTGTTGGGGTCGCCTCCAGTACACGTGTCAGATAGATGGATAGAAACGGAATACTCATTGACGTCACAAGACGTCCAAACATGGTACCAACAATGATCGTCCATGCCAAGGGGTGAATTTGCCTTAAATATTGCTTCATGCGAACTTCTCCTATTCCTTCTAGATGCTTCAAAAACGGACTTTTTGAACAACCTTCACTAATGTATAATTGTAAGGATAAAAGGGGGAAATAAAAGTGTAAACATATGATCACACTTTTCACCTTTAATAGAGGAGTCGTGACCATGGATACCATACATACGCACTTTGTAAGGCTCGCCGGGGCCGAACAACTTTCTTTCAAACTTCATGAACCTGTAGCGGTGACGATTGACAGCCTATCCGCCACCTTGTGCTGTACCCCTCGTAATGTGAAGTTCATTCTCAGAAAATTGGAGGAACAGGGCTTCATCCATTGGCAACCGGGACGTGGTCGTGGACATCATTCGGAGCTAACGATGCTGCGTAGCTTGAATGAGGCGCTGGAAGCGAGTTTTACGGAACTTCTGGGTAAAGGCAAAATGAAAGAAGCGATTGAACTCATCGGAAACGTGCAGATGGATGATGCACTGCGAGAACAACTCATGCTCTCCCTCCATCAACAGATGGGATTTCACGGCCACAATGAAACGGCTTCAGGTCAGGATACCCTACGTATCATGAGGTCACGCCAGTTGGGCGATCTGGACCCCGCTTTTGTCTATACTGCATTTGAAACCTATTTGCTGAGCCAAGTCTGTAGTACATTGATCACTTATGATGCCAGGACGGAATCATTCCTGCCAGCTCTGGCTCACATGTGGGAGTGCAGCGAGGACCATCGCTTATGGACCTTCTATCTCCGAAAAGGTGTACGTTTCCACAACGGCCGAGCTATGACGTCACGGGATGTACAGGCGACGTTGCAACGATTGTTTGATGTGAATAGTCCCTCTATCTGGTTTTATCGGGATATCGAACGTGCGGAAGTAGCCGGTGATTACTGCATCAAGTTTGTTCTTCGTCGACCTAATCGGTTTTTCTTGCATCTGTTCAGTTGCATTCGGATGACGATCCTGCCCTACGATTACAATGTAGCCAATACCTTGATTGGGACTGGCCCTTTTCAGATTACAGAACAGAATGAAGATGTGCTGGAGCTTGCCGCTTATGATGCATACTACGGCATCCGGCCTCATCTGGATCAAGTGCATTTCTGGTTTGTGCCAGACCTGAGTCCGAAGGATCGCTACTATGAGCTACCGGGCACAGATCGATTGAGTCTGGCAACCGGTTGTGATCAAACGAATAGCATCAATTATCCTGCGCTGGGTTCCCAGTATATGCTGTTCAATTTTCACAAGGAAGGCATCCATCATCATCCCCTATTTCGACAAGCCCTGCGTATCGTCTATGATTCGGTTGCGCTTGTCCAGGATCTCGGTGGGAATCGGATCACACCAGCCAGCAGCTTCCTGCCCTGGAATAGTGCAGCCCAAGATTGGAGCGTTGCCTCTCTTGAGCATGCTCGTGAATTACTCTATCGCTGTGGATACCAAGGCGAATCCATAACATTATCGTATAAACATAATAAGGATGTAGACGTTGCGGAGTGGTTCCAGTATCGTGCGCAGTCCATCGGTCTGAACATTAGCATGCAGGCTGTGGTAGATTATTTCAACTCAGAGGAAACTACGAACGCGCAATTGATCTTGGCTGAAGAGATCCTGGAGGAAGACTGGCAATACGGCATGATTCATTTCTTCAAGAACCTGTCTAATCATTTTCATATGTGCATGTCCCCTGCTTTCCAATCCCTGTTGGATGACAAACTGGATCATTTCGCCCAGCTCCATCGGGCAGACCGTACGGCACTCTTGGATGAAGCGGAAGCTTTACTACGTGATCACTGTTGGATCTTGCATGGCTGTCATATGAACAAGCAAGCTGAGTTGGATCAGAGCATCTTCGGCATGCAGACTGCGGAATTCGGATATATGGACATCTCCAAACTGTGGATCAAAAATCCATAGGCATCCTTTCATGAGTGAAGTCAAAAACAAAGAGCCGCTAACTTATCAATGATAAGCTAGCGGCTCTCTTGCCGATCAAGTGTTAGTCCTTTCAGAGATTACACTTCATGTAATAGGTCTCTAATGCTTGCATAATGGATTCGATCTTAATTGGTTTGCTGACATACGCATCCATGCCTGCATTCAAGCAGTTTTCCATATCTCCTCTTACGGCATTTGCAGTCACCGCAATAATATATGGACAATCCTCAGAGGACTTCAATTCTTTAATCATTTTTGTCGCTTCGAATCCATCCAGCCTTGGCATATGCACATCCATGAAGACAATATCGTATGCATTGTATTTGACCGCCTCAACCGCCTCCACACCGTCCACGACATGATCCACAACATGTCCTTTTTTCTCGATTATCCTGCTAAGAACGAGTTGATTCACTTCATTGTCTTCCGCAATTAAGATTCGCAAGGCGGAGGTTCTGCTCTTTTTCTGTTGTTGATCTAACCTGCTGCCCTCTTCACCGTTGGTTAATTTAAAGCGAGCAGTAAATACAAATATTGTACCCGGCTCATCCGATTCCTCGATCCAGATATCTCCCTGCATGAGTTCCACCAATTTTTTGCTAATGGCAAGGCCAAGGCCCGTGCCCTGAGGTTTACGGGTCATGAAATTCTCCAGTTGGTAGAATGGCTCAAATAACTGTTGTTTCCTCTCAACCGGAATCCCAATCCCCGAATCCTTCACCTTAAAATAAAGTTGTACGGTATTGCCACACTTCTCCTTAATGCCAACGTCAATTTCAACGCCGCCCTCTGAAGTGAACTTAACCGCGTTGCCAATGATATTGGTAAGTACCTGTTTAAGACGGTAAGCATCACCATACACAGGAGTCGGAATGGCGTCATCTACGCACATACGAACATCCAATTTCTTTTCGCGAGCCAGTGGTTTTACGATTTGCACGGTCTCTGTCACGATTTCTGCGAGATCAAAAGGATCATCTACCAGATCGGTTTTGCCTGACTCAATTTTGGAAAAATCAAGGATATCATTAATGATGGCCAGTAAGGAATCTCCGCTCTTCTGGATGATTTCGATATATTCCTTCTGTTCCCCGCTAAGACCAGGGGTATCCAGAAGCAAATCCGTCATCCCAATTACACCGTTCATCGGTGTACGAATTTCATGACTCATCATCGCAAGAAACTCACTTTTGGCCTTATTCATTCTCTCAGCTGTCTCTTTGGCCACAAGCAGTTTTTTCTGCTCCGTAATATCCTTTGCAATCAAGTAGAACCCGACATTGGAGTTATTAATAATGATCGGAGCAAGCGTAGCCAAGACTTCTGTCTCGGTTCCATCTGTATGACGAACAGCATTAATTTCCTGTTCAGCCATCTCATAATCACTCCGCAGGATCAGACCCAGATTACTAGCTCCGATGAATCTGCTTATGCTTGTGCCCATCATTTCGACCACGGGACAGCCCGTCATTTTCACCGCTACTGGGTTGGCATTCATAATATTACCATCCATGTTAAACGAGATAATGGCATCATGATTATATTTCTTAAGTGAGGTGTATCGCTCCACAGATTCCTGCAATTTGAATTCAATGCGTTTGCGCTCAGTGATGTCCTGTAAGGTTCCGTTCAGCTGAACTGGCTGCTGATATTCATCGAGCGTGATCAGCCCGCGTAAGTGAAGATACTTCTCACTTCCATCAGAGCTACTGTGCTTGTATTCAAAATCAAGCGGTTTTCCTTGTTTCACCCATTCCATTTGTTCTTGTAGAGAGGCTATGTCCGCAGCATTCATAACTTTAAAAACATCACTTGCACAATATGATTTGCGGGTGCGTTCAAGTTCAAAAATCTCAAAGATCTGATCGGAAAGCGCGATCTGGTCTTTGACCATATCCCACTCCCAACTGCCAATTAAAGCGATGCGTTCAGCCTCTGCACTGATGTCCTTGTGTTTTTTTCGTTCGGATACATCTCGTCCAATCGAAAGAATCTGCTGTCCATGCTCTGCATCACCAAAGACCTTGTATGTGGTTTCAAACCACAGATAATGCCCATCTTTATGACGGACCCTAATATCCAACAGATTGCCTTTAGTCAAGTCCATCTGTGAGATCCGTTCCAGATCTTGTGGGTGAAAATATGCATCATTATTTTGACCAATTACTTCTTCTGTCGAATAACCCAATAAACGTTGGACTGAGGGAGAGCAGAATCGACAAACGCCCTCCTGGTCAGCAATATAGATGATCTCCTGAGCATGATCTGTAATAAGTTTGAACATCTCTTCACTATGCAGAAGTTTTTGTTCAGACAGTTTGCGGTCAGTAATATCAACAATATGGCAAATGAAGTAAAGAGGTTCATCCGTAATTTCATTACGCACTAATGAAACATGCAATGAAGTCCATAAGATGTCACCATTTTTATGGATATAACGCTTTTCATATTGATACTCTTTAGATTTACCTTCGAATAGCTCGCAGTTATAAATCACATCTTGTGGTGAATCATCCGGATGCGTAATATCCTGGTAGGTGAGCTTTGTTATTTCCTCATACGTAAAACCCAACATACAGCAAAATGCGGGGTTCACTTTTCTCCATTCTCCTGTCGGAGCAACGAGTGCAATTCCAATAGGTGCTTGGTTGTAGATCTGCTCGAACAATTCGTGATGGTCAACCTTTTGAACCTGCATTGTAAACTCTCCTTTTGGCGTATCACTCATGTTATAAATAGTCGAAAGTTAATTTTAATTGGAAGGAAGTTGTTCCACAAAGGATCGGCCCGTTTTAAAATCATAATACCAGCTTAGTACCCAAAAATTCAGGCGTCGAAACATATCTTTTCAAAAGTTTGGTGTCTATGAAACCAAACAAGGCCTGGAATCCATTCAAATGGAATCCCGACCTTTGTCGCTATATATCATTATAAGTCATATGCAGCGCGGAATCGCGAGAAAAATATGTCAGCGCTCCCGCCCAACGAGATAATCCAGTAGGTGTCTCAAAAAAGGAATAGGTTTTGGCATCTCGCTCAACGCGTCTGTGGCTTGGCAATAATGCTCCCACATCGCTTTCTTTGCACCTTCATCACCAAGAATGGACACAAAGGTTGAATTATTGTTCCGCTCATCCTGACCTGCCGGTTTACCAAGGATAAGGTGATCGCCCTCATAATCCAGCAAATCGTCCTTGATCTGAAAGGCGATCCCCGCATGATACGCGAATTTCTTCAGGATTGCAATCTCCGGATCCTTTACTTGAGCCAGAATGGCTGGCATCACAAGGGCAGCCTCAAAGGCAATGCCTGTTTTGTAAAAACAGATCATGTTTAACTGCTCCAGCGTCAAAGCTTTGCCTTTGGAGTTCAGATCCATCGCCTGCCCCATACACATATCCTCTGCTTTTTCAGCTGAATATTGAATCAGTGTGAGCACAGTCGCCGCATCGAAGTGATCCAATGATGACTGCTCACCAATTGCCTTCTGAATGAGAAACAGACCCGTGAGCTCTGCTGTGGCGCTATTGTGTACCTGATGCAGCGTGGAGCGACCACGCCTTGTCGAAGCATTATCTTGGGTGGGCAGATCATCAAAGATCAGGGAAGCAGTATGCATGTACTCCAGCGACCTAAGCAGTGGAACGATGGAGGATTCAGGTAAACCATACTCGTGCACACCCATAACCCACGTCAATATGGGGCGTAGCCTTTTTCCATCTCCCTGCAAGCTGTAATTGGCTGCATCGATCAGCGTTTCTTTCATCTCGGGAAGTCCACCGGGCTTGGTTATCTGTAACTCCACATTAATCTGTTCGCGAACTGTTCGAATGGTCTGCCGGAACTCCTCTTTCTCCTGCTTGTCATTCTTCAATTGAAGTACGACCTGATCCCGTAACAATTTATCGAGGAAATCGACATCATCTGCTTTGCGTACCATCTGTTGAACCAATCGATTGAATTCGGGCTGTCCGGAAGCAAAAATCATCATCACTTCATCATATTTCTGCTGGCCCAGACGCTCTTTACAACGCTTCAGACCGTTAATGGCACGATCCAGTATAACCTCACGGGTCTTGGCGTCCGAGTTATATACATCATGGATCAGATGCGAGATGACTGCCCAGTACAATTCATAGGGATTAATCAAGTCGGGGCGCAGGTCGCGATACTTCAAATAGTACGTATACGGAGTTACTGCGCCTTCTTCCATATCGTCAAACATATCGGCAAAATCATCTGCAAGCTGATTGTATATTCCGTAATAGAACGTCCGCAGATCGAATCCTTCATCCTCCTGAGCACTGAGAACAGATCGAACGATTAAGCGGGAGGAAGATGACTTGATAATAATCGGAATGTACAATTCTTCATTCGTATAATTCGCATTGGATAATTTCTTGTTGCGATCGATCTCCTGAGACTGAAAGAACACATAGGATTGTTCGAGGAATGTGCGCTGAGTCTCCGGACGTTGATAGTTCTTAATATACTCAAATGCTTCCCGAAGCTCGGAATGAACATATCTAATCACTTCCAGATTGCTGCCTTTCCACTCTCCCAGATCGGGTACGACTCCGGTAAGAAGTGCATCACGTATCATCAGGGAATATTGTTCTTTTTCCTGAACAGTCAAGGCCTGAGAATCCAACAGGTCATCTACAAATGGGTACGTCAAACCGTACGAATAACCGAGTCTGATTGCCGCATCAAATCTCCGCGTCCGTTCTTCAGGGGGTGTCTGCTCGTTCATCTCATCGTCCACATGAAGGACCACACCGAGAATGATCTTGATGAGCTTCCGCTGCGCCTGCTCTGCATCCAGCTCTTTCGGGATGTTGGATGCTACGTTCTTTAATTTGTTCATCACCCAGATGACAGCCGATTCAATGTGTTCCTTCTGTCCCCATCGGTACAATGCAGCCAGACTGATATAATCAGGCTGTCCTTTGCGTTCGGTAGCAGAGCGCATAAAATATTTTTTAGTATTCTGGACAACGTGCTGAATTCGGACCTGCGTATCTGCAGAATCAAGGGCTTGCCCCAGATCCCGCATATAAATATAGGAGATACTCCGATCCAGGTAATCATCCAGTTTTCCTGTCGCATTCAGCCAATGAATATATCTATGAATATCCCGGGAATCCGGTTTTCTTTTGCTTGGTGATAAAAGAGAAAGCCAGGCAAAACGATGAATATGTTTTTTTTGCCATTCATGAATATCTTGGGTGAGTGCAGTTGTATACGAATTATTCATAAGTTGCTGCCTAAGAGAAGTAAAATACTGCGATGCTTTCTGCTCAGCTAGCCGATATCCTGCATCAGCCTGATCTATAAGTACGTTATTCATAGGGTGGATACCTCAACTTCTATTAATGTTAAACATGTATCCATGAAAGGAGTGTGAGGTGCTCCATGGACGAAAACTGAACTCATTCGGGTGGTGTATCCATCACGTCAGCTCATGTTCATAACCTTTATACGGCGATCGAACCGTTTGGTTACGAAATAGTCATTGTTCATGCCAACGCACTTGATTTACAAAATGGAGGACCAGACTTTGACCGCTGTGACGGCAATAAGTACAATTAATGCATACCGAAGTACGCTCACATTGATCATCGAACTAACCCGTGAACCAAAGGATGCCCCCAACAGACTTCCGATTACCGTATAAATGATGGGTTCCAGCGGAATGTCTCCACCCGTAATCTTCCCTACAACCCCGCCAATGGCGGAGATAAATACAATCGCCAGCGAAGAAGCAATCGTCGTCCGTACTGGAATGTTGAGAATCGTCAGCATGATGGGAATGAGAATAAAGGCACCGCCCGCACCAACAATTCCAGAGACAATGCCTACTGTAAAAGCAGTACCTGCCGCAATCCATCGGTTATACACCAGCGGATCTGATGTCTCAACCTTTCCCTTTCCGGGAATCAGCATGAGAACAATCGCAATGATAGCCAGAATGCCATAGATCAGATTAATAACCCTACCGTCCAGATAACCGGATATGAAGCCCCCGATCAGACTGCCAGCAAGAATGCTGGAGCCCATGTACAGCACCAATCCGCGGTGAACGATAGTCCCACCACTTCTACCCGTTCGTACTTTTCTGCGGAATGCAATCACACCAGCAAGTGAAGCAAAGAATACTTGAAACATACTGATCGAAGATACCTGATGTGCTGAGAACGGCTCTAGTCCCATGAGGGATGGAACATATAACAGTAGCGGATAATTGATAATGGCACCACCGATACCCAACAAACCGGAGAAGAATGAACCGATCAGACCCAGTATGAACATGATGACAAAAAGCAGAAGATCCATCGGTTATGCGCTTCCTTTCTTGCTATATAGATCTCATTTCGATTCAGCTTAAAACTGGTATACACAGCGAATATTATCCGTTATAATAAAAACCAAGTAAATTAATCCGAAATGAGTGATTAAGCATGTTTAACGTGTTGAAGGCTCTTTTTGAAAATAAATGTCCACTATGCAACGAAAAATTACAAGTTCACAACGATGCATTATGCTCGACAAAAATATGTTCTCAATGTCATTACAAAGAAGAGAGCTATGGCTCTCTTGGTGTTCGAATTGTGTATGACACACCACAAAATGATAAAAAGATTCAACCTTGCTAATTGTATCACGATCTCTGAATTTTCGGGATAATTCGACAAACTAATTTATAACATATGACAGGTTTACTCTATAATAAAAATACAAAAACGGTGCAAAACGAATAAATCGTTCTGCACCGCTTTTTTTTGTTTTTTTGCAAATGAGTTTCTTTGTAAACCTTGCTTATTTGGTTTTGAAGCTGAGGAAGCCATCATCCACTGCGATAGTTGTACCGTTCACTGCACTTGCTGCTTCACTGAACAGGAATGTAACCACACTGGCTACTTTTTCCGGTTGAATGAGCTCTCCACGCATATGTTGGGTAGCAAGCGCATCCTTCATGGCTTGGTCATCACCCAGAATCGGTGTTTCGATAAAACCAGGTGCTACTCCAACCACGCGAATTCCATGCTCAGCCAGTTCCAGTGCACCGGATTTGGACATCATGACAACAGCAGCCTTGGCTGCATTGTAGTTGAAGCTGCCCACTGCTGCAACACTTCCATAGATCGAAGCCGTATTAACAATGGTACCTTGTACATTCAATTCAACCATCTTTTTCGCACCATAATACATGCCGTAGTATGCACTATGCTGGTCTACGTCAATGACTCTGTGATAGGATTCCGGGTCCATCTCCAGAAATGGCTTCACAAGTCCAATCCCTGCGTTATTGAAAATACCATTCAGTGTTCCGAATTTCTCTACGGTCCAATCAATCAGGGCTTTGATCTCGTCCCCTTTGGATACATCCACTTTGTACGCGCCTGCTGTTCCACCTGCTGCTTCAATCTCTGCGGCAAGCTTCTTCGCACCGTCTTCATTATAGTCAGCGACAACAATAGTCGCACCTTGATTCGAAAGTTGAAGTGCTGTCTCTTTACCAATACCACTAGCTCCACCTGTAATAATGATTACTTTTCCATTATGTTCAGTCATGACGCAGTTCTCCTTTAGGGGATATATTTTGTTACGGTATAAACTTATAGTAAGTAACTATATTTTATTAACTTACATACTTATCATACGCCTATCCTCACAACCTTGTCAAATCATAGATCATCTTCACATGAATATGAGATAAATGTCATATGCATCTCATGATTACTTGATATAGTCTAGCTCCTGTGATATTTAAATATGCATACGTTCTCCGAAAATAAAAAAGACGGGATATCGGTAATTCAGTCATTCCGACATCCCGCCCTTTTAAAGTTTAAGATTACAAACTATTCACCCTGAAGCCCGCTTAGCGGATCTCTCAGGTTATTAATGTTGGTAATCAGTTCAGGAATCCCTGTCTTCTCCCAATTTTCTGCCGTAAAACCTTGCTCTGCAATCGTATTCTCGAAATTGCCTACCACTTCGGTTAATTGCGTATTATAGCTGACCAGATTCTCATGAATGCTTTCTCCTATCGCTGGTGCCGTCAGCTGAGAAAATTCGCTCGCTTCTGCTTGGATCAGATCAATTTTCTCCTGAATCTGAGTCGTTATCTCCGGATTATTCACCGCACTCGATGCGAGCTCTTGCAGATCAGCCCCGGCGTTCGATACCTGTTCTATATAATCAGTAGCCCCACTCACATAATTTAGACTTTGATTGGCTTGTTCCACGACAGAACAGGCTGAAATCAGCAGAATACTTGATGCAATAAGGCCTGTCATCATTAACGTGTGCTTTCTTTTTCTTATGAACATGATCATCTCCCCTTCTCCTCATCGGAATCCTTGTTCCAAGTCCATGATACCTGTTTGGACTGCTTCATTGCAAATGGGTCTGCAGCCAGCGTTATTAGCATGTATAATAGTAGAATCACACGGTAAAGGGATGTCATGATTATGCTTCAAGCCTTAAACCAACGCTTGAACCGCATCATGCCACTGATTACCCCAATCAGCATTATTATTGGCGTGTTATGCGGGAGTTTTCTTTCTTCTTATACCTTTTTATCCCCTTGGCTCTTTGCGTTCATGACGTTCGCTGGAAGCATCAGTCTGGGGATACGGGATTTCGTGAACGTGCTGAAGAAGCCGTTCCCCCTGTTTGTATGTCTGTTCATATTGCATTTGGCAATGCCACTCATTGCTCTGGGCATGGGTCATCTGGTCTTTCCTACAGATGCGTACACCATTACGGGCCTCGTTCTGGCAGCCGTGATTCCGACAGGAATAAGCAGTTTCATCTGGGTTAGCATCTATCGGGGCAATATCGCACTTACGCTCTCCATCATCCTGATTGATACCATGCTTGCTCCTTTCGTTGTACCCGGTGTGTTATCCCTGCTAATCGGCACCAGTGTCACTCTGGATACGGCAGCTATGATGAGCAGTCTGTTCTGGATGATTGTTGTACCATCCCTGCTCGGTATGCTGCTGAATGAGTGGACCAAAGGCGCCATTGTCCCGGTCTGGGGACCGAGATTGAATCCGTTGTCCAAATTGTTCATGGCATCAGTCGTCGCGATTAACGGATCCGTCGTTGCGCCTTACTTGGCTGATTTCAACTGGAAGTTGGCTGGTCTTGCGGTCATCATTATTTTCCTGGCATCATTCGGTTATGCACTGAGTTATTTCATCGCCCGATTGTTGGGCTGGAATGAGGCCGATCAGGTCGCTCTCGTATTCAATGGAGGCATGCGCAATATTAGCGCAGGCGCAGTATTGGCTGTTTCCTATTTTCCGCCACCTGTTGCTGTCCCGGTCGTGCTTGGCATGGTATTTCAACAGATGCTCGCTTCACTGACAGGTTATCTGCTCGGTCGTCGCTCGCAGCTTCTGCAAAAGTCGGATAAGACATCCGCTGCCTAACAACATACTGGAATGTTTAAAAAACGCCGACATCATTGTCGGCGTTTTGCATTGGGTTGCTATTATTACTATATATTGCTACGCTTCGCTTCGTTTCGTAAACTTAGTAATTCGTTTTTGGCTTACAAATCCACTTTCATGTTGCCCAGCATCTTGGCAACTTCAGGATTGTCAATCTTCATGAATAGACTCTCCTTGGTATCAAGTGTGGAAATGGATGCGATCTCTTCCGGACTCAGCACAAAATCGAAAATGTCGAAGTTCTCGATGAGTCGCTCTTTGCGTACCGATTTTGGAATAACAACGACGTCCCGTTGCACCAACCAGCGGAGCACAACCTGGGCGACGGATTTGTTATGTTTCTCGGCAATGGAGGCCAGCAATTCGTTGCTAAACAAATTGTTGCGTCCTTCAGCAAACGGTGACCATGACTGGTGCTGTATCCCCTGTTCTTTCATGAAAGCAGCACTGTCGACCTGCTGTTGAAACGGATGTGTTTCGATCTGATTGATGACAGGCACAATTTCGTTATGAACGATGATGTCCATCAGACGGTCTGGAAGGAAGTTGCTGACACCGATTGCCTTGATCTTGCCTTCGCGGTACAGTTCTTCCATCGCACGCCACGCGCCGTAATAGTCGCCAAACGGCATGTGAATAAGGTACATATCCAGATAATCGAGCTGCAGCTTATTTAACGATTTGGAAAACGCCAGCTTGGCACTTTCGTATCCGGCATCCTGAATCCAAAGCTTGGTCGTGATGAAAAGTTCTTCCCGCGCTATGCCACTGCGTTTAATTGCGCGTCCAACCGCTTCTTCGTTTAGGTAACCGGCAGCGGTATCAATTAGGCGGTAACCGGCCTTCAACGCCTCATATACCGTGTTCTCGCATTCATCAGCATCGGGAACCTGGTAGACACCGAAGCCAATGATCGGCATTTTCACTCCATTGTTCAAGGTTACAGTTTGCATATTCAATTCCTCCTCGGTTCAAGTGTGAATCGCAAGTGGTCACGTATGCCTGGAATTCAGCAACTAAGCGGGGATTCCACTTCCGGCCGTCTTGCGTTACAATAACCCTAGCTCCTTCGTCTTACACGAAGTCAAGCGGTCTCCAATATTTTTTTAGAAGGAGGAGTACATATGTATACTGTCCAGGATGCTGCCCAGCTTACAGGACTCACAGAGCATGCTGTTCGCTTTTACACGGATAAAGGCTTGGTCCCAAGCATTCAACGCAATAAAAATAACATTCGGGTGTTTGATGAAGAATCAATCAATTGGCTGCATGGCGTCAAATGCCTCAAGCAGACAGGTTTACCGATTGAAAACATCAAGACATACGTCGATCTCTGCCTCGAAGGGGATTCAACCGTTGCACAGCGATTCGCACTTATGATGGAGTACAAGGAAGCGGCGCTGATCCAGCTTGAAGAAGCCAAGAGCCGCGTTGCCCATTTGGAAGAGAAAGCACTTCAATATCAGGCCATTTTGGAGCAACGCATCCCGGATATGACCAACCCCGTCAATTGGGAAACCAACAGCGATGAAGAAGGTAGTTGTCCGGCTTCTCGGCTAAAGAGTCGCAGTATTCCTGAAGCCGAAGCTTCGGGTCAATGCCCAGCAGCTGCCATAAAGCAGAAAACTAGCATAGTATCTTAAACTTAAAGTCGTGCACGTTTGTTCTAACAATAAAGGCTTCTTCTTACATTATGTATATTTAAAAGGGGCTTCCCTTCCCTTTCATCAAGTATAAAACGTCGACAATCACGTCGGCGTTTTTCGCCGTAGTAATCCTTATACACTTCTGCTCCGTGTATCAACTACTCACCATTTCGGTCCCCACAATACAAAAAAAACCATCAACGAGTGATGGTTTTCATATAATTATTCTGTTCAGAAATCTATTGCTGCTCATGATGCTTTCGAGCTTATTTCGGCTGAATATATCCTTCAGCTTTAAGCAGTTCTGCGATCAGAACCGCACCACCTGCCGCACCGCGGAGCGTGTTGTGCGACAATCCCACGAATTTGTAATCATAGAGTGAATCTTCGCGAAGTCGGCCTGTGGAGACACCCATTCCACGTTCGATGTCACGATCCAGTTTCGTCTGTGGTCTGTTCTCTTCTTCAAAATACGTAATGAATTGTGTTGGTGCGCTTGGCAAAGCCAGTTCCTGCGGGCGACCTTTGAACTGCAACCACTGCTCCAGAATTTCGTCTTTGCTTGGTTTTTTCTCGAAGTTGACAAACACTGTAGCCAGATGCCCATCCGTTACCGGTACACGAATACATTGGGTTGTAATTAATGGAGCAGATGCTTTGACAATCTGATTATTTTCGATACTACCCCAGATCCGCAGTGGTTCCTGCTCACTCTTCTCTTCTTCACCACCGATGTATGGAATGACATTATCGAGCATATCAGGCCAGTCGGTAAAGTTTTTACCTGCTCCGGAGATTGCTTGATACGTGGAAGCGACAACCTGAGTCGGGTTGAACTCACGCAAGGCATGCAGTGCTGGCACATAGCTCTGAATCGAGCAATTTGGTTTTACGGCAATGAATCCGGTTTTGGTACCCAGACGTTTTCTCTGTGCTTCAATGACATCCAGATGTCCCGGGTTAATCTCAGGGATTACCATAGGTACATCAGCCGTCCAGCGGTGAGCCGAGTTGTTGGACACGACAGGTGTGCCAGTCTTCGCATAAGCCTCTTCGAGCGCTTGAATTTCGTTCTTTTTCATATCAACGGCGCAGAAAATAAAATCAACCTGGCTGGCAAAAGCCTCTACCTGGGAAGCATCTTGGACAACGATTTTCTTCACAGCTTCCGGAATAGGAACTGCGAGTTTCCATCTGCCTTGTACGGATTCTTCATATGTTTTACCTGCCGAATTGGCGCTTGCAGAAATAGCTGTTACTTCAAACCATGGATGTTGATCGAGCAGGTCCACAAAACGCTGACCTACCATTCCCGTTCCTCCGACGATACCGACTTTCAATTTTGCTGACATTCAATCATCATTTCCTTTCGGTTTGAGTGATTCTTCTCTGTGAACCCATCTCATAACTCACTAAAGACGTATTATGAAATTGACTCGTTAATTAACACTATTCAGGCAATTCCAAAGCGTGTAGTCACAGCCCCGGAAAAACCAAAAAATCCCATCCCCAAGACAATAGTCTCAGGGACGAGATTGAACTCTCGTGGTACCACCCAGATTCGCCGATATGTTACCATATCCGCCTCTTCAAGTAAAGGATTACAACCATGTTGTAGCTGTAAGCCGTTCATACTCTAGCTCTGTAACAGGAGCTCCTGTCACACCATCCCTTAATGATAAGTTCCGATGTGCTGCTCTGAGTCTTTATTCAATAAAAGATTCTTTACTCCTTTTCAGCTGCCGGAGCTCTCTTTGAAAGAATGATTTTTATCTACTCGTCTCTTCGTCGCATTTGATATTGCGATTATAATATCAAAATTACTATCGTGAAGTAAACACATTTTTTTAGATAACGGAATTTATATGTTTTCAGCGGAGCTGAACCATTCAATTATTGCAAGGAAAACTTCAGCTAAATGCGGTCTGTCTTCTGTGAAAGTACGTCGATAGAACTTTTTCTTATAAATTGCTGCAAATGGCTATTTCTTTACTGCTTTTTGGCAACAATCGCATACGTTCCCAGTGAACTCCCATGCCCCCATGTATGATGTGTCCTAAGTAATTTCAGTTCGGAAAGAAGAAGTGTTTTTACTTTGTCCGGAATCGGAAGCAGTTTCAGTTCCACAGGCGCTTCTGCGAGTGTCATTTCGGTTTCCCAGCGACCGTCCTGCAGTTCGGGAGAATGGATCGAAGTCTCTTCCTTGATCCTCCAACCTGCCGCAGAGACAAGCTCTTGGATATCCTCCGGTGTAAAAAGCGTACGCACATTGGAGAAGCTGTTCTTCTTGTAGCATTCGATCTGGGACTGAATCAGAACGGATAACCAGTGCGAGAGCTGACTCACATCTGTAACTCGTGCATCCCATTCTGCGAAACATAACTGATGTCCCCACGTCCTAACCTTGCTGAGAATCTGGGCGAGTTCATCAAATGATTTCAGGTACCATGAACAATGGGATAGCACAATCACATCAAACTCATTCTCGGTGAATTGAACTTGATCACTGAGAATGTCGAAATCATAATCCATTCGAATTCGGTTACCCAGTGGAGATCTCCGCAGCTTGGCTGCCGCTTCGCCTACGGTCAGCGGTGCACCATAATCCTCTGGTGCAATATCTACACCATGAACGTACCCATGCTCCCCCACCAGATGTGCAAGCACGGCCGTTGTATCTCCCTGCCCACACCCGATTTCCAGAACGCGGCTGCCTTCCTGTATCCCCCAAAAGAGTCCAAGTTTCATCCGATGCTCAGTTTGAATGTACTGAATGGCGGCGTTGTCCTCCACGTCCATATACTTAATAAGGTCCCTGATGATAGATTCATTCATGATTCCTCACCCCTCAAAGAGCAACTTGAACTTCTTGCTCATTGTAGCGTTACAAGCAGCATTGTACAATGCTAGAGTCTTGACAGAACCATGGCACGAAGGAAACCCCGTCCTACAGTAGTTATAAACCTCTACTACATATCAATCCCTATGCCCACTGGGTTGCAAGCTTCTGAAGATATGGTGTCAGCACGGGCTGTAATTCCTTGCGCATCAGTCCGATCTCCAAGATCGCCTGTATATATCCGAATTGATCACCAATATCGTAGCGGCGCCCCTCCAGTTCAAGGGCCAACAGCTCCTCCACCTGACTCACTTCTTTCAAGGCATCCGTTAACTGATATTCCCCTCCAGCCCCTCTCTCGATCTGATCCAGAATGGGAAAGATAGAAGGTTTCAATATGTATCGTCCCATTACTGCTGTACGGGTTGGCGCTTCTGCAAGAGAAGGTTTTTCGACCAGATTGGTGACCCGGTGAACCCGGTCCTCTGCACCCTTCGAATCAATGATGCCATATTTGCTCACATTTGCCGCGTCTACCTGACGGACACCAATGATCTGGTTACCTGTCTTTTCATAGAGATGGACCATCTGTGCAAGTGCAGGCGGATCAGACACCATAATGTCATCTCCCAGCAATACAGCGAAGGCATCATCTCCTACAAATTGCCGTGCACACCCAATGGCATGCCCCAGTCCCAGCGGTTCTTTTTGACGAATAAAATGAATATTGGCCATCTCGCTGATGGCCTGCACCTCTTCCAGTAAAGACTGTTTGCCCTTGGCATATAAAGAGTGTTCAAGTTCAACCGATTTATCGAAATGATCCTCGATGGATTTTTTGTTGCGTCCGGTCACAATGAGGATATTCTCAATGCCTGATTGCACTGCTTCTTCAACAATGTATTGGATGGCCGGTTTGTCTACAATCGGTAACATCTCTTTGGGCTGTGCTTTCGTCGCTGGCAGGAAACGGGTTCCGAGACCCGCTGCCGGAATAACTGCTTTTTTAATTCGCATTTCATCATACACTCCTTTCATATTTTTGTTGTACGAAACACCCAATATCTGCTGGCCATATAGTTCAGAACCATTCCCATCAAGGTCGCCAGGATCTTGCTCATCACGAGACTCCAACCCAGCATATCGTGCAAAGTCATCAGTATGAGGGAGGATAACGCGAGAACGATAAGATTGGTGATTAGAAAACGAATAAGTTTTGCTCTATCGCCACCTCCTTGTGCCGTATCCCGAAAAGTCCACCTGCCGTTCAGCCAATAACTATTCGCAACACCGCAGCTGTACGAGATTACTTGAGCCATCAGAACCGGTACACCAACCACTGCAAGCAAAGCAAACACCACCGCATCCACTGCCGTATTGGCAACACCCACAATACCGAACTTGAAGAGTGTGACCAGACGATTATTCATGATGAGCCACTCGGGCTGTCAATCGGGATTGCGCTTGCTGGCCCTCGGCATGAACCACATCTCTCACAATGTATAGCGGACGCGACTTGGTCTCATCATAGATGCGGCCCACGTACTCCCCCAGAATGCCCAGCATGATCAGGATGAATCCGTTAAACATCAGCATGATACTCACAATAGAAGGCCATCCTTTAATGGTTGAATCCGTAAAGATCGCCGAACCAATAACCGTTAACATATAGATAAATCCGCCAACCGACAGGATCGCCCCTACATAACCTGCGAGTTTGAGCGGTTTATACGAAAATGAAGTAATACCATCCAGGCTTAGCTTCAGCATGCGTTTCAGCGGATATTTTGTTTCACCTGCCAGACGTTCATCGCGTTCATATTCAATCGCAGTCTGACGAAATCCGACCCAACTGACCAACCCGCGCACGAACCGGTTTTTCTCTGGAAGACGTTTCATCTCATCACATACTTTGCGGTCAATCAGGCGGAAATCTCCGGTATCCACCGGGATATCCGTATCGGTTGAAGCACGAAGTACACGATAGAAGAGACTGGCCGACCATTTCTTGAAGCGGGTTTCCCCACTTCGTCTGGTGCGACGGGCATACACGACTTCATAGCCCTCTTTCCACTTCCCGATCATATCCAGAATCAGTTCGGGAGGGTCCTGAAGATCCGCATCAATAATAACGACCGCATCCCCCGCTGCATAATCCATACCTGCTGTTATCGCAATCTGATGACCGAAGTTACGGGCAAAATCAATCAGTTTCACACTCTCGTCCCATCGGGCGTAGTCACGAATCATCTGTGCACTTTGATCTACGCTGCCATCATTGACAAACAACAGTTCATAACTCTCTTCTGTGCTGCCCATGACCTTCTTCAGACGCCGATAAGTCTCCTCGATCACCGCTTCCTCGTTATACATGGGAATAATAATGCTGTATCGGTACGTGTGAGCCATGTTTGTCCCCTCCCTTTTCCAATGGACTTCGTCCGAGATTTTCACTCTATACAAATTGAAATAAAGAATATTTACACTGCACACTTCGATGACAGAACAACCCTCCAATCGCTGTTATCCCCAGATTTTTTTGATTCCCTTTTCCTAAGGGAAAATCCGGAGATAAAGGCGAACGCTTCGCTTTTTCAGGTTTTTTCTGTCCTCTCCGTTATCGTGTAAATGATAAGTTCAATTTATATTGCTACAATTTCACTTCGTACAAGGTCGTCTGTCCGCCGAATCCAAATCCGGCTCTGTTTCCGGTGTCTCCGTTATCCGTGCCTGTCTGCCATTCAGAGGACGGAATCTCGGTACCATGCTCTTTGATCCAATCGCTAATGTCCGAGTTCCCTCCTCGTCCACCCATGCCGCCCACCAAGAAGTACTTCACTTGCCCACTCTTGACGAGTTGTTCCAGTTCCTCTGTTGTGTACACCGGGTCTGACCCGGAGAAACCTCCCAGTGTAATCACCGCTTCATTCTCATCGATGATATAAGGTGCCGCCTGATTATAGTCTGTTGTGGCGAAGAGATACGTTTCGCCTGTATTGTGCTCTTTCAGATAATTCAGTGTGGTTGTATCCACTTCTTCGTTACGGTTACCCATTCCGCCACGACCACCCGTTGCAGGCATTCCTGTGACTCCTTCACTGTTACCCATCGGCATGCCCATTCCGGCTCCACCAAACATGCTATTGGAACCAGTAGGTCCTGCTGCAGGAATCATACTGTTACCACCGTATGTAATCGGGGTAAATGCCCAATAGATTGGACCAATCAGCATCACTATAAATCCCGCGATAATGAAGCCCTGCTTCCATTGATGTGTGCGATGAAGCATACCGACAAGGATGAACGTGACCAGAATGCCTGCGATTAATTCACTAATGGACCAGCCTGCACCGATCGTATCGTTATACACCTGCATGATATAGCAGCCGAACAAGGCCGTCAGCAGCACGGACACCGGAAGCAACCAGGCCTGCCAGCCAGTTCGTTCACGATATAACTTCCACATGGCTACATATCCTGCGCCAGTCAGCGCCGCAATTGGAGGTGCAAGCATAATCAAATAATATTGATGGAAGAAACCTGCCACACTGAAAAAGGCAGCAACGGGAATCAGCCAGGCCAGCCAAAACAAGGCTTCCTTGTGTTTATTGGTTATATTTTTCCGTCTTAACCCTGCAAATATGGCAATGCATCCAAGCAGCACAACGGGCAAAAGCCAGCTGGCTTGACCTGACAGTTCAGTCTGGAACAGACGCAGAGGACCTTTCTCCCCTGTACCAAACATTCCTCCCATGCCGCCACCATTTCCACCGAAATTTCTTCCGTTTGGCATTTCCATATCATTTGGCATCTGCACGTTCGGGAAATTGCCATTCGGCCCAGAAGTCGAATCCCCTCGATTGCCACGAATATTTCCCTGCACAGTAGCGTTCGGCATACCCGCGTTACCTGCTGTGTTCTGCTGACCCGTTAGACGGGACAGGCCATTATATCCAAATGCCAGTTCCATGACCGAGTTTGTTTCACTGCTGCCGATATAAGGCCGCTCGTCTTCGGGAATAGAATCCACAGTGACCGCCCAGGATAAGGAAACGACCGCCAGAACCGCTGTACTGCTGATCAGCAGTAGGATCTTCCTTCTCCATTTCGCCTGAAAAGCGAGCAGATAGAACAAGTAAAAAGCCGGGAGAATCATGTAGGCTTGAAGCATTTTCATATTGAAGGCTAAGCCTATTAACCCGAAGGCAACCAAAATGCGCCAAGCACTGCCTTGTTTGCTACCTTTGAACAAAAACCATGAACCCAACAGCAGCGTAAACACCAGCATGCTGTCAATATTGTTGGTCCGACTGACTGCCGCCACGACAGGCACAGTCGCCATCGTAAGGGCCGAGATTCGTGCTGCTGCAAGACCATATGTAGGTTTCACCATGAAATAAATCAGGAGCACCGAACCGACTCCCGCTAATACCTGCGGCAAAATAACGCTCCATCCATGCAATCCGAATACATAGGCAAAGGCCGTCTGAATCCAGAAGACAACCGGTGGTTTATCAACAGTTACCGAGCCTGCCGAATCGAGTGAAGCAAAGAAAAAGTTATGGAAGTTGCTGAGCATACTCCCTACAGCAGTCGTATAATAGGAATTCGCATATGGATCGTTCCAGATGCCGTACCCGTTCAGAAATGCCGCCAGTAATACAATCGGCAGAAGGACAAAATCCATCCTTCTTTTGGTGTTATTCAATGTTAATCACTCCTTATTAGTTCTTCATGTCTAGTATTGTGACATGCCAAAATAAAGCTGGGATGAGTGCCCGCTGAATGTTGTCTGAGGATAATTCATAATCCTTTCAGCTAAATTTCAGTTTAGCCAGCGATAATACTACATACAGTCCCTCCGAAGTGAGGGAGAAAAATAGATGGATTCAAGCAAGGAGGGAACACACATTATGAAGCTTAGCAGCGGAATTAAAATACTTTTGGCTGATGATGAACCGCATATTTTACAATTTCTGGAGCTGGGATTAAGTAATGAAGGTTTCGATGTGCGCACCGCACCGGATGGAGCAGCTGCACTAGAGTTGGCGCTAGAATTCAGGCCGCATATGGCTATTTTGGATGTCATGATGCCAGAGATGGATGGGTTCGAAGTGGTCGAGCGTCTGCGTAAGACTGGTGCCCAGGTTGGCGTGATTATGCTGACAGCAAAGGACGAAGTCGAGAATCGGGTGAAAGGCTTGTGGCTAGGTGCTGACGATTACATGATCAAGCCCTTTGCCTTCGACGAGCTGCTCGCCAGGATTCAGGCCAGATTACGTAATCAATTTCCTTTATTAATAGGAGCCGTCACTCATGGACCATTCCGAATTGATGATCAGCGCAAAGAGATCACTTATCAGGATCAGGTTCTGGAACTGTCTCCAACTGAATATGAACTGCTAAAATTTATAGTGCTTAATCATGGGATTGTACTCAGTAAAGCGACCATTCTGAGCCGGGTGTGGGGGTATGATTTTGGCGGGGAAGAAAATATTGTGGAGGTATACGTCCGCTCCTTGCGTGACAAACTCGGGGATAAAGAGCATAGACTCATTCGCACGCTTCGGGGTGTCGGGTACAGGGTGGATCTCTGATGAGTTCGCTGTCCAAGAAAAATAAACTTCGTTTAGAGTGTCTGCACCAATGGATCTGGCCTCGTTCACTGCGCTCTCAATTGCTCTCACGTTCCCTGTTCGTGCTTGCCGGGCTGTTATTGTTAATCGGTATTTTGCAATTTTGGATCATGGAAAGTTTTCTCTACCGGAATCAGGCGAAAACCATGGAAGAACAGCTCATGTCCATGCCCCCGGTTTGGCTCGGTATCCAGTCCCGTAATGGCTCTTCCAACAATCCTTTCGGTGGACAGGCAGGAAACGGGTCTGGCAATCGGGTGTTGTTTATTCCAGACCGTTCACTGGCTCTGTTTGATAACCAAGGCACGTTCGAAGATGTTTTTGGAGAAGATGGTCTGAAAGCCCCTCAACTATCAACCCCTGAATATCAAAACATTACAGATGAGTTGAAAGAACAAAAACATATTCCCTACCGGATCGTCACAGATAGCCAAGGTAATGAGCATTTGATTGTATTCGCTTCACCTGGTCCACGCAATCGCGGTTTACCGATGGTTCAGATGGGCACGGCTACGAAGCCACTTAGAGATTTAATTATTAAACAGCTTCTAATCTTCCTCATGTTATCGCTGTTAGCCATGGTAGCCGGTCTTATTCTATACACTAAGGTATTACGCCGGACGCTGGTTCCTCTATCCAACATGGTGAATAAAGTACAGCAGATCGATGCAGGCAGTCTCGCAGAACGCCTTCCCGTCGTTCAGGGACAAGAAGAAGTAGATCAGCTCGCAGTTTCATTTAATGGCATGCTTGAAAGGCTGGAGAACTCGTTTGAAGCGGAGTGGGAAGCGAAAGAACAGATGCAGCGTTTCTTATCTGATGCTTCTCATGAGCTTCGTACCCCGCTTACCTCCATTCACGGCTTCATTGAAGTTCTACAGCGGGGTGCAGCGACCAATCAAGATCAATTGTATAAGGCGCTGGACAGCATGCACGGTGAATCCGTACGAATTAACAAGCTGGTTGAAGATTTGCTGTTATTAACCAAGCTCGATCAGGCTCCTAAGCAGGAGCGGGAGGTCATTCAACTGGATAGTCTGCTACTCGAAATGCAACCACAGCTGGCCATGATGGCTCAGCGGAGGTCCATTCATCTCGATCTGACGGCTGAGGTATATGTACTGGCTGACCCGTACAAGCTGAAGCAGGTTGTGCTGAATCTGTTCCATAATGCGGTGCAGCACACCGATCCTGAGCATGGAGCCATCTCCATAACGTTATATGCCACACATCATAAGGCTGAATTATCAGTGAAAGATAACGGCACAGGCATTGAACCTGAACATCTGCCCCATATCTTTGAACGATTTTACCGCACAAGCAGTTCTCGTTCGCGCAAACAAGGTGGCGCAGGTCTCGGTCTCGCCATTACCCGCTCGATTGTGGAGTCGCATGGTGGGAAAATTACGGTACGAACTGAAGTAGGCTCGGAAACGGAATTTATGATTTTGATGCCGCTGCATAAGGCTGATGTCTAGGCTGGGTGTAGGCTCTACGTAAAGCTATCCAAACATTTTTCTATCATCTTGTTCCCGCTCTTGATTGCATGACAAATCCCCCACTAATTTCGGTTTAGAAATGAATGGGGGATTCTTTTTTGTATCCGATTAGTATAGTGGAAGCCCAATGGGTTTCAGCTAGCTAACGAATCTGAGGCATCATATTCAAAGATTTTGAAACTTATAAATGCTTTTCATAAAATACCATTGTCATTTTGTCGTTAATTGCTTTTGTTGCACCCGTTTTTTTGTAGCCTATCTTCTCATACAAATAACAGTTCCCTTTCTCTTGTAAGATGGTACCCAATTTCCATGACTTTGCATCATCATATATCTGCTCAACCATTGTGAAGGCTTTTTGAGCAATTCCTTTCCCTTGATGTTCTGGCAGTATAAAAATTGGGCTAATACTATAGATAAGATTATCTTTTTTCACGACTCTGATTCCACCAACAGCAACCTCAAAATGATGAATTATAAAATAATCTGTAAAAGATTGATTGATTTGAGTAATAATTCTTTCTACGGTTTCATTGGCAGGGCTTGTTTCAGAATCCTGATATTTTTCCAACAAGGGCATAAATGCTTTGACTTTCATTTCATGAATAGTCACTGCATCTTTTAAATCTGCTTTATATAGTGAGACCTCCATAAAATATACCTCCGAATGATACGCTTGTTAAAAATACGATTTATAGGACATGCTCCCGTTAACTTAGTACAAGAAAGATGTTCCTCTACGTTTGGTGTTTGTTTCATTTGCAGCATATAAACAAGATAAAATTAACATATTTTTTTATTCGACGTTGTATTCTCATATTCCTTGATATCTAAGTTAACGGAACCACGCCAATACTTCATCTAACTTTCCGCTATCATCCGAGGGACAAGATCATCCACCATAAACCTCATGACTTTTGAGACCCTCATACTCATCATCGTATGGCTTACCTGAGTTTGAGTTTGAAGATACACGCCCTAAAATTCATCCTGTTCTATCGTTGCTTTTGGCAACGGTGGATTACCAAGGGTACACGCCATTTGCATCTAGGAATTCTCCGTTATGGCGTTTACCATCCGTCGCATAGCCCACAATAATCGCAGCGCCGGCTTCTTTTGATTTACCACCTTCGGCATTACCATTAAGATCTGTTGATGTGAATCCCGGCGTTACCGCAAAGACTTGAGCCCTGCTGTTTTTCACTTCATAAGCCATCGAAAGTGTCATGGCACTATTGGCCGTTTTGGATGAGTTATAGTCGAAGGCATTTAAAGTAAATTCTGCATTTTGCATATGGTCCAGAGAAGCCATGTCGGTTGATACATTAATGATTGTGCCTTCATTATCTTTGATTAACGGGAACAATCGCTGATTCAAACGGAAGGTGCCGAAAAAGTTCACTTCAAAGGCGTTCCGCAGATCTTCCTCTTTAGTATCTGTAAATGAACGAGAAAAAGCACCCGGCATACCCGCGTTATTGATCAAAAGGTTTATTGCGGGATAAGTCTTGTTAATCGTATCGGCTGCCTGCTGAATGCTCTTCAAGTCAGTCATGTCGATTTGTAAAAATTCTACGTCTAGCCCTCTGGAAGTTAACTCCGAAACAGCGGCTTCACCCCGTTCAACACTGCGTGCGCCAAGGATAACTTTCCATCCTGCTTCACCTAACTGCTTAACGACTTCATATCCAATTCCTTTATTTGCACCGGTTACCAAGACAGTCTTTTTCATGCAAACCCTTCTTTCCATAATTTGATTTATATTTAACAATGTATAAGTTACTATGCTACACTTAGTGTAGGTCAAATCTTTTTTTATAAAAGGGGTTTAACATGTTAACAATTGGAGAAGTAGCAAAAAAAGTCGAGGTCTCGATCGGAGCTATCCGCTTTTACGAAAGAAAGGGGCTGTTGAAACCTGCTGTACGAAGTGAGCAGAATAACCGTCTTTATTCCGAGGATGATCTGAACTGGCTGGTTTTTATCAAATGCCTTCGCGAAACCGGAATGAGTGTGGAAGACATCAAAAAATACTATGATCAGGTAAACGAGGGGACCTCTACTCTCAAGGAAAGAACCAAACTGATTGAAGATCAAAAGCAAAAGTTGCTGAATGATATCGAGGAGAAAAAAGCACAGCTTGTTCATTTGGATAACAAACTGGAGCGCTATTATCGTGGAGAAAATTATTAATATATACTTGTCCTAAAGACTATACTTTTAAAGCTCATGTAAAAAAAGCACAACTCAGAGGATGTTTCCTCAACAGCTTTTTAAACAAAACAAAGAAATCAGGCAGCAGTAATAACTGTATAACCTGATCCGAAAATTTGATATTATAAGCCATTCTCTCTGGGGTTTTGTTATATTAAGAACGACCTTGATTCTTACACAATTGGTAATGGTTATAAGGTTCATTCTCAATTTCTATTCTATTTAAAAGTTCAAAATTACATTTCTGTATGACCTTATTGGATGCTTGATTGGTAATCAAAGCGATGGCATTCAGCAGCTCAATGTTCGTATGTTCAAATAAATAATCCGTCATTCCTTTGAGTGCCTGCGTTGTGTAACCACGATTTCTGAAATGCTTGGAAATACCGTACATAATCTCCCGATTAGGTGCTGGTAGCTCATCCTTGATCCCCGAGCAACACCATCCGATAAACTCGTCATTTTCTTTGAGTACGATAGCCATTCGTAAGTATAACTCTCCGATATCCTCTCCCGCCAAAACAGCTTGTTTAAACTTCTGATTCTCAGGGATCTCATAATCGGCGAGCCAAAGGGTTCTCTCTTCAATCGTAGCGTTCCATCCTGGTAGGAACTCATACACCTCGGGTTGCCACGTAATTTCCTGCAATTTCTCCAAATCCTCAAGTCGATACTCGCGCAAATAAATATCCTTGCAGTCGATGATTAATTCATCGTTTTGTACATGTTGATTCATACTGCCTCCTAAAAAATACACTTGATTTCAGCTTATAAGCTTTTATTTAACACAAGCCCTTCTTTTTCCATAAACTCGTCTTTGGTTAATCCAAACAGGATCAGATCCTGATATCTACCCTCGGTATAGATCACTTGACGACGCACACCTTCCTGGACACATCCAAGCTTTCGCATCATGGCTGCAGAAGGTTCATTTCCTTCGAGCACATAATCATTGAATTTGTTGAGCCTGCGCTCGAAGAAAGCATAGTTCAGCAAGATTCGAACGGCTCTGGTTCCATATCCTTTTCCTCGATGATCCCTGTCAATTTGAATTCCAATGCTAAAGGTACCGTTCCTCTCATCAATACTGTTCAGATTCACACCTCCGACATTCTCACCATCCATGTTTACAATTGTAAACATGATCCGTCCTTTGCCTAAAGAAAAATCAGAGAAGTTTTCCGTGAAATTCTTAGCCTCAACATGAGTTGGCGGTAACTCTACTGCACACTCCAATAACCGACGGGCGGGTGTATCAAAGCGGTTATAATAATGATCTTCCCAATCTTCCTCACGCAGAGCACGCAATCTAACCTTGTCATCCTGCCAGAAATATTGACTATAATCGATCTCTCTCATGTCATCTCTCCACTCATTCAATCTCTAGCTCCCCCTAATAATAACCCATATTGTGGAATTTGCAGAGAGTTGTTTTTAAACTACCTCAACGATAATAGCCCCCGAACAGGACAATCCTGTCGGAGGCTATACTCTAATTTATCTCAAAATGTCATTACGATTCTTCCGGGTATTGAGGTTTGGACACGTTATCTGGAACCGTTTCGTCAAAAACATCCTGACCCGGATAATCCCGTACTTCTCCTTCATGAAGCTCATGATTTTCATAATCAAAACGATGTGCAGACCGCTGATCTGCCCGCCACGGAGAACTTTTTCCAAGAGACTCGGATAGTAAAGATGAACCGTAAGGGCCCTCCGGGAATTCTTCGAGTGTGATATCGTTTCGCTGCGACTCCACCGTAGACACATCGGTATATTCTTGCCGTTCTTCACGCAAAAACTTATCTTTCATCGTTTGTCCCTCCTGATCCGTATCCAGATGATCAACGCACACTTATTGTGAGCGAGGACTCACGAAATTATGCATCATTATTGGAAAAGACTGCGTTTATGGTTCTAATCCATCGACTTATTCATCACCGGATTAATCACGTTAATCATCGCCATCACAGTTGGCGAATCCATACTAATAGTACAAAACCAATGAGGCCGGCCATGCTAATCCAGGTATCTCGTTTAGACCATACCAATAACGAAGAGCGTGCTCCAAGCAAGGAGTGCTCTCTAACTTTACGCATTTCCATCGCAATGGTCATATCCTCTGCACGTTGGAACAGTGCCATTAACAAGGGGATAACCATCGGGCCTAGGTCACGAATCCGAACGGTGTTTGGTCTCAAAGCTGCCTTCCCACGCGCCCGCACGATCAGCGAAAATCGCTGCCACTCACTCCAGATCATCGGGATAAAACGGAAGATTAACGATACAGCAAGTGCAAACGAAGCTACGGGCAGCCTGATTTTTTTACCGATACCGAGTACCCAGTTCAGCCCTTCTACCATTCGCCCATAAGGCGTCGTCAGTGAAAACCATAGACTTGCCAACGTGACGATAAACAAACGATACACATTCAGTAAAGTGCCCTCCGCTTGTACCAGGGAAAAGCCAAAGTGCAGTCCTCCTCCCTCAGTTGAAAGGGTTGTTCCAGATAACGCCGTCGATATGAGGAAAAAGATTAACAGTGGCTTCATTAACTTTAGGCATCCAGCCAAAGTCTGACGCGGGAGAACGGCAAGTGCTGCTACTACCGGCACCAATGTTAACGTCAATCCTAGCCAGCGCTGTTGAAGCATCGCGGCGGTAACCAGTAAAATATACAAAATCCACTTCAGACGCGGGTCCATTACGCCATATAATCCACCCGAATGAGTCAAGGTGTTCGGAAGATGCTTCGGATCATCTTCCGTTTTAATGGACGACAGCATCGGTGCTCCTTTTTCATACTTCATTGCATCGCTCTTGACTTCCATCGTTACCGTCCCTGATGCTTCTTTCGATTTGTTTTGAATCTGTACTTCAACTGACTTGGACTGAACAATGCTTTCTGCCATCTCCTCTGGCGTCATCGCGGTAAAAGGCAGCTCAATACCTGCAGTTCTGAACTGCTGTGCCAGTCGCATGGAAGGTGGCAATCCGATCCCTGTCTGCTCCAGCAGTTCAGGACTTTCGTGAAGTTGTCTCGGCGTGAGATCAACGATTAGCTGACCTTCCTGTAACAACAATACCCGATCAGCACAAGGCAAGAAGGTATCCAGATCATGGGTTGCAACCACGACCCCACCGCCCGCCAGACGATGTTGTTCTATTGCATCCAGCAACAGTCCGACACTTTGCGCTTCCAAACCTGCGCTCGGCTCATCCAGCAGTAGCCATGGTGGATTGGTCACACTTCCGAGTGCAAGTCCAAGCCTGCGCTTCTCTCCCCCACTTAGTGCAAATGGTGACCTGTCCAGCAGGAATCGCCTTTCCAGCTCCGGGGATACCGGTGGGTCCCAGTGATTAAGTGCTTTCGTTATCTGCTCTTGTTGATGATTCTCCGAAAGTCGATATGGACGCAAAGAATATGTGAATTCACGCTGAATGCTCCGGGCAAACAATTGTTGTTCCGGGAATTGAAATATCAGCCCCATCTGCAATAAAATCGATTGCGGCACTTTCCCCTCTCGCCAGAAAGGCGTGCCATCCAGTGTAATACTTCCTGCATCGGGAGGCTTTAGACCAGCCAGCGTCTGTAATAATGTTGTTTTTCCCGAACCCGTACAGCCCAGCAGCAACGTGATTTCCCCACCGTTCAATTGCATTGTCACACCTTCAAGTAGTGCACGTTTGCTCGAATCCGATGCTTCTATACGTATATTGGTTAATTGAATCTCCAACGTGCGACCTCCTTAGCCAGTTGCTCGGGTCGCAGTGGCATGGCTTCTGGCAGCATGCCTTTTTGCTTGAGCAATAACGCAGTCTTTACAGTAAAAGGAGGTTCCAAACCTAACCGTTCACAGGGAGATAGCTGTACATTTTCCCAGGTAGTCTTCTCTTTCGTCTCTTTTTCATAGTAAAAGGACTCAGGCGCCCCGTTGTACACACAACGTCCCCGTTCAATAGCAATAATTCGATCACACAGCGTTGCTTCCTCCAGATGATGTGTAATCCAGATCACCGTCGTCCCCCGCTGGGTGATCTTCTGAACGATCGCCTCGATGCGGTCTCTTGCTTCCGGATCAAGCATGGCAGTCGGTTCATCCAGAATCAAGACATCCGGTTTGGCTGCAAGCGCTACGGTAATGTTAAGCAGTTGTTTCTGTCCACCGGATAATTGTGAGATGGCCTTCTCCGGGGGATATTGAAGTCCTACGGTATGTAATGCGTCCTGCCTGAGCTCCAATTGCTCTTCTACAGAATCCATCAATGGTGACAGCGCAAAATGAAATTCCTCTTCAATCGTATCGCCTAGTACCTGTGCATCCGGTTGCTGCAATACACCCCGAACGGTAAGTTCATCCGAGATATTCCGTACCCCTCCCGATAACGGAGTGAATCCAATCAGTACTCCAGCGAGCGTACTTTTCCCACTACCATTCGCCCCTACAATACTAATCCATTCTCCTTGGTACAGCGTAAGTGAGATTCCATCCAGCGCTTTTCTCACTTGACCAGCCTCGGAAGCATAATACACTCTAGCATCTTCTAATATCATTATTGGTAGGTTGCCTTGCATCGTAAATTAGTCCTTTCCCTTTCTATGGTTATGTGGTACGATCCTAATCGTTAACCACATATTTCTAATTGGTTAACAATCATATTACCAAAATGGAGAGGATTGTTCAAACATGAAATTATCTTTGCGAGGCATTGTATTCAGCGCACTTATGGCCGCAATTTTAGTACTTTTTGGTTACATAAGTATTCCCATTGGCTTCTCCCCTGTACCGATAACATTACAAACTTTGGCTGTCATGCTGGCCGGAGGATTACTTGGTCCACTCTATGGTTTTCTAAGTGTCACGATGGTTGTTCTGCTCACCGCTCTTGGATTCCCCTTGCTGCACGGGACCGGGGGACTTGCGGTATTACTCGGACCTACCGGAGGATATGTGATGATGTGGCCGATCTCCGCATTATTAATTGGATTGCTTCTTGCACGAATCAACATCAAAGGTGTCACAGGATTCATTCTCGCTTTTATTGTATTTGAACTGTTTGGTTCACTGCTCGTGTATGTATCTGGGGTCCCTTGGCTTGCCTATGCATACAAAATGGACTTACCTGAGGCCATGATTCAAGGGTTCTATCCTTACATTATTGGAGATCTGATTAAGGCTGTATTTGCTGCGATCATCATTGCGCCAGTGCGCATGGTATTCCCGCCTCAACGTCTCACAGGTAACATGCATTCAACGGTTGTAAAAGCGGATTCTTAATAGAAGCTACATAAGGTAACTGATCTGCCTATATTGGAAAAACAGCAAAACCGCCAAAATGATTTTGGCGGTTTTCGTTACTTCTCTTTCTCTATTCGTTCAACTTATATAGTCACCTGAAGCAATCGCCGATCTGAAATCTGAAATTGTTGATCCGCTGTATTTTCAATAAACCTCTGATCATGAGATACATACAGAATGGTCCCTTCATAGGCCTTGATAAAACGCTCCAACGCTTCCAGTGCATGCATATCAAGGAAATTCGTCGGCTCATCCAACAATAGAATGTTATATTGTCCAAGAAACAAGTGACATAATTGAAGACGAATCGCTTCTCCTCCGCTTAATGCCCCAACATTCTTCAGCAGGTCGTTACCTGAGAATTGCATCGCGTGCAACGCACTTCTGAGCTCTGATTCCTCATATTCCGAACGATTCTTCAGGAATTGTAATACGGTCTCTTTTGTTGTAAAACGATAGCTCATTTGCTGAAAATAACCGATCTTCGCTTTTGGAGACATTGTGATGTGATTCCCAGCATGGAAAACATGGTTAAGCAATGTACTTTTCCCGCTGCCATTGGCTCCGGTTATCGCTATTTTTTGTTTTAATGGAACTTGAAAACTTACATCCTCCAGCAATACGTTACCTTCCACTTCAAGTGTAAGGCGATCTGCCATAATCGGAAATCGGTTGTGCAGCTCCAGTGTTTTTGGCTGACGGAAGATCATAGGCCGATCCTCTTGCACCGCTTTTACCTCGTGAAGTTGTTGCATTCGCTGTTCAATCGCTTTAGCTGCGCGGTGCACCGCTTTTTGACTGGTGCCTTTGGATTTTGTTTCAACCATACGGTTTGTTTTTGCCTTGGATTCTTTTTTGGACATGCTTCCGGCCTGCGTTATTTTCTCGGCTTTCTTCATCTTTTCCCGAGCGGCCAGCTCCAATCGTCTTTTCTCCTTGGAAAACTGTTCATGGGCCTGGTTTTGTTGTCCACGCTCCAGCCTCTTCTGTGCCTGATAGTCACTGTAATTGCCGGAATATACCCGAACCTCTCCCTGATGAATTTCCCAGATCGTGGTTACCAGCTCATCCAGTACCGCACGATCATGACTAATCAGCACAATTGCCCCATAGTAATAGCGCAATTCATCCAGTAAGAATGCAATGCCCTCCTGATCCAGATGTGTTGTTGGTTCATCCAGCAACAACATTTCGTGATAATGAGTGAACATTTGAGCGAGTTTTAGACGCGTTTGTTCTCCGCCACTCCATGGCTGGTCGTGTTGAGGAATAGCTAATTTACTCAGTAAAGCCCCGTCAACTTCTAGATGTCCATTAGGCTGGGGTGGTTCAACTTGTTCCAAATAGCCGAACTCTGCGTAACGTTTTACCTTTCCAGCTGTCGGCTGAATCTGTCCCGCAATGAGTTTCAATAATGTACTTTTACCCTGACCATTCCCACCTACTACACCGATGCGATCCAGTTGATGCACAGCCAATCGCTCAATGTTCAGTACCATTTTATCCATATAGGTCATCTCAACCTGTTCTAATTCAAAACATATCTTTTCCATATTCGCTACCTCCGAAATAAGATTTATTTCGTATCGATAGCGAAGCAGGCTTCTATCGATACGAGCTTATCGTGCCAGCTCGTATCAATAGAACAGTAACGTCATCATAGCGGTACCTCCAGTAGTAGTCTGTAGTGAACGCTTAACTAATTAAGATAGTCATAAAAAAACAAAGAATCACAGGCCACGGCCTGTGATTCAACGTAAACGGGAAAACGAGTATAACACTTATTTTAAGGTCAGGATGATTGAAAATGACAGACTGATCCCGTTTACTCTGAACCAATAGTCAGAGCCTTTGAACGTATTCAATTACCGATTCAAAGGAAGGAAGCGCAGTCTCATCGCATGTGTCATGTTCAATAATCCACCTTTTATTAACATGTATAGATGTACAACTCCAATTATAATTTTCCAATTCCACCATGTCAACGGAACGATGAAAACACTGTACCATCAGATTAGTACATCAGCATCAATCTACTTTTATTCCTGACCATTACCGCTACTTAATTTTAATAGAAGCTCTTGTCTACTAACCTGTCCGGTAGCCTGTGGAATTACTTCCTCGTAGTTGGCAGAATTGGTTACAATAATAGGCGTTACCGTATGATAACCAGCGGCCTTAATCTGTGCAATATCGAATTCTAGCAACAGATCCCCCGCTTGAACCCGATCGCCTTCTTTGATATGGGAGACAAAATGCTGCCCGTCCAGCTTGACCGTATCTACGCCAACGTGAACCAATATCTCAGCACCCGTGTCTGACACAACAGCCAAGGCATGTTTCTTTTTGAATGCAACCGTAACTGTACCGTCAAAAGGCGCTACCACTCTGCCCACTGCTGGCTCAATCGCAATTCCTTTGCCCATTGCTCCCGATGCAAAGGCCGGATCTGGAACTTCCGACAATTCCACAATAGTTCCTTGGATTGGGCTAAATACAACTTCGTCTGAAGCATCCGTTGCACGAACAGGTTGCTCGGCGGATGCAGTAGGTTCAGTTTTTGTTTCTTCTTCGACCGGATCTTTGAAGCCCATGATGTACGTCAGTACAGCAGAAACGACGAACGATACTACGATACCCAGAATTAATCCAGGGAAGCCTTGTCCACCTGGTCCGTAGAAGATCGGCAAGGTCAGCAACCCCGGTGCGCCAGATGCGAATGCCAATGTACCCGCTTGTCCAATAATAGCTCCACCGGCTGCACCGCCGATAACTCCTGCGATGAATGGACGTTTCAGTGGTAATGTTACCCCATAGATGGCCGGTTCAGTGATACCGAACAATGCTGTCAATGTGGATGATCCCGCCAATGTTTTCAGTTTTTTGTTCTTGGTTTTTAGCATAACCCCAAAAGCTGCACCCGTTTGGGCAAAGATCGAAGCCGTTGCAGCTGGTTTAACCCCGTCCTGTCCATACACAGCAACGTTGTTTATAAATACAGGAATCAGACCCCAGTGAACTCCGAAGATAACGAGCAACTGCCAGCTTGCACCCATCACCGCCCCTGCGAGCAATGGACTGAATCCAAAAGCAGCAACGAGTCCGGCTGCAATTGCATTACCAACGTAAACACCAAATGGTCCAAATACCAACAGTGTCAGTGGTACCATAATCACTAGCAAAAACAATGGTGTAACAAAGTTTTTCACACTATCGTGAAGTGTTTTATTAAAGAGTTTTTCCAACTTGCTCATGACAATGACAGCTAAAATAATTGGAATAACTGTAGATGAATAGTTCATCAGGATTACAGGAATACCGAAGAAATCCGTGGGTGTTCCCTCTGCTTTTAGCGTAATGATGGATGGATAGATTAACGCCCCCGCAATCGTCATCGCTACAAACATATTCCCCTGGAATTTACGTGCTGTTGTAACCGCTAACAACAGAGGCAGGAAATAGAAGAGACTATCTGCTGCTGCATACAGGATCGTATATGTTGTTTCTGTTGTTTCCAGCCATCCAATATTGCTTGCAATCAACAATAACCCTTTTAGAATACCCGCTCCCGCCATAACACCCAGAAGTGGTGCAAAGATGCTGGATATGATATCGATAATCCCCCCGAGCCCTTTGGCTGCTTTGCGAGGTTTTTCTTTATCTGACGAATCCTCCAGAATGTTACTAATCTGTCCAATGGCACTATAGACTTCAGGCACCTTGTTACCAACAACCACCTGGAACTGTCCTCCATTTTCTTTGACTGCAATGATGCCTTCTGTTTTCTCCAATTTGGCTTTATCTGCCTTCGCATCGTCCTTCAATACGAATCGTAACCGTGTCGCACAATGAACCAGTGATTCCACATTTTTCTCACCGCCAACCAGTTCTACAATCTCTTTGGCCAGTTTCTCTTGACTCATGATCTACACCCCCATTTTTTCTCAAACAGGCCCTTTACCGATTTTTTGCACGCAAAAAACCTAAGCCTTGAGTGAGGGGACACAACGGTCCTGACCTTCTCATGACTTAGGTTTTGCCTGCGTAACCAGTAACAATCCCAGTTAAATCGTATTCAATTCCTGTTAATCACATATTATTATAATTAAACCATTTTTGTCAACATTTAATTATTATCGATTGACTACTCGTTCGATATGCACGGTTAGATACAACTTTTCTTCATTAGTTAGCTCGTGATTGTATTCCTTTTTGACAAACAGCTCAATTTTCTCCGTACACGCAGCGGCATCCGGGTGCTTCTCCTTAATCATGTCATAGAAATGATCATAGTTGTTGTCGTAATGCGTACCACTGAGCACACGCTGGGAGAAGAACTTCAGATGTGTGATAAAGCGAAAATAACTGAGAGAGTCCTCATCAAATTCCATTTTAAAATGATATTTCGCTATATTAATAATCTGCTGGATAAACTTCGTAATATTCATCGTCGTAATGACTTCTTCGTTCATCTCTGCGTTGACGATATGCAGGGCAATATAAGCGGCTTCATCTGGTGGAAGCTCAATATTCATGCGGGTGTTGATCTGTTCCAGCGTCTTCAGGCCCAGTGCGAATTCGGGCTTGTACAACTGCTTGATCTCCCACATTAATGCGTTCTTGATCTCCACACCTTCCCGATAGCGTTCAATCGCGAAGTTAATATGGTCCGTAAGAGATACATAGATGTTCTCATTTAATTTTCGGCCCAGATTCTCACGTGCATACGTGATGATCTCTTCCACAATTTCAATCAGTTCCATCGGAACTTCGCGTAGCAGCATTTTGAAATTATCGGATGTTTGTTTATTTTTCAGTGCAAATACTTTCTGGATGCGGGTCTCGTCTACTTTATCCCCCGGCTTTTTCTTAAAGGCAATCCCACGTCCCATCACCACAAGCTCTGCTCCATCCGCTTGATAGATGCTAATGACGTTATTGTTGATAACCTTTGCTATTTTCACTTCAATCCCCCCGTCACGTTCCACTCTCTTGGCAGTTATACATCGTCTTTTGGGCATACAAAAAAAACCTGAAGCATCACAAAATAAACAAGACATGGTAGTCTGTTTTTTTGGTGCTTAGGTTTTGCCTACGTCGTGTAGTAACAATCCCAGAAACGATATAATTGCGTCAAGTATAGCGCGAACCTGACTATATGTCAACGCTTTCAATGTGTGGACAATCGGAAGTTCCGTGAATTCATGGTTCTTCCGATTGCTTATAATTAGAACTAATCCATTTTACCTTGAGGACTACGCGTCGCCCAGATTGGTTCCGTTAGATTCGATCACATTTTTGTACCACTCAAAACTCTTCTTCTTCAATCGTGTCAGTTCACCATGACCTTCATTATTACGATCCACGTAAATGTAGCCATAGCGTTTTCGCATCTCACCCGAGGAAGCACTCACAATATCAATAGGTCCCCAGCTGGTGTAACCAATGATGTTCACACCGTCCTGAATGGCCTCACCCATTTCGGCTACATGCCTTTTCAAGTAATCAATCCGGTACGCATCATCCACTTCACCTTCCGGGGTAACCACGTCATTGGCACCAAATCCATTCTCAACGACAAACAGTGGCTTCTGATAACGATCATGCAGTTGATTGGCGGTAATACGGAACCCTTTGGGATCAATCGTCCAACCCCATTCGGACTTCGCCAGATATGGATTGGCTACCGAGCCAAATACATTACCGCTGGTCATATTTTTGATAACTTCCGGATCGGTACTGGTTGTACGACTTGAATAGTAGCTGAAACCGATATAATCTACCGTATGATTCTTCAAGATTTCTGCATCTCCCGGCTGCATAACGATGTTCAATTCGTGGTCCTTGAAGAAACGTTTGGCGTAACCAGGATATTCCCCACGTGACTGCACATCGATGAAGAAATAGGACTCTCTATCTTTTTCCATGCCTTGGAACACATCTTCCGGATTACAGGTATACGGATAGAAGCTTCCTGCGGCGAGCATGCACCCAATCATGGCACCAGGAATAATCTCATGACATGCCTTGACTGCCAGTGCACTTGCAACCAGTTGGTGGTGAGCAGCCTGATATTGGATCTCCTTGACATTATCCCCTTCATTGAACGCCAGCCCCGCCCCAAGGAAAGGAAGATGTAGCAGCATGTTGATCTCATTGAATGTCATCCAATATTTCACCTTGTCTTTGTACCGAGTGAATACCGTTGTAGCGTACGTCTCGAATAGTGTTACCAGTTCACGACTTCTCCAGCTACCGTACTTCTCGATCAGGTGCACAGGCACGTCAAAGTGAGCCAATGTAACTACAGGTTCAATGCCGTTCTTCAACAATTCATCAAACAGGTTATCGTAAAATTGTAATCCGGCTTCATTCGGCTGTGCATCTTCTCCTGTCGGGAAAATCCGTGCCCAGGCAATGGAGACACGCAGTGCTTTGAATCCCATTTCTGCAAATAGAGCAATATCTTCGGGGTAACGGTGATAGAAGTCAATCGCTTCATGTGAAGGATAGAACTCGGTAGCGAGCGGCGTAAAGGCCGGAACATTACCTTTCATAATACTTCTGCGGTTCTCTCCTGTCGGAAGCAAGTCAACAATACTCAGCCCTTTGCCATCTTCCAGATACGCGCCCTCCGCCTGATTGGCAGCAATGGCTCCACCCCACAGAAAATCTTTAGGAAATTTAAAATTCGTCATCATCATTCTCCTTCCAAATATGTAATTCAGCTATCCGCTCAAATCCTGAAAAATATTAAAAAGACAAAATATTTAAGTTGAACTACAAAATTACACATAAACGGAGAGGACAGAAAAAATCTGGAGAAGCGAAGCTAAAAGCTTTCAATGGAAAGCTGCTTCGTAAGCATAAACTCGCATTTATCACCGGATTTCCCCTTTTAGAAAGGGATTCAAAAAAATCTGGGGATAACAGCGATTGGAAGATTGTTCTGGCCGCGAAGTCGTCCCGTGTAAAATCGTTTGTTCAGCTTAAATAGAAAAAACCCGAACCAGCCTGGATACACGAAATTGTGTAAACAAGCCAGCTCAGGTTATGCCCATATCGGTAACATTCCCAGATCATGATTATGCGGATTGGATAAAACTTTAGCAAGAATCAGAACAGTTGTCAACTTTTTGAAACCGGTTTAGCTATGGATTGTCCATTACGATATTTGATAGAACGCAGCGCATGTACCGCCAAAAATCATCTGTTGATCTGATATAGGTAGGGAATCAATGTGAGAGTTAATAAGACCGTATACGTCGGCATATCTTGCTGAAACGTTGCTCACGGGCCAGTCGGACCCGAACATTAACCGTTCCGCACCAAAGGCTTCTATGGCGATATTCAGATAGGTTGTAAAATCCTTTGGAGTCCAATTTGCCCAGTCTGCTTCCGTCACTATCCCTGAGAGTTTACAGTACGCATTCGGTTGTGCGGCCAATGACTCAAGTGCTTCTTTCCAGGGTGTGAGTATACCTGATTTTATGTCGGGTTTGGCTAGATGATCAAGTACAAATCGCTGTTCAGGGAACGCCTTAACCAGTTCAACGGCATAAGGCAGTTGCTCCTTGGATACTAACAGATCATAGGCCAAATCATACTCCTTAAGTAAGGAAATCCCCCGCTGAAAGTCTTCTCTTAATACATACTTCAGATCAGGTTCATCCTGTATGACATGACGTACGCCCTTCATATACGGATTGGACGCGAACAGTTCAAGTTGATTCCGAACTTCATCCGAACAAAGATCCACCCACCCGACAACACCTTTGATACATTCATGCCGATCTGCCAGCTGCAGAAGCCACTCGGTTTCTGTCAGTGATTGTCTGGCTTGTACCGCAATACATCCATCCATTTCTGATTGGACCAATAAAGGTTCAAGATCTTCCGGAAGAAAAGATTGACGAATGGCTTTCATCTCTTCGCCAATCCATCCGTACTCGGCGACATTGTATTCCCAGAAATGTTGATGTGCGTCCAGCTTCATATTACATCCCTCCCAGGGTATTTAAATCTAATTATCATTAAAAAGCAACCAAATGATTTTCATTTCCAATGAAATAAATGCTCACTCACAATTTATTAATATGAAAAAATCACTGATTTTCACATGATTTTTATTCCAATTGTGCAGGTATTGTCCAATATTAAATCATGATATAGTAAATTACGAAAACGCTTTCAGTACATAAATCGGTGGTGATTTCAGTATTAAACAAGTGAGTTTTTGTTTGCGTTGAGCTCTATTTTCACCCTGCTTAACCGCTATTCAAGTTCAACCATTCTATATTTGAAGGAGACTATATTGATGAAAAAAAACCGTAAATCAGTCCTTTCTCTTACGCTCGTGACTGCCATGATTCTATCTCTGTTCTCCTCGGCTATGGCTTCTGCTGCGACTGACAACAGCGAACAGGCTGATGCACCAGCTGCTCCAAGCAAAATGCAGACCTACGTAAACGCCATGGAGCCTGGGTGGAATCTGGGTAACTCTCTGGACGCCGTTGGTGAAGATGAGACTGCCTGGGGCAACCCGCGCATTACGAAGGAACTGATTCAATCGATCGCAGATGAGGGCTATAACAGTATCCGTATCCCTGTGACCTGGGAAGCCCACATCGGTGACGCACCCGACTACACAATTGATTCCGCTTACATGAACCGGGTTCAGGAAGTAGTAAACTGGGCGCTTGATGCGGATCTCTATGTCATGATCAATCTTCACCATGATTCCTGGCGCTGGATCAGTTACATGGAGAAAGACCATGACAACGTGCTTGCACGTTACAACGCTGCTTGGACTCAGATCGCGGACAAGTTCAAGGATACATCCGATAAGCTCATGTTCGAAAGTGTTAACGAACCCCGCTTCTCTGAAGGTGGCACAACGGATGCGGCTATTGGATACCGTATGCTGGACGAGTTGAATACTTCTTTTCACAAGATCGTAAGAACTTCGGGTGGAAACAACGCGACACGTCCACTCGTGCTTCCGACGATGCATACCTCTTCCGCTCAACCTGATCTGGATGAACTGAATAAGACCATTCAAAAATTGAATGACACCAATATTATTGCAACCGTTCACTACTACGGGTTCTGGCCATTCAGTGTGAACATTGCAGGTTACACCAAGTATAACGATGAAGTACAGAAGGACGTTACCGATACATTCGATCGGGTATACAATGCCTTCACAGCCAAGGGCATCCCGGTTATCGTCGGTGAGTATGGTTTGCTTGGTTTTGACCAGCACACAGGTGTCATTGAACAAGGGGAAAAGCTGAAATTCTTCGAATTTGTTGGACAATATCTGCGTCAAAAACAGATGACAACGATGTTATGGGACAACGGACAACACTTCGGTCGTACAAGTTTTACTTGGTCTGATCAGGAACTTTTTGATACCATGAAAGCCAGCTGGACAGGTCGCTCATCCACAGCCGAAACGGACCTCGTATATCTTAAACAAAATGAAGCCATTCAAGATAAGAAGGTAAAGCTCAATCTGAATGGGAACAAATTCAATTCTTTGAAGAATGGCACTACCCCTCTTGTAAGAGGTAAAGACTATACGATCAAAAAAGATGTACTTACATTAAAATCCAATCTGTTAACCAAATTGACAGCCTCTGGTGATTTGGGCGTAAATGCTACACTCACAGCTGGATTCAACCAAGGTGCTGACTGGAACTTCAATATTATTAAATATGACACACCTAAGTTGAACGATGCAACGGGTACAACCAGTGCATTTGCCATTCCGACTACGTTTAACGGTAACCAACTGGCAACGATGGAAGCAACATATGCAAACGGAGAAAACGCAGGTCCACAGAACTGGACTTCGTTCAAAGAATTCTCCTACACATTCAGCCCAGATTACGAACGTAATGTGATTGAGCTGAAACCTAACTTCTTCAATGAAACCAATGATGGCGAAGTCACGCTTAAGTTCCATTTCTGGAACGGAGATGTGCTAACGTACAAAATCACGAAAAATGGAACCAGCGTTGTTGGCGCAGCTTCCAAATAAGAACTCATCTAACGTTCTGTTCAGAGCCCAAAGCTCTGGCAGAACGTTTTGTTTTGTTTCACAAATGATCGAATAACGTACAAGTGGCCCTTCATACCTTTACACTAACGAGGACTGAGGGGGAAATGTCATGTTTAAACGTGTAGACCGTCTTGCCATCGAACTACCCATATCGAATAATCCGGATCCTAATGGGGCTAGTGCAGTTCAGGAGTTGCTCGGTGGAAAGTTCGGGGAAATGTCAACATTGAACAACTATATGTTTCAGTCATTCAATTTCAGAGGCAGATCCAAGCTGCGTCCCTTTTATGACATTGTTGCAAGTATTACTGCTGAAGAATTCGGCCATGTCGAACTTGTCGCCAATACGATTAATCTCATGCTTGAAGGTTCAACATCGCCAGGTGCTCCAGACTCCACGCCACTGCGTGTTGGTAAGGATGCACGGATGACTTCACATTTTATTGAATCTGCTCAGACAGCGCTCCCTTATGACTCCATGGGAAGACCCTGGAATGGTTCATATGTCGTGAGCAGTGGCAATCTGATCTTCGATCTGCTGCATAATTTCTTTCTTGAGTGTGGAGCCAGAACTCACAAAATGAGAGTCTACGAAATGACCGACAACAAGACAGCTCGAGAAATGACAGGTTATCTTCTTGTACGCGGCGGTGTGCACGTTCTTGCTTATGCCAAGGCACTGGAAATTGCAACGGGTGTGGATGTAACGAAGATGTTCCCTATTCCACGATTAGATAACAAAGCTTTTGAAACAACACGTAAGTGGGAAGCGATGGGAGAGCATCGCAGGCTGTACACGTTTAGTGACAAAGATTATCAGGGCATTGCTCAGATCTGGAAAGGAACACACCCAACCGATGGCGGTAAACTGGAGGCTTTTTCCGGCTTACCGGGTTATGGAGGGCCGGTACCTGAGCTGCCTGATCTGCCGGAAGAATTTGCGCCAGGGATATCCGCGGAAGATCTAATGCAGATTGCAGAGCGACTGAAGCGGCACGCTGGCCTGTAGACTCAGATTGACGTTTGTTTTTCATAAGGCGTCGATTGGATAACCGTTTCTTCGGTTTCATATGGCTATACACAAAAAAGGGAAACGGGAGAGATACATCTCTACCATTTCCCTTATTACATGCCACTATTGTGGCTCAGTAAATTTAACGATTAGTACTGCTTCCTTATTGGCTTTAACAGCACCTGTTGACGTTGCTGTAACAGTCGCAATTGCTTCATTTCCACTTGGGATCAACACGGGTGTAATCAAAGGCAAACCAGCTGCCTGAATGACATCCATGTCAAATTCAATCAACAATTGTCCTGCAGTTACACGATCTCCGCTATTCACATGTGCGGTAAAGCCGTTACCTTTCAGTCCAACCGTATTAATTCCGATATGAACCAGCATCTGTACACCTGTTTCATGCTCCAGAATCACGGCATGTTTACTCTTGTTCATCACATGCGCAATGACTCCATCAAACGGTGCATACACTTTGCCTTCTGATGGCTCAATGGCGATACCCTCACCCATGTGTTTTTCCGAGAACGCCGGGTCAGGAACCTGCTCCAGAGCAACGATGGTTCCGTTCATCGGCGAAGCTATTTCGAGCAGTTCTACCTTAGGACGATTGCTTGTAATGACATTACTAGTTGGATTGACTTGTGGATTAGAATCCATATTATTAACTTCAGTTGATGACATTCCACTATTGGCGTGGCTCACTGATTCCTCTGCAACTGGTTGATCTTTGTACCCGAAGAACCAGGTAAGTGCAAATGCAATCGCCATGGCAACCACGTTGGACAAGATGTACAACGGCAGTTGGCTGTTCAGATAGAGCAATGTTCCCGGAATAACCGTTACAGCCATGCCTGTACCTTGCAGATGGAACAAGGAAGCGATGAAACCACCTACACCACCACCAACCAGTCCCATAATAAATGGTTTCATATAACGCAAGTTAACACCAAAGATAGCTGGCTCGGTAATTCCCAGAAATGCGGACAAGGACGAAGGCAATGCCAGTGCTTTGAGCTTCGTATTTTTGGTCTTCAGACCGACTGCGAGACAAGCCGCTCCTTGTGCTGCCATGGCACAGGTAATGATAGCGTTGAACGGATTGAATCCCGTCTTTTCCAGTAGTTGAATCTCCAGGAAATTGAAGATATGATGCACACCGGTAACCACAATAATCTGATGGAAGAAACCAATGATAATACCTGCGATTCCGAAAGGAAGATCCAATACGGCAGTTGTTCCCTGCAGAACCCACTCTTCAAGAGAATGGAACACTGGGCCGATTGCGAAGAGTCCGAGCGTAATCATGACAGTTAACGTAATAAAAGGCGTCAGAATTAAATCAAGTGCCTCAGGCACTCGTCTTCTCAGAACCTTCTCGAACTTGGCTCCAATCAAACCAACGAAGAACGCAGGCAGAACAGATCCCTGATAACCCACGACAGGTATGAAGCCGAACATATGCAGAGGCTCTGCTGATCCATCTGCCACTGCATAAGCATTGGGTAGTGCCGGATTGACCAGCATTAACCCTAATACGATACCCAAAACCGGACTTCCGCCGAATACGCGGAATGCCGACCACGCTACAAGCGCAGGCAAGAATGCAAATGCCGTATCCGTCAGGATCTGAGTGAACAACAGGAAGTTTGCCGAGATATCGTCAGGTGTTGCACCGAACAACGCCAGAATTTCATTCTGGGTAAGTAATCCGCGTAATCCCATGAACAAACCTGTAGCTACCAGTACAGGAATGATGGGGACGAATACGTCACCAAACGTGCGGATAGCCCGTTGAAAAGCGTTGCCTTCTTTTTTTCCCTGATTCTTCACATCATCCTTGGACGATCCTTCGATTCCCAGCTTCTCGACCTCTTCAAAGATTCGATTCACTGTTCCCGTACCAAAGATAATCTGATATTGACCCGAGTTGAAAAAGGCGCCTTTAACTTTCTCGATGTTCTCGACCGTTTTCTGATCAATCTTCTCTTTATCTTTCACCATGATGCGAAGACGAGTTGCACAATGTGCAAAAGATGCGATATTCTCTTTGCCCCCGATGGCATGGATGACTTCCTGGGCAATGCGTTGATTCTCCGACATGTTATCTCATTCCTCTCACGTAATACTTAATAATTCCATTGGGTTGCTTCAAAATCAGCTTTGCCTCCGTGTGCAAAGAAACGAATATCCACGCTGTCCCGGCTTGGAAAAATCCGGCTGGTAAAGACCTCTTCCCCATCGTTCACAAAGATCTCAACCGAAGATGAATCCACGAACAGATGGAACTTAATCTTGTCTGTAGTAAGCGTGCATTGACGGAGTGTACCATTTTGTTCTGCTAGCTTGGCACCAGTCATGGTCCGGTCCAATACAACTTTTTGTTGAATCCGATCATACAGAAGAACCGTTTTCTCAGCTCCATCTGCCCGAAATTCGATACCGACAGTCTCTGCATCTACATGACTTATCTCGCATAACAGTTCATAGGCAATCCCCTCGAAATCAGCGAAGGATCGTCGCTCATTATCAATCGTTGCGCGAATATGAGTTCCTTCCTCCTGCTGACGCAATTCGACCATCTCTGCAACGGGTTGTTGGATTAACTTGCCGTCTCTCAGTGACAATTGCCGAGGAATGGTCAAGCAATGAGCCCAACCGCTATCATCGGTCGGATACGCCAGATCGGGAAGTCCCATCCAACCAACCAGAATACGTCTTCCGTCCGGAGCCTGCATCGTTTGCGGAGCGTAGAAGTCGAATCCACGATCCAGTTCCTGAAATTCACCATGATTGAACTCTCTCGTCTGTAGGTTCAGAGGTTCACCGGTCAGATAACCGGACTGAAAAATGTTCTGGTAATGATCTCCCGCAGCATCTAGACCTTGTGGAGAAAAGACAAGTACACCTTTCCCGTCCAGCTCCATATAATCCGGGCACTCCCACATATAGCCGAAGTTGGTTAACCCGGTGCTAATCTCACCAAGAAACTCCCAGTTCTTCAGATCTGTTGAACGATATAACACCGTACATCCCGTCTCGTCTGTTCGCTGGGCTCCGATTACGCAATAATACAACTCCCCCTGCTGCCACACTTTCGGATCTCTGAAATGTTCCGTGTATCCCGTTGGCACCGAAGAGATTACCGGATAATTCAATTTGCTTACTGGACCGCTTTCATCCAACACTGCCAAGCATTGATATGGATGTCTGACCCACGCCTCATCCCTGGTATTGCCTGTATACAGCAAGTGCAGCTTACCGTCTTTTTCAATCGCGCTACCGGAATACGCACCATGCGAGTCATATCTGTCACCCGGTTCGATTCCAATTCCGACATTTTCCCAGTTCACCAGATTCTTCGAGCGGGTATGGTACCAGTATTTCATGCCGTGTTCTGTTCCGAGCGGAAACCATTGATAGAACAGATGATAATAGCCTTGATAATATGCGAAGCCGTTAGGATCATTAAGCAGACCCGTAATGGGCTGAATGTGGTAACCCTGTCTCCATGGACACTCGGATATCTGTGCTTCAAGCTTCGCAATCTCTCCAGGCTCGGCTTGCTCAATTCGTCTGTAGCGCTGCTCTCTAGTCATTTTCATAGCTGTTCTCCATTCCTTGCTTATATAAGTTAGACCAAGAAATTTCACACTGGGACTACGATGGCAGAACAATCCTCCGATCGCTGTTATCCCCAGATTTCCTGATCCCTTTTCTATAGGGTAAAATCCGGTGATAAAGGCGAACACTACGTTTCTTTAGATTTTTTCTGCCCTCTACGTACATGTTTATTTCTTATTTAACTTATACGAAAATCAAATTATAGGAACCGGTTCCATTAGACGCAAAAAAATAATTCCATATGGCATAAATGCCTGACCAATTTGCTTATCCGAATTTTACATTCGCATTGGAACCGGTTCGATGGAATTATCATAAAGGATGTTTTTATAATTTGTCAACGCTTTCTCGAGGAATAAGTTCTACATCAAGTACTGTCCGTTCCTCCACCGACTCGCCTTTGACCAGACGAATAATGTGATTTGCCGCGACTTGACCTGCCTGTAAATAATGATATTTCACAGTCGTCAGCGTGGGATGAATCATCTCCGTAATATCATATCCGCCAAATCCGGTAACGGATAAATCTTGCGGTATTCGAATTTTATTGGAGAACGCAATCTTCATTACACCCAATGCGATATTGTCCGTAGCCCCCACGATGATCGTTGGTGTGATCTCTTTCAGTATGGCTTCAGCGGTAACGATGGCTTCTGACATCTTGAAGCTCGTCTCATAATACTTCACTTCACATTCTCCACATTCGGCAATTGCACGCTGGAACCCTTGTTTACGATGGATGCCCACCGCCTGATCTTTCTCGCTTACTCCCATGTATACCATCTTGCGGTGGCCCTGTCCTACGACATATCTGCCCATCTCATAACCGGCCTGATCATCATTGTGAACCAGACTATGTAGTTGCTCATGCTGCTGCCCCACCAACAACACGGGGATACGTATATCCTCCACTGCTTTTAGATGTGCTTCTGTCACTTCAGCAGCCAAAAGAATAATACCCGACACCTTCTGTCTTGCAAAATCATATATGGCATCAATCTCGCGTTGCATGTCCTGGCTCGTATTCGCAATCAGCATCTGATATTGATTACTTCTCAGTTCTTCATCAATTCCGATCAGTGTCTGAGATGTTGCAAAAGAATCCAGTCGCGGCACTACCGTACCGATAATACTGGTCTTCTTCGCCTTGAGACTCTGTGCAAATGTGTTGGGAACATAATTGTATTGTTTGATAATGCGCTCAATCTTCCGGCGTGTATCTTCACTAACCGATCCGCCATTCAGGAAGCGAGAGACCGTGCTCTTCGCTACACCTGCCATCTGAGCGATATCAGAAATCGTTTTATTCATAAAGACTCCTCTTAAATTCATTACTGGTTTACCTTTTATTATACTTCGAATCGTACGAACAGCAAAAGCCCGATGGTAATGTAGTAATCATACAGTTGTATGATCCGACATTCATCAGGCTGTTAAGCTTCCATCTTATGCAGGTTCGTCCAGACTATCAAGGCAAGGATAATCCCTATTCCTGCTGACTCATACTTCAATGATGATCGGTAAGATCATGGGTCTTCGCTTCGTTTGCGCGTAAATGTAGTGACCGATCTCGTCTTTCAGCTTTTTCTTGATCACATTCCATTGATTCACTCCAGCCCCGATTAACTCATCCATTCGGCTAAGAACTAACTCATGGATCTCATGCATAAATTCTTCCGAATCCTTCACGAACACGAACCCTCTGGAGATGATTTCGGGTGAGGCAACCATTTGTTTCTCCGTTTTGCTCAATGTGGTTACGATCACCAGCATACCATCGGATGACAGTTGCCTGCGATCACGCAATACAATATTGCCTACATCACCCATGATCAGACCGTCCACGAGACTGTTTCCTGAAGCAATTTTGGGACCAGGAGAAGCCACGCCGTCTTTGTACTGAACCATATCTCCGTTATTCACAATAAAGACATGATCACGCTCTATACCTACGGACTCGGCAAGCAGTCTGTGCTGATACAACATACGGAACTCACCGTGGATCGGAATCAGATAATCCGGCTTCATGAGGGTCAACATCAATTTGAGCTCTTCCTGACTTCCGTGTCCAGAGACATGCATTCCTGCCGCACCACTAGAACCATATATCACGCGCGCTCCGAGAACATACAGATTATCAATCACATGAGCCAAATTGCGCTCATTGCCCGGAATAGCACCAGCTGCAATGATAACTGTATCCCCGGCCTCTACACTTACATGGGGATGTTTCCCTGTTGCCAAGCGGGACAAGGCAGCCATAGCTTCACCTTGGCTACCTGTACATAATACAACGACCTGCTCTGGTGGAAACTGATTGGAATCCATTGCATCGATTAATAATCCATCAGGAACTTGCAAATAGCCCAGATCACTCGCAACAGACACCACATTCACCATACTTCTGCCCAATAAGGCCAGTTTACGCCCCGTTTCGAATGTTGCATTAACAATCTGCTGAACTCTGCTGACATTTGACGCAAAGGTGGAGATAAACACTTTTTGTTTTGCACGGATAAAGGCATCCAGAATGTGGTCCCCTACGATACGCTCGGAAGGTGTAAATCCAGGCCTTTCTGCATTGGTACTTTCGGAGAGCAATAGTTGGACACCCTGCTTGCCAATCTCGGCCATGCGGTGCAGATCAGGGAAAGGTCCATTAACGGGAGACATGTCAAATTTGAAATCTCCAGTATGTACGACATTGCCTGCGGGGGTCTGAAAGAAAATACCAAGACAATCCGGAATACTATGACTAGTCGCGAAAAAGGAAACATCGATCTCACCCAGCGTAATGCTGGACTTGGCATCAATGGTGTGCAGATCAGCCTTGCGTAGCAGCCCATGCTCTTTCAGTTTAAGTTCAATCAATCCGCGTGTAAGTCTGGAAGCATATACAGGAATATTCATTTGTTTTAGCAAATAGGGAATGCCACCAATATGATCTTCGTGTCCGTGGGTAACCACAAGAGCCCTTACTTTATCCAGGTTCTCCAGCAGATAGGTTACATCCGGGATAATCAAATCAATCCCCGGCAAAGTCTCATCCGGAAACTTCGAACCACAGTCAATCACGATGATGTCCTGATTGTATTGGATGAAATACATATTCTTCCCTATTTCATTCACCCCGCCAAGTGCAGCGATATATAGTTTGTTGTGGGCTAGATTCAACTCTATTAATCCTCCTCTGCGTAGCATACTTGTGCAACACGGATCCATATTCCTAGTATGGAGTTTATCGCCTTACTTATGCATTTCAAAGTGATTATGTAAAAAAAACCACCACGGAATATTCATCCGTAGTGGTCTAGAAAGTGTAACGTTACACCAATGATTTATCACGTTGTAGCAATACCTCTTGTTCATAGGTTTTGATATCCGTGATCCATTGTTCGCGAACCGGAGCACCTTGCTGGGCACAATAATAGTCCCAGATTGCGCCAAACGGATAGGATTTGAATTCTTCCGTCAAGGCAAGGCGCAGCGTGTAATCCCCTTCCAGTTCGGCTTGTTTCAAGGCATCCACCGGTTCCAGCATCGCACGCAGAAGAGCTTTGATCGTATTACGCGTCCCTACAACCCATGCAGCAACACGATTGATGCTTGCATCAAAGAAATCCAGTCCAATATGAGTTGTCGTCAGCAGATCATGTCGAACCAGTTCACGTGCAATTTCGAGCAACTCATCATCCATAATGACAACGTGATCACTGTCCCAACGCATCGGGCGGCTTACGTGAAGCAGGATGCCGCTGGTAAACAAAGCAAGGGACGACAGTTTGTTGGAAATGACCTCTGTTGGATGGAAATGGCCCGCATCAAGACAGATTAACGTATCGTTTTGCAAACCATACCCCATATAAAATTCATGTGAACCCACCACATAAGCTTCCGAACCCAGACCAAACAGCTTACTCTCTACCGCATCCAAATTGTGCTCTGGATTAAGCGGTTCGCCGAATACTTCATCCAGCGATTCCTTAAGACGTTTGCGTGGAGTCATGCGATCAACCGGATTATCCTTGAATCCGTCCGGTACCCATACGTTGGTTACACAAGTCTGACCAAGCTGTTCCCCGAAGTAAGCACCAATTCGGCGGGACGCCTTGCAGTGATCAATCCAGAACTTGCGAATCTCAGGGTCTGGATGACTGAGCGTGAACCCGTCGCTTGATTTTTCATGGGAAAAGCATGTTGGATTAAAGTCCAGACCGAGTCCTTGTTCTTTGGCCCACTTCACCCAGTTCTCATAATGCTTCGGTTCAATCCGATCGAGTTCAACCTGCTCGTCTGTATCCGTGTAGATCGCGTGCAGATTGACCTTATGTTTGCCAGGAATCAGAGCAAAAGCTTGCTCCAGATCTTTACGAAGCTCCGCAGGAGTTGTTGCAGCCCCCGGATACTGACCTGTAACGGAAATCCCGCCGGTTAGCTCCCCATCCTTATTCAGAAAGCCTTTGACATCATCACCTTGCCAGCAATGAACTGAAACTTTGATCTCCGCAAGTTTGTTCAGTACTTGGTCCGTATCGATTCCGTGCTGGGCATACAATGACTTAGCTGCTTCATAAGCTTGCTTGACTTGGTTATCCATCCGCAAGAACCCTCCTATTTAACGTGTAAATGCTGCCGGTACACCGCCATCAATGGTCATCATGCAACCGGTTGTTTTTTCGGATTTCGAAGAAGCAAAGAATGCGATTCCTTCCGCAATATCTCTTGGATAGATATTCACGAGCAATGTCGTCCGTTTGCGGTAATACTCTTCCAATTGATCGGGCTCGATACCGTATGCCGCTGCTCGTTCATTTCTCCAGGAACCGTTCCAGATCGCTGAACCCTGTAGAATCGCATCTGGAAGAATCGTGTTGACGCGAATGCCATACTCTCCGCCTTCTGCTGCAATACAACGTGCCAGATGTGCTTCCAGCGCTTTCGCTGAGCTGTAAGCCGAGGCACTTTTACCTGCATACACCGAGTTCTTGGACCCGATAAATACCATGCTTCCACCAATACCCTGCTGTTTCATCAGCTTGAAGGCTTCGCGAGCGACGAGGAAATACCCTGTGCCCAGTACATTCATGTTCAGATTCCATTCTTTCAGGGACGTCTCGTCAAATGGGCTGGATGTGGCTAATCCGGCATTGTTCACGATGATGTCCACTCCGCCATACTGCACCGCAACATCAGCATACGCAGATTGAACGGCTTCCTCATCGGTCACGTCCATTTTCAGCGCATAAGCACGATTCGCACCGTACTGATCATTGATTTCCTGTGCTACCTTCTGTGCGCCTTCCAGGTTAAGATCAGCGAGCACCACATGTGCGCCTTCTGATACCAATCGACGTGCTGTTTCACTTCCGATCCCGCCTGCTCCACCTGTGATAAACGCCACTTTGCGGGAGAATTCCGTTTCTGCTGGAGCGAGAGACAATTTGTACAGTTCCAGCGGCCAGTACTCCACATTGTAAGACTCGTTTGCACTAAGCGATACGAATTGACCCAGGCTAGTGGCCCCACGCATAACGGCAATGGCTCTGTGGTACAACGCACCGCTCACTTGAGATAGCGCCCAGCTCTTGCCTGTGTTGATCATGCCCACACCTGGAATGAGGATCACTCGTGGTGCCGCTTCGAACATGACATCACCTTCGTTTTTGTTGCTCTCAAAATACTGCTGATATTGCTCTTTGTAGGCGGCAACGCCTTCCACCAGCTTGGCTTGCAAGCCTTCAATATCATCCGCATCCGGCGTCCAGTCAATGAACAAAGGTACAACTTTGGTATGTACCAGATGATCCGGGCAAGCCGCACCTACCTGAGACAATTGCGGAGAATCCGCTCCGCCCACAAAAGCAAGCACATCCTCCTGATCATCAAAGGACAAAATCATTTTTTTGCTATCCGATACCGCTCCACGAATCGTTGGCATTACACGTGATACGATCTGACGACGAACCTCTGGGGCAAGTGCCGGGTGTTTCACACCACCGAACAAGCTGCCTTCGTTCACCCGAGCTTCGATGAATGCTTCTGCTTCATTGATGATCTTGATTGTCTGAGCGTAACATTCTTCGGATGTTTCTCCCCAAGTCACAAGTCCGTGTTTTTCCATCAATACGAGTTCGGCATTTGGATTCGAGAATACGCTTTCAGCAATCATTTTGGATAACGTGAATCCTGGACGTACATAAGGTACCCATACAAAACGATCACCGTAGATCTCTCTCGCCAGTTCCTTGCCGTTATGTGCACAGCACAAGCTGATAATGGCATCCGGATGAGTATGATCCACATGTTTATATGGAAGGAACGCATGCAGCAGAGTCTCAATGGAGGCACGCGGATGCTTGGCATCAATCATGCAATGACCCAAATATTCAACCATCTCTTCATCCGACATGGATTCACGTTCAATTAATGGTCGAATGTCTTCAAGTCCAAGTCCCGTAAAATGCTTCGCTTCCATGGAACCGAGGTCAGAGCCGCTTCCCTTCACATACATTACTTCTACATCACGACCCCGAAAATCCTTTACTGTCGTTTTGGTAGACGTATTGCCACCGTAGATGTTACATACACTGCGATCAGATCCAATCAGATTGGATCGGTAGACCAATTGCTCCAGTCCTGTTGTTTTCTCAGATGCCTGCGATGCATTCCATAAACTCTGTACCATTATTCGTTTCCCTCCGATAATGTTTGTTTTATTCCTAATCCGAGTTTATCATCTTTGTTTTGTTTTGAAAACAAAAGATTTTATATATAAACGGAAAAATTCAAAAGCAACCATGGATTAAGCAGTTTTATAAAAAAAAACACCCTGACGTAACCGTCAGAGTGTTCCTGTTTCATCGGTGGATTAGAAAATCCCTGCTTTTACAGAAGTGTTTTTGATACCGTAGGTGTCATTAACGACGGTGTTACCAAAGCTGGTCAAGCTTCCGTTCGGACCTGTAGCCATGTCCAGATAGTTCAGATTGGAACTGTTTCCATACCACGACCAGGCAAGCCAGCCTACCCCTTTTTCCTGACCATATCTCATAATGGCATATTCGTCCACGTCACCATTGGTATGGTATCCCCCGAATTCACCAATGATCAGAGCCAAACCTTTGTTCAGCACATTCTCCATGTTGGCTTTGACCGTTGCTGCATCTTTACCTGCATACTCATACATGTGAATGGAGAAGACGGTATTTTTCTGTGCGTCGGCTGCAAATACACTTTGTCCATAATCCACGATGGATTGTGGGAACTGTCCCCATCCTGCTGCATCCACAATCAGCGTATTTTTAATTCCTGCATTTCTAAGTTTCGGAATGGCCTTCTTATATCCATCAGCCCAGGCACTTCCGTTCCATGTTCCATACCATTCATTGGCAATGTTGACGATGACCCGATCTTCTTTGCCAATCAAGGCTTCCTTAATACTAATCCAATAGTTCACTGCTGCGTCCAATGAATTATAATCATCTTTCCCTGTGGCATCATGTACTTCGAGTACGGCTATCATTTTATTTTGGTTGACCACGTTAATGATATTTTTAACAGCGTTCAGATCATCTTTGGTGTACAGGCTACCATTCGAAAGAACAATACGTACCGTATTGGCACCTGTTTTGGCGATTGCAGGGATAGCGGTATTCAGATCATTTTTGAACCAGGAATGTCCGTGATTAACACCTCTCATGACAAAAGCCTTGCCTGTGGAATCGTACAACTTGTTACCGCTTACATAAAAACCTGTAGCAGCAGACGCTTTGGGGGCTGCACTCCCTAATACCATGAACATGAGAGCAGCAATAACCGTGAAGATTGTACACTTTTTCAGATTGACCATTCGTTTGGAACCTCCTGTATTTTTTTTGTTATTTCAATTAACCCTGCTCAAGGCAATAAGTTAACTAAAATCGTTGATTATAGAAGTAAACAAAACCTAATTAAACCTAAAATAAAAAAACTTAATTAATTTATTTGTTTCTTGTTAATAAACCTTATCGATTAGGTTATGAAATTATATTAAAATGAAAACGCTTACTAGTCAAGTTGTTTTTACCATGATTAGGAAGTAATTATTCCTCACAAAAAAGAAGGCCCTCTCCTCATTGCCGTTCGGAGAAAGAACCCTCTGTTTAATAATAATAAAACCTTAGTTAACTCTTATGCTAAACTTTGTCTTCTTGTTCACGCCAACACCAACCTGACCCGGTAATGTGGTACTATTCGAATCTCGTTAAACGTTCCAATCTCCACACCATTAAATCGTTCAACATAAGCCTGATTCACATAACTCTCTGTCGTTCCTCTCCGGATTGGTGTTATGGACAGACGTAAAGCGTGATCGGCCAGTAAATGACAGGATTGCTTCAGACCAATCTTCCAGCTATGACCATACTGAATATGATCCGTTAACATCTGATGATGGATGTGAGCTGCAGCAACATCTCCTTCATAATCAATCTCAATCCATACATCGTCTACCTGTTCCGGCCATTCTGTGTCCAATCTCAGTGTTGCTGCATACTCTTTCGGATAATCAACCTCTATAGAAGGCTTGTAAGGCACAACTTGGAATGTGTACGTATCGAATACTCCTTGCTTAGATTGAGATGAGACAGCATATTCAGAAGCGGTAATCTGTTCTGGTGCCGGATAGAAGGATACCTCCATCTCTGGTTGCTCCACAGATGTACATATGAGCAACTCATTCTGTACATACAGATAACTGCTGCTAATTATAAGTCTCTCTTGTCCACCCACACGGAAACGGTAGGCATGCAAGGCCTCTTCACGGGTCAACGTAATGATTCGTATTCCCACACCATCCGATGTGGTGATTCGCAGATGATGGTCCTTGCCGGCAATGGGGTGTATCACAACTTCATTTCCCTGCTCCGATACTGTGCCTTCGTGCATTTCCACATTCGTAACAGATGCTGTATCAATAACATACTCAGGCGTCATGCCTTCATGGGCATAAAACACAGCCGTGAGCTCTTGATTCACCATAAATCGCGTCAGTGGTTGAACGGTAGCACTAATGATCTTTAGGCCATCCAGATTCATATGGAAAGGAAAAATAGCCGCCGATCCGGATTTCAGCTGCATCGTTCCTTCTCTTGGATATGAAGCAACCCCTTTACTTGAATGCAGTTCCAACTGAATATCACGATCAGGCAACGCCACATGATCCTGATAATTATTCATGAACAGAAATCCAGAGCCTGCTTGTTGCCGAACAGACCAGCGCAGATCCAACGTGTTCTCCGGGGTTATCGATTGTTGACCATCCGGTATAACACAGCCCATTGGCGCAAGCAACTCACCGTATGCTTCCAGGAACATGGACAAGGTACGAATGCGGTCATACGATTCACCAATACGTCCAAACTCCCCGAGTGGCGATTGGTAATCATACGTCATTTTCGGCAATGCCTGCTCATTCATATATGAATTTTTGCCTATCGGATTGGTCCCCCCGTGATACATATAATACCCAACCAGATTGCTGCCGTTCGCAAGCTTCACAATGGTCATCGCCTCGACACTGTCCGCATCGACAACCGGACGAGCGTGATAACTGACCTGCATGCCACCAGCAAGCTCGCAATACGCAGCAGGGTACTCCAGACTATCATAATCCACTTCTTCCACAGGATTCATATGCAGATCCCGGAACAGATACTCCCGGCTTGGAGGCTGATTGGGGATCCATGGTGTGTAAGCATACCCCGCTAGCATGGGTAACGTTCCTTCTTCAGGCACCGCAGCATTGCCCCAGGCCGTGGCAGTATAGAACATCGGCCTCATACCGACTTCTTCGGCAATATGGCGAAGCACCTTCAGATGTTCTCGTCCATCCCGGCCGGAGGAAATGTATTTTTCGCGTGTATAACCCCAGGCATCCATGGGTGCGCCAGCGTGCATGTACTCATTTTCCAACTGTACCCCAATCACAGGTCCACCCTCCTGGTGAAAACTGCCGTTGAGCTGACGGGCAATCTCCCGATATAATCGCTTGGCGTAATACAGATACCCTTCATCGTTCGACCTGACTTCGAATGGATAGCTGAATAACCAATCCGGCATCCCGCCATTACGCACTTCCCCATGACAGAATGGACCAATTCGCACGATCAGCGGCAGCTCGTGTTTGCCACACAGATCCACAAAGTGCCGCAAATTCAGATTTCCTGACCAACTAAATTCCCCTTCCTGTTCCTCGTGAAAATTCCAGAAGACATATGAAGCGACGATATTCACCCCGCCTGCCTTCATTTTCAGCAATTCTTCCTCCCACTGCAAGTAAGCGAATCTGGAGAAATGAAATTCACCAACCACGGGAATATAAGGTTTAGCATTACGAGTCATATAATAGTTGGTAAAATCATACGATTCCCCTCGTGGGCTTTTGCCGCCACTGCCAGTCATGCGACCCGCACGAATCTCTTTATCTTCCGCATCCAATATGAAACGAATCTGGCTACCTGCGATATTATCATTCATGAAATATAACTCCTTCGTTATATGAGAATATGGGTGGATCGATTATCGGTGGATGATTGCCCCTTGATGATTCGGGTTCTTCCCCAGTACCCGCTCCAACTCAAGTTTGGCTTCACTCGTCCGACCCAGTCCCAGAAGACCCAATGCCCGCATATACCGGCAATGTTCTTCATTTCGCTGATCTAGATCGTCGTCGAATACTAGAAAATCGGGCAGAGATACCGCAAAGTAATCCATTCGGATGTGATCTTGCATATGTCTTTCCGCATAATCTATGAGTTTGTTAAAGCGTCGGTTTGCTTCCTTCGTATTGCCCAGCTTCTGCCAAGCCAGACCCTGATAATAGATCCATTCCGGCGGCTGATCATTGTAGAACATCGCGCTTGCAGGTTCGTTCAGGCCGATCGAAGCTCTCTGGAAACTTTCCTCGGCGTCCTGTATATTGTTCATCTGATGATATGCACAGCCAAGGTAATAGTACAATGGATTGTCACCGGCTCCCTCCAGCTTGCCCTCACCCAGATTCTCCGGATATTCCAAAGCTTTCTGTAACAGTTCGAACGCTTGTTCAGGTTGTTGTTTCTTCAAATTCTGCTTGGCCAGCTCCGTCAACGCCGCAACGTATTGTCCTGTGACCTTGCCTTCTCCACCTTCCCAAGGATGAAACCTCCTGGTCTGAAGAGCATTCCATGCTTCCTGATGGCTACCCTGCATATTCAATAAAGTTACCCACTCAATGTACAGATCGTCACGGTGATGTACCAGTTCCATGTGATCTTCCAGCTGTTTGATTCGATGCTCGCAGGAATATCCCATCTTCTTGCGCAGCTGATCCAACTCGTAGAAGATCCGTGCATCCTGCGAATCCAACCGGAAAGCTTCCTCCAATGATGCCAGTGCAAGATCAGGCCGATTCAACTTGTTATAATAAGCCAGTCCCAGATTCCGATGTACAGTCGAATATGCAGCATTCATCTCGCGTGAAGTTTCCCAATGGGAGATTGCTTCTTCGTAACGTTTATGATCATATAACCAATTTCCCAGGTAATAGTGAGCACGCGCATCATTCGAATCCACTGCCAATGCATCCTGAAGCACTAATAATTCAAATAGAGTGTTAGGAAAACAATAATCGGTTGGAGCAGCTTTCCCCTGCTTCTGACATTCCCGGGCCTGCTCCACATCACCCAACTGACGATTCAAGTAGGCTTGAGCATAAGCAATCATGGGGTACAGCTGTGAGACTTCGGATTCAACATAGGAGAGAACCAATAGTGCTTCTTCCCACAACCCACTCTCTGCGTAATCCGTGGCTAGATTCAGATAATTATGAACGTCTCCTCGCATCAGACGATGGAAATGATCACGTACTTGCTCGGCTTGTTCTCTCTCTGAAGGTGTAGTTGCTCCGCTGTAGATTAGAACTAATTCATGTGCAGCTCCGAACTCAACCGGGTCCAATTCCAGTGTCTCACGTGCATATTGGATGGCAGTTAAGTCCTGGCCCATTCGGCGTAGAAGAGCCACCTTCAGATGACGACCCTTATAATTCCTGGCGTTACGGATCAACGAACGTTCAATGTGAGCCATCGCTTCCTTGTCCCTATGTTGCGCTGTATCTATCTGAGCGAGCATATAATAGCCGCTATCTTGATACTGGGCAGACCATACGGCTTTATACAGTGCTGCGTAGGCTTCTTCCTGTTTCGCCTGTAGTTTCAGACACAGACCGAGCTGATAATAAGCTTCACTATCATATGGATTCGTATTTTTCCACGTAAGTGACTCTACCGCCTGTGTGAAATGTCTCTCTGCATCTTGAAACAACCCTCTCCGCAGCAGCAATGTACCATACGCAATGTTCAGACGAATATCCGTTGCATCACGCTTCAACCCTTCCAGATAATAAGATTCCGGTTCATACGTGGCATGCCGATATTGCTCCAGATGCAGACCCGCCAGATATAGTTGTTCATTGGTCCGAATTTCGGACGGGAGCGGGAGTGGTTTGGCCGGATCAGGTACTTCCTGAATCTCAGACCGTTCAGGCTGATAGGCCACAAGCAGTTTTCCTTCCACAGTTCGAACAGTTAACTGCACCTGATACCATTCGTCGTGCCCACTCCAAAGAAATGAGGTTTGATATACTTGCGTGGGTGAGATGTTACATCTGTCCTGGAGATACACCGCGGTCGAGCCTTTTACTTCAACGGTCACTTGTTCAAAAACCGACGTTGCATATACCATCACGGTTACCATTCCTGTCGTTTCGTCCATTTCCAGATTAACCGCTGCATCAATCGTTGCATTTTTGACCATGCCAATTCCTTTATACGGCATAAAATACTGCGAGAATGATTTGGCTTCATAAGGCTGTAACCACGTAAAATCAGGCTGATTATCGGTATAGATACCTGTCATTAATTCAATATATGGTCCATCCTCGTCCGTTAACTGGCGATCCCAGGCTTGCCCGAATGCCCCATTCCCCCAGGTCCATTGTTTCTTGCCCGGTGAGATATGGTGATTGGCTACATGCAACAAACCAGCCTGAACTCCATGGTCATAGCCGCCTACGAAATTATAATTCGACTTATACGCCATGTAAGATGTAGGGACCGGTATATTTTTGTAACGTGAAATATCCACGCCTTCGGAATAATCCATCTTATAGTACGTGCCTGTTGCAATGGGAAACCGGGATACATCCCGTTTGCCATGATCCAGCACAGCCGTTACATCTGGTGGAAATACAGATTGGGTATGATCATTGACGGCCACAGCCGGATTGGCCCACCAGAGAAAAGTTTGAGGTGCGGTGGTCCGATTATATACCTCGGCATGAATTTCAAGATAGGCTTTGCCCGGATGCAATGTGAAGCCCGCAGTCATTTTGGTACCATACATGCGATCAATTTCACCTACCCATACGGTAGCGCTTCCATCTTCATTACTGGCAAATGTATAGTCTACCGGACCAAACGTATTCGGCCGATGATGCTGTGGCCAGTTGAATTCAATTCCCCCTGAGATCCATGGCCCTGCCAGACCCACAAGCGCGGGTTTAATCACCCGGTTATAATATACAAAATCGTAATCGTTAGTCCGATCCAGCGCACGGTAGATCCGACCACCCAGTTCTGGCATCATCTCAATACGTACATATTCATTTTCGAGAATAACTAATCGATAAGATTGCATTTCTGCTTCATCTTCAATGCTGTCGATCACGGGATGCGGATACACCTTACCCGAACTCCCCTGATAGATTCGCTTTTCAAGAAACATCGGATTTTTGTCCGGTTTACCTGTACCATAGGTTGGAATATCTCTGCTTTCTTCCCATATGCGAACGTTCGATTTCGCTGTCACGTGATTCAATTCCCTCACTCCTTGGCCTCGTGTATATTATGATCATACGCTCCAGCATGAAGGAAAAACATTGACATTAAGCGGTTCTTGATGGACGATCTTCGGATTCCCCTACAACCAAAGAGAGTACCTATCCACCCAATAAAGCAGTGAAAGGTACTCTCTGATCGATTCTGTTTAACTCATCTGCGGCGTGCAAAATCCACAAATCTGAACTTGTCCGGTCGATGCCTCGACTCCGTATACTGAAATTGACTGGCATCCTCCAGGTACACCTGGCTCCTCACCACAACCACATTGTGGAACCCTTCGAGATCAAGTAATTCCCTGTCCTCCGCAGTGGGTTCTTCCACCAAAATTTCCTTCTTGGCAAATGAAATGGACAGACCCAACTCCTGTTCAATGTACTCATAGATGGAATCATTACAGATCTCTTTGCTGAGACCCGGAACAAGTCGCTGGCTGATGTAATCTTTGTCCAGAATGACGTGTTCTCCATCCACTTTGCGCACACGTCTGATCTCCCAGACCTGTTCATTCAGACCAAAGTTGATCTTCTTGTACAGCGCCTGATCCACTTGTTGCTCCTCGAAAACTTTCACATACGTTTGAGCTCGATGCCCCATTTTTTTGGCTAATTCCTTGAAGCTAACCAGACCTGAGATGGGAAAATCGATCTTGCGAATGTCGAGTACAATCGAGCCCTTGCCTTGAATCTTCTGAATATAACCTTCTTCGTACAACATTTTCAGCGCTTTGCGAATGGTCTCTCGGGATGTTTGATAACTTTCCGATAGATCCAGTTCCGATTGAAGCAGCGTACCTGCCTCAATCTCTCCAGTCCGAATACGATCTGCAATGTCTTCATATATCCGGATAAATTTATTATTCATTATTCATCACCATTGTTCATTACCCTTTTTTATCATATTGGCAACCTATTATAGCATTAAAAACCAATCAAGCGGTAATCACTTGCATCAGCTTATTCAAACGGAAGATTAGTGCTGCCGCTTCGGATCTGCTTAAATGCTGCATAGGGCGGAAGCTGCCGTCCTCGTACCCCGTAATCATGTACAAGCCTGCAAGCTCCTCTACTTCTTCTTTGGCCCAGTCGGCCTTTAATTAACTGTTCCGCTTGTTTCTTCACACGTTTTCCTGATTTCTTCAACGTCTGCTCTCCTTTTTGGCACACAAAAAAGGGAGGCACCCCAACAAAGGAACGATGTCCTAAGTTGGGGTGCCTCCCCTAACAAGTGTCATTTTTTCTTGATTATACGATTCGGCTCATGAATGTAAACACTTGATCATGAACGTTTTACTGCTCACTTCTCATCCCTTATCTTCAATAACGCCTCGTCCAATGCGCCAACGACCTTGTCACACCATACATCGAATTCCGGATCTTCGGTCTGTAATTCAGGATGCGCCAGAATATGCTCAATCGTACGTCGAATGCCCTGATCGGCTCTTGTCGTTGCTACAAATTCTGGAACAAGCCGTTTCAGCTTGCTGTTATCGAACACAACGGTATTGGCTTTGTCCCCTAGCAAACCACCGCGGAGATCCTGGTCACTGCAAGCTGCCAAGAACTCGGAGGGTACATGTACCGCATGAAGTTTAACGCCCAACACGCTGGCAATAATCTCATGAATCTGATTCCACGTGACGGATTCATCTGAGGTGATATGTACCGATTCACCAATCGCATGGATATTTCCCATAAGCCCGATAAACCCTTTGGCAAAATCAGTATTGTGCGTAATGGTCCACAGTGATGTGCCGTCTCCATGAATGATAACGGGTTTTCCTTCACGTATGCGCTTGAGAACCTGCCAACTGCCTTGAGCACCATGAACACCGAGAGGTACTGATTGGTCCCCATACGTATGGCTCGGACGAACAATGGTCACGGGGAATCCATGCTCACGATATTGTTTCATCAGATAGTCTTCACACGCAATTTTGTTACGAGAATACTCCCAGTATGGATTCGATAATGGCGTCCCTTCCGTGATCCGGTAATCTGCCAAAGGAGTCTGATACGCTGATGCTGAACTGATAAAAATAAACTGCTTTGTTTTATCTTTGAACAAGCGGTAATCTCGCTCCAATTGAGACGGTACAAAGGCGATAAAGTCTGCCACAACATCGAATTCCAGATCAGCAATCAGTTCCGCTACGCGGGCCTCGTCATTAATATCGGCTTGAAGTACCTTGACTTCGGCTGGTAACTCATCATTACGGTTACCCCGATTAATCAAATAAAGATCACAGCCTTGCTGTGCAAGCATTTCTGTAATGGCCGTACTGATGGTGCCTGTCCCTCCAATAAATAGCGCTTTCATTTTCGCCACCTCCTGATCGATTTTACCCACTTTCCCATGATATCACGCACCAAAAAAAGGAGCAAAGCTCGGTAACCCGAAACCATGCTCCTTCTGCTTATACGACCTTAATCGTTGCGTATATCATATACATGCCGCAGTGAATTTCGTATTCTCCCTTGGGCAGGTCTTTGTCGACCGTATAATAGTTGGCTCCCTTTTGCATGTATAGATCCATGCCAAGCTTTTGTGATCCCACGGATTTGACATGTGTCACCGACCGGGTCAGAATAAAGTTGATTTTAGTCGGCACGCCAGCTTTCACCTCAATAACGTCGGGTCCAAAACCATCGTTGCTTACATCCACATCAATGACTTCATATCCTTTCAGATCCTCCGATGTCTCCGCTTGTGCAGTTACCGCACTTCTCGATCCCGGGGACAGGTCTTTGCCCATAAAATAAACCAAAAATGATCCAAGCAATACAACAACGGTCAGGCCCAGTGTTAACCATGGCCATGTTTTTCCTAACCAGCTTTTCATCTAAACACTCCTCACTCGATGTCCCATCAATATTCAATCCATAGACGGATGTATTCTTTAAGCATACCTGATTCGCATGACAATGAAAATGACCCCTCTGGGCTATTGCGATTGAGCTATATTACTTCATAGAAAAAAGCCTGATTTCTCAGGCTTATCTACGGGTATTTCCGCTCATGCTCCGCAATATCCCTTTTCGTATGAATCAGGAATAGATCGGTTTACTGCGACTGCGACTTCGTCTCATTCGTAATTTATACAACTCTGGCAGGGCAACACCAATGAGCACAATGATAACCCCGAACCATTGCAATCCGCTGACATGCTCATGGAGAACGATAGAGGATAACAATACTGCAATTGGAAGCTCCACTGCTCCCAGAATTCCGGCCATGTCGCCACCAATATGCGGAACGCCAATGGCGAACAGTACTGGTGGAATGAAAGCCCCGAAGAATCCGAGCAGTAGTCCGAACACCAGTAACTGACTCCAGATCAATCCGTTAAAGAGGAATGTCGGCGGGAACAAAATGCACAGCAGGATCAATCCGCCTGTAACCATCCACGCACTGCGGAAGGCCGGATGTGCAGAAGGAACTGCTTTACCGCTGAACAATACGAACAGGGAATAACTTACGGCTGCCATTAATCCAAGAGCAATACCCAGACCGTTAAACTCACCCAGTCCCTGTTCCAGGAAACCGGCTGCCAGCAAGGTTCCGCCGAACAGAATGATCAACGTCAGGAACGTGACTTTATCCGGACGTTGACGTTTGCTTATCGCTTGAATCAATACGCTAATCCATGTGAACTGGAACAACAGGATAATGGCAAGTGATGCCGGGATATATCGTAAAGATTGATAATAGACGAGACCTGTAATTACCGTTGGTGTTCCGGCAGCCATCAATAGCAGACGTTGTTTCCACGTCAACCGTTTGAATACCTGAGCCACGGCTCCTGAAGCTTTTCCAGCTGTTTGTGACTTGCGTTTTGTTCTAAATCGTGTGTATAGCGCCAGCATCCAGGATAGGAGAAAACCCGTAATCAGTTGTGCTCCCACAACCTCTCCAAGTTTATATCCTTCACCGTAAGCCAGAACCACAATCGTGGATAATATGCCATAGCTCATCGCTCCCGCGAGAACGGACAGATAATATTTCATTTGTGAATAAACCTCCTGATGATTGAAAAATACGTCTGCATGTTTGGTTCATGCCAAGGTCACAGACACCATCGAAAATGCAAAAAATCCTAACTACGAGCAAGGAATACATCGATTCCTTGGCATCGTAGTTAGGAAGTATAGGCTTCCCGTAGAGACCCTCGCCCTGTGTACACTTTCGGCCTGCGAGGTTATACGAAATGATATATGCAATTTGATGTAATTCGTGTGTGACGACTTTTCATATATTACATGGGAGGTGAGATGGTGTCAACCCTATTCCGTATAAAAAGTTGAACTACATTATTACACCGAGTCGCTTCAATCGCTGTACTATTCTTCGAGTACTCTAATTACGTAAAAACGTCATGTTCGATTGAAGCCTGAGGAGTCCCACTCCAATGTTTGCTGTAAACCTTCCTTCAATCCAATCAGATCCAGCCCATCCACGGCAAAAGCCTCGCGGATCAAAGGCGGCGCGACGAATTCATCATACTTGCCTAGATAAGGCGCTTCATCTTCAGCTAGTAACGCAGATGCGTCTTCAGCCGTTCGACACTCACTCATAATCTCGGCTAACAATGTTCGTTCATCGACCTTGCCGGACACTACAAAATAATAGGGCTCCATGGGCACAACCGAACGCAAGGCAAGTTTCTTGGACAGATTATGCTTCATCAAGCGCTCCAATGTACGGAAAGATTTACTTCCCATCCAAGGAAGAACATACAACGAATCTCCCCCTGCCGGAATCACGACCTGCTTCAACAGTCCGCTTTCACGAGCTAGGCGGCGCGCCCGTTCAAGTCGATTGACGGCTTGTGGTGACAGGTAGGGATAGATGGTCGATTCGGATAACACTTCACGCATTTTCTGTACCACCGACGTATGAATATCTCCTCCCGCTCCAAGCCATAACGTATCTACTTTACCTTTCGCAGACTTCACATACACAGCCTTGTGCTTGTGATCGACCTCTTCCACTTTCCACAGTTTGCCTGCGAGCGAGAAGCAATAGCCAGGTGGGGGTACGGTTGTAATCGAACCAATCTCTTCCGATCCGTTTAAAACTTTATGTTCCTCATCATCCTTAAACACTGCGTAGAAGCGATAATTATTCACAATTTTCTCACCTGTCAGACCGATGATCAATGTTCGATTCTCTGTCCATTGCAGATGATCCGTCTCAATGAGGTAATTCAGGAAAACCTGATATTGATCAGGTCTAATCAACGCAAATGGGGCCAGCGAAAGGATGGCTTCTGCAAGATCTCTCGGCTCCGCCTCCCCCATACTTTTCAGCATGCTCATCGTCTGATGGTAGAGTACACCTATGGGCATTTTGCGGGCTTCAAGCGGCTCGACCCATTTCGTTTTTACATATAGTTCAATAACAGCAATCGCACGCATCAACGTCCAGGGCATCCGTGCTGGCAATTGCGCTTCTTCATCCTCTTCCTCCGGACATACAAAGAGCATTTCCGAAGCCATGTCCTCCCGTCTACCCGAACGGCCCAGCCGTTGCACAAAACTAGACGCACTATACGGTGCACCAAGCTGAACCACACGTTCCAGCTCCCCCAGATCGATGCCCAGTTCGAGCGTGACTGTTGCCGCAGCAACAGCTGGCCCCGATCCGGTACGAAGGGCAGCTTCCGTCTCCTCCCTCAACATAGCCGAGATACTTCCATGATGCACATGGAATACATCACGTTCCTGTCTGCGAGCCGCAACGCGTCTCATCTCAAGAATGGTGACTTCGGCATCCGTGCGGCTATTGGTGAAGATCAGCGCTTTTTTGCGATGTGTGCTCTCATAGATGAAGTCATAGTAGGCTTTGCGCGCGTTATGAAGCTGTTCCGCCTGCTCTTCATCCTGTGCATCAGGAAAAGAGAAATGTTCCACTCGCAGTCGCAGCTTGCGCCCCCCCGGGGAAGAGACCACATCTACCCCCTGCTGCGTTCCGGCAGCAAGCCAGGCTGTAGCCGCATTATAGTCACTAAGTGTAGCGGACAAGCCAACTCTTCGCGGTGCACAGCCAGCCATTCGCTCGATTCTGGCAAGCTCGCTGAGTACCTGAATGCCCCGATCCGCTCCCATGAAGGCATGTACCTCATCGATGATGACATACCGCAGATCATGAAACAGTGCCGGAATCGCATTCGGGCGATTCATAAGCAGGCCTTCCAGCGATTCTGGGGTAATCTGGAGCACACCAGACGGGTTCTTCATCAGTTTTGTTTTCTCCGCCTGAGGTACGTCCCCGTGCCAATGCCAAACCGGAATATTGCCTTCCGATAACAGATCCTTAAGACGTTCAAATTGGTCATTAATCAGGGCTTTCAAAGGTCCAATGTACAAAATGCCAACCGATTTAGAAGGCCGTTCATACAGCTCGGTCAATGCAGGAAAAAAAGCCGCCTCCGTCTTGCCGGAGGCCGTTCCCGCCGCAATCAGCATATGATGCGGGGTATGAAAGCAGATATTGCAGGCTTCAATCTGGGCAGGCCGAAGCGAATCCCATCTTTTTTTATAAATAAACTCCTGAACAAACGGCGCCAGCCGATAGAATGGATTATCACTCATAATTCAAACTCCGCCAGAAAATCGTCCAGATCATCCGGATTCGCGGATGCATCCCCTTTTCCCGTTTCCTGAGGTTTGGCAGCCCGGTCACCAAGTAATTGAGTATAAGTCACTTCGGGATTCTGGTGGAGCGTATGCAGTACATCCATAAAGTCCCTTACCACTTCACGCGTCGTCAGCAATTCATCCGCACCCAATCGATTCACTGCCGTTTGCATAAAATCAACCAATTGTTCATCCGTGAGACTTGCGCTGTATCCAAAATGCAGGGCATGAATCTGTCGCAGCTTCTGGAGCAGTATCAGAATCTCTTCATGCGATAACATCGCCAGTTTCAGGATCGGGCCTGTATAATTCGCATACGCTTTGACTGCATAGCGACCATCAATAAGCCTGGAGCGAAGCGCTTCATAGCTGTATAGTCCGCGTCGTTCATCCTCTACAAATTGTGGTGTACCACCTACAAATATGCCCAAGTGCTCCGCCTTGCCCTGCATCGTATCATTGAACATGGTCAGCAATTTCTCATAGTTGCTTTGACGGGAAACGCTGTTTGTAATTTTGTACAGATTCACCGCTTCATCAACGAACAGTAGCAATCCCTTGTAACCAATTCGCGCTGTAAATTCAGACCATAATTTGAAGTAGTCATACCAGTTGTCATCGTCAATGATAACCCCGACAGCGAGTTCTTTTTTCGCTTCTGTTTTGGTTGCAAATTCTCCTCGAAGCCAGCGAAGAGCCGCCTGTTTGCGATCATCATCAGCCAACTTGTACCCGTTCCAGTAGGAAGCCAGTACCTTGGCAAAATCAAAGCCGTGAACCAGATTCTGCATCTCACCCGTCACCGCATAGATCTGCTTCTCTACTTCCAGCGGCAGAGCGGGGTCATCCGGGCGCAGGTTCTGACTCTGCATCGTGGATTGTTGCAGCCCTGCGATCCATTTTTGCAAAATCGGCTCCAACGCTCCCCCATCAGGTCGCGTGCGTGTAGACAGACGAGTCATCAGCTCACGGTATGTGGCAAGTCCCTGACCTTTGGTACCCACCAATCGTCGCTCCGGAGACAGATCCGCATCCGCCACAACGAAATCGCGATCCATGGCATAGTTACGAATCATTTGCAAAAGAAAGCTTTTACCACTGCCGTAACGGCCGGTGATGAGCTTGAACGCTGCGCCGCCCTCGGCGATATTGTCCATATCTCGCAAGATCGCGTCCACTTCAGCCTTACGACCAACAGCAATCTGCTCCAGTCCTATGCGCGGGACAACACCCGCTGTCAATGAATTTACAAGTGCGGTGGTCAACCGCTTTGGTATTTTAAGTTCTGTCACTGCGTATCACCTCTTCACATGTTCGAACACATCTATATAATCAGGAACAATCCGGTCCCCATCAATCAGAAGATCACCGACCGTGTCCATAGCCACATCATTAATTTCATCCAGCAGAAGCGTAGGCATCGTCCCATATTGCTCAGCCAGACGCATCAGATCCGTATCCGGGTTTGCGCCAAGAAGGGCATGGATCGCTTGCACCTGCTGAGGAGACAGCTCTTTGGCAAAATGCAGCCACTCTTCATCCAGATCAGCCTCAGCAGACTCGTCCCACTGCAACCTAATCGATTCTGCTGACCCTCCTGCTGCAATCTCTACTGCGGATGGGTTCGGCTCCAACGAACCTTCAGTTGAAGTTATCTCGTCCCATGCTCCCAGTGCATCTAATCGATTACTCCCAACATTTGCATCGTTAACCTCTTCATCCTTTACTTCAGAAGATTGATCATCCTCAATCGTAAGTGCCATTCGCACGTACTCACTTTCCTGCTGTAACGACGCCAGTTTCTCTGAATCAATACGAATCACCGGTTGTTCCACAGACTCCGCCTGCTCGGTCGCATATGCTTTGTCCAGGTAACGCTCAATCAGATTCGCAAGTTCAGGCTCTAGGGTCTGTCCACGCAATCGGCCTCTGAATCCGAGCAGTTCACGAAGTTTATTTTCAGTACATCGATAGATCCGGGTCACCATCTGCACAAAATCAGCCTGTTCACCAACGGGCAGATATCTGTACGATACCGATCTTCCATAGATCGAATCATCATAGACTGCTTTGCGAAACAGGATGCGCTCCACCTTACGTTCATCTCTGGGTTCAAACTCAGGCAACAGTCCAACTTGTCGCGTACGTTCCAGGTACGAATGAACCAATGCCATGACTCTTGGAATATACTGCTCCATCACTTCTTTGCCGCCATCCCTATAGAACTTACTAAGTGTAATATCGTAATCATAGTATCTTTGCAGCATATTCAGCGAAATATCCGATAACTTCCCTTGTAAAATACGCTGTAGCTCCATATCCAGCATCTCCGCTGGCAGATATCCGCCCGAAAGGTCCATGACTTCGGATAATGACGTCTCCATCTGATGGATCAGTACATAATCAACCATCCATTCTTGCATATATATATTTAGTTGAGGAAGCCGTTCACGGTAGTTCACCCATAACTGTTTTAATTGATCATACCCATCCAGAGGATTCTGCCAGCCAATGCCGTTAATTAGCTCGTAGATATGAATGAATAGATAGGACAGATCGGTATCCGGGTATCTCCCCTGGCGTACTTCCTTCCTCCAATACATATACCACTTACGCTGGGCTTCATTCATCACGCCATACGTTGGCCAGTAACTGATGAAGGGTACCCACGGGGATATGTCTCCCTCCATCTCTGCCCATTGCCTTGCTTCCTCTACAAAACGTTTCTCTGAGGACAATATGCCTCCACGATGCTGCATCCCATCATAAGCACTCTGTACAATGGTTGAACGATCAGGAATCGAAACAGCCGCTGTCTGCGGTTCTTCACTCAGATCTATCTCCATAAATTCCAATTGTCTTGAATCGTCTTTCATAGAACGTTATCTCACCCTCCTCCAAGACAGAATACGAACAAGTGTATCCATAGGGATCATTATATCACTTGTCCTGTGTCTGCGGTGACGAAATTCAGACATTCTTGGACACAAAAAAAGAAGGCATTTCTGCCCTCTTTTCTTCTTGGTCAAAATGAACGTTGCATAGACGTAATCAACGACAATTACGCGATTTTCCCCTTCACTTTTTGTTCTTTCTTGGACTTCGGTTCGGCCATGGCCAGATAATCCCTTCTCATTATGTTATATAAGGGATGTTACTTGTCCGTATTAATCCACTGGTCCAGCAGTCGGAATGTCTCTGATGCACTGTGAACCATGTTATCCTGATCTTCTGGAGTACTGATGGACTGCTGCAGCAAACCTGTAAACTCGCTCCATCTTGTTCTTGTCTCTGAGCCGTAGGCGTTGAAATATTCCAATCCACGATCCGCCTCAATCGGCAGGAACTGCGACAAACGTTTGGTCATAATCTGTCCACCGTTCGTGGACCCCTCAATTACATACAGATATCCGAACAAACGGGCAGGTGTTGAAATATCCGGCAGTTCTTCACAGAGCAGAACTTGAGTGATCTCTTCTTCCCTGACACCCAGATTTCGCAAATCTTTTTCCAACAGTACAGCCTTGCCTCTAATCTCGATATCCAATCCTGTACTCTCCCAGAAAGGCAGCAGAACAGCCTGATCCTCCAGCGGTTTCAGGAATCCATAAAATTTCTCTAAATAGGTTCTATATTCTTCTATAGTCACGGTTTGATTCATAATAGCTTTTGCATAAGGGTTCTGTTCTACTTGTCTGTGATAATGAGCTGTCTCGCTCTTCAGACGTTCCATAATAGTTGTTGCTGTCATCGTAGTTATCCCCTTTCACAATCTGTTCTATTGTTGCAAATGAACGCTTGTCCTCAACTGATTCTCAGTATATTGAAATGGAAACTGCTTTTCTTGCAGTCAGCTCCATTTAATACAAACAAAGACTCTATGTAAGTATACTTATTCTTGTTTGAGAAAACTATATGAATCCAACATCCGTGTACAGCCCAATTCATTGCTCCGTTATTATCTTAACCGACTGTAATCTGTATGTTTAAGTATTAACCGAAAATAATAAAAACGACCCTATATCTGGAAGGCAGTAGATTTCAAATGTCATCATGGTACACTAACTTTATATCCTGTCATTGGAGGAATGAATTCTATGGATCTTACTATTCAAGACGTTGTACTTCATCTCACAGATAACATTCAATTGCCGGAAAACACGGTAGATCAGCTCATTACGGGCTCACTTGATCGTAAGGTCAAAGGCATCATCATTGCTTTTATGCCCACACATTATGTTATTGAACAAGCCATACAGCAAGGTGCAAACTTGATCATTGCGCATGAATCTCCATTTTATAACCATCACAGTCATACGGATTGGCTTGCATATGATTCGGTTTATGCTGACAAAAGAAAGTTGATCGACGAAGCAGGCATTTCCATCTATCGATGTCATGATATCATCCACCGCTTCCAACCGGATGGCATTACTGAAGGACTGATTCGGGCATTCGGGTGGTCCTCTTATGTAGAGCAACGACTACCGGAAGCAGATGTCCTTTCTTTTCCGGAAGGAAGCACCGTTGAAGCTATTGCTCACCATGTGAAAAGTTCCCTAGGCATCGATTATGTACGCGTTGCAGGCAATGCGGAAATAGTCTGTAGACGCGCAGCGGTACTGGTAGGTTTTCGTGGTAATGGACATGTGACGATTCCCTTGATTCAGCACAACCAATTGGATCTCATCATCGCTGGAGAAGGGTTTGAATGGGAGACACCGGAGTATATTCGTGATGCCATGCAACAAGGACAGTCCAAAGCACTTATCATGATGGGGCATGCCGAAAGCGAGGCTTCAGGGATGAAGCTTTTATCAGACAGATTGGCAGAACACTTTACTGAATTATCTGTTCGTTTTGTAGGCGAGAAACCTGTTTACACTGTGATCTAATAATTTGATTTGATTTGTACGGAGAGGGTCTAGCTGACTGGTTCTAATCTCAGTTGCCCAGCGTTCCCCGGAGGTTTGCATACTTTCTACGCTCCGGGGTCGAGTTGGCAGATTCCCGTTTCGTTTCTTGAATAGTTAACGAACCGAGCACACTCTATTAATGAATATATGAGCTCGGTTTTATATGTAACGACTTATAGTCACCCTATTTCTCCATTTCCCCCTGTTTTACCGCCCCTTTTCTTCATGCCCCATCTGGATTTTCAGGGTTCTTTATTGTACTCTAAATGCTGTGACTTCAGAGCTCAGGACATTTGTCCTTGGCGTTCGGGGTGAGTTTATCATTAAATAGAAGTCGAAGTGATTTTGATAAGGAGAGTACATATGAGAGGAATTATTATTGCATTACTGGGCGGTGCGTGTATCACGCTGCAAGGGGTTGCCAATACTCGGATTAGCACCGACATGGGCACATGGCAGGCTGCTACGATTACACAATTGACGGGATTCATATTAGCGGCGCTAATCCTGATGTTCGTTCGTGACACCAACCTTCAGGGACTCAAACAAGTAAAACCCATGTACCTGGCTGGAGGTGCTTTTGGCGCCGTCATTATTTTCAGCGAAGTAACGGCCATTCAGCAGATCGGGGTTACATTCACGATCTCTGCTCTGTTGATTGCTCAGCTGTTCCTAACCTTCCTGGTCGATAGTAACGGATGGTTTGGCGTTGTGAAACAGAAGATGAAACTGCCACAATTTCTGGGCATTGCCTTAATGGTGACTGGTGTCATTATTATGAAACTATAATTTATGAGAATAATTGGAACATATCGTCGGGGGTGAACAACAGCGTGCAAGAGATTCATGATGAGCAGCAATTAACTCAATACCTGAAGCAATATCAACTCGAAACGGTATTTCACGAGCCCCTGCGTCGCCATATGACGATATGCCACTTCGAGAAGTGTGAACTGATCTGCCGTGAAGGCGAAGCTTCCGAATACCTATACGTTCTGGTCGAAGGTAAAATCAAAATTTTCACCACCTCCGCTCAAGACAAAACGTTGGTTCTATGTTTCAAAACACCGCTTGAAGTCGTCGGCGACGTGGAGTACGTTCGAGAGAGTCACATTGTCAATACGGTTCAGGCCGTATCGCCTGTTGTGATGCTTCGTATTCATTATCAATGGCTCGCTGAGCTAGCAAGCGATTACGCACCTTTACTGAAATTTTTGCTCAAGATCATCTCACACAAGTTCTATATCGACTCGAACTTTTCCAATTTCAACCTGATGTATCCCGTTGAGGTTCGTCTAGCCAGCTACCTGCTCTCCATCTCGACAGAAGAAGCGGGTAATGTGGTTCATGAAGAATTGGACGCGTTCAATCTGACCGACATCGCGAATCTGATCGGCACCAGCTATCGACATCTCAATCGGGTGATCCAGAAGCTCTGTGCAGACGAATTAATTGAACGACATCAGGGATTGATCATGATCAAGGATCGGGCGGGTCTACGTGAGATAGCAGGTCACAATATTTATGAATAAGGAGTTCGACAACCATGTTAATCACAGGTATTTCGCTTGCACTGCTGGCAGGTGCTCTTGTCAGTTTGCAGACGATTTTTAATAGCAAAGTCAATGAACGCACCGGTTCATGGTCCACCACAACAATGGTGCTTTTCACCGGATTCATTGCTTCATTCCTCATCTCTCTGTTAGTGGAGGGTAAAAATACATTCAGCTTCCAGCATATGCAGCCCTGGTACTGGCTCAGTGGAGCTATTGGTGTTGGTGTAGTCTTCTGTCTCGTGCAAGGGATGAAGCTGCTCGGCCCCACTTATGCGATCTCCATTGTGCTCACGTCCCAGTTGAGCTTTGCTCTATTGTTTGATTCCATGGGCTGGCTCGGTCTGGAGCAAATTCCGTTTTCGTGGAATCAACTGCTCGGTGTACTTGTCATTGTGGGCGGAATTGTATTATTCAAGTTCGGTGGGCGTAAATCGGAAAAATCAGATCAGTCCCCTGGAACGTTGCAGTCCGACTCGTAAACGACAAAAAAGAGTGTGCATCCAATCAGGGGATTGGATGCACACTCTTTTTAAACATTATAATTCGGTAAGAATCGTTCTCTTAGACGAACTCTACGTTATGGTAAACCTGCTGAACATCTTCAAGGTCCTCAAGCGCATCGATCAGTTTCTCGAACTGAGCTTGTGCATCCTCTGGAAGTTCAATATGGTTTTGAGCCAGCATCGTCAGCTCGGCTACTGTGAACTCAGTAACACCCGCAGCTTTGAATGCTTCCTGTACGGCATGAAATTGATCCGGTTCTGCATATACAATCACAGCTTCGTCTTCGTCCACGATATCACGTACATCTACGTCTGCTTCAAGCAGAAGTTCAAGCACTTCTTCGGAATTCTTGCCTTCCACCCCGATAACAGCTGTTGGATCAAACATGTAAGCAACAGAACCACTGACACCCATGTTGCCCGCATTTTTGTTAAACGCAGAGCGCACTTCTGGCGCTGTACGATTCACGTTGTTGGTGAGTGCATCAACGATGACCATCGCACCATTCGGTCCGAAGCCTTCATAACGCAGCTCTTCATAATTCTCATCCCCACTGCCTTTTGCTTTTTCCATCGCACGGTCAATGATGGCTTTGGGTACATTATACGTTTTGGCACGTTCCAGCACGACTTTCAGTGCACGGTTCGCTTCCGGGTCCGGTTCGCCCTTCTTGGCAGCTACATAGATCTCAACACCGAATTTGGCGTAGACCCGGCTCGTGTTTGCATCTTTTGAAGCTTTCTTTTCCTTGATATTATTCCACTTACGACCCATATCGTTTCCGCTCACTTTCAACATTTAATCTGCTTTCTACTATGTCATTATAGCTTGTTGAACGTACTTCAACAAGTTAATACCCACGAAAAAATGGGAATAACTGCGGCGATTATCCATCTCCGTATGAAGTGTAGCCACCGTTTATCCTCTGATTTATCTCTCTGCAGCAACTATGGGTACCTCTATTCCAGCCTGTATAGAACACAAGAAGCACCCCCTAAGGAATGCTTCTGTCCTAAAATAAGTCCTAACATTAATTCTTAACACCCGATCAATCAGGCATGAAATTGACGACCATCCAGCACTTCAGGAACATAACCCGCACGAATGACAAAGTCTCCGAAGTGCTCTCCTTCATTGCGCTCTTTGGCATATTGATTAACCATTGGTGTCAACGTCTCCAGAATTTCGGTTTCGCCGATGTTTTCTTTGTACAGCTTGTTCAAGCGATGTCCGGTGAAGCTGCCACCGAGATACAGATTGTATTTACCCGGCGCTTTACCGATAAATGAAATCTCCGCCAGCATCGGTCTTGCGCATCCATTCGGGCAGCCGGTCATCCGAATGACAATCTCTTCGTCTCTCAGCCCAGCTTCGTCCAGTACAGGCTCCAGTTTATCGATCAGGGACGGCAAGTAACGTTCGGACTCAGCCATCGCAAGACCGCATGTCGGAAGTGCAACACAAGCCATCGAACTTCTGCGCAGCGCTGAGTAATGCGCACCATCGGTCAGATTGTATTCCTGAATCAGCGCTTCGATCTTTTTCTTCTTCTGGCTGCTGATATTACCGATGATCAGATTCTGGTTCGCCGTCAGACGGAAATCACCCGTATGCACTTTGGCAATTTCACGTAGACCCGTCATGAGCGGATAGCCATCTACATCTTTTACCCGGCCATTCTGAATGAACAGCGTGTAATGCCATCTGCCATTATTACCTTTTACCCAACCATATCGATCTCCGTTCGTCTCAAAATGATAAGGACGTGCTGCATCCAGTTTCCAACCCAAACGGGTAGTCAACTCTTCAATGAACCACTCCACACCACGGTCATCCAGCGTATATTTGAAACGAGCATGTTTACGAACGGCACGATCTCCATGATCGCGCTGAATCATGACTGTTTTCTCCGCAACATCAATCATTTGCTCTGGTGTACAGAACCCAATAACTTTAGAAACTTGAGGATAGGTTTTGGAGTCACCATGAGACATGCCCATACCACCGCCAACAGAAACGTTGAAGCCTTGCAACTTGCCGTTTTCCACAATAGCAATAAAGCCAAGATCCTGTGAAAAGACGTCCACATCATTGGATGGTGGTACAGCAATGCCGATTTTGAACTTACGTGGCAAATATACTTTGCCATAGATCGGTTCAACCTCTTCGTCAGAATCCTGAGAATCAATTACTTTCTCTCCGTCCAGCCACAACTCATGATAAGCCCGCGTGCGAGGATCCAGATGATTACTCACCTGACATGCCCACTCATACACTTCAGCATGCACATCAGATTGATTCGGATTCGGATTACACATCACGTTACGGTTCACATCACCGCATGCAGCGAGAGTGCTTAGCAACGAATCGTTCACTTCACGGATCGTGTTCTTAAGATCCCACTTGAGTACGCCATGCAGCTGGAAAGACTGACGTGTGGTCAGACGAATCGTCTCATTCGCATATTTATGTGCCACACGGTCCATCATCAACCACTGCTCCGGGGTTACAATCCCACCGGAAGCACGCACACGCAACATGAATTGGTATGCAGGCTCCAGCTTGGATTTGTGACGCTCATTACGCAGGTCACGGTCATCCTGCATATAACTGCCATGGTGTTTCATCAGACGGTTGTCGTCCTCTGGAATTGCACCCGTGATGCGATCAGCCAACGTTTCGGTCAGACTTCCGCGCAAGTAATCACTTTTGATCTTTATATCTTCCACATCACTATTCGTGCGCTGCGGGTTAAGTAAGTTATTATAAGCCATACTGCTTTCTCCTCTCGTCTCTGCGGGATGATGCAATCCGGCTGGGCCGGTAATTAATAGACGTCCCGCTGATAACGTTTATCCTGTTGCAACCGTGTCAGATATTCCGATGCCTGTTCAGGCGATAAGCCGCCTTCTTGTTCAAGAATCGTGGTAAGCGCAGCATGCACATCATGTGCCATTTTTTTCTCGTCACCACAGATATATACGCTTGCCCCTTCCTGGAGCCATTGGTACAACTCTTTGCTGTGTTCAAGCATGCGATGTTGTACATATACTTTCTGTTCCGTATCACGGGAGAAGGCTACATCCATCTTCGTGAGCACACCATCTTTGAGCCAACGCTGCCATTCGGTCTGGTACAGGAAGTCGGTGGAGAAATGCTGATCCCCGTAGAACAGCCATGTCTTGCCTTCTGCGCCTGTTTCTTCACGCTCACCAAGGAAAGATCTGAACGGCGCTACCCCTGTACCTGGGCCAACCATAATGATCGGCGTGTCCGGGTTCTCAGGCAGTTTGAAATTCGGGTTATGCTGTATATATACAGGCAAGGTGTCGCCGGCTTCGATTCGTTCAGCCAGATGTACTGAGCATACACCGTAACGCTCTCTGCCACGCGCTTCATAACGCACCGTACGAACGGTAAGATGAACTTCATCCGGGAAAGACTTCGAGCTACTCGCTATGGAGTACAGACGTGCCGGAATTTTGCGAAGAGCAGCTACGAATTCTCCGGCAGGAATGCCTTTCACATTATAATCCTGAACCAGATCCAGCAGATCACAGCTGTTCATGACCGTGCGGAATTCGGAATCATCTGCGAGTAACGCTGTCAGGCCACTTTCAGGATTCAGTCTCGCCAGTTGTTCCACAACCGGTTTCGTTACGGCTGTAATCTCAAAATAACGCAGCAACGCTTCGTACACAGATGCCTGATCCCCATTTTTATTCACGGTCACACGCTCGTCGGCATTCCATCCCATGGCTGCAATGACTTCATCCACGAGGCGCGGGTGATTCTCAGGGAATACACCAAGGCTGTCTCCCGGCTCATAATCCAGGTTGGAACCTTCCAAAGACAATTCAATGTGTCGTGTTTCACGGTCTGATCCTCTGCCATTCAGATTGAGATTTTCCAGCACCTCTGCCTTGAATGGATTCGTGCGATCATATTCGGAATCCCCGCCGCTTACCGCAGCTGTGACAGCTTCAGTGGTTACTGTACCTGCAGCAGCCGATGTGCTGCTTAATGAGGCCAGTACTTCATTCATCCATTCCGCCGCTGCTTCATCAAAGTCAACATCACAGTCCACGCGTGGTACAAGGGCTGTACCACCCAGCTCCTGCAATCGCTTGTCGAAGTCTTTACCCGTCTGACAAAAGAACTCATAAGAGGTGTCCCCTAGAGCCAAAACTGAGTAACGAAGTCCTTCAAGCTTCGGAGCCCGTTTGCTGTTCAGGAATTCATGCAGCGGAATCGCATTATCCGGTGGTTCACCCTCGCCGTGGGTACTGACGATGATGAGGAGATTTTCAATTTTCTTAAGTCCGTTCGGTTTGAAATCTCCCATCGATGATAGCGTGACCTGAAGGCCTTGCTCTTCAAGTTTCTTGGCCAGCTTCTTCGATAGGCCACTTGAATTGCCGGTTTGTGAACCGAAGAGTACGGTGACTTCCCGGGACACTGGCGGAGCACTTACAGGCGCAATACCTGTAGTTGGTGCAGCCTGTACCAGGTTAGCTGGAGCTGCTATTGTCGCGCTTGCCTGAATTGCTGCAATATATCCGCTCAACCAAGTACGTTGTCCATCGGTCAATGTAGGAATAAGACGATTAAGCAGTTCAACTTGTTCTTGATTAAAAGGGCTGTTTGTCACTTGAAGTTCCACTGTTTGCCACCTCGCGCATTGCTTCGATTTTAATTCCGACTAAAATCATCACATTAATTTAATTTCTTCTCTCTAAAACCTAACACACCGGGTGTTGAGGGTCAATTTCAATGATTTTATAGCATTTATCAGTTTCGCTGATAAAGGATAAAAAACAACAAAAACCCTCCTTTTCAAATCAAGGACGGTTTTGGTTTATTTTTAATTTGGCGGCCAGCTCAAGTTGAAGTTGAAAGTGGAATATAGTCACTAAAATCATTTCCCAGCACTCTGCTTTTATCTCCGTATACTCTGTCCAAGTGATTTTCTCCCCACAGACATATGCGGTCAATGATGTCCTGAAGTGTCAAGCCGTACTCTGTCAGCTCATACTCTACCTTGGGCGGAATCTGGGGATGAATGATCCGAGGGATGATTTCATTCTTTTCGAGTTCACGCAACTGCTGGGTTAAGACCTTCTGGGTAATGTCAGGAATGGCTCTGCGAAGTTCGCTTGTTCGTTTTTTACCTGATATCAGCTGATGCAAAATAAGAATTCTCCATTTTCCACCGACCAGTTCCAGCATCGCCTGCACACCACTCTCATATTTTTTCATTTCTTGTTCCACTTGTACTCCCCCATAATTCTCAAATACGTATATCCGTTATTAAAAGTAACCGAAGAACCCCAAAGTATCTACAGCACTCTCAGGTGCGTACTTCTCAAGAAGATGTGATGAATCGTTTTATAGAAGGTATGCAGGAGAATTCCCATGAAATCGATATCCTCGATCTATATCATGACGGATTCGATCCCCTATATCGTGTAGAAGATGAGCGAGACTGGCAAAATCCCGATAAACAGCATGCTCCTGTGATTCGCAAAGAGCTGGATCGTGTGCTTGCGGCTGATGCCATTGTATTTGTTTTCCCGATCTGGTGGTACAACGTTCCCTCCATGCTCAAAGCTTATCTGGACAAGGTATGGAACATGGGGCTGCTGAACAAGGCAAACTCCAAAAAGGCACTGTGGATTGCACTAGCTGGAGGAACGGAGGCTTCATTCCATAAATACGACTATTACAACATGATTTCCAATTATCTGAATAACGGGATCGCAGGTTATGCAAGAATGCAGGAATCCCGAGTCGAATTCCTCTATGAAACCATATCAGAATCCAAAGAACATATTGAAGGCTTGCTTGAGCAAGCGTATCAAATCGGCAAACATTACAATTAACAATTCGCAGACATTACACATAACCTCGTTCGTTGAGTATCCGACTTTTCGCCCATGGAGGGCGCACAATCAAGAAGACTTACTCCAACCTGAGTTCTAGGTCAAAGTAAGCCTTCTTTTTCACACGCTACGATTCTGATGTATCATCATTTATTCCATACCCGTTTGCTCATCATCGCATATAGTAACGCAGCCGATTCGGCTCGGGTTGCTTCGGCAAGTGGTTTCACCTCACCGTTGTACCCGTGGGCGATGCCCAGATCCACAAGTAATGCCACACTCTCCCGGGCATAGGAGCGAATCTCGGAAGCGTCGCGGAAACGAGTAAGGTTATCTGTTGCAGCCGTCTCGGAGTCAACCAGTCCAGCCGCCGCAAGTGCCCTCACTGTCAACGTCATCATCTCTTGACGAGTGATCGTGGACTCTGGCAAGAAGCGCCCGTCACCGGTACCACTGGTGATACCTAGCGAACGCGCAGCTGTAACTGCTTCGTAGTACGGAGCCTTTTCGTTTACATCAGAGAACGCATTCCCGGAAGAAGCATTCAAACCCAGCGCAGTCATCAACCATTGCATGTATTGACCGCGGGTCATCTCCTGTTTTGGATGTAACTTCGTGGAGTCACCGCTTGCCTCTGCATCAATTACACCTCTGACAGCCAAAGCCTCCATTGCTTTCTTGGCCCACTGCACTTCTGCAAGATCTGCGAATGTCTGCTCCACAGGCACAACAGCATAATTTCCTGTGAGTGATGTTACGGAAAATACAAGCTGCCCGCTGTTTGGATCGTAGTAACTTTGCGGCAATGGAGTTGCCACACCGTTCGCGCCAATGGCAAATGCTACAATCCGATCCTGCTGAGCATTTTGTGATGATTGGAAAGGCAGACGAAGTATCAACTCGCTTTCCGATGGCCATGGTTGACCATCCAGTTGAAGTTCAAGCTGGACTCCATATGGCGTGCCAAGCTGATCTGCGACTGTTTGTGGTAACTCCGTTCTGACCAATCGGATTGATGCAATCCCATCACCAACTATATCCTTTGTTAACAGTGTCGCCGGAAGCTCCAACATCCCCAGCTCTGTAACAATATTGAACACATGTGACTCTCCCTGATCTATCAACGCAGAAGCTGGCAGAGACACTTCATATGCCGTTGCTCCCGAAACCGGCTTCAGCCGAAGTTCGACCAAGCGCTGACCTGCATCCATTGAGGGGGCAACTTTAAAAGCCTCTTTAATCGTTGAAACATCCACGTTGGACTGCACTACTCCCTTCTGATCAGACTGTCCCTGCAACTCCAGAACTGAACGGTCTTTCTCCGGTTTAGGTTGTGGTACAGCATTCTCTGCACTTGGGTTACCACTTCCTGATTGCCCACCATTGCTGGATGAACCAGAACCATTTCCTGGAACTCCACCGGAATTGCCGCCTGGATTACCGCCCGAACCAGGGTCCGTGCCTCCTGGGGAAGGAACAGATGCCGGCACTTTCACTGTCAACGGTACAGTCAGGGCTCTACTGTCGTCAGAAGTTCGAGTGATTTCCAACTCCAGGGTTACTGTTGTTTCCTTAGATGGTGGGACAATCGTTCCATCAGTTTGAATGACCGACGGTACCGAACTGGAAGCGATCTTCACTGTGAAACCTTGTGGCAAGGATGGGAACTTCAGTTTTTTTGCACCTGCGGAAGGCTGTTCCAGTGCCGTAATCCCTGTAGCTACATCGACAGCGGTCTGCTGAGCCGTATGCACCTGATAAGCGGAAGATACACCTCTCACGGCTTGCCCCGTGGCATCCAAAGCTTCCACTTTGTAATAGTAAACTGTGCCGGGGTTCAGTTCACAGTCCGTGTACTCCCGTCCTTTGCCGTTATAGACCACCTTATACTCTCCTTGCTCACGATCTGAGCGGTAGAGCTTGTAGCTTGCTGCACCAAGATGAGCATCCCAGTGAAGCGTTGCGCTCGTTGAATCCAACGCATCAGCATTAAGGCCAGCACTATCATTTGCAGGTGGCGCTGCGTCAGGTTTAACGATCATAATCCAGCTAATCATCGGGTCCTGCGATGCCGTATTGCGCACGGTCAACTCCAGCTTGTTGTCCGACACGCTGATGCCTTTATGGGCTCTAACACTGGCAGGCGTAAAAGTAACTGCACCAGTATCGGTGCCATTGATGATGAAATTTGCTCTGCGCGATGCATTGGTCCACGGATCGTTGAATCCGGCGTACACATCGTATGTCCCGTTTGGTACATCAAATGTATAGGTTAAATCCGTGCCTTTAGGAAAATTGCTGACATTGCCACCGTTGAGATAACGTACGGTCGAGAATATATCCCCACCATTCGAACCGGATGGCAGTGCATCTGCGCTGACATAACCCCAACTACGTCCCTCAGCGGGAGCGTACATCTGATCGGCCGTTCCCGGGTTCGCAAGCGTTCCCTTCATATAAGCACCCATGAGACTGTAATCAGCCGTTTCGTAACCTCCGCTATTCACGAAATATAGTGTATTCTCCGGAATGACATTTACACGAACCGCCTGCTTTTTGTTGTTATATTCCGGTGTAGTGACCTGTAACGTGAGCCGTCCTGGTTTAGCAAAATCTTCTGCTGTCATGGCCCGGTTATCAATTGTCCATACTGCTGGCGTTGACACCAGTGCTCCACCCTCGCGCACATTCAATGTTGTTGGAAGGGATGGTACTTTGCCTAGCGCCACGGCTTCTGGCAAGGGATCAGCAATATCTACCTTGCCCATCGAATTCAGCAGATCAGGTGTCCAGCTGTTATACCACTTGATCGCGATGTCGGAGCCTATTCCAAACTCAATTGGCAAGAATACGTATTTGGCAGCGTCATTCGAGAAATTGCCACCATTCCAGGTATCGCCCACGTAAATGAACTTGCCTTTTTCCGGATCGACCGGAATGACGGATGTGGTCTGCGTGCCAAATGCCTTGCCTGGATCGGGATCACTCGGCAACGTACGCACGAACGGATTGGTCTGCGTTGACCACGGACCAAAGATGTTGTCCGCCACCGTCACTTTGTTTTCGTTAGGGGCCCAACCGGAAGCTCCGGAAGTCAAAATATAATATTTCCCCTGATACTTGAACATCGCCGGTGCTTCACGTTGCCCTCCCGGGAACACACGCACGTAATCTACACCGTATTCCGCCTGATAGATGGAATCTCGTACCGGATTGCCTTTGTCATCCGTTCGTCCTTCCTTATGCCACCCTGTTACGTCACTATAGTCTTCATTCAGTTTGGAGATATACAGCGTCAGGTTTTCCTCACTGGAGTAGATCAGATAACCGGTACCGTCATCGTCCTTAAACAACGTCATGTCACGTGCCATGCCCTTATCGCTTGGGAAGTAATCTTTCTCCCCTTCGGGAGCTCTGTCCATCCGGTAACTCTTCTGATATACAAAAGGCCCTATTGGAGAGTCGCTGATCGCATAGCCGGCCCGCGCCTTACCGTAATTTGCATTATCGTTATAGGGGTCCTTGTCGCCATCCATGTGGGCCCACATCACGTATTTCTTCGTTTTGTCGTTGTAGATGACCTTTGGTCGTTCAATGATCCGTCCTTTGCGGATATCTGCCCAGATATCCACGCGGTCTTCACGCCCCGCATACAATTTGGAGATCAAAGGGTCATTGTCAAAATCATCCATGGATTGAAGAGTCGTTAAAGCCATGCCTTCATCCGTCCAATTCATCAGATCCTTGGATGAATACACACGCACACCAACAGCTGGCCATCCGCCCGTGTGGTATTCACCATACCAGTAATACATCTCCGTCTGTTCATCATAGAAAAAGCCAGCCCCATGTGCATCAATCGGCTTCCCGTCCAGATCTGGCCACAGTTGCCCTGGTGTAATGCTTGTGCGAACTGTGGCAACGCCCAACGGTGCGGATGCTGGAGAAGTTACGCCGTCCACAGTCGCCTGAATGATGTAAAAATATCCTGTGCCCATCGTCAGACCGCTATCGTTAAACGTGTTTTCATTGCCACTATAGACCTGCTGATACGTACCCGTAGCACTGGTTGCACGGGACACGGTATACGTTACGTCAGATCCAGGCAGGACATTCCACCCCAGAGAGATTGATGTGTCCGTCACAGCTGTGGCAGCGAACTCTGCTGGAGAGTCAATGGCGTACGTCGTGGCTTCTGCAACAGTGACTGCTGATTCTCCAGCTGCATTCAAGGCCGTTACGTGATAGCTATAGCTGTTGCCCGGCTCAAGTGCCTTATCCGTGAATGTGAGCCCTTTACCTTCGTAAACCTGCTCGTATTGGTCGCTGCCAACCTCGGCACGAACCACGCGATAACCAGTCGCCTTATCCACAGCGGGCCAAGACAGCTTCACGCTTGTGGCGTTGAGTGCTTCGGCCTTTAATTCGCCAGGAGCCTGTAGTGCCGACGCAGTCGTCCGAACTTCCAGCGGAGCAGTCCATAATGATTCGGTTAGGCCTCCGTATTCATAAGCGATCTTGTAATAATACACCGTATCCCCGCTTAATCCTTCATCGGTGTGTTCCAAAGTTCCGGTATTGGTTACCAGGGAATAACCGCCTTCAGGCGTAGAGGAACGGTACAAGCGATAGGCTGATGCTCCCGCGATTTCAGACCATTGCAGTGAAACCGAAGACGCCGTCTGCTCAGCAATAGAGAGCTGAATATCGTTCCCAGGCGGTTGCTCGGCAATGGTCACGTCATCTGCATGTACCGACTGCCACTTATTCCGAATGCCCACAGTACCTGACCCGTATGTAGTATCGACCAGATCAAATACCAACCGATCGGAGCCGTTTTCCGCGATATACCCGCGAATGGTGGTACCTGATAACACCACTTTGAGCGTGTACCATGTATCTTTGGCAAACGCATAGTCCACCGTGTTCAAAGTTGTGTCTGATCCGTTTACCCGTTTGGAGAAAACGAGTTTATTATTGGGAACATGCATTTGAAAATAGTAAAAGTTGTTCTTATCCTGAAACCGCGGCAAAATGCCCGGAAATAATTTACCTTCTCCTGTATAAAAGCGCATGGACACGGTCATGTCCGATATGGAGTCTCCAGTAGAGATGATGCCTTCATTGGTATCGCTCTGGAAAAGCGTAAAGTTGGACGCATCTGTCGGGTCAGCGAACACTTCCCAGTTGCCTGAGCTTACGTTCCACGCGGGTGATTCCGTGAAATTCCCATCGGAAAAATCATCCTGCAACAACGTGGCGGGTATACTGCTCAGATCGGCATACGCCTTACTCGGCAGCATCAACGGTCCCGAAGACAGCGCAAGTGTTGCTGATAACATAAATATCATGGGTTTCCTGAGTTTATCCAATGTTCATTCTCTCCTTTGGCATGAAAGATGAAAGCATGGTTCATGTATGCGCGGTGTTGTTGTTCAGCCTATCCTCAGCAACCAGTTGTCAGTAACGAGCGTTTGTCCACCTCCTTATTTTAATGAAACCGGTTTCATTGGAGTGCAAAAAAAAGACCCGTCTTCACTTCTAAGTGCAATGATACCCATACGGAATACCGTGTTTTCTTTGCCCCTATGCAGTGAAACAGGTTTTTAATATATAAATGTAATCGCTTTCCTGAATTATATTATTGCCTTATTCAAGCTGTCAACTGTGATTTCAACTCAAACATTTTTCGTTAAAACCACGCAAAAAAGGCGCGAGTTCTGCTTGTTTTGTAAGCAAAATTCGCGCCTTTCCTCACGCTTCGAGCTTGTTCGCAAGCTCGCACATGATTCGTAATCAAAAGCGGACTTTTTGAACAACCTCTATTTAGAATACTTTTGTTGTCCATGACTCACAGTTCCACGTCTCCGTAACCACGTCACGGTAGAATTCCGGTTCATGGGAGATCAGAAGAATACTGCCTTTGTAAGCCTTGAGCGCACGTTTCAACTCTTCCTTGGCATCAACGTCCAGATGGTTCGTCGGCTCATCGAGTACAAGCAGGTTGGTTTCATTATTGATCAGCTTACAGAGACGAACTTTGGCTTTCTCCCCACCACTTAGTACAGCTACTTTGCTCTCAATGTGTTTTGTAGTCAAACCACATTTTGCAAGTGCAGCACGCACCTCGAATTGGGTATAGGAAGGGAACTCCTGCCAGATCTCTTCAATACATGTATTGTAATTGGCATCCTTCATCTCTTGCTGGAAGTAACCAATCTCCAGATGTTCACCACGTTGAACGGTTCCTTCCAGAGCTTGAATTTCACCCAGAATACTGCGCATCAGGGTTGTTTTACCGATTCCGTTCGCACCAACGAGGGCAATCTTCTGTCCGCGTTCCATGCGCAGATCCAGTGGTCTGGACAACGGTTCGTTGTATCCAATTACAAGACCTTTGGTTTCGAAAATGAGCTTGCCTGATGTTCTTGCATCACGGAAGTTGAACTGCGGTTTCGGTTTCTCCTTGGCGATCTCGATGACATCCATCTTGTCGAGCTTCTTCTGTCTAGACATCGCCATATTGCGTGTAGCTACACTTGCTTTGTTCCGCGCTACAAAGTCCTTGAGGTCAGCAATCTCTTGTTGTTGGCGTTTGTACGCCGATTCAAGCTGCTGTTTTCTCATCTCATGCACTTCCTGGAAATGATCATAATCGCCCACATAGCGAGTTAGATTTTGGTTCTCCATGTGATAGATCAAGTTGATCACACTGTTCAGAAACGGAATATCATGTGAGATCAGAATAAATGCATTCTCATATTCCTGCAAATAACGTTTCAGCCATTCGATATGCAATTCATCCAGATAGTTCGTAGGCTCATCGAGCAGCAAAATATCGGGTTTTTCCAGCAGCAGCTTGGCAAGCAGTACTTTGGTACGCTGTCCACCACTCAGGTCATTGACGTCTTTATCCAGACCGATATCTGTCAGACCCAGACCACGTGCGGTTTCATCCACTTTGGCATCGATCATGTAGAAATCCTGGTTCGTCAGCGTATCCTGAATCGTACCCACGTCTTCAAGCAGTTGTTCAAGCTCCTCCGGCGTTACATCGCCCATTTTGCCATACATATCATTCATTTCCTGTTCCATGTCAAACAAATACTGGAACGCGCCGCGAAGTACGTCACGGATCGATTGGCCTTTGTTCAATACAGCATGCTGGTCCAGATACCCAACACGCATCCGTTTGGACCATTCCACCTTGCCTTCATCCGGCTGAAGTTTTCCTGTAATAATGTTCATGAAGGTGGATTTACCTTCACCATTGGCCCCGATCAGACCAATATGTTCGCCCTTCAACAGGCGGAATGAAACGTCGTTAAAGATAGCACGGTCACCAAAACCGTGACTTAATTTTTCTACATTTAATATGCTCATTCATGACACCTTTTCTATATAGACTTAATTCTTTGTATATTATAAGCGTTATATCCTGCACAACTCAACGCCATATTAAAAAATATTCCACCTTTTTGTCTGAAATTTGCCTTATATGAAAGTATGGGTTAAAATTTTGCCTTAACGAATTACTACTATATAGAACGGGGCTCTTCGAAGAGCATCAGGTGAAAAATATGATTGAAGTAAAACAATCCAAGTTGGGTGATGGCGGTGAATTTAATCGCGGAGTATTTGCTACCGTTGATATTGCCAAGGGAACGCTTATCCATCAGGCACCCGTTGTGCCTTACCCAAATGAAGATCATGAGCATGTCGAAAAAACGATTTTGGAAGATTACGTGTTCGAATATGGGGCGAATCATACCGCCATTCTGCTCGGCTACGGCAGTCTCATCAACCATTCCTATGAACCTAATGCAACGTATGATATCAACTTTGATAACCACACCTTTGACTTCTACGCGTATACAGACATCAAAGCTGGCGAAGAAATCGTGATCAATTACAACGGTGAGGAAGACAGTATGGACCCGTTATGGTTCCTGGACGATTACGAGGAGCGTATGCTTGAGTTCAATAAGTCCAATGATGATAAGGGTGAAAAAGAGACTGAACCCCAGTCCCTGGATACGGACACGAGTAAATAAACGTTAAGCTCAACAAAGTTCGCAAGGAACCTTTGCGGTAAATGCGAAAAAACTCGCTAACCCTTTGTTTATGAAATGGTACCTTGAGGTCCTCTTCATAGTCCGATGTTTGAACACGAAAATAAGCAAGTCCTCCGCTGATGGAAGACTTGCTTATTTCTATTGTTTTACTTTCTAAGGTAGATACACTTGTTAGTGTTTCATTGTTTATCGTGCATCTTAACTTGTTTTAATCCGTAATCGGTGGATCTGCATGCAAGTCTTCATCAGGTGCCGTGGAACTCCACTTGGTAAAGGCTACCTCGAAACCTGCACGCTTGGGTGAACACAGAAAGGGACCCGCGTGCTTGTTGTTTGGATGGGCAAATCGTGCAACTCGTATTGTTCGCCAAGGATGCTCATCTGTCCGAGCACGAATGACCACTGCTTCGTTACTGTATGAGGCTCTAATCGTTACGATTCGTCCACCCCATTCTGGTACAGGCGAGAGTGACCAATCCGAATACGTATTTGTCACGACGGCTCCAACATGAACTACGCCATCATTGACCTCAACACCAGCCTTGATCCATTGATCGTCTCCATGCCATAACATTAATCCAGCCTGATCATATAATTCGGTGAATGAGCTTAGATCAAACGATACTTCAATCGCTTCACTTCCATCCCATGGAGCAAGCATAGCGTGTCCATTCCGATGACAGAACCCATAGAATGTGTTCTCCCAGAAGTCACTGCCTTCCTGAGCTTCCACGACGAAACGATCCCCGTCCATCCGCGCAGCAACGGGTTCCGTAGTCCACTTGCCTGTATGAAATCCGATAAATTCCGATGACATCGTTATTCTCATCCTTCCTATAGTCCCAAAGGGGCTCATCATCACTTCTATATTAGAGAACTCAGGTCCGATGCAGCAGTAGGATATGAAAAATTCATGGTGTTTAACTGATCGATAGTCAGATTGAACTGAATCGCCATTGCAAAAAGGTTGATCAATTCTTCTGTTTTGCTCCCGAGCACATGCGCACCCAGAATACGTCCGGTTGATTTGTCGATCACCACTTTGGCCATGGCAAATTTTTCATGAGTTCGCTTGTAAGTATACCATTTCGACATATCATTTACCTGCACCTCGTAGCCCTCTTTCTTAGCTTGTTCCGTGCTCATCCCCACAGCCCCAAGTGCAGGGACAGTAAACACAATGGAAGGCATGACAGTATAATTCGGTTTGTGTTGATTGCCCTCCAACAAATTGAACGATACGGCCCGCGATTCCTGACCTGCTAATGGAGTCAAAGGCAACCCTTTTGTGTCGGTCACATCACCAGCAGCATACAATCTTGGATTACTTTCACTTTGTAAATACTCATTCACCGTAATCCCCTTTTTGCTGTAGCTGACGTTGCCTTTCTCCAATTCCAGCCCATCCACATTAGGAACACGCCCCGCTCCATGCACGACAAGTCCGCACTGCCACTGGTGATCTGCACCATTGCGTGTGCCATGAACGACATAGGCGTTCCCCTCTTGCCGTATGGACTTCACCTCCGCGTTCAAGTGAACATGAATGCCGATCTCTTTCGATTTTTGCAACAAACATTCTACCAGCTCCGCATCAAAAGATTTTAGGGGCTGATCACTCCGATGCAGAATATGGACTTCCGTCCCGGCTCTGGCCGCAATATGCGCAAACTCAAATGCAATATATCCACCCCCTACCAGAACTAATCGATCAGGTAGCTGTTCCAGATCCAAAAAGTCATCACTATATATGAGATGCTCAGAACCCTCAATCTGAAGTGGGGCCGGCCTTGCACCGGTAGCAATCAGGATGTGTTTGCCATAAAGTATTTCTTCTCCAACTTGGATATGGTCTTCATCGACAAATGAAGCTTTTCCATGGAACGTGTCCATTCCGGCCTGCTTGTATTGATCCTCACTTGCTCTAGGAATACTCTCGGTAAAAGTCCGCTTAAATGCCATCAGATCAGACCATTTTATTCTTGCCTGACCTTGAATTCCTTTCCCTTGCATCCGCTCATTCCAGTCAATCAGCTCAGCTGCTCCAGTCAGTACTTTCTTGGGATCACAGCCTCTCAGTGCACAGGTTCCTCCGAACTCACGCTCATCAATCACAGCGATTTTCCATCCAGCTTCAGCGCAACGGGTGATTACAGAGCTTGCTGCGCTCCCTGTTCCAATTGCAATCAGGTCATAGGTTTCTTGAGTCATCATGGTTCCTCCTCATCCTTTTGCTACATCTATTGCAGGGATGCCTGAAGTTACAGCAATCCAGCCTGTTTAAGGTACTCTGCTGCAACCTGTTCAGGATTCTCTCCCTCTACGTTCACGTCATAGTTCATCTGACGCATCTCGTCATCCGTAATTTTGCCAGCAAGCTGATTCAGCACCTCAACCAGTTGTGGATATTGATCGGCCGTCTCTTTACGAAGCATGGGCGCGCCCTGATACGGCGGGAACAATTCCTGATCATCCTCCAGCACAACGAGTTCATACTGTCTCAACTCACTATCTGTGGAGTAAGCATCAACGAGATTGATATCTCCGCGCTGAAGAGCACCATAGCGAAGCTTGGGTTCCATTGTCGCCACGTTTGGGAATTCAATCCCATACTTCTTCTGAATGCCAAGGTAACCGTCTTCCCGATCCGAAAATTCAAGCGTGAATCCTGCCTTCATTTGCTGTTCCACCGGTTTGAGATCCGAAATGGTCTTGAGATTGTATTGATCTGCAATGCTCTGTGGTACAGCCAACGTATACGTATTGTTATAATCCATAGGGTTCAGCAGCACCATATTGAACTGGCTTGACATTCCGTCTCTGGCTTGTTCGTAGACCTCTTTTCGATCCGTACTCACAGCCGTTTCCTTCATGAATTCGGAGATGGCTGTCCCTGTGAATTCAGGATAGATATCGATATCCCCCGACTTGAGGGCATTGAACAGGAATGGTGTTTTGCCCAATCCAGGCTTCAATTCAACCGTTAAATCCGTGTCTTTTTCGATGAGCAATTTGTACATATTAATGAGAATTTCGGGTTCCGCCCCCAATTTCCCGGAAATCACGAGATCCTTCTGTCCTCCCCTCGCAAAAAAGGGAATGGTGATCACAAGTATCGCGATCAGAGCCAGCGAACCCAAGGTAACCAATGTTTTCTTGAAAGACAAGCGCTGGAACTGGCGAAGCAGTACATCAAACAAAATGGCCAACAATGCGGCTGGAATAGCACCAAGGATGATCAATGCTGTATCGTTCCGATCAATGCCCAGCAAGATTAATGCACCCAAACCTCCTGCGCCGATCAAGGCAGCAAGTGTCGCCGTTCCTACGATGAGGACCATCGCGGTCCGAATTCCGGCCATAATGACAGGCATCGCCAGTGGCAGTTCCACTTTGACCAGCCGTTGTCGACTGTTCATGCCCATCGCATTCGCCGCTTCGACCATGGAAGAATCGACTTCGGAGATGCCAGTGTACGTATTGCGAAGTACCGGAAGTAGCGCATACACCACCAGTGCTATGATTGCAGGAAGTGTGCCTATGCCGAATAACGGGATGAGCAATCCGAGAAGCGCCAAGGACGGTATCGTCTGCAACACAGCTGTAACCCCGATAATTGGTTCAGCCACTCTTGGTTTGCGAGTAAGGTATATACCAAGCGGAATAGCGATGAGGACAGCAAAGAACAATGCGATAAATGAGATCTGAATATGTTCAAGAAGAGCAGACAATAACTGACCTTTGCGCTCACTGAACACCTCCGTGAATCTACTCATGTCCTTCACCTCGTTCCTGTAACTGACCAGACCAGTATTTCATCAGATCAACTCGACTGATCTCGCCAATAATCTGGCGGTTACGTTCAACCAGCAGATGGTCATGGGAAGCCATGATATCAACTAACTCCGTCAACGTAATGGATACAGGAACGGCCGTTTTGGCTGATTTTGGCACATGACCAGGTGAGAGTGGCGACATGATTGATTCGAGATCAAATTCAGATTGTGAACTCGTATCGGTATTAGGACTTCCGACAAACTCACGTACGAAGTCATTGGCTGGCTGCTGGATTAACTCTTCCGGAGTGCCTACCTGCAATACTTCTCCATCCTTCATAATGCAGATGCGATCCCCCAGCTTCATCGCTTCCTGAATATCATGGGTGACAAATACAATCGTTTTCTTCATCTGACGCTGGATATCCAGAATATCCTCCTGCAATTTCTCGCGGCTCATCGGATCGAGTGCACTGAACGGTTCATCCATCAATACAATCTCGGGATCGGCAGCGAGCGCACGCAACACACCAATTCGCTGTTGCTGTCCACCGGATAGTTCGGCAGGCTTGCGCTCACTGTACGTATCTCCGTGCAATCCAACCATGTCCAGCAGATTATGTACACGCTCCTTGATTTGATCTGACTTCCATTTCCGGAGTTCTGGGACAACCGCAATATTTTCGGCAATGGTCATATGCGGGAATAATGCAATCTGTTGCAACACATATCCAATATTCCAGCGTAATTCATGGATGTTGTATTCATCGATTAAGCGATCATTAATGCGCACCGCTCCATCTGTTCGTTCAATCAGGCGATTGATCATTTTGAGCATGGTGGTTTTGCCACATCCACTCGGACCAATCATGACGAACAATTCTCCCTTGTTAATGTTGAGGTTAACCTGACGCAAAGCCGTAGTTCCATCAGGGTATTGTTTAGATACATTTTCGAACTGAATCATCCAGACTCTTCTCTCCTTTATCAAACATTCATTCTCATCTATTTCCCCAAAAGTACCCTCATATAATCATTGGTATTGAACAGGTGCAGTGCGATTGTTATCCACTTGAACTAGACGGATATTTCAAATGTTTGATAAATCAGCAAAAAAAGACGGGCCTCCGGGCACCGTCTTCTTGTTACTCCACAGAATTTCTTCCAAGATTTCTATTGTTTTTTATGATGCCTTCGATTTTATTGTATAAAACGATTAAATACTTGGCTGATACTAATGGGGCTATTCCCAGTCAATCTCAGCACGGTATCCGTTACTTGATCTTCCCGGCCTTCTTCACGGATGAAAATATCCAACCCAGCCAGAGCTGTTGCATAGTCTTCGGGCATCCCGGCTTGAATCATGCTGTTCCTCAATTCATCATCGGACAAAGATTCATGCTGAATAGACTGGTCCAGTATACGACTAATGATGTCGGCAACCTGCCCGTAAGACAATGTTTCCGGTCCCGTAATGATATGGGCTGTATTATGAGGGACCATATCTGTCAGAGCTCGGAAGGCAACAGCTGCAATATCATCTGCGCTGACAAAACCAATTTTACCCTCACCCGCAGCACTGTAGATTTTACTGAATTGCTTCATCGTCTCCCAATGTGGTCCCTCCGTAAAGTTCTCCATAAAGTAGGAAGGTTGTAGTACAGCCCACTCCGGAGCATGCGCTTTTAGATACTGATGTACTTTGCCAAATATAGGACCATCTTCATTAACTGAAGCACTGCCAAGCAAGACAAATCGCTTAACGCCGCTCCACAATGCTTCCTTGATGAACGGAATCATGACGTCTTCTGGGGTCATGTCCATGACTGGCACGACAAGGTACACCTGGTTCACATTTTTCAGCGCCGGAGCATAAGTCTCGGAATCATACCAATCAAAATATACATAGTTATCACCAGAACCAGTAAAAGATGCTTTAGTTCTTCCTGCCAAACGCACCGGATATTTTTGCTTTTGAAGTATGGCCGCAACACGGCTTCCTGTCTTCCCATTAGCCCCTGTAATAAGTGTCAACGGTTTATCATTGATCATGTTTACTTCCTCCTAAGTCCGATTCGATTACGATCATCGGATTCCAATAGTCTTTATAATGTATAATTTTTCCATTCTTGTGGCTCACTACAGAGATGTAAGTTTGGTTATATGGCTTGCCTGTAACGAATGAACGCCCTTTACAAGTAAATTCGGCCACAAACTGTTGTTTCGTGGAATCAGCAATAATCACCGGTTCGGAAAACTGCTGGATTTCAACCATCCCCAGTAGATTATGAAGATGATTCGCAATTGCGGCTTTGCCTTCCAGTTTCTGAGGATATCCTGCTGGTGCATATGGAAATTCAAAGATAGCTTCAGTTGTATATAGTTCCAACCACTGTTCCAATTTTCCCTCCAGTAGCAATTGAGTAAATCCATGCATAATCTGATGTGGCACACTATTGCCCGCTTCCAGCTGCTGGGATTGTGTCATCTCTTCATTCCTCCTATAGTTTGTTTGATATTCTTTTTCCAGACCAATCAGTCTATAATATTCAAAAAATAAACGCCCTAAGCGTTCATTTTCAAAAAACCAATAAGCATTCATGATCAATCCTGTGAAACATTAGTCCATGGCCCTTAAAGTCATCTGTACAAACTCTCGCAGTACTTCTGCACTTGCACCGCTCTTCGCCGTGAAGGTCAATGAGAGTCGGGAATAATTCAAAAACCGGGCAAGGCCGGGCAATTCTTCCTCTGCGTGCTTCAACTCGCCATTCCTCTGTCCTCGTAGCAGCGCAGTATGAAAAACATCTTCCATTTGTTGGTTAATAGTTTGAATAAAAGCCGCGATTTCGTGATTTTGTGGTGCCTGTTCAACCGCGCTATTAATGATGAAACATTCATTACGACGTTCGTTGTCTGTCAACACGTTAACCGCTTCGTTGAACAACTCCGTCACGCCTTGCCTCACACTTGTGCATTCGTTTAATAGTTTGATCCCCGCCTCTGTCTTCTGCTGAATATAGAATTTAAGAGCAGAGACAAATAAATCATGTTTAGTTCCGTAGGTGTCATACAGGCTTTGCCGCGCAATGCCAAGTTCACTCAATAGTAAGCTCAAAGATGTACCTTCATAACCGTACGCTCCAAATACAGACGTTGCTTTTCTTAGAACAGTCTCCGTGTCAAACGCCTTGGCTCTTCCCAATTTCAGACCTCACCTCCCTATTCATTAACTAAAGAATACCTTTTCCAGACTGATCAGTCAAGAAAATAAATGCTTTGATTTTTGCCAAAGTGGTATAATGGGAATAGAAGCTGAATGAATTCTTTTACCACTTACAACCATGACCACATATAAAGGAGTGTACCTATATGTATATTCAAATTACAGATTTGGCTGCAAAACGATTGACGGAAAGCCTGAATGACCAACCCGGATATTTCAAAGTGATCTATGACCTGGAAGGTTGCGGATGTAACGGAGTTATCGCTATTATCATTGTCGACGAACTTGCAACTCTCGACGCGCAGATTGAAACCAATCTGGTCCCGTTCTATGTTGATCCGAAGCAGCAGCTGAACCTTGAGCAACACATGAAACTGGATACGGAAGAGAATTATCCTTCTTTCAAATTAAGCAGTGATTCTGGTGTACTCAGCGCCAATGTTCGTGTTCGCGATACCCGTGCCGTAACTGCGGGAAGCTCCGGTGGATCTGACGCCTGCATGTTGTAATACATTCTCCAGCATACTTGAAGTAATCTAGCATTATCTCTCTTCACATCAAAAGCCGTTGCACCTAATGCAACGGTTTTTTAATATTCTTTTCTTTATATGCCTCTATCAGCGTTGCAAAAAAGACTCAATAAAAGATGGACTAAACATTTACACGAAACGGAGAGGACAGAAAGAACCTGAAGAAACGAAGTGTTCGCCTAAAAGCTTTCTGAAAGAAAGCTGCATCGGAAGCATACGCTATCCCAAGATTTTCACCATTATAAAATTGTATCAAAAAAATCAGGGGATAACAGCGATCGGAAGGTTGTTCTGTCATCGTAGTGTCCAGTGTAAATATCTTTGGTTCAACTTATTTAGCAAACTTGTTTACAACTCTGAAACAATTGGAGAACCTATGGATATAATCCTCTAGTATACTCGGTATATAGATTCATATAATCCGAGGAGGAACACACATCATGAAATCTTTTACTTCTAAATCCATCATATCCACCATTCTCATAGGTTCTGTTGTAGCAGGTTCTGCTTTTACTACGCTTCCTATCACTTCAATCCTGAATCCTGTCGCATCTGCAGCAAGCTCCAGCTTCACTCAATTTCTGCATGATAATGCACCTGGTCGCACAATCAAAACGATAAAAAATGTGGCAACTGTGACCAATGTGTCCAGTACAGTTGTACTGGTCAATAAAAAGAGAAATCTGCCTTCGACTTATGCACCTCAAGATTTGGTTGTACCTAATATTCCTTTTAGCTTCTCAGGCTCCAGTCCGAAGAAACAGATGCGTAAAGTGGCTGCAACAGCTATTGAAAAATTATTCACCGCTGCCAAAAAAGACGGCATCGATATTAAAGCCGTCTCTGGTTATCGCTCTTATGCGACCCAGAAATCGATTTTTGACCGTAATGCCAGCATCAAAGGTGAAGCTATTGCCAATAAAACAAGTGCTCGTCCAGGACAAAGTGAACATCAAACGGGTCTAGCCATGGATATCTCGAGCGCTTCGGCCGGTTATGATCTAGAGCAAAGCTTCGGCAACACCAAAGAAGGCAAATGGCTGAAAGCCAATGCCCACAAATACGGATTCATTATCCGTTACGGCAAAGATCAGGAGAAATTAACAGGTTACTCTTATGAGCCATGGCATGTACGTTATGTAGGTGTATATATTGCTGGTGAGATCACCAGCCAGAAACTTACGCTGGAGCAGTATTTGGAACGTGCCAAATAAGGTAGGTTATGTCTCCGAAGCTTAGCGATTTATCAGATCAGATAGAAGAAGCATGGCTAAAGCAGAGAATGGGGCCGAAACTGGCCCTCCTCTGCTCCAATCTTTCTTTTCACTCCTCATCATGTACCTGCGATTCTTCTAAAGACCAGTGGCAATCTCTTCAGGCTTTCCGTTCCAGCCCAAGAGCCTACCCCAGCGAGCAGTGCATTATGACACAAATACAGTGCGACATTGTACACGATTGAGCCCAGAATAATCTCCATAACAACAAAACGTTTTAACGTCGAAGATTGGATCACATAGACCCGAAATTCATGCGGGTTATGTCCTCCCTTATATTTTGTGATGAAAGCTTTCATGAATCACCTCTAGTGTTTTATTTTAGCGTATGGCAACCAAACCTTGTCTTATTCAAAAATAATACTTACATAAAGTAACTAGGTGTGTTATAGTCAGTTTATAAATTATACATAAGCGAGGGAAACTACCATGAGTGAGTTGGAGAATCTGGTCAAAAACCGTAGATCGGCCGTTATTTTTGAAGAAGGAATTGAAATATCGGATTCTGAACTGCAAGAGATGTTTGCCCTGAACAAATTCGCACCTTCTGCCTTCAACTTGCAGCATACACACTATCTTGTGATTAAAGATGAGGAACAGAAAGAGAAAGTCTATGAAGCTTCCCAGCAATACAAAGTAAAAACAGCTTCTGCAGTCATTATCGTATTGGGCGATGTCAACGCACACCATCACATCCGCACCATTAACGAAGGGTTGCTGAACCTTGGCGCTCTTACTCCTTTCCAATATGAGCAGGAATCCCAAAGTGTAACCGAATTTTACGAATCTCGCGGCAGATTCTTCCAACGTGAGGATGCCATTCGCAATGCCAGCCTGTCCGCCATGCAATTGATGCTGATTGCTCAGGATCGTGGTTGGGACACCTGTCCAATGATCGGCTTTGATGCCGAAGAACTACAACGAAGCTTAGATATCCCTAACCATTACGTACCGGTTATGATGATCACCATCGGCAAAAAGTCGGAAGCCAAACAGCGGCCACGCGGTTACCGTAAACCGATTAACGAATATGTTAGCTTCAACAAAATGCACGCTGAATAACATAAAAGTAGTTAAATGACACAGCAAAAAAGCCACGATCTCGTGGCTTTAATACGTTTCATAGATCAACGTATCCAACATGTGAAATTCATTGTCGAACTCCGCGTATATGTATAGTCGGCCAGCAGGTGTATCCCCCGCATCATAACCCAATCGAAGGTATCGATCTTCATGAAATTCTGCATCAGCCAAAACCAATTCATTAATATCCTCGTCCGGATGAGCCACGGCAATGGTTCTGAGCGCCTGTTCACCAAGCATGTCCCACCGTTTCCACGTCTCTTCCATATATGGGGACAATGTTTCCATCACTGTCTTGGTTGAAACCTGTGCATTATAGGCACAATCCAACTCTTGAAGATCCCTGAAATACTCGATTCCGTCAAGATTGCTAACAATTTCTTTTATACCATGTTAGCATTCAACATGTAAGAGAAATCGTACAGAGAGGAAGATTTTCATGGAAATGTATATCGAAAACCTCCCGTCATATCGTATCGCCTATGTTCGACAAGTCGGTCCTTACGGTCCAGCCAATGCTCAAGCGATGAATACGCTGAAACAATGGGCAGACAAAAACCAACTGCTTAATGAAGCAGCAATTTTACTCGGTATTCCCCAGGATGACCCGGCAAGCACACCTCCTCAGAACTGCAGATATGATGCCTGTATAGTTATTACTGAATCTGAACGTCTGGAAGATGATTCTATTGAGTTTGGCGAGCTATCAGGCGGAGATTATCTCATCTGTAAAGTGAAGCACACGGCAGAAGATATTCAGCATGCATGGAATGTGATCCTACCCCATTTGCAAACTAGTGGTTATAGGATGGACAACAAGCCGGTTATAGAACGATATCGTTGGGAACTGCTCAATCAGCATGATTGCGAGATATGTGTGCCTGTAAGACCCGTGTAATCCACGTTACGAGGAAACAAAAAAGTGACTTCATATTGAAGTCACTTTTTTTGTTAACGACTGCTACTACTAGCTAGTTAAGACTTGTTAAGAAATTAAAATGCCCAGTTGCCTTTGCGGAATACCGGCTCGATTGTACCGTCTTGTAACTCACCATCGATATCCAGCTTTGCAGAACCGATCATGAAATCGACGTGTGTCAAACTCACATTGCACTCATGCTTCAGCAACTCTTCGTTCGACATGGTTGTGCCATCTTTCATATTGAAAGGATACGCACTTCCCACGGCCAAATGGCAAGATGCATTCTCATCAATACCCGTATTGTAGAAAATGCGATTCAGGTTGGAGATCGGGGAGTCATGCGGTACGAGTGCTACTTCACCCAAATAACGCGCACCTTCATCAGTAGCAAACAGGTTCTTCAGATGCTCTTCACCGGATGCTGCCGTAAACGCTACAACCTGACCATCCTTGAATGTGATTCTCATCTGGTCTACCAGTTGCCCGTTCAGATTCAGAGGCATGGTGCTGCTAACATACCCATTCACACCGCTGCGCTTAGGCATGGTGAATACTTCTTCAGTCGGCATATTGGCGACCGTGTATACACCTTGTTTATTTTCGCCACCGCCACCGCCCCAGATATGGTTATGGACCAGTTCAATTTTCAGGTCTGTACCTGGCGCACGGTAATGCAGGCTCTTATAGTTCTTTTTGTTCAGGAGATCACTCATGGTATTTAGGGTATCCAGATGCTCTCTCCAATTTTGTACGGCGTCTCCGCCATCAACACGGTTCATTTTGAAAATCGTTTCCCACATCACGTTGATTCGGTCTTCTTCCGGGATGTCGGCAAACACTTTGTTCGCCCAAGCCTTGGTCGGTGCCTTGATCAGACACCAGCTAATTTCATGGTTACGTGTGTATTTGGCATATCCTTTCCGTGCCTGAGCAGCCGCTTTGGTAGCCCGGGACACGCTGTCGGAGTCAATTCCGTTATACAGTTCCGGATCTGGAACTTTGATCGTCAGGGTGGCGCCGCCTGCTTCTGCAAACTTCTCCATCATATCCGCTTTCCACGCTGGATAGTAGTCGAAGCTGTCATTGGAACCATGCTGGAAACGACTGCGGGTAATGTTGTCATCATCGAAGTCCACTTGTACATAGTTTGCACCAGCCGCATAGGCTTTTTGCACAATCAGACGTGTGAATTCAAGCGTTTCGATGGGAGCAGTAACGAGCAGATCCTGTCCTTTTTGGATATTCACGCCGACTTTAACAACCAGCTCTGCGTATTGTTCTAACGATTTTTCAAAGGTTTGTTCAAATTGACTCATGGTTGTGTTCACTCCTGTTTCATATATTGTACGAACGCTATCGCTTCTGCAGAATCGATTCCTTCTCTTTCACTACGCATGCTATTATTTTTCAATCATTCGTTACCTAATCTCATTTAACCATTTCGTTTTTCTTGTTCGCGCAGTTCGATCCGGCGGATTTTACCAGAGTTGGTCTTCGGCAGATCTGTAACAAATTCGATCTTACGTGGATATTTATAAGGTGCTGTGATTTCCTTGACGTGGTGCTGCAATTCACGCATCAGTTCTGGTGAAGCCATCGAAGCATCTCGCAGGACGACAAATGCTTTCACCACATTGCCACGGATCTCATCCGGACTTGCAACCACCGCACATTCCTTCACGCTTGCGTGTTTCATGAGTGCTTCTTCCACTTCGAATGGTCCAATCGTATAACCCGAACTGATGATGATGTCGTCACTGCGACCTTCAAACCAGAAGTAGCCTTCTTCGTCTTTACGTGCACGGTCCCCTGTTACAAAATAATCGCCACGCTGATTCGCTTCCTTCCGTCCCTCATCCTGATAATAGGCACGGAACAAAGCTGGCATCTCTTTGTGTACTGCGATATCTCCTACTTCACCCGCAGGCACAGGTTGTCCGTCTTCATCAATGATTTCGATCAATCCAGGTGTAATCGATTGACCCATGGAACCAATGCGTACAGGCGCATCTTTGAGACTGCCGATTAACAACGTGCTCTCAGTCTGTCCATATCCGTCTCGAATAGTCAGGTCGAAGTGACGCTGGAAGATTTCAATAACTTCCTGGTTGAGCGGTTCACCCGCCGACACGGCACTGCGCAGATGAGACAGGTCATAATGTCCAAGATCATCGGCTTTGGCCATCAAACGATATTCCGTTGGTGTACAGCAAAGGACATTAATCTGATGTTCCTGCATCAGCTCCAGATAACGCTTGGGCTGGAATGATCCATTGTAGACCAGTCCAGTCGCGCCTCTTCCGAGTACCGACAGGAACGGGCTCCAGATCCATTTTTGCCAGCCAGGTGCAGCCGTTGCCCATACGGTATCTGAAGGTTGAATATCCAGCCATAATGAAGAAGCGATCCGCAGGTGGGCATATCCCCAACCGTGGCTATGTACAACTCCTTTAGGATTACCTGTTGTGCCCGAAGTATAAGCAAGGATAGCCGTATCATCACGATGAGTCTCCACCGCAGCCATCTCATCGGGTTGATTCTGCATTAACTGATGCACATTGACCCAACCTTCAGCAGGTACGCTAACTTCACCATTCGGAGATGCCACGATGCGATGTGCAAGTGACGGCAGATTCGCGTCCATTTTTTCCACTTCCGAGGTCGTCTCTGACCATACAATAACAGCCCGTGCCTCAGAGTGACGCAGACGATATTCCAGATCTTTTGCCCGTAACATCTCGGAGGAAGGAATAACAGCAATCCCCAGTTTCAGACAAGCAATATAAATGACATAGGCAATAATCCGGCGTGGTACCATGACCAACACCCGATCACCCTTCTCTAGTCCAAGTTCACGCAAGCCACCAGCAAGACGATTCGCCTGCTTGAATAAATCACCATACGTAATCTCTTCCAATTCTCGTTGATCGCTGAGCCATCTAAGTGCAATCCGGTCTGATGGATGATTCTCCATCTCGGATGTCAGGTTATAGCTTTCAGGCGAAATCCACTGTTCAAAGTTCAAATGGAGCCTCTCCTTCATAGTTCAAATGTAAAGCTTCTATATATTATACCCTAAATCCTAGGACCAGGTGCTATGAACTAGGCTCATTCTGAAAAAAATAAACGTAGGTCAATTAACGATAACTCCCATTATAATAGATCTGTTCTTATAAAGAAAATGACATAACTAAAAGTGGCACCTACCTGCTCGTCAGGAAGGTGCCACTTTTATAAGAGAATCTAATTATAATTTATACCTAGCTGTACTGTGTATGTTACCAAGGATAATTACCCATTCCGTCCAGAATGCTCTCAATCTCATTAAGCTCTTCCTTTGTCAGATCCGGTGCCTGGAGCGCAGCTACATTTTCTTCAATCTGGGATACACGACTTGCACCAATCAGTGCGGAGGTAACACGGTTACCGCGCAAGATCCAGTTCAGAGCCAGTTGGGAGATCGTCTGCCCTCTTCGCTCAGCGACCACCTGAAGTGCATCGAACTTGGCAATCCGTTCGTCCGTGTATGCTTCATTTTTCAATTGGCCTGTTGGATTGGCTCGTTCTTCCTTGATCTTGTCGACATATTTATTCGTCAGCTGACCGCGGCCGAGTGGACAGAATGCAATTGAACCTACGCCTTGCTCATCCAATACGTCCTGCAAACCGTCTTCAATCCAGCGATTCAGCATCGAGTAGTTTGGCTGATGAACCAGACATGGCGTACCCAGACGACGGAGAATGGTTACCGCTTCTTGCGTCTGTTCTGCATTATAATTGGATAAGCCCACATAGAGTGCCTTACCTTGCCGCACGATATGATCCAGCGCCGTCATCGTTTCTTCCAATGGCGTGTCCGGATCTGGACGGTGATGATAGAAAATGTCCACATAATCCAGTCCCATCCGACCAAGACTTTGATCCAGACTGGCAATCAGGTTTTTGCGGGAGCCCCACTCGCCGTAAGGTCCACTCCACATGTGGTAGCCTGCCTTCGACGAGATAAGCAGTTCATCCCGATAAGGACGCAGATGTTTTTTGTAAATCACACCAAAGTTCTCTTCCGCTGATCCTGGAGGTGGGCCATAGTTATTCGCCAGATCGAAATGGTTAATTCCGAGGTCAAAGGCACGCAAAATCATCTCTTCCTGAATATCCAATGTACGGTTGCCACCAAAGTTCTGCCATAAACCCAGCGCAATTTGCGGCAGTCTGATTCCGGATTTGCCTGAGCGCACATATTTCATCTCATCATATCGTTGTTCACTCGCAGTATAGGGCATCGTTATTCTCACTTTCCTGTAAGGTTTGTTGAATTCCTTTTCATCTTAGACATTTTCCTGCTAAAACGATATGGCATTTCACTATAACCATATGGAAAAATGATTGTTATCTATATATACTATTGTTAGATTCTTAATCTTTTCAGATATGTAGCATGTTAAAATGCAAGATGAGACGAAATCGTCAGGAGTGAATACCCTTGATTACGTATATGTTCAAGAACAATCATTTTCAGGAGCTTCAGCTCCTTCATTATGGAACCGAAGCCTGTACACCAGGTCACCACTTTGGCCCCGCGATGAGAGACTATTACAAAATTCATTATATTTTGAATGGCAAAGGCACCTTCGAAGTTGGTGGCAAAACGTATACCCTGCGCAAAGGACAAGGATTTCTAATCGTTCCGCATTCCGTCGTGCATTACGAAGCAGATCAGGATGACCCATGGGAATACAGTTGGGTTGCTTTTCAAGGCAGCAATAGTTCATCCTTTTTACAGCAAGCCTGTCTGTCAGAGCATCACCCGATCTTTGATCTGGGCAATGAGGATGACGAGATGCGATCCTGCCTGCATCGAATGGTCAATTCGCGCAATACGCACAAAGGCTGGGAGATTAGCATGACTGGTTTGTTGTATCAATTCTTCTCTATTTTAATTGATCAGGCTAATTCAGAGCATCTTCAACCCATGCCGGATTACTCGAAGGAAACGTACGTAACGCAGGTAATGGACTTCATTGAAATGAACTATGCCAATGCCATTACCGTTCAATCGGTTGCGTCCCATGTCGGTTTGCAGCGCAGTTACCTGTGCTCTCTCTTCAAGGATCAGATGGGAAGCAGTATTCAGTCATATCTGGTCCATTACCGAATGCGCAGGGCAGCCGAATTGACCCTCGATCCGGGTCTGACCATTGGTGATATTGCCCGCTCGGTGGGCTATACGGATCAATTGCTTTTCTCCAAAATGTTCAAAAAAGTGATGGGTGAAGCCCCCACCTACTACCGCAAACATAAAACAGCACCCTCCCAGTTAAGTTGTTAATTGGGAAGGTGCTGTTTTTGCCAATCGTTTATCCTTACATTCGTTATTCCTTACATTCGTTTATACCGTTTCCGGCATGGATACGCCGACGACTTGCACTTTAATTTCATTCACCATCACGCCAGCTAATTGCTCTACAGCCTGTTGAACGTTATGTTGAAGTTCACGACAGACCTCGTGCATCTTGTTGCCATATTGAATATTAATTCGCAGCTGGATGGTTGCCTGATCGTCTTTGACGTGTACGTCAATCCCTTTTTGCAGACTCTTGCCGCTGATGCTCTTGGCAATTCCTTCAGTCAGTCCAACGGACATGGAGGATACACCATTCGTGTTCTGAGCGGCCATCCCCACAATCTTGGACAGCACATCGTTCGAGATGTGAATGGTACCCAATTGAACAGATTGAGGTGCGATATATTCAGGTTCATTGTATTGTTTTTCGATAATTTCAGACATGTGCTCCACTCCTTCGAATAATTTAAATTCTATGCATTCTGCCATTTGTCCTTGAAGAACATGTTATAGATTCGAACCAAAAGAATTTTAACGATCATATAGACCGGGATAATAATCAGTATGGCAATAATGCCACCCAGGTCCCCTGCACCCAACACCAGAATGATGGTCGTGAGCGGGTGAATATCCAGCTTTTTGCCGAATACATAAGGTGCTACCAGGTTGTCCTGAATCTGCTGAGCGACGAGAATAATAATCAGGGACCAGATGGCAACCGATGGCGATACCACGAGACCCATGATCACAATAGGCACGGACGACACAATCGCGCCGATAAACGGAACAAAGTTCATGATGACCGCAATTACCGTGAGCAGTAATGCGTACGGCAGTCCAATGATGAGGAAACCGATATACATCAATACACCCAGCGCCAGATTGACCAAGACTCTTCCCACAATAAAACCACTCAGCGCCTGATCAATCTCAAGCACGACTTCGCGACTGTCATTTTGGAAACGTTTTGGAGCGATATGTGCCAGTGTACGACCAAACTTCTCGCCTTGTAACAGCATATAGAACAAAAGGATCGGTAATGTAAACAAGATGATCGCAAAACTGGAAACAAGCGAGAAAAATCCACTGACATAGTTCGTCACAAAGTTAAATCCTTTGTTAATATACTCCGTGATCTGAGAGAAAGGTGTCGAGCCCTCCGGGAACAAGGCTTGAATGGCACCATTCTGCTCCAGCTCTCTCAGCTGTTCACTTAATGAATTGATCAGATTCGGCGCGTTATCGACCAGATTAATCAGTTGCTCACGTAACGATGGCCATAAGCCAATGATGAAGAACACTCCCAGAATAGCAATGACCAGATAGATTAGCAAAATACTTAGCGTGCGATTTATTTTCTTTTTCTCCATGTAATTCACAAGCGGTCTTAGCAGATAATAAAAGAACACGGACAACATCATCGGCACGGTAATTACCGTGATCATGGTGACGAGCGGCTGAAAGATGAAGCTCACACGTGATAATAAATAGATATTAACCAATATCAGGGCCAGTGCGATACTGAACCGGACAAACGTATTTACTTTGAACAAAATATTCCCCTCCACATGGACATTTCTTCTCTTATTTAATTCGGAATCTGAATGGTAAACACGGTGGTCTCTCGCCCACGCCGGGAAAGGATCAGCCGTCCGCCCATTTTCTCCGTATTACGACGTGCGATGGACAATCCCAGACCGGTGCCTCCGGTCGCTGTCCGTGCCTCATCCCCTCGTACAAACGGATCAAAGATGGTTGACCACAGTTCTTGGGGTATTCCCACCCCGGTATCTGCCACTTCAATCACCACATGGGTATCCAGCGGAATGAGTTCCACGCGCAGTTCTGTCCCGAGCGGATTGTAAGATAGGGCATTGGTAATCAGATTCTGAATGACTCTGGATAGCAGCTCCGGATCATACCTCGCGTAGATCTCCTCATCAGGAACAAGAACATGAAGGACAAACTGTTTCTGTTCAATCTCCCCATAGGTATCTGCCATAATCTCGCGCACGAATTCTCCAATCTCTCTTCTCTCAATCTGCATGCGGAAATCGGGTGAATCCACCTTGAGCAGCTCCAGCATATTCTGTATCATGCGTGCAACTTGAACGGACTTGTTATAGATGTATCCCAGGTATCTTTGCTGCCTGTCCTTGTCCTCTCCACGTCCTTCCACCAATGCCTGCGCATATCCCTGTATGGATGTTATCGGTGTCTTCAGATCATGTGATAAGTCTACAATCAGTCGCTGTTTGCTCTCTTCGGCGTAACGTTTCTCCGCAGAGGTGTTCTCAATGACGTCCGCCATGTAGTTAAAGGTCTCACCAATCTGGACAAACTCTCTCTCGGCTGAAATCGACATCCGTGTACTATAATTTCCCTGGATCATCTGCGTAAGACCCGAGGAAAGAATACTGAGTGGCTTTTTAATTCTCCGTGCGACCCAATAGCTATATACGAAGATTAATGACAACACTAAACCGATGCCAATCATAATGTAAAAGGATAATGGATGCTTCAGATTGGTAATCAACTGGTTATCATTAATTCTTATGCTGACCAGATCACGCGGGATCTTCAGCAACACATAGGCTGCCGCTCCTTCTGTCGAAAACGGAGTGATGGAGTAATAGTAGGGCTGATCGCTTCGATTTTCCAATCCAGCATATAGATCGGCTTCACTGTATTGGGTGAACGCATCTTGCTTGTCTCCCACATGATGAATGACGTTGCGATTGGCATCCAGAATCTCAATCCAGCCGCCGCTGTCCTTGAGACGTTGGATCTCTGTGTCTTTGTCTTGCGACACGGAACCTCCACCGGAGTAAAATTCGTTCTCCAGCTCTGCCACATATACGTGGGCTTCGACATTCAGATCCGGATCAACCACTTGATCCGAGATGCGGAAATCCACGACATCCAGAGATACCATAAGGTACACGATCAGTACCAGTAACAGCAAAAAGAAGTTGAACAGCAAGAAATCCAGTGTCAGGGATGTCTGCAACAGTCGCTTTTCTCTAGCTTTCCATGGGCGCTTCAATTTTGTATCCAAGTCCCCTTATCGTTTTGAGATATTCCGGTTGTCTGGAGTCACGCTCGATCTTCTCCCGAATGTTGCTGATATGTACCATGATGGTGCTGTCCTCGTGCGCATAATAGTCGCCCCAGACCGCTTCGTATATTTTTTTGCGGGTGAACACTCGGCCAGGTTGATCGAGCAACAGTTCCATAATTTTATACTCTGTAGAGGTTAATGTTACAGGACTTCCTGAACGAAAAAGGATACATTGGGATCGATCCAGTGTCAGATCGCCTAATACCAGATTCTGTTCTTTCGCTGCGGGGATCTCCGCTGCATCAAAATGATTAACTCTTCTGAGCAACGCCTCTACCCTGGCGACAATCTCAAGCGGGTTGAATGGCTTCGCTATATAATCATCTGCACCGAGTCCGAGCCCAAGGATTTTATCATGATCCTGACTTTTGGCGGATAAGAACAGAACAGGCATGTGATGTGTCGCCCTGATCTGTTTGATTAACTGCAATCCATCCATTACAGGCATCATGATGTCCAGTATGACCAGATCAATCTGTGTTGAACGTATGGTTTGCAGCGCCTCGGCTCCATTCACTGCAGTCTTAATGGTATAGTCCTTCTCCAGATACAGTTGAAGCAGTTCAACAATCTCTGGTTCGTCATCTGCAATTAATACGGTGTATCTCATGTTATTCCTCTCATTTCCTATACTCTATGCCTATCTCTACATTATTACTATATACTACGTCTCTTAATTCAACCTAAATCATTTCTAAAGATAATCTAAATAAATAGAAATAGAGCCCTGGCGCAGGCCAAGGCTTGAACTATATCAGGATTGTTTCCTTCTTCATTCAGGCTTTTCATTCTTCATTCGGGCCATTCGTATCAGATTATTCCTTAACCGAACGAAGCCATGGCTCAACTTTGCTAAATAAACGTTCCTTGTCATACTGCACATATTGGCTCGCCCGATTGCGCACGGGATCACCCGCGTAGAAACGTTCATACAGATCATGCCTTGCTCCGAGTGGACTTCCGGTCAGCTCCCATGCGAGTTGAAAGAGTCGAATCTTCTCCGGGGCTTGCATCGTTACTCCACCAAGATATTTGCCTATCATGGAACCCATCGTTTCATTCATCTCAAACGTACCTGAAGGGATCTGAATCAGACCACCCGCAGCAATCGTCTTCAAAATCTCCACCGCGCGGGGGTAGTAGCGATTGCCCAGATTACGTGCGGTTTCAATATATTTGAATTCCGGCAGCCAGTTGCCGAATGTATCTGGTTTGGATTGCGCTTCAGCAGCAATAATCAGTCCCTCGATGGTTTGCATCTGACTGATCATCTCTCCGAGTTGTTCCTGCACATTCAGGAAAGAGTCCACCCCAATCTCCTTGGCAATGGCAGTGGTGACGGCTGTAATGAACTCCAGTTTCGAGTGTAATCGAATGACGCTCTGATGATAGGCCAGACTGGCCGAGGCTGTATTACAGCGAATCTGCCATACGGCTTCAGGGTTATTGTGCAGTAATACACGTTCCCAGGGCACGAATACATCGTCAAAGAATAAAACGGCATCCATCTCATCATACTGCGCACTGAGTGGATGTGATTTATCTGTATCTTTTGTGGCAAAAGATTCACGACACATCATGTGTAAGCCCGGACTGTCTGCAGCTACAATCAGCATATGGGCCAACTCTGGCCGATGGCCCGGAATTCGTTGAACGGGATAAGCAACGATATCATCCGCATAAGGCGCTGCTGTTGCCACCATTTTGGCCCCGCGAATGACTACGCCCTCCGCATTACTTTTGACAATCCGCAGCATGGCATCCTCATCTTCTCCAACAGGCAAGGAACGATTAATCTGCGGGTCACGCTGGACAATTGTCAGGAATGCATCTTTTCGTTTGGCTTGTTCAAAATAAGCGGATATTTTACCTGCAAATGCCGGGTCATGTGCTCTCATCTCATGTCGTGTTGCGTACCAACCTGTCAGGCGGGATCGGGCATAATCAGACAATCGGCTCATCACCCCATACGTCCTGTCGGCCCATAGCCGAAAAGCATCCGCCCTGCTGTTCACGTCAAGAACGGAACGAGGCACAAGAAAGGACCGATGCACGTAACTTCCCGTCTGTTCGTCCCAGTAGGCCACGGTTTCCCTTGTCTCCGGGTCATCCACCAGATTGAACAATCCTTCTATCGTTTGAAGTGTTCCCTGAAAGGCCTGATGTCGGGTTACCTGGATACGCTCTCCGTCCAGCCATACATTACGCTCATCATTCAAACGTTGAATGTAAGCCTGTCCACGAGACATCGTGATACTCATGATATGTCCTCCCTCTCAGGCATCTGCCTGACATTTCTGTAACCCCATCCTTCTAACTGCTTGAGAAACTATGTAATGATACATTCTGTATCTAATGAAATAGTACTGTGCCTTAGCTAGAAAAGTCAACAGACACCGAACGATGAGTCCGGTGTCTGTTGGGCCATGCTATTTTAGACTAATTTGGAATACATGTGACGCAGATACCGCCAGCGCACGAGTGCAAAATACAAAATCTGCATGGAAGCAAACACCAAGAAGATGCGCAGGCTGTATCCAAAGACCGAGAAATCAACCAGTTGCTGCAACGCCACAAAGGCAACCGAACTGTGGATGACCGCCACCAGAATCGGCAGGAAGAACATAAGCAATAGCTGCCTTGTTACGATCTTACGGAGTTCGGGACGACTCAGTCCCATTTTGCCAATCATGCGATACTGCGCTTCATCCCGTTCTAGATCTGCGTAAAGTCTGAAATACGTGAAACTTGCTGCAAAGGTGAAGAAAACAATGCCAATCAGGCCGCTCAAAATTAGAATGATGCCATTGGTCTGCTTGGAATTAAGCCAATCCACCACAAGCGCGCTGACCTCGTAATAACCTCTGTCGGAATGATCATCTTGAATGGATTTGATCAATTCAGGAGCAAAGCTGCGTGTACCCATCCAATCTTTCACGATAAATTGTATCGTTCGCATCGAATAGAACCCTTCAGGCATGCCAACTTCCTCGTTGTACGCAGGTCTCATCTTATTAAACAGTTCGTCGGTTACGACGTAAAGATAAATTTCATATTGAAAAGGAATCACAATCTCGGTACCAGGTGTCGATAGCTGGACAGGTACGCGCTGATTATCAACCTCCAGATTGACCTTTCCTCCCGAGACTCCTTGTTCAACCTGTTCACGGTACTCCTTGCGAATCGCCAAATTGCTTGGTGTCATAAATGACTCATCGATCTGTTTCAACGTACGTTCTTCATACCCCAGTGCCTTCGCAAGACGGTTATAATCACTCAGTTTGATAATCTTCCCATTATTATTTTCACCTATAGGAGCATAACTGCCCTTCACGTAGGGAACTTGATGATCAATCAACGTTTCTTCAATCTGCCGAATATGTCGCTCGGAGTTGGGAGTATCCCAGTTATTCATATAACTGAATGCGTACGGATTCGACATGGACGACAACCCCGGGTCAGCAATAGCAAGCATGGTGCCAATTCCCGTAAATGAAGAAGCCGAGATGATACTTACCATGAAAAACATGATCGCGTTATCTTTCATTCGATAGGTAAGTTCAGATAGGAAGAGCAGATTGGTTTTACGGAAAAACAACCTTGGTTTTCTTTTCAGTGCCCGAATGATGTATACACTGAGCTGTGTGAACAAAAAGTACGTACCTGCAATAACAACCACGACACTTGCGAGTAATAACGGAAACGAGAAGCTTATCCATACAAAAGTGAATACTCCTGCATAGCCCCCGCCAATCAACAATACGGATAACAAGGCGAGCAGACGCGATGCTTTGGGTTCCGGTTTTGGTTTCTCCTCTGATTTCACAAGGTCAATGAGAGTTCCTTTGCGGATGAGCAAGGATGAGGACATCGCGATCACAACAAACAGAAGCAGAAATGCACCAGCCGTCAGGGCAATGCCTTTTAGCGGAAAATAGAATCGAAGGCTGTTCTCAACAGCCAGCATGGAGCCACAGATCAGCAGAATCAATTTGCCGAAAATAATCCCGAGTCCGATACCGGTAATAATGGAAGCTAATCCGATACACATGTTCTCCATAAACAGAAGCCTGTTCATCTGTTTACGTGTCATACCAATGATCAAGAAAATACCAAATTCCTTCTTGCGTGTCTTCAGGAATGAACCAACGGAATAGAGCAGGAACAGGAATGAAAAAATGAATATAATGATCTCTGCAATCATAAACCCCTGATTCGCAAGCAACGTAACCGTACCACTTGATCCCTTTAACCCCGCTTTCAAATCAGGATGGAACAGGAGCAATGCGTAAGTAAAAAAGATCATAACGGAAAATGTACTGCTCAGGAAATGAGCCAGGTAAATTCGTTTGTTGCGAACAACGTTATTAATGGCGAACTGGCGAAAATTCATGTCCTGACCCTCCCATTAGGGATAATACATTAATAATCTTCTGGTAAAAAGCTGCACGATTATCGCCGTAGTGAATTTCATTGTACAGTTTGCCATCCTTGATAAAGACAACCCGACTGCAATAACTTGCGGCTACTGCATCATGGGTGACCAATAGCATCGTAGCCTGATCCTCCTGATTGCGGGTTTCGAGAATCTCCATCACATCTCTTGCCGCCTTCGAATCCAGGTTGCCTGTTGGCTCATCGGCCAGAATCAGCTTCGGGGAATGGATAAGCGCTCTGGCAATGGCCGTACGCTGTGCCTGTCCTCCTGATATCTCATATGTCCGTTTGTTCAGAATACTTTCGATCCCGAGCTTGCTTGCCAGTTGTTCCACACGTGTGTTCATCTCTGCTAGCGAAACGCCGTCAAGAGTCAGTGGCAGCACAATGTTTTCCTTGACTGTCAGTGTATTTAACAGATTGAACGATTGAAAAACGAAACCAAGCTCTTTGCGCCGGAACAGCGCGAGTTCATCCTGATCCAATTCAAACGGATTCTTCCCTGCAATTCGCAGTTCTCCTGATGTTGGATGATCAATGGTTGAGATCATGTTCAGCAGCGTTGTTTTGCCACTACCCGATGGTCCCATGATGCCAACAAACTCACCTTCCTGAATACTGAGGTCAATACCTGATAACGCTTCATAAGATACGATGCCTTTGTAGATTTTACTGATCTGTTTCACAGAACAAATCTCCATGGTTACAACTCCTTAGTGATGTATGAATTCAAAATTAAGTTACATTCATGCTGTGTGCATGCGTATTGTGCGTAGCCTTTCCTGTGATCTTCTGACTACAGTCTATCGAAGTTTCGGCCATTCTCCTATGGTTTAACCTTTCATCAACATGACAATGTTGTAAGGTTGCATCACGGAAAGCAAAAAAGACGTCTCTGCCCCGACCAGGCAATAGACGTCTACACTTACACTTACACTTACACTTACACTTACACTTACACTTACACTGTAATTCATACTCCACTCACACTTCTTCAACAAAAATACAGCTCACGTCCAATCTTATCTTCAACCTGCCTCTCAGGAGTTGAATGTAATTCGGACGGTCGTTCCTTCACCGTACACGGATTCAAGATCGATCCGATGATTCATTCGCGTCAATACTTCTTTTGCAATATACAGCCCCATGCCTGTGGACTCTTTGAAATGCCGCCCGTTCTCCCCGGTGAAGAAAGGCTGAAATACCCGATTCAGATCAGACTTCGGAATACCGATACCTTGATCCTGCACTTCCAGCATGATAGAGCGTTCCGCTTCATACGCACGCATATGGATCTTTTGCCCGCTGCCTGCGGAGTATTTGATTGCATTGGACAGTAACTGCACCAGGACGAAACGAATCCACTTGGCATCGGATTGCACAACCAGCGAAGGATCTATATGCATCTCTGGATAGACGTGATTGCGGATGAAGAATCGCTTCAGCTCATGGATCGCTTCTTCCCCAGCGGTCTTCAGTATCACAGGTTCCACACTGAAATCCTGCTCGAAGGTATCCAAACGGGCGACATACAGCACCGTCTCCAATCCTCGTCTCATCTGGTCCGCTTCCTCCCGAATGCTTATGAGCCGAGGATCGTCATCCTCCTGATCTTCCACGGTCAACTCAATGACGGACAATGGTGTCTTCATCTGATGGACCCACTGATTCATAAACGTCAGATATTCTTGCTGTCGCTGTTCCAGCCGATGCAGATGAGCATGATACTGCCCGTATTGTGAATCCAGCAGCTTCTCCAACGCCAGTGATAAAGGACTTGTTTCGTTTAATGGTACAAATTCCTTCAGCGAATCCATCGATCGTGACATCCGGGCATAAAAAGAACGATGTGAATAATAACGATACACCAAATATCCAACGTACAAAAATAATCCCAGCGCTACGGCATAACCAGCCGTGATCCAATCGTTGTAACCGTCATACCAGAACACCGCAACAACGGTGAACAAAATGGCAACAACCCAGCAAGTTAAAGCAAGATGTTCTCGTATAAACAATCTCATGATGGAGAAGCGGCTTTCCAGTTATTGTTCAGTCGATAACCGGAACCTCTGACCGTTTCCAGTGCATCCGTAATGCCAAGCTCGGCTAATCGCTTACGTACCCGAGTAACGTTAACGCTGAGTGTGTTGTCATCTACAAAAGAGTCATCCCACAGCTTCTCCAAGATTGTCTCTCTGCTCACAAGCTTTGGACTGCGGCGCAGTAACGTTTCCAGCAGAATGGTTTCCTTCTTCGTCAGCTGCACTTTGCGATCACCGAGCTGAATCTCCAATCTTTCCAAGTACACGACCAAGCCGTCCAGTTCCACCTTGCGTTCTTCGTCACGTGCAGCGTAATCCCCATATACCCTGCGCAGCTGACTACGAATTTTGGCTATAACAATCTCATGCTCAAATGGCTTCGTGATATAATCATCCGCCCCATTCTCCAAAGCCATGATCTGATCCATCTTTCCACTCCGCGCGGATATAAACAGAATTGGGCATGTAGACAGTGTACGAATCTGGCGACACCAATAGAAACCATCGTAGCTGGGCAAATTGATATCCAGCAGCACCACATGCGGCTGTACCTGCTCAAACTTCTGTACAATCGTCTCAAAATCCTCAGCCAGAACGGCCCTGTCTCCATAACGCTCAATATGAGATTTCAATAATCCCGCAATCTTGGGATCGTCTTCTATAATCATAATGGTATACATTGTTGGGTCTCACCTCTGCCAAAATCATATCACAGGATTGATTATCGAGCATCGATTTGCTTACGCCAATCCACAATATCTGCATTCAATTGTTTCAGGTCTCCGGAAGCTTTCTGATCATCCGATAACTTGTATTGTTGCTTCAATGTCAGGATACGACGTACACTTTCATCGATTCGAGACTCAGAGATCTCACCTGACTTCACCGCACTCCGGAGTGTATCAAAAATCGTCTTGGCACTCTCATAACTGTGAGCGACCAACAGAATATCACTTCCTGCTTTAACAGTTGCTATAGCTGCTTCGTCCAGCTTGAAGTTCTTCGCGATTGCTCCCATACTCAGGTCATCTGTGATGACCACTCCATCATACTTGAACTTTCCGCGCAGATGTTCACCAATAATGACATCGGATAAGGATGCCGGATGATCCGGGTCCAGCTTCGGGAACAAAATGTGTGCAACCATGACCGCCTCCACTTGCTCTTTCACTGCGGCTTGGAATGGAATCCATTCCAGCTCGGACAGTTGTTTTTCCGTTTTGTTCACGACAGGCAGATCAAGATGGGAGTCCACGGACGTATCACCATGACCCGGAAAATGTTTCACTACCGGAATAATGCCTTCACTTCGCAGACCTTTCATCTCAGCAATCCCCATCCGGGACACCAGTTCTGCCGAGCTGCCGAATGAACGATCTCCGATCACCGGGTTCTTCGGGTTACTGTTCACATCCAGCACAGGAGCAAAATCTACATTAAAGCCCACAAGCTGAACTTGTCTGGCCAGCAATTCCCCCATCGTTTTAGCAAGCGCGCTATCTTTCGTCCGCCCTACCTTTCCATTGGAAGGAATGGACGCTACCGTCTCGGGCATACGGCTGACTTTACCGCCCTCCTGATCTACGCTCATGAAGATCGGTACCGGGTTCGACTGATTCGCTTCCTTAATGGATTGCACAAACTTGGCTGTTCCCTCAAGTGTCGTTACATTGTTGGCATAGAAAATAATGCCGCCTACCTTTTGATCTGTAATCATCTGTTTGGCCTGATCGTCCAGCGTTGTCCCTTGAACACCGGCCAGTATCATCTGCCCAATCTTCTCTTCTAACGTTAATGAACTGAGCTGTTCCTGCACCGGATCGGCTTCTTCTGGTATTTCTTCCTTTGGTGGAACGGTATTCTGCTCCGGCGATGAAGATGATTGTCCTGTGCTAGAGCCAGTGTTTGATCCGGTATTCGAGTCCGTTGCGGAGGAAGGTTTCTGAGCTTGGCCGCATGCGGATAAAAGCAGAACGATTCCCAGCAGCAGACACAGCATCTGCAGTGGTATTCTTCGTTTATTGTTCGAGTTGTCCCTATAATTGTGCAAGGATATTCATCCTCCTTATGTAAAGTCATCTTGGTAATCTAAAGGTTCAGGCCTAACCTTATCACAAGGTGAATGATTTTCAAAATGAGCGCTTCTGAGGATTGAATCGTTGTGCTGACATATATGCAGCAAAAAAAATGGTTGCTATAGAACCTGAGATGTGGAACTTAATGGTGTTGTGACTTGGCGCGAGTGCGATGTATGGGGGCAATGGAAAGGAGTAACGGTGCACGAAATATTTCTCTGTTGTGAATTTTTCATATGTTGAAATTATTAGTATAGGTAGATCAAAAAGCCGCCCAAAGGCGGCCTGTTTGTTCGTTTTTGTTTCATTTTTCGTTGTAAATTGTTGCCATTCAGGGTTGGGTCATCTTTCGCCAAACGTCCTTATTCTTCTATTAACGGAGTGTTTGCAACACTTCAGTTGTAAACGGAATGATTTCGGATGAACGACCTTCACGAACTTTGGTAGGCCATTCGGGATCACTGAGCAGAACGCGGCCCAAAGCAATCAAGTCAAATTCATTATTCTCCAGCTTCTCATTCAATAGATCCAGATGGGCATCCCCTGTTCCCTGGTTCTCGGTTGCTCTATCCACAAATTCAGCTTCAAGACCTACCGATCCAACCGAAATAGCTGGTTTACCCGTTATTTTTTGCGTCCAACCGGCAAGGTTCCGCTCGGAACTTTCGAATTCCGGTAACCAGAACCGGCGTGTAGAGCAATGGAATATATCTACGCCAGCAGCACTGAGTGGCGTCAAGAATTGCTCCAATTGTTCTGGCGTCTCCACCAGACGTGCTTCATAATTCCCCATCTTCCATTGGGAGAACCGGAGCACAATTGGAAAATCAGGACCAACTGCCGCACGACAAGCTTCAATCACTTCAACCGCAAATTGGGTTCGCTTTACCAAATCACCACCATACTTGTCCGTCCGTCGATTCGTCTGCTCCCAGAAGAATTGGTCAATCAGGTATCCATGGGCTCCGTGCAGCTCAATTCCATCAAACCCGATTCGCTGTGCATCTGCTGCCGCTTGGGCAAAGGCCAGAACAAGACCTTGAATCTCATCTTCCGTTAATGGTTCACGTGATGGTTCACCTGCCATGCTAACACCTGACGGACTTACCGGCTCAGCTTCTGCATTAGGCAAGTCGCCGGAACGACGCGCTGTACCCACATGCCACAATTGTGGCATGATTTTGCCACCCGCTTCATGTACTGCTTTCACTACGTTAGCCCATCCTTGCAGAGAATCTTCACCATGGAACAATGGAATACTCCCACCACTAACCGAAGACGGATGATTAATGCCTGTACCTTCCGTAATAATAAGTCCCACTCCACCTGCTGCTCTGCGGCGATAATATTCCACAACTTCTGGTCCAGGTACACCCTCTGGTGAAAATCCTCGTGTCATGGGTGCCATAACGATTCGGTTAGACAATGTTAGCTTGTCCGAGGTGAAGGGTTTAAATAATGCTGAAGGTACGTTCATGGTATATTGCTCCTTTGCAATTGGAAGTATGAAACTCCGCATTTACATGAAATGCGACACGCTTTTGTATAAAGTAACAGATGTAATCCAGCTGTCTGGTTAACGTTATTTCTCTATCTATTTTATAGCCTCTTAATTTTATTTTCAAATTTTCGAAGTTGGGCGTTCAAACTTATTTTATCGACAAAAAAGAGAGCTACCTTGTGGCAGTCTCTGTTTGAGCACGCTGCCGAAGCAGTCTTCCCACACTCTACTACATCTTCAGATGTTTTCCCGGTCACCAATAATGTGGATGTGGCATAGTATATAATCCATAATCTTCCTTCCAATTTAATTAGCATTCATCGGGATATCACTGCGGTTCACTCGAAGTAATTTTCCTGACGAAGTAGACAGCACATCAGGGTCTGTACCGAGACCAAAGTAGAAGTCACCTTCATTCTCTTCGAATGACTTGGCATACGTATCTTGATTGAAGCGCAGAATCTCATTCCATGTTGTCAGATCCGTTGATTGGTAGACCCGGTTGATGTACAGATTGGCACTTTGACGTGTGTACGTGAGTACATACACCTTACCTTCCCGTAACAGCACATCCGTAGGAAGAGCCTTGGCATCTGGAAGATTAACTCGCCTTGCCTGATTAATGTCAGTCATGACATTCAAGGATTTGGGCAGCAGCTGCCCATCATTGAACACGCCTCCCGCTATATAGAGCAACTTGTTATTGAAGTTAACATTTTTACCTATTTTATTATAAGGAATCGTACCCTTTTGATAAGTGAGTCCTGGCAGCATTTTGCTACCATAGATGACAACATCCCGTTTCTCAAGCTTTTCGTTAATCTCCAGGATATTGGTTTTGTCACTCCATATTTTATTGGCTGGATACATCATGCCAGAAGCATACAATTTTCCATTGAGTTGGAACATCGTATAAGCCCGGAAGCCGAACGTATTAATGGTCGCATATTTCTGCCAAGTCTCACCTTCGTTATGAGAGATTAATATGGTTGGTTTGGAATCCGTACCCAGCGCGGCAAACATCTTGCCCTGATAAGATGCCAAATCGTATACGTGTACACCTAGCGGCAGATTGCGATATTTGGTCCACACCTCTCCATCCAGACGATAGAAGTTGCCCAATTCCCACTTTTCACTATCAGAATCATTGCCAGGAATATATAACTTGTCGTTTAGTACTCTGTAGATATCAATCTGTTCCTCATCCACATACATCTTCGTCGATGGCAAGATGCCCGGGTTGCTGTTAGTCACCGACTGGGTGTTGAATTTCGCATTCGCCGTATCATAATAAATGACTGGAATAGGGCCTGAATTCGGCGCTACGCCCAGATTGCTGCTATTCCCATGGCCAAAATATATTTTGCCGTTGTACAGTTGCATGTCCCAGACGTTATTAGCATATGGTGTTTTGGTAAAAGGTCTGCCTAGCAGTTCGATCTTCGATGTTACATCTGCTGAACTGATCGGTGCATTCGACACCTTGGCAAGCCCACGTTCAGTCGCAGGGGATTGACTCGTTGACGTAGTGTTTTTCGGCTTGGAGTTACCCATAAGCATCCAGCTCATTCCTGCGACAATGGTCAAAATTACGGCTGTCCATTTCGTATGTCTCTGCATGTCCGCTTCCTCCTTCATTTTTTCAAGACAAATCCCTTCACACCAAGATGATACATTTTGTATCTTTCCATACTATGTAAAACTACCTGTACATGCAACAAATTCCGCCCTATTTATACAAAAAAAGTAGACAACCACATCTGTTGATGTGTTGTCTACTCGTTCTTACTGCCTGTGAATTCTATTCTGCTTTCACCAGAATCTTAACCTGATTTTTCTCTTTCAATAGTGCTTCAAATCCATGCTCTACCACTTCATCCAACGAAATTCGTTTGGTCACCAGCTTGTCTGCCGGGAAGAAACCTTTATCCATCAAACTAATAACCGCCGGAAAAACGTCGCGATAACCAATAATGCCATTAACCGTACGTTCTTTCATGACAATCGAGTTCGGGTGGATCGGCGCTTCCTGTTCAAAAATACTGACGATCATCAACTCTCCGCCAATACGTGTCGAATCAATGGCTTGTTGCAGAACACGGGGAACACCGGTTACTTCATAGGCTACGTTAACGCCGCCTTGAGTACGTTGATGGATCTCTTCCACTACATTAAACTGCATTGGATCAATCACAATGGCACCGAGTTCTTCGGCTTTTGCTTTCCGTTCATCCGACAACTCCACCACATAAATATCCGACGCTCCCGAAGCTTTAAGCGCTTCAATGACCAGTAGTCCGATTGGACCTGCGCCAAATACTGCTGCCGTATCTCCCACTTTCAGTTTGCTTTGGCGCACAGCGTGAAGTGCTACAGCTGAAGGTTCAACCAACGCACCTTGCTCATACGAGATTGAATCCGGAATGGCATGTACCATGTTTTCTTCAGCAGTTACATACTCTGAGAACCCTCCTCCGCCTCCAGCGAGCCCAAGGAAACCCATCTGATCGCACAGATTGTATCTGCCCTGTTTACAAGCTTCGCAGTGTCCACATGCATAGATTGGTTCTACCACAACACGATCGCCCGCCTTGAAGCGTGTAACGCCTTCCCCTACTTCAACCACCTGTCCTGAGAATTCATGCCCCATAACTATAGGTGCTTTCTCCCCTGTTAGCGGATGTGGCGCTTGAGCCGGAATGAAGATCGGACCTGCTGTGTACTCGTGCAAATCACTGCCGCAGATTCCGCACCATTCCACTTTTATTTTGACCTTACCTTCTTCAGGATGAGGTTCATTAATGTTTTCGAGACGTAAATCTTTGACTCCATGCCAGCGTAATGCTTTCATTTGTTTCATCTCCCAGATCATAAGTTTTGATACAATCGGAAACGTTTCCGTAAATTAAATATGTCACATTTGAGATACGCTGTCAAACATATTTCCCCATTCATATGTCTAAATCGTGATCGTATCGAGCTTAATATAGAATACTAATGTTTAACTTAATAGGCCCCAACATGAATCTGCTCCTTACGCGAGATACTTCATTGCTCAAATGTTATAATCAAGTTATATATTTATCAGCGAATTCATACATATCCCAAAATTACGGAATCGTTTCCGATTAAGTGAGGTAACCATACATTGAGTAAAGATCAGAAACTTACGATCAAGGACGTGGCCGAACGTGCTGGCGTGGGCATCGCTACCGTATCCCGGGCCATCAACAATTCAGAAGGCATCAGCAGTAAAACGCGAGATAAGGTGATGCAGGCTATTGAAGAACTTGGGTTTGTACCCAACACCTCCGCTCAGAGTCTGAAAATTCGTCAAACGCACCAGATCGCACTCGTTGTACCCGACATACGTAACGCCATCATTCCGGAAATTTCCTGGTCAGTGGAGCAAACCGCGAAGCAGCATGGATACCATGTTGTGCAGATCAATACGGCCGGCAATGCTCGAACCGAGCTGGAAACCATTCGTAATGTGAAAAAACTGCATGTGGATGGACTGATCTTCATGCCTCTGGCGTATCCCAAAACGTTGCCCGGGCTGATTGATAAAGCCCCTCTTCCCATCTCCATGATTAATTACGGCAAGAAACTGGAACCGGGCATGAAGGCAGATATCGTCTCTCTGTCTCAACCTGAAGGCAAATTGGTGATGGAACATCTGTTCAAAATCGGCCGGACTCGAATCGCATATGCCGGAGCACCGAAGGACATTATTGAAGAACGCTTCCGTGCGTATGAGCAAGCCGTAGGCCATGTGGATATCTCTCTCGTCTACTTTGGTGAGGACTTTTCATTGAACACTGGCGCCAATGCTGCAGATTATTTCTACGGACTTACGCATATGCCAGATGCAGTCTATGCCATTAATGACATGGTCGCCATCGGATTGGTTAATCGCTTCAAGGAGTTAGGGATTCGTGTACCCGAGGATGTGGCTGTGGTAGGCGTGGATAATAATCAATGGACCACTGTCTCGTCTCCACAGATTAGTTCTGTCTCCATCATGGGGGAAGAAGTCGCCAGGCTCGCTACTGAGCTGTTGTTAAAACGAATTCGGGAAATGAGCACGAGTGATTACGAACACATTCAATTTGAACCGCGCTTAATTGTTCGTGAATCAAGTGTTACCACGATCCGTTCTTCTTCCCCAGGACCACACAAGTAAACTTGGAGAGTGGGAAGGAATACTTTACAGCTACGGCTGTGGCAATCTCTGCAGTTCTTCTCTATACGGATACAATAAAAAGGTGTTGCTCAGGGTTAATCCTTTCCTGGCAACACCTTATTTGTTGTTGAGTCCATATCACTTATAGGCGAGTCGTTATTCAGCACACGTTTATTCTAAGGAAGCAGTTGCCTGATCGGTGTTCCACTCAGAAACATCTCTATGTTCTCTACGGTGTGTTTATAGTAGATCTCATAATTCCCACGAGTCACATAACCCAAATGAGGGGTAGCCAAGACGTTGGGCAATGTTCGCATCACATGGTTAACTGGTAGCGGTTCCTGCTCATATACATCCAGACCTGCGCCAGCAATCACACCACTCTGCAGTGCCTCCACCATAGCTTCCTGATCGACAATGCCCGCTCGTGACGTATTGATGAATAGGGCACTAGATTTCATTTGTTGAAATTCGGCTTGTCCGATCAGATTCCGCGTACGATCACCTAATACCAGATGAATGGATACGATATCGCTCTGTGCAAGGAGTTGCTCCTTGGTCTTGGACCAGATCACACCATGTTTTTCGGCTTTTTCTGGTGTCAGATTCTCGCTCCAGGCTATCACATTCATGCCGAATGCTTGTGCGATCTCAGCCATACGGGTACCTATTTTGCCCAAACCGAGCAATCCAAGTGTTCTTCCATGCAGATCCAAGCCTAATGTGCTCTGCCAGTTTCGATTGGAGCGAAGTGCATTATTTTCCGTAACCAGCTGTCTGGACAGTCCCAGAATAAGAGCCCAGGTAAGTTCTGTTGGCGGATTGGAGCTTCCCTCCGTTCCACACACAATGACTCCGTGCTGCTCTGCAGCCCTGAGGTCTATGGACGCATTGCGCATACCACTTGTAATCAGCAGTTTTAACCGAGGTAGCTGAGAAATGACCTTCTCCGGAAACGGTGTACGTTCCCGCATGAGGACCACTATATCGAAATTCTGCAATTCCTGAATGACTTTTTCTTCTGAGCCCATATAGTTATTGAATGTCTGAATCTCTACCCGATCCATCAACGGACTCCAGTCCGCTGACGTCAGCGCGACGTTCTGATAATCATCCAAAACGGCACAGCGCAACTTCGTATCCATTCCTGATCTCCTCCTATATCTGCTCCATTCTTATCTATATTGTAGCAACTTCGGCTTAATCTGCCCAATGCCATCAGACACAGATAGCGCAGGGAAGCAACTTCCATAACCTTCGTTTAGTAAATTACTCTCCATAAATTTAGACAGGATCATTCCCTATTAATTCAGCAAAGACAGCGTAACCTGGATGCTCTGCTCTACAAACAAACGCTCAGGCCCCGATTTCATCAATACAGTTAATCCAATCATGGATACAACCAGAGACTGTGCGACCGCACTCGCGTTCATGTCACTAGACAACTCCCCGCTCTGTTGCCCTCGTTCTATCGTTTCCTTGAAAAGAACACCCAGATACATCTGATGCTCCCGTGTAAGAACAGCGAATTTGGGATCATGCGGAGCCAGTTCAACCATCGTATTAATGCAAAAACAGCCGTGACTGGGCTCGGTCACACTTCCCTCTGTTCCAATATGTTCAAACAGTCCACGAAAGGCTTCTCGCACGGAGGTGCCCTGTTGAAGTCTGGCTCTGACTTGAGCCGCATGCTGAGTAGTATACCGTCGTAGCGCTGTTTCGAATAATTCCTTTTTATCTCCAAAGGCTGCATATAGACTGGGGCGTTGGATGCCCATTGCAGTCGTCAAATCACTCAACGATGCCGCTTCGAACCCCTTATCCCAAAACGTATGCATCGCTGCATCAAGTGCTTTATCCGTATCAAATTCCCGTTGTCTAACCATACAATCCACCTCTTTATGTATCGATCAGTATTTATTATATTGTAATCTTATCCCAAGTAAGAAGTCAAAGCTAATTAACAGAGTAGTAAATATTTTCAGCTACAAAGTAACATTCAACGAATTTTCAAACTCCCCTAAATCTCTGTTGACAGAGTTCAAGCAAATAAAGTATGGTTATGCGGAAACATATCATACCAATCGGTACAAAATAGAAAGGGAAAACCATTTATGCAAACTTCTTCTCCAAATGCACAGTTATCCAACAAAGATCGTCCTGCCATGTCACAGTTAGTTGCTCTACTCTTTGCCGTGTGCAGCGGACTCGCGGTGGCCAATATCTATTATGCTCAGCCTTTGTTGGACTCCATCGCCCAGGAATTCGGCATCTCTCCATCCTCCATAGGCATTGTCATTACAGTAACTCAAATATGTTATGCCCTGGGGCTGTTTCTTCTCGTTCCACTTGGTGACCTCTTGAACCGCCGCAAGCTGATCATTATTCAAATGCTCTTATCCGTGCTTGCACTGGTTATTGTAGGAACCGCACAGTCCAGTTCCCTGTTGTTCATGGGGATGGCGGTCGTTGGTTTATTAGCCGTCATTACGCAAACATTGGTTGCCTTTGCTGCATACTTGGCAGCCCCTTCAGAACGTGGCCGCATTGTCGGACAGGTAACCAGCGGAATCGTCATCGGCATTTTACTTGCACGAACTATTGCAGGTACGCTGGACGATTGGCTCGGCTGGAGATCGGTATATCTCTTCTCTGCCAGTCTTACCTTACTCAGCATTCTTGCCCTTTTCCTTGTTCTCCCAAGGCAGCAACCCCAACGAATGAAACAAAATTACTTCCAATTACTCAGATCTGTCTTGCTACTGTACCGTGAGTTGCCTGTATTACGAGTACGCGGTGTACTGGCCATGCTCATTTTCACAGCCTTCAGCATCTTATGGACTTCCATGGTTCTGCCACTAAGTAGCCCTCCACTGTCCCTGTCTCATACGGTCATAGGTGCATTCGGTCTTGCAGGAGCGGCTGGAGCACTGGCTGCTGCCCGTGCAGGTAAGCTCGCTGATCGGGGCCTTGGGCAAAAAACAACGGGTATCTCTCTTGTCATTCTACTCTTGTCCTGGCTGCCCATCGGTTATGTCCATCAATCTCTATGGTTCCTGATCCTGGGTGTTATCCTTCTCGATCTCGCCGTTCAGGCAATACATGTGACCAACCAGACCCTGATCTACGAAGTTCGTCCTGAAGCACAGAGCCGCCTGACGGCAGCTTATATGATCTTTTATTCCATCGGTAGTGCGACCGGCTCGATTGCCTCTACACAGGTATATGCATGGGCCGGGTGGACAGCTGTATGCTGGTTAGGTGCTGGTGTTAGTGCAGCAGCCCTTCTATTCTGGATGATCGATCGTTATATGCATCGGAATTAGTCCAACTTATTCCAGACTACTATAAAAAGGGTTGCTTATCCAATCAATCTGGATGCTGTTCAAGCATCTCTTTGAGCTTACGATTGCGGCTATCCAGAAATGCCTTCATGTATCTCTTCAGTACAAGTCGTTCGGTTGCCCATCCCAGCAATCCAAGTGGAGCTTCGAATCGAAGTGTATCTCTCATGAAAGTCATCTGATCTCCAATTACGCTGAAATGATGTTCATGTCGCATACTCTTGAAAGCCCCTTTCTCCATCTGATCCACAAAGAGGAAAGGTCGTTCAAACTGCACAATACGGGACTTCAGCTTCTGTCTGACACCAAAATGAGTAGCCTGAAATGTAACTGTATCCCCTGCTCCAATTCTTCCTGTTGTTACTCCTGCGACTGCTCGCTCTCTCGTATGTTTCCAGACGGTCTGAGTATGTACATCAATATCCCGGGCAGCGTCGAAGCACCGTTCAATCGAGGCATGTATCGTAATCTCGGTTGTTACTTCAATCATGGCAATCGCTCCCATAGGAAAAATATGATCTTTGCAAAGTATACTCCTGCTTTTTTGCTTGAACAACACATCATGGATGATGCAACAAAAAACGGGTCCCCTGTCTTAGTGCAGAAGGCCCGTTCTCAATATAAGTAAGGAATACAGATAATATTAGATCAAATAAGTAATTCATCAATGGCAAGTGTACGCTCTTTGGAGAGATCACGATATTCCTCAGACTCTACTTTGATGAGCGGTTTGAAAATATCAGATGTATTGTTCATGACAATAACACCTTTTTCTCCATTGCTGAGCAGAACCTGTTTCCCAATGAAATTAGGAAGCAAATGTTGCATCAATGCCTGAACCGGCTTTTCGTTCAATTTACCAAATCCCATACCATAGATATCTCTAAGGTTGTTGATCAGGTTCGGATTGCTGCCTCCGTGATTCCCGGATCTCATGCCAATATAGATATCGGCTACAGATACAATCTGGGTGTAGGGATGGATCTCTTCTTTTTTCAATTGCATCGGATAACCGGAACCATCTTCCCGCTCGTGATGCTGCAGGGCAACCAATGCCGTCGCTTCATCCGTCATGGAATTTTTGATAATATCATGGCCATAGATCGTATGACGTTGCATTTCAAGCTGCTCATCAGCCGTCAACGGTTCTGTCTTGTTACGGATCCGGTGGGATACTTTGCACTTTCCGATGTCATGAAGATAGCCACCACGACTAATCTGATAACTTTCCTTCTGAGAATACCCAAGCCAGTTCGCGAGGTAGAAGGACAACAATCCTACCTGGATTGAATGTGTATAGTTATTCACGTCATCCCGCTCCAGCATCATCAGGAGATGAACCACATCTTTCTGCTCATCCAGTCCCTCAACCATCGGCTGCAGTGCATCATCCACCATGGTCGCGTTGAACTTGCCAACGGTCAGAGCTTCGAGAAAAGCATTTTGATAATTATGTACTGTCTGAATAAATTGGGACTTCATCTCTTCTTCAGGCGGCTCTTCCTTGGCGCTTGTGGTTAACCCGGAAGCATGCTTTGCCGCTGCAGCAAAAAACTCGGCCTCAGTAATTTCCTCTTCGCGTGATTCAATATCTACATAATCTACACGGTGCTGCATGAGCAAGGAGATATCCTCACTTTTGATTACAGTCCCCTTCCCGAGAACGTGTAATCCTGCATCGCTGAATGTATCTGCAGTCAGACGGTCTCCGTCTTGCAGGTTCATAATATGGATTCTCAAATCGGTATTCCCCCTGAACAATTCATTATAGTAACAGCACCCAATGGATCGGGTCCACAAAAATACCTATACTTCTTTATATCGTTATAATTCTTCATTTCATACATAGTTCAAACGACCTTAATCGCGAAGGTAAATACGAACATATAAGACTTTATCCTCACTCCAGCATCCAAATTAGTCCCGGTTTTGAACATGTAGACACTTTTTGGTGTCTATTGGCTGGATCAGAGTAAGCAAAAGAAGTTCAAACACTTCCGTTTGAACTTCTTACAACATCCCAAATTAGATTTTAATTGATTCCAGACTTGCTCCTTTAACAAATAAACGTTCAATGCTCTTCTCCACCGAAGCATCGGGGATCAGCGGCGGTGCCTGGTGCGGTTTGGTGCGCGCATCAATAATAATCTGATCACAGCCCCAGTGTTTGTGGTCATATCCGCTATTCACTCCATACATGTCATGTGAAGGGTTGCTGCGGGTAAAGGTTGCCCACAAGAAGTTGCTGAGGTTAGCACTCAGGAACGAACTGTCATCACAGAGAATGATCATCGGACACGAGTCCAGACCTCCCTGCTCTTTCAATAGAGATGTGAGTGCCTTCATCTCCTGTGCTGTATCCTCATAACTTGTGAAAGCCGATGTCTGAATCGAAACCATCCCTGGCATGATGAGCTGCGGATTTTCATAACCGCGAATGTTCTTCAAAGACTCTGGCACATCCGTGCACAGGTCCCGAACCTTGTCGCCATACGCTGCAAAAACAACCTTGCTGCCGCTGTTCAGCCCGGTACCAGAATAATCCAGTGTATCAATCGTCGTATGCGTGTGGAAATGAATATCCCGCTGCATATCCATGCGCTCCAAGATATAAGTCAGGAATTCAACTTCCTTATGGGTGTCCAAGGGCTGTTGATCCTCAGCAGTAATAAACAGGTACTTCGCCAAACTGAGCTGACCCGTACCCAAAATGCGATTGGCAATTGTAAGCAACTCTGTCGGCTGCTTCACGGCCTGATAAGGCGTGTAACGTTCACTACCAATAGCGAACAGCAACGGATGCACTCCGGCTGCATCGACTGCATGCACTTCTTTGACGCCCGGAATCTCCTGTTTGATCGCGTCTCCTGTAATCTCATGTATCAAATCACCAAACGCTGTATCCTCTTGCGGCGGACGACCAACAACCGTAAACGGCCAGATGGCATTAGGTTTGGCATAGACTTTATGCACACGCATTAACGGGAATTCATGTGTCAGACTGTAATAACCCAGATGATCGCCGAACGGACCTTCGGGCTTTGTCTCGCCTGGATAGATATCACCCGTGATGACAAAATCAGCATCATTGCTGATGCAATATCCGTCCTTGTAACTGTACCGGAAGCGACGCCCAGCGAGCAGACCGGCAAATGTCATTTCACTGAGTCCTTCAGGCAAAGGCATAACCGCTGAAAGTGTATGTGCAGGTGGACCCCCAATGAAAATACTAACTTTCAGTGGTTCTCCCTTTTTGACCGCTTTGGCTTGATGTATACCAATTCCGCGATGAATCTGATAGTGTAATCCAATTTCCTTGTTCATTTCAAAATCATTGCCATCCAGTTGAACCCGGTACATCCCCAAGTTTGAATTCATGATTCCTGGTTTGTCCGGATCTTCCGAATAAACCTGTGGTAGCGTCACAAATGCCCCACCGTCCATAGGCCAGTGTTTGATGAGGGGCAGATCCGAGATTTGAATCTCTTGTGCGGACACGGGTAGACTAATAGACTTCTGTTTCGGCAAAGCTTGCCATGCAGCAAGACCTGTGCGGACATGCTGAAATGGCGTCTTAAGCGCCTTCATGGGATCGTCACGAACAGCCATGACCCGTTGTACGCCTTCGAGCGTACCGCGGAACATGAACTTGCTTCGTTCCACCGTGCCGAACAGATTCGATACGGCCTGGAACTTCGAGCCTTTTACATTTTCGAATAACAAAGCAGGGCCTTTAGCCTCGTGCACTTTCATATGGATCGCTGCCATCTCCAGATGAGGATCAACCTCTTCTTTGACCCGAATCAAATGACCATGCTGCTCCAGATCGTTAATACAATCTTCCATATTGCGATATTTCATTGAATGGCTCCATTCTCTATATGATTAAATTTGATTAAGTTCATAGATTCACATAACGTCTCTTCTATATTATCAAATGATCCGCTGCTAAACAAAACTATATATGAAAATCTATCGCCTAGACAAATATCAAAAAAAGCAATATGGAAACCATCTGAACCCTGAATTCACAGAGACCGATTGATTAATTCCATATTGCTGCTCTCTATTCCAGTTTGCCTTAAGGTGTAATAACCGATCTGGGAATCGTGACAATAAACTGCGTTCCTTTTCCTACTTCGCTCTCTACATCAATTGTACATTGATGTAATTTCAATATTTTAATCACAATAGACAACCCTAATCCATTCCCTCGAAGCGAGCTGCTCCGTGCTTTGTCCACCATGTAGAATCGATCAAAGATATACGGAAGGGCGTCCTCAGGTATACCTTGTCCTGAATCTTTAATCAATACCTTCACATGTGAAGATGACGTCTCAATTTCGACATGAATGGTACCTTTAGGACCGGTGTATTTGATCGCATTGTTTATTAAATTTTGCCAGACCTGATCAAACAAATCTCTGTCCAGTGTGATCTCGCAGGGCAACAAATCCAGTTCGATCTGTATGTCCTTCTGTGACCACTGCGGCTCGGCCAGTAAAATCGCCCTTCTTAATTGTTCATCCAACTGGAATGTGGTGAAATGAACCGGATGATGCTCCGAATCCAGCGAGGCTAGCCGAAGCAGATTATCACTGAGCCTCGATAAGCGTAGCGTTTCCTCATAGATAATATCCAGATGCTCTTTCTGCTCTTCTAATGGTATAACACCATCTTGTAGTGCTCTGGTAAATCCTCTGATCGATGTGAGCGGAGACTGCATTTCATGAGAGACGTTGCTGACAAAGTCATCACGAACCGAATCGATTTTCTGCAACTCACTGGCCATATGATTAAAGCTCTCCATCAGTTCGCCGAACTCATCCTGGTTATTATGTTTTAACCGCACCGAAAGATCCCCTGATGACATCTCCTTCGCAGCAACGGTTAACCTCTTAATCGGTTTCACAATGAACCCTGACATGAACAGGATTAATAAACTCCCAATGATCAGAACCGTTAACAATGAGGTTAAGAGCGTGTTTCGCAGCGTATGAAAAAGAGAGGAAAAATCGCTTTGAATCAGAAATGTGCCTATCCCCTCGTTTGTTCCGGGAACACCTATGGTCGCGATGCCATCTTTACTCGATAGAAACATAGCATCGGTTGTACCCTCCTCAAATAACGAATGAACTTTGTCCTCCGGCAAGGAAGATAACACTTCACTTTGTTCATTCACGGGAGTGATGTTCAAGCCGTACCGGGCAAAGATATCCATGCTTGATTTCACTTTTTCCGGATCATCGATCAGGTTAATCAGTGTAGCGATGTCTTCGGCAAAAGTAACCATAAAACGATTGGGCGTCTTCTCCTGGGACCCGCTATTCAGCATAAAGGAGAGAATCAAACTCACCAGAACAATCCCGATAAACGTAGCTACGATTCGAAGTCGCAGGCTTTTCCTCAATATATTCATGCACGCTCCAGCCGATATCCAAGACCTCTGATCGTCGAGATCGATAGTTCAGGAATAGGCTCCAGCCGTTCTCTTAACCGTTTGACATGTACGTCAACCGTACGCTCATCACCTTCATAATCCATGCCCCATATATCATCAATAAGCTGTGTACGTGTGAATATTTTCCCTGGCGAGCTTGCCAGAGAAAATAACAATTCACATTCCTTCTTTTTCAATTCGATGGTTCGTCCGTCGGTACTGACCATAAGATTGCTCAAATCAATGGTTACACCGCCGATCTGAATGATGTTCGATGCACTTTTGTTATATCGTTTCAGTAACGATTTCACACGCAGGATTAATTCCACTGGATCAAAAGGTTTAACGAGGTAATCGTCTGATCCTGCATTAAATCCTCTGACTTTGTCCTTGGATTCTCCCTTGGCAGTCACCATCAGGATGGGAATGTCCAGGTAAGAACGGATATCTTCCGTCAGTTCAATACCGTCTATTCGCGGCATCATCACATCCACAATCGCCAGATCAACTTTCGTATGAGAGAGGATATCTAATGCCTCTTGACCGTCTGGTGCTTCCAGCACGGAGAATTGATTCTTTTCAAGATAGATTCGGATTAATTTGCGGATATGGGAATCATCGTCCACCACCAAAATTGTGTTCATGTAGCCATTATCCTTTCCGTCATCGGTTTTATTCGTATCGTAAGGATTCCATCGGGTCCAGCTTCGCCGCTTTTGATGATGGCATCAAACCGGCAACAATACTAATCGCTGTACTTACCACGATACCAAACAAGATATAATATCCCGAGAGATTAATGAGTTTTGCTCCAAATGCATTGTCCAATAGAATATTTAACACATAACTAATGATCACTGCAAAGATTACCGCAACAATACCACTAAATACGCCTAATAAAGCAGATTCGGAGAAGAATATTCGCTTGATATCTTTCTTTCTTGCTCCAATCGCTCGAAGAATTCCGATCTCCTTCGTCCGTTCCACGACGCTAATATAGAGTACAACCAATATCATGATACCGGATACGATCAACGAAATGCCTGCAATACCCGCGAGTACAATGGAAGCCATACTTACATATGTCGTGATATTCTCCATGACCTTGGCCATTTGAGAGCCTGCGAAGCCAGCATCAACAGCAGCTTCATTGATATCATTTACATATTTCATATCAGTTGCATAGGCGTTAACCTGAATCGGTCCGATCATTATTCCTTTGTCCGTATACATTTGCTCCAACGTCTCTGATGAAATGTATCCCGGGGATTGTTGCATTGGAGATTGCGGATCTGCCGCTTCGTAGATCCCTGAGATGGTTACTTCTTTCTCCAAGGTCACTGGTTTATTATTACTATCCATCTCATTGATATATAGAATCACGGACTTGCCGATCATGGTTTCAGCTTGATCATTTCCGCTTAATTGTTTCGCTGTATCGAGAGGTAACAGCATCTGATTTTCTACCGGCAGAACACCCGTTGTCATCAGTGCTGGATCAAAAGCATCCGTTAACGTCGTTAACTGTGTGAGTCCTACACTTTGTTCTTCATTCACCATCGTGGATTTGCCTGTAATGGTCGTGATCGTCTCTACATAATCCACATTAGGAAAATTGCGAATCGTCTCAATATCAGCTTCTGTGAACGGTTCACCTGGTGCCATCAAGGCCTCGGGGCCTTGCATGTCCTTGGCTTCTTCACTCGGCTTCGTTATATCCACGAGCAAAGGGTCCATACTTGAATTGATCTCGTCATTCATATACGTCGTTATTCCATTCCCCAAGGAGAGCATCAGGAGTACACTTAATATACCTATAGATCCACCTAAAGCGACCAATACATTACGCTTGCCGTTGAGTTTCATATTTTTAAGTGCCATCTTAAATGAAGCAAGCAAGCTCAGGCTCCGGGAAGAATCCTGACCACTCTCGTAAACAGCCGCAGAAGGATCTTTCAGGTGAATATCGTCACTAATACGCCCCTCTTCAACCTTCACAATACGTGTACCGGAGTCAGCGACTTTCTGCGAGTGAGTTACGGCAATCACCAGCATACCCTTTTTGGCTATACTGTCGAGCAAAGCGAGGATTTGATCTCCGTTCTCCCTATCCAGAGCACCAGTCGGTTCATCCGCGAGAATAATATCCGGATTGTTGGACAAAGCCCGTGCGATGGAAACCCGTTGCTTCTGCCCCCCGGATAATTGGTTGGGACGTTTATTCAGATGATCTTTCAGTCCGACCTCTGTTAATATATCAACTGCACGTTTATTGCGATCCTTCTCATTCGTATCTGTCATTTGCATCGCAATCGTCACATTTTCGAGGACAGACAGATGTGGGATCAGATTGAAGTTTTGAAAGACAAAGCCGATATTATTCTTCCGATAATCATCCATTTCCTTCTCTGTCATAGCACTTAAATTCTTACCACGAACTACGACGTCCCCTTCATAATCGGAGTCCATGCCACCAATGATATTCATCAGTGTCGACTTACCACAGCCAGATTCGCCAAGGATCGAGACGAACTCCCCCGTCTCAAAGCTCAGGTTCAAACCGTGGAGTACCGGAACTCTTTCTTTTCCATATAACGTGTATGATTTCTTCACATTTTTAACTTCTAATATTTTCATATGGATCTCTTCCTCTCCTGATCATGCACGATATCTATCTATTTTATGTTCATATCGTAACAAATCAGTATGAACTGATAATGAACTGAATCATCGGCCTATAAGAGGGTATTGAAAAAGAACTTTATGTAAAAAAAACACCCTCCTTCCTTGAAATGAATCATTCCAAAAAAGTGTAGGTGTCTAGAAATTTGATTAGATTAATCCGGCTTTTGCCAGCAGCCTTTTCACAATCGCCGCCGACTGCGCACGACTAATGTCTGCATCTGTCATCAGCTTGCCATCATCGCCTTGTACCAGCTCTTGTTTAATCGCTGAGGCAACTGGCTCAGTTGCCCATGCCTGTACTTTAGCGCTATCGCTACCTCTAAAATTAAATTCCCTCGACAATCCGTTTGGCTCTAACCTTCACCTCACGGTACAGTTCTTCCTCATCGATCGTGAGCAGCTTTCTGCCTCTCATGAGGATCTGGCCGTTCACTATCGTGGTGTCCACGTCTGCCCCATTTACACTGTAAGCCAGTAATGATTCTACTTCATGTACCGGTTGAAGATGTGGTTTCGCCAGATCGATCAGGATCAGATCGGCTTTGCGCCCTTCTTCCAGCACACCCACTTCATGCTGTAATGCAAGCAAACTAGCGCTTCCGCGTGTTGCCATGTGCAGAACTTCCTTGGCTGGCAGACAGGTGGGGTCGCCGTAATCCAACTTTTGCAGCCAGGTTGCGGCTTTGATCTCCTCGAACATATCCACGGTTGTGGCACTTCCCGCTCCATCCGTTCCGATTCCCACGTTAATTCCCTGGGCCAACATCTCGGTAATTGGAGCAATTCCACACCCCAGCTTCAGATTACTGACCGGATTGTGTGCTACACCTCCGCGCATGCCTTTCAATCTGCCGATGTCCCTTCGATTAAGGTGCACACCATGTGCAAGCAACACATGTGTCTGTTCGAACATCCCCGCCTCTTCCAAATACTCCGTCGGTGTCATGCCATAGCGCTCACGAATCTTCACAACTTCTTCCTTTGTCTCAGCCAGATGAATATGGAGAGGAATATCCTCAGTGACAGCCAGAGCAATGACTTCACGTAGCGGCTCTACAGGACATGTATAGGGTGAGTGGGGTCCATACATGGTTGTAATCCGCCCATCGGCCGCTCCAGACCAGCGTTGCACAAGATCAATCGCTTCCTGCAACCTGCGTCCTCCATCATCCTCCATGAATACCATCCCACGTGTAAGCGATGCCCGCATACCTGTTTGCTTAACCACTTCTGCAATCTCATTCATATGGATATACATATCCGCAAAAGCAGTGGTACCCGAACGGATCATCTCGGCGATGGATAACTTGGCACCCCAATAGATGTCTTCCGGGTTCATCCGTGCTTCGGCAGGCAGCATTTTGCGTTCGAGCCAGTCCATCAGCTTCAGATCATCCGAGAATCCCCGGAGCAGGCTCATTGGTGTATGTTGGTGTGCATTGATGAGGCCCGGCATAGCAACCTTATTGCGGCCATCGATAATCTCATCTTCAGGCTGAGGAGGGATGTGGTTCGCAATCTGTACAATGCGATCTCCTTCAACACGAATATCCCCCATAAAGGGGGCATCGGCATCTTTCATCGTTAGAATCGTAGCTTTCTGAATCAATATACTCATGACGTTCACGGCTCCTCTGGATTGGTTGTCGTTCATTCCCTATCCGAGGGTAAGCCTTTACGTAACGGCAAGGTCAAGTCATTTTAATTTTTGGATCGTCATCTTTCTGAAACTTTGTATAAAGGGTTTAGGATCGATTTCGACCATATAGGGATATACTCCTGTGCTTGTGTGCAGATAGAAAAATCCACCTTCATCACCCATACGGCGAAATGACATATCAAACACTTCAGTGATGTTGAACTCGCGGTATTTGGTCACGATTTTATCGGAATACAGAATCATGGAGCGGGCATTCATCTCAATCTCTTGGGTGAGACCCGTCACTTTTCTCTGTACTTTGTAATAAGGTAATACAGCAACGCAGTTCATGATCTCCCTCCATTCATGCCATGATTATTGTTCCATCATAGCAGATCGGAGGGTCCTAACAAAAGAATATGAACTCAGGTAATCGTGGTCGTCACGCTTAGCGGCGTAGGAAGTGCATCCTGAATGTCCTGCAAAGAGAGACACTGTTCAATATGAAATACACCATGAGGTAACTCTGACTCTGTTCTATATACGCGTTCCGCCACGGCTACTGCCACGGCCGCTGTTGCATCTGCTTCCTTTGCGCCAACCAGTAGTTGTTCGACGCAGATTTGCTCACCATTTTCCCATCCTACGGCATCGACCTTGACCGCATACAATGGCTCTCCTCCGGGAATAAGGCCAAATGCCTTGACTGTTCCATTCCGAATAGACGAGATACGGAGCAAGGAAAACAATCCTATACTTTTGGAAAGCGCCATGGAACCTGTAATCCAGCGGGAGTCCAGACAGAGTCTGGTAGATACGGTTGGAATACGTAACGTCCGAGCAACCACATGCTGATCCGAAAAGTTAAATCGGTATGCCTTCCGGTTCCCCAGTTCTGCTCCAAAATCAATCCTTTTGCCATCTCCAAAACTTTGTACCTCAGCAGGTTTGCCCTTTTGCATCACTTTGTAGGTGGCATTCATCTGATCAACGGTCCACTCCACGGCAGCTTTCCCGTGTTTCTCTCCAAGTCCCAGCATTACGGTAATATCTGCTTCCTCCACCTGATCTATATGCAACGTCGCTTCACGTACAAGCAGATTAGTCACTCCGGGTGATAATCCAACGCTGAGGATCGCGGTCGATTGGGAACGTTGCATTTTGGTGTGCAGTTGTTCAACCTGGGCGAGAAAATCATATTTTGCAGAAATATCAATATAATCGACTCCGGCTTGTGCGCAGGCTTCAACAAACCGTGTATCGCTCTGATCCACGCACATAATGACCAGCTTCACATGCCTTAACATGGATGGCTCTACTGGTCGTGTTACATCCAGTTGAAGTGGTAGCACAGCACCACCAGTAGACCTGCTGAATTCTTCCGCACGATTCATGCGTGTACCCGCAGCCCATACTTTACCCGGGAACAATTTCCCCAGTTGCGTACATATCATCTGCCCCACTTGACCATAACCGCCAACCACCCAGATCTGATCTTTCATAGGCTTCACATTAGTTTCGAATTGCATAATACCCCTCCACCCAGAACGCCCCGAAGTAACGTGTAATATGTGAGAAACCGCATTCGGTCAGTAGCTGAGTCATCTCTTCAGAGCATATGGGATCGGATTCATGGCCGAGGGAAGCAGCAAAGCGCTCCCACTCTTCAGGAAGGACGCCCACACTCAACATGTGATCCTTCCAAGCTTGCATCATGATTGGATGCGCAGTTGAACGAAGATCGGCATTAACAGCCGCAATGATCAGTGGGGCACCCGGTTTGAGTCTTGCTGCAAGACTGGTAAGAAACGTTCTCTTGGCCTCCATCCCCTGAAGGAAATGCAACATGAGCATGCTTGTCGCCCCATCATATACAATATCCTCCGCCAATTCTTCAACCGTGACAGGTTGCAGCTTCACTCTGGAGCCAATGCCCGCTTCTGCGACTCGACTCTCGGCAAGTTGAAGCATAGGTTGTGACGGATCTACTCCAGTCAATGTCCACTCAGCATGGCGTGCTCCAAGTAGAGCAATCTCTTTCCCCCCTCCCGCTCCGGCAACAAGTATATGGATATCGTTGTTATCCGCAAATGATGCTGCAAGCAGCCGTTCCATTAGATCATGCATATGAGAATAACCCGGAATTTTCAGGGCTATCGATTGTTCGTAGCGATGAACATCTGCCGTTTCCCAGCTCATCGGTGATGGATTGTGATTCATGGATACTGCACCCCTCTTGAATTGAAGTTAGACTTGACTCGTTGTTCGTCTAATTTCATTATAGAAGGATAAGCCGAGCCTACAATCCCAGATCCATGGGATATACGCATAGAGAGAGGAGATATCTTGTTGACGTCACGTATTGATCGGAACCACAGACTTATCACTTCTCTTGAAAAAGGAACTTGGACCTCGCGTACCTACCGGGAAGCAGTTCTCAAGCAGATCCATACGGTTGTACCTTACGATGCGTACTGTTTCACTACCGTTGATCCGCTGACTCTGCTTTCCACAGGAGCTGTGACAGAAGATGGCATTGAAGCCATTCATGATCGGTTATTCATCAATGAATACATGGAAGAAGATATACATAAATACGCTGAATTAATTCGCAGCGGTGAACATACAGCTACACTCCACACATCCGTGAACGCACAGCCTGAACAAAGCCCACGTTATATCAACATTCTTCAGCCAGCGGGGTTCGGTGATGAACTGCGCGCTGTATTGATTAATGGAGACGCTTGTTGGGGATACCTGACCCTGTATCGAAAGGCAGAAAACTCTGTCTTTACAGAGGAGGAACGGCTGATGATTCAGACCTGGACCGCTTCTATTGCATCCATGCTGCGGTCCACCAGTCTGACACTGATGGATGAGATCACGAGCAGCAGTCCCGAGGAACCAGGCCTTCTGATCACCACGGATACGTTCCAATTCACATCCTTGAACGCCCCGGCTGACTATTGGCTGTCCCAGTTACGTATGCTGGAACATGTAGGGCCAGACGTCCTGCCCCGTCCGGTACGTGCAGTGAGTTCCCACTTGCAGCGCAAGAATCAGGCAGAACAGGTCTTGGGTACTCAGAGTGCACCCGACTCACCCTCCAAAGTTTGCATCCAACTTCCGGATGGGCGTTACCTCATACTTCATGCCAGTCTCATGCAACAGCTCGCGGGACCGGACCAGATAGCCATCCGCCTGGAGCAGGCAATGCCGCAGGATTTGCTGCCCTTGCTCGCTGAAAGCCATGGATTATCCAGTCGAGAACGGGAACTGCTCGGTTATGTACTGCGCAGCTATTCTTCCAAAGAGATTTCTGCCGCGATGCATATATCTGTGTACACGGTTCAGGATCATTTGAAATCCATTTTCGCCAAAACCAAAGTATCCTCACGTCGCGAGCTCATCTGGTATTTCGTATCTCGCTTCCAGCTGTCGGATGAGCCTGCTATATAAAGCCTGACAGGTAAGTAATTCACTCTACAGTTCCAACTCACTTGGGTTACCAAAGCAAAAAAAGCCACCATTCAGGCGACTTCTTAAGCGACGATATTCTTGTGCTTTGGGGTCGCTTGCTTATTTCCCCCGTGAGCGGATAAGCGTACGAATGCTCCATTGGACAGATCAAAATCACACTTATGTTGGCTTCACTTCCACTTCATCAGTATGAGGTCCGAGAATAACATCTCTCTCCATTGAGAAATGTTCCCCATTAACAGTTACATTCTCAAATCTCACGTTCTCTACCTTCCGCGCTTCATCGTAGCCTTCGATATGGGATGGATTCAGACAACTTCCGTTATACGTAATATTTTTGAAAAGAATATCCCGGATCTGTTTCCCCGGAGCAGGATTGTATTTTGGGTTTTGCAGTACTCTCACATTGAACAGTTCACCCAATTCGAAAGGTTCAATGCGGATATTCTCATACACTACGTTCTGTACCGTGTTGTTGTCTCCGGCATTGATCGCAAGACATCCCCAGTAATCCGGCTGTGGTTCGTGATGCTCTAGGATATCAATATCGCTGAATATAATATCCTCAATCACATCTCCATCTCCTTCATAGTTGCCATGTGTGCCTATATTGGCTGGGTGCGCTACATCTGCCCACAAGATCGAACGAGTAACACGAACCCTTCGGATATCGCCTCGATATTCATCCCTTGAAGCATAGATCGCAATACAGTCATCAGAAGTACGCAGAAATACACGGTCGATGTTCACATCTGAACAGGCCATCATGTCAATGCCATCTGACCAGCCCCGGGTGCTAAAGGTTTTGATGTTACAAATATCTATAGACTCCGATTGACCAATCAGGACCGTATAATGGGGCGGATCGATGACCGTGATACCTTCAATGGATACATTTCGGGCATAACTGATCTCCACCCCACGATAAAAGGTCGTTTTCTCAAAATCAGAAAGGTACAGAATTCCTCTGCCACGAATGACCACGTCCTCCACGCGGCTACAAATAAATCCTCCATAGATTACTGCGCCTCCGGCGATATAGATCATAGTATTCGAAGGTACCTCTAAACGGGACGTATCGAAATGATGGATACCGGGTTGAAAATATATCACTTTGGATCTTACTGCTGAACTCACATCTTTCCCCAGAATATCTGCCGTGTTATGCAACCCTGGTTCAAGCGGCAGGACACCATCATCCGAAACTTGCGGGACATCCTGCTCCAGAGCATTAGCAAAAATGTGCAGATTGTGGAATCGATCTCCGTTCACTTCCAAGGATAGCTGCTGCGGACCCTCCAGATGAAGCAACATACGGTTTGCTTTCCACTCACAGCTTAATCCTGTTGAGATTGGGCGGATGATCGCCACCTGAACACTCCCTTCATTCTTTACAATCTCCAGTTCCACCGGTCCAGAACAATCAAACGTCACCATCGATGCATTGCGGACGTCATGCATATCGACCTTCACATTGTAGCTGAACAAGGGCTGCCACTCCCCATGCGGCTTGCGGACACTCACGGTGAAGTCCGGGTTGACTACGGCACCCGTCGGGGCTGGATAAACCACTAAACCGGTATTTACAGTTTGCATATCCGTTCTCCTCCATCCCTAGAGATGAACCGGTTAGCAGATGAGCACCGTTCCCAGGTTCATCTGCTAACGATCTTGCCTTCATCCCTGAAAGTCATTTTTATTTACTGCGTTCCTCATAAATCTGTTGGGCCTCATCCAGTTCCGCCTGTCCTCCCGAGTTCAGCCACTGTGATCGGAAATCATCAAAATCTTTATCTGTATTCGCTTCTCCAGAGATCGCTTTAATATAATATTGAGCCTGTAGTGTGTTCAAAATGGCCTCATATTGAGCTTTGGTCTTCATCACCGTCGACTGCATCAGATCACTCAGTACGGTTACACCTTCCACATTCGTCAACTTTTCTTTGAAAGCCAGCTTTTCAGGAGAATAGTGATGCTTCATCATGGAGCTCACTTTGGCACCGAATGGATTATAGAAACCTGCACCCAGTTCACTCATTAATTCCGTACCTGCTGCTGCTTCCGTAACGACTGCCAACTCACCTTCCAGGTTATAGGAGTTTCCTTTTTCGCCAAACACTGTTGTCAAGTAGCCTTCCGTATCGGTCGTGACATACTCCAGAATCTGCAAAATTTTAATTCGTTTGGCTTCATCCTTCTCAAGCTGTGCTCCAAACAACAAAGGTGGCTGCAAGGCTCCGTTCGCCATCGCATACTTCTTGCCGTCCGGCCCAGAGAATGGAACTCCAGGAACAAGTTCAATGCCTTTATCCTTGGAGATCAGGCCAAAGTATCCATCATCATACAGATGGTGCCACATTCCGGTTTCAATGATTCCGGTACGCAGACTGACAAATTTGGTTTGAATCTCGCTATTGCCATCAGTGATGAATTCGGGATCAATAATGCCCGCCTTATACCATTCATTTAACAGTTTCAGCGCATTGCGAGCTTCCTCTGTAATTGCGCCATAAGTTACTTTGCCATTCGCGTCCAGTTTGAACTGGTATGGTGCTACTCCGTAAGCTGCGAACACCGTATTGAACAGTTGTGCCTGGGCATCCTTGCCTCGTCCGGTCAAACCGTACGTATCCTTTTTACCGTTGCCGTCCGGGTCATTATTCATGAATTTGGTCAGTACATCCTCAAGCTCCGCAAGATCCTTTGGCGGTTCATTGTAGCCAATAACTTTTAGCCATTGTCCGTTGTATGCGGGAATAAAACCAGTTGCACCTTCCCCCCATGCCTTGGGAACACCCCAGTTCTTGCCGTTGTATGTACCTGGGTCCCATGCATTTGGATCAACGCTCTCCACGTCCGCCGTGTATTTAGGCATATATTGCTTAATCTCCTCTTGGGATACACTCGCAAGGATACCTTGATCCGCCCATTGCACCACATCGCCTACGGTGCCGTCTACGGAAATAATGTCCGGGATCTGGCCGGAAGCCAGCATGACGTTGAATTGTTCTTTCCAGGTTGCTGTTTCGAAGGAGATATTCTTGAACTTCACATTAAATTTCTCTTCCAGAAACTTCTGGACGTAATTGTTATCAGCTTTAGGGATATTCCAGTTGTTTGCGATTGAAATTTCAATTGGCTTTTCATTAGCTCCATCTGAAGTTTCCCCTGTACTGTTATCAGTAGTCGCACCACCACTGCAACCGCTTATAAGTAATGAAGCCGACATCACTAGGCCCAACATACCGGTAATGAATCTCTTTTGTTTCATCTCTGAATTCCTCCCTTTTGATCTAACTATTCGCATATTTGAATCAAGACGCCCTGAGGCAGCTTGAATGAATCCGTGTTATCCTTTGAGCGAACCAACCATCGTTCCTTTTACGAAATACTTTTGCAGAAATGGATACACAATAATAATGGGCAGCGCCGTAAACATCAGTGTAGCGGCTTTAATCGGTTCCTGATAACCCAATTCCGAACCCTTAACATCTGCCGCGAACATGGATAGATTCTCTCCTGTGATTACCACTCGTCTCAAGAACGTCTGAAGCACTTGCTTGGAAGGGTCCTGAATATATAACACAGCGTCAAACCATGCATTCCAATGCCCTACCGCAGACCATAGCGATAACGTGGCGATAACAGGCATTGATAACGGGAGAACCAGCTGAAACAGAATACGCAGATCGTTCGCCCCGTCGATTTTGGCTGAATCCTCCAGCTCATCAGGTATGTTCTGAAAGAAATTTCGCAGAATCAGCATGGAGAACGTACTGATAAGTCCCGGGATAATGTACACCAGCCGCGAATCCAGCAGCCCAAGCGATTTGATCAGGAAATAGGAAGGGATCATCCCCCCGCTAAAGAACATCGTGAACACAATTAACATTGTATACACATTGCGATGCGGCAAGTATTTGCGGGATAGCGGATAGGCCCCAAACGACATGAACAGGATCGAGCAAACGGTCCCCACCACGGTACGAAAAACCGTGTTTCCAAACCCCATCCAGATATCCTGGTTGCCCAGTACCTTCTCCCAGGCAAAAAATGATACCTGCTGTGGATACAGATGGATACCCAACCTCAATGCTTCTGCCGGCGTACTGAACGAAATCGAAAGCATATGGACAAACGGATACAGCATGACAATACACAAGATAATCATGAACGTAATCAAAGAAGCCTGAAAAAGGTTACTGCCCCTGCTATGCTTCACTGCCTTGTCCTCCAATCTGGTTATTCTGTTTAGAAGAGCCCCTGCTGTCCAAACCTTTTAGCCATATAGTTCGTTGCCAGTACCAGCGCAAAAGCAATCACATTCTTGAACAAACCGACGGCTGTCGTCAAGCTGAACTGGAAATTCTGCAAGCCTACCCTGTAGACATAGGTGTCCAGAATATCCGCCACACTATAAGTCGCAGGTGAGTAAAGGTTCAAAATCTGGTCAAAGCCAGCATCGAGTACATTGCCAATGCGCAGAATAAACATCAGTACAATGACCGGCATAATTGTCGGAAGCGTAATACTGAGGGTCTGCCTCCAGCGACTCGCTCCGTCCATCACAGCAGCCTCATACATTTCGGGTTGTACACCTGCAAGCGCAGCCAAATATATAATCGTGCCCCAGCCGACTTCTTTCCAGATCGCCGAAATGACCAGTGTTGACCGGAAATGATTCGGATCTCCCAGAAAATAGACCGACTCCAATCCCACAAGCTGGAGCAGGTAATTGACTACACCAGACGATGGAGATAACAGTGTAATTAATATCCCAGAGAGAATAACCCAGGAGAAAAAATGCGGCAGATAGGTCAACGACTGTGCTACCCTTTTGAAGGCACCTGACCGGATCTCATTAATCAGCAGCGCGAGTATAATCGGCGCCGGGAATCCAAACAAAATATGCAAAAAACTGATGACGATCGTATTCTTCAGAATCCTCAAGAAGTCAGGAGATTGAAAGAACAAAAACTCGAAATGCTTGAAGCCCACCCACGGGCTGCCCCAGATTCCATCCATAATCCTGAAATCTTTGAAGGCCAGTTGAATACCGTACATTGGGCCGTATGCAAAGACCGCGTACCAAATCATCACCGGAGCAAGCAGCAGAAACAGATATCTGCACTTCTTGTATTCCCTCCAAGTTGCTGCCCATTTTGACGGCTGTCCATTAAATATATTCTTTTTGCCGTCCACTTCCGGATTGTGCACCGGGTTCATCATAACTGCTCCTTTCCAACCATCCAAAATTCCTCAAGTCACACTTCAATCTTAGAATTATGTAAGCGCTTTTTCTATTGCAAGTTCATTCGATTCCTTATAAATTCTTTCACGGTTTCTTATAAAATCTATAGAATTCATAAAAAATGACCGCTGCTTGGGTAACATTCGTTAGATGCTCCAAACAACAGTCATATTCACCTTACCTTCTACCTCCATACTTGCTCGTGCTATTCCTTATCCAGAGTGATTGAATCCAGCGCTGCCAGCTGTGAATTCCGATACTGTACAGGCGTTACGCCGTACCGTGATTTGAATTTGCTGTGAAAATACTGAGGATTCCGGTATCCGACTTGCGTTGCAATAACCGACACCGAGAGACGTGGCTGATAACGCAGCAGATCCGCAGCTTTTTCCAACCGCAACCGAGTTACATATTCCGTAAAAGATTCTTTGGTTCCTTCACTGAAAAGTGTAGAAATATAAGCAGGGGCGAGTGAAACCTCCTCCGAGAGGATCTGCAGGGATAACTCTTCATGCAGATGATCTGCAATATACACCTTCAACGTACGAATCACATCCATATGTGCATGGTTACCGGCATACTTTAAATGTTCCGTAATCTGTATGCAGAGTCTACGTACCCCTTCAACAGTATCGATCAGCGTATCCTTTTTCAATTCATCAAAGATATTGGAATGCGGCAGAAAGTGCTGTAACTTCAACTCAAGCACCGATTGATACAATTGCATCATTAATTGCAGCACAGCGAGCTCCGCAGTCTCGATCTGCATATGACCATCCTGAAGAACCTCCAGAAAATGATTAATGAAATCAGCAACCGCCTCCTGATCTCCTGCCTGTAATGCATTTTTGAAATGATCGTATTGAAACAGATAAGGCGCTGTACTCATTTCCAGAACTCTGGAATACGTAACGATAGAATCTTTTCCATATAAAAAATGATATCTGCTTGCCTGCTTGGCCATCTGATAAGAATCGGCGAGCGCTTCTGGATGGTCTACCCTACTCCCAATAGCCGCGCCAAACCGGGAATCCTGCTCAGCAGAATGCTGAGCTTCCAGCAAATCGGCCATAATACGGTCTTCTGCGTCCTGCTCATCAGGAGAAATAAAATAAATGATAGCTGCCTCATTCTCATTCAATGGAACGAAGATGCTGTGTAAAGACCGATTCATCTTTTCATAACGCATCTTCAGACCTGCACTGCCTTCCTTCGGAATCCGGAGATAGACGGTGCAATAGTGATATCCCGGTTGAATGAACTGTTCCGCTTCGATCTCCAGGCTCACGCCAAGCAAAAGGTTTTTCAAATCATTTTTTCTGGCTTGGGTTTCGAGGTTTACGATCTTTTCCTCCATCAGATGAAAGGTGCTACCGATAAAAGCGTACTCATTACCTAAGGACGTGACAGCACTTGATGTATGTAAACCTTTGATCTGCATCATCAGTCTCTTTACCGGAATGTAGAGTTGTTTGGAGAAAAAGAACGATAGTAGCAAACCAAATAGAACAACTACGCCGCAACTAATTACGAGACTGTTTTTCAACTGTTCAGAGGACAGGACAAACGAGTTCATCGGACGATACATGGCATAAGTCCAATCCTGCTGGGAGTTCGCTGATTCCAGATAAGACAGAACGGCTTTACCTTCTGCTCCTTCTATAATCTGTTCTCCGCTTTGGCGGTTGTGAATGGTATTCTGCAATAGACCACCGAGAGCCTCATTATAATCCCCCGTGTGAAGAAGCTCTTTACCGGAAGAGTCGAAAATATACAACTGATCTGCCGGAGAACTCAAAATTCGGGAAGCCGCCGTCTGCAGATATTCCACCCCTACATCCATAAAGAAATAACCCATGGTTGGCACGCCAGGTGTCTCGTATGGCAGTTTAATCACATAGGTCATCACCTTGCTTCCATCCGCCAAGGTCCGAAACAGCCATTCTTTAGGTTTTACTTCGTTCAGCTTCATAATGAAAGCTGCATCTTCGGATGTATCACTCTTCATATGAAAGTTGCTGGCATCCACGACATAATGATTGGCCGGAAAATAAACGGTAACATTGGTTAGCCCTTCATTTCCAATCCTGTAGAATTCCAGTTCCTGCCGAAAGGATGCAATTCGACTCAAATTCCCCTCCCAACTCTTCGTTAACAATAGATTCAAGTTGAAGTTATTCTGAATAAACCGAATGGATAGTGCTTTGTTCTGCAGGTTGTCTTCATATTTCTTTAATATCGTCTGCTCGATATAATCCTTGGCGGAAACCAGGCGGTTTTTATTGTCTTTGGCAATCTCATCCTCCATCATTTCATTGGCCTGAGTATACCAATACCCACCCATAATGCCGATCAGAACTACGGACAGAACGGTATATGACAAAATAAATTTGATAAAGATGGTTTTTCTGTATTCAGGCATTTTCATCCATCCCCTTTAGCTTCGCTCATCGTGCACTATCCCGTCCCCATAATAATGTATGCGCTATCATAAATGAGATCAACAATAGTTATTCATATTGCTTAAGCTATCAAAATCATTCTCCAAAATCCAGTATAAAATCTTTAACTTTATTCTAATTTCTTTCAACCCTGTCCCGGACCTGCACTTATCTGGTACAAAACAAAGCAAAAAAATGCCCCAAAGCCTCCGTGTATAGGAACTTCGGGACATAAACATTGAACACGTGATTTCTTGCAGACAAGCAGATTCGTCAAAATGTATTATTAGGATGGTTCGAGCTTCCACTGCTGGTTACTACTTAACAAATATCTCCATTGCTGAATCAGAGCTCCTTCTGCCGAAGATGCATTCGCCACGTCAGCGGGTTTGTTCGAATGCACAGGAGTGATTCGATAATAACCCTGCCCTGTAGGAATGAAGGCAAACCTCTGATTATCACCGCCATTATTGCTCCACAATTGAAAGTTGGCCCCATGACTCAAAACACCGCTTGCTACATCCAGCGAAAGCCCGCTCTGTACATTTTTGATACTGTATTGTCCACCGCCAAGATGAGTCATGTTCCACTTTTGATGGGTTCCCCCGGTATAAGTCGATTTTCGAACTTGTGCACCGCTTGAAGTACCGGCTGCTTCCATCACTTTGCCATCAAGACGCACAGTAAATCGGTACGTGCCATTAGCTATATTCCCATTGGGAAGTGTGGCTGAACCACCACTCCCCGCTGGCCTGGTATAAAGAAGTGTTCCAAATCCAAGTTGATCAAACGTTGAAGGATAGGCAGTGTTCGGGCCTGCCTCAGGTCTCATCAGATTGGCACGAGCAGCAATGTTAGGTACAGATAGCCCCTTGCGTTGTGCATAGTGGTTATAGATCATCTCCCAAACCGGACGGTACTCATTACGGCTCGCACTCGAAATCACAGTCTGGGTCTGAACAGCGCCGTTCGTTCCAGAGCCCCATTCATAGGTCGCAAAAGGGACATTATCCTCTCCATTGTTATACTTGGCAACGTATTCGGCAGCGCGCAGGAAACGATTGTTCGCTCATCCATACAGATCTTCCCCTTGATTCCATGCCATTTCATTGATTGCACCCATCAATCCAATCCCTAATATCGTGTGTGCCTGATCACGTCCGGATTCCTGCCATTGTGCAAGCCCGTTCGGATGCAGGAAAGGAATTGCGTTATAGATGGAGCCGTTTCCGCTACCGTGCTTCAAATATTCAATTCCCACTTCATAGATGTCACGGCGGTCACAGAAAATACCAATCGCAACCGTAGCCGCCATGTTACTCAGATCCCAATTCGCCCAGTAATTCTGGATATAGGCGTCGTTGTGATCTCCGCCGAATTCATTGCCAATAAGAAAGCGTTCATTAAGAGGCTTGTAAAATACATTCAACAGCATATTTTGCATCTGTGTCACATTGAATCCGGGATAATCCCGCATGATCTCTGCTGCGTTAGCCATCTGATATCCGTACAACCCGGAAGCCAAATAACGGTCAGCATTACCGGTGAGTGTCGTTAGCGTCCCTGACCATGCATTCAGAATGTCACGTGCGGTATCGCCGTTAGCCGTACTACCACTGATTTTCCATCGTAAAGCATTCTGATATGCACGCGCAATATCGTTATACAACAAGGCTACATTGTCGCCTGTCCCCCCTCGAACAATTGTAGCTGTCGCACCCGGAGTCCAACCAGACTGTGAAAGCGGGCTGTTCAGCAGCTGATTCCATCCATCCAGATAAGGCTGCGCACCTGTACCTACCATCTGCTGCATGCGGTTGAAATCTGCCTGTGTATGCAGAAGACCAGGGTGCGTGAATTCAGCTGCTGCTTCTGCCTTTGCCGCAAAACCAAATCCGAGCATCCCCATACAAAGACTGAACACCATGGTAACAATCAACGTTTTATTCATCCCGCACCAGCAACTCCTTTCATCCTTCTTCGTTCGTTTCCGTCGTGATAACCAATGCCTGTATTGCCTGAAGCAACTCATTAGCTGCGGAATCAATCTGTGTTTGGGTGCTATCAGCATCTTCCGCTATTTCCGTGGCCAGTGATTTGGCCGCCAACATGGCGGTAACCCCAGCATCATCATAGATTTCTTCCTGTAAGGTGTCCGCTTGTTCCAGTAGCATGACTAGCAGTGTCGGGTCTGTGGGCTTGCTGTACAATTCCAGTTCCGCCACGTTGGCATAACCGCCCGGTGAATAATACCTCAGATAACGGAACGCTGTATCGTTGGTAATCGAAGCCGTATGCCATTGGACGCTACTGATCCCACTGATGGTATACAAATCGGTGTAATGCGTGCCATCGTTAGAACCCTGCAGAATAGCTCCGTTAACACGCGTAATTTCTGAAGCCTTACCATTTCTCGGATAAAACTTGAAGCTCGACAATGACTCGGTCTGATTTTCTCCCAAATCAATATCAATCCAGGCTACAGCATCCATCGTATCGGTAAACGTATCCACATTACTGTCCACGGCACGCCAACCATTCTGCTCTTTGGTCCCCTTGTTCTGATAGACTGGCGTGGAGGCCGTCACCATGGAAGGCGTTACGGTAATCTTCTGTGCAGGCAGGGTAGATAGAGAGACAAGCTGCTCTTGAGCCTGGTACAACTCCTCCAGCAAAGCGGGCCGATCAGATGCAGGATTGTTGAAGAGTTCTCGAATGCGCTCAACCTCTTGCATGTATTGGTAATAGCTTCCCTTCGTATATCCATCGGGGCTAACTACCTTGGAATCGATGCTGCGAATATCATATTTTCCGTACAATTCCACTTCTGCCAAATTGCCGTTCCATGCAGCGTTGTTGTAAATTCTCAGGTATCGGTAAGCATCATGATCGATTATTTTGTCCCCGCCAATGTAAGTCCACTTGCCTTCTGCTGTTCCTGTGACGGCTGCAATCAAGTTCGTCCAGCTGTTATTGTCGTTCGAACCTTGCAGGACCACTCCGTTCATTCTTGCGGGATAGGAGGCTCTGGGCATTAGCATTATATCGTTCAGCGTTACAGATACATCTGGTCCAAAGTCCAACGTATAGTAGGCTCCGGCACCAGTTGCCAAGTCGCCGAAAGTCCCCGTATTGCCATCGAACAATAGATACCCTACCTGTTCCTTGCTCAGTCCGCCTGTACCATACTGTTTATCTGAAGCTGTTACGGTGGCCAGCCTGGTTACATCGAGGAGCTTGGATTGGTTCACCAAGTACAGCGAAGATTGATCCGTCGTGAAGATAGCAGGACCTGCGGACAGTCCATTAGCTGTCTTATAATCGATGGCAAACCGAATAGGACCTGTAGGCGCAAGATTATCCATGACCGCAGATGCCGTCCAGTTCAGTTGATCCATCGAATGCACGATTGCCTCATGACCTTGAATCACTGCCTGCACATCATGAATCGGCTCACTGGATTCAAAGGTCAGAATTACCGTATTGCCTGCATCAACGCGATTCTGTACGCTCTGGGGAGAGCTTATTGAGAGTGATTGAAGTTTATTATTCGTTTCATGGCGTTCTCCAAATATTCTGAATTCGGACAACTCCAGCATCGTACTGGATGGCTCAATCATCTGAATCTTGAAGAAACGGAAAGGCGTATTTCTGTGATCTTCGCTAACTTCAAGTGTCTGCATATCTTCAGATACGACGGTCAACCCTGGCGTTAGCCGTGTCCATGTTTCATTATCATTAGAGCCAAAAATCGCAGTACCGCCGATCCGCTCGGGGAAGCTTGCCCTTACCTGAAGGGAGAAAGCATCCGCAGTCACTTTATAATCCGGTCCAAAATCCATGGTGTGTGTCAAATTGACGGCGTTACCGTAAAATGCAAAGCTCCCCGCGTAATTATCCAATAAATTCAGCGTTTCGTTGTAGAAGGTTGCGGCAGCCAGCATATGGGAATAGTCCATACTTCCATCCTGAAGCTGTGGTGTTAATTCTTGAAGACCAACTACCGCAGCTCTCAACTCCACCAGCTTTTGCAAAAACCCATCATCTGAAGCCGTTGCTATTACGTCCATGACATCAGCATATATGCTATTGTAGTGTGTTAAACTCGCCGATACATAGCTGGTTTCCGGGTTATAGGCAGCAATCACTGCGGCAACGGCAGACGAACGGTCAGCACTCACGATGACCCTGACTTCTTTCGCAGTGATGGTGGTCCCATCCGTCGCTTCTACCACTATGGAATAGGTGCCGACCTGCTCCGGCTTCCACGAAAAAGCACCTGTACTTTCGTCAAACGCAGCGCCCTCAGGCTTATGATTAAACTGGTAGGTGACGCTGTCACCTGCACCTGCATCCGTGGCAGTAAAATCGTACTGCAATGCTGCATTTGACCCGACATACGTATACAAATCAAGAGAGGTTTCGCTATCGTTAAAGACAGGTGGCGTCAGCTGTTCACCCGCTTTTAGATGTATGTGATCCATATCCACTACAGTGCCCGCTCCCTGAATTTTGAAATACGTCAAATCACTTAGACCTCGCAGGTTGTGCATGGTATAGGATACATATTTCCACTGCCCCTTGGTATCCGGCAAAATCAAAGGAGCATCATGCCACCCATTGATCACGAGTTTAGCTGTACCATTCGTCCGAATCCGCAGACCTATGGTTTTGACGGGAGTGCTGGTGCTGACGACGGAGAATCGACTCCCCTCTTCCGTGGCTGTAATCTCTACAAAGGATGTTTCACCCTCTTGTTTTATCTCGGAATGTGAATCCAGGCTTGTAGCCCGGTGTTCAATTTCATTCCAATCCGCATTCGTCGATACTTTTGGAAGTGTTGTTGCTCCCTCAGTTGCTGCTTCTTCGGGGATAAACATCCAATAATCGGCGCCTCCATCCGGAGATTCCCAATAGAAAGGCAGTCGCTTCTTAAACATATCGGCATAGTATGGGGCTTCCTCTTCCATATCTAGGCCTCCCGCATATTTGTAATAATAGTAGAGACCATATACGTTGCCGCCAATACGTCCTCTGTACCCTTCAGCCAGCTCTTTATAGATAATGGTCGGATTGCCATCGGCATCCGTATGAGCCGCCACCGGTGTCCATGGCGTATCATGGCCCAGCATGAACTGTGCAAAATAATCGGCCGCTTTCAATATCCTATGATCCAGATATTCGTAGGCATTAACCGCATTCTCCGCAGTGGACACCGTTCCTGCGACTGGATCGACTTTGGTTTCCTGTGCTTCCAACAGGCGGGCCAAGATCTCCACATTGGTGAGATCCCCAGCGCCATGGGCCTGATCCCTGCCCATCTCCACATGTTGCACTCTCGGTGGAACCACTGCTTCACCTGTCACAATATTAGTGTCCACCCATCGAAACAACTGCTTGATCGAGCCATTCTGCCCTTGATCCACAGCGGTCTCGTTCACGGTAAACCATTCCACACCCTCATTGTAACGATCACGGTTTCCTGTAAATATATACCCCGACATCGCTCCAAGGAGCGGGTACAGATGCTGGTTCATAAAATACCCGTTATGATGCTGGAATGTATCAATGACCGGATAGATGAGATTTTTGCTAAAATCGGTTGTGTCCTGGTCCGTCCACTCCAGGTCTTGCGTTGTGCTGCTCGTATATCTTAAAATCTCTGCTGCTGTCACCATGCGATTCAGTGGAATTCCAGTGTGAATGTGCGAATCAATGAAATAGGTGTATTTGGCGGGGTCCATCTGAGACCAGATTCGAATGATGGCCATCGCGTTAGCCCTGTACACCTCTTCCCCAGTTACATAATACATGATGGCCTGCGTGTAGGCCTTTAAGCTGTCCGCAATAAATTTGGAGTTAAAGGATTGACTGTTAAAATCCACGCTGCCAGGCTTTGTCGGATCCGCACTGCTCTGATTGCTGGACATAACGTTCCTGGATGCAGTTGGAGAATCTGACATTCGATTGAAATAACTGTACCACGGCTCTTGCTTTGCCAGCACCTGTGTGCGCATATTCTCAAGAATGTCCTTGGTGAGCCCAATTCCCGGATGTTTGAAACCGCTTGCATCAATTTCCTCATAAATCGTTGGCAGATATTCTGCTGACGTATTCTCATTCACAGACGCCTCACCTGATACCGGATAAGGATAAGCCATTGCAACCAAACTAATGATTAGAATAAACATTACAATACACTTGGCCTGGTTTTTCAAGCCGAGCTTTGGCCGAGATGCCATGTACACTCCTCCTTCATGTCGTAGACTTGTGTGGCATTCACTTCGTTTGATTGATGGATCGTTATTTTCTATATCATTGCAGGAATTCACAAGCTTCGTCCATTGCAAAATCATTCAACTTGTTAAGATATCTTTCAAATCATCCAGTTGGCATGCTTATTTAAATGCATGACTTCGCTATCATAGATGTTTCTGCCCTCTTTCGGCACAGGAATGTCTGCTCTCAACACAAAAAGAAGCCTGATCCATATGGATCAGGCTTCTTCATCATGTTTTCCGTGTTCAACAAGTTTCCGTATTCGCATGTTTCCCTAGTCACATTCGACCGATTTTCTTACGACTTTGCAGGTTTCGGAGAAGATTTGGACGAGCCCGTTTTTTTATTCTTTTTCTTACTCACTTCCACAACCACAGGCTCCTGTGGGTGTTCTATCGGGTACATTTTGCGGAACAATAACGTCTGTAGTACCAGGAATGAACCCCCAACTGTCCAGTAGAGCGGCATCGCTGCCGGAGCTGTAAGAGAAAAGAATGCCATCATCAACGGGGAGAGATAACCCATAATGGCAAACTGTTTTCGCTGCTCAGGCGCCATATTGGCTTGTGATACCTTGGCTTGAATCAGATATATGACCGCGACCACCACTGCGAGTACATAGTCCGGCGCTCCCAGTTTGAACCATAGAAACGAATGGGAGGACAGTTCCGGTGTAAGTCGGATGGCTGTGTAAATCCCGGACAGAATTGGCAACTGAATGAGCATCGGCAAACAACCGATATTCAGCGGATTAAACTTATGTTTCTTGTATAGTTCCATCGTTTCCTGTGACAGCTTTTGCTTATCCGCAGGGTCATTTTTGCCTTCATATTTTTTCTTGAGCGCATCCATCTCGGGTTTCATGGCGTTCATGATGACTCGGGTCCCCTGCTGGGACTTGGCTTGACGCATCATCAAAGGCAACAGTGCTAGACGAATGACAAGCGTAATTACAATAATTGCGATCCCGTAGCTTCCACTAAATATGGTGGCAATGTGCTGAATCAGGTACGATAGTGGAAATACGATATAGTGATTAAAAAATCCCGGTGTCGATGAAGTAATCTCCGACACGTTGTTGCTGCATCCGGCAAGCAGCATGACTGCAAAAAATATAGCAATCAGGCCATAGAACCGTCCCTTGCCCGATCTAAAAGTGAATCCCTTGTTGGTCTTGTTTTCCATATATATCCTCCTCGTTGATTTGTTGACCAATCGTTCAACGAGGAATGACAATCTGAATCATCTTCATCAGGCGCTTCTCTTCGTCTGATCATGCGGCTCCAGACTTCCTGTCTGTGTTGTCTGTCCAAACTCAAAGCGGGAAGTACTGGTTCAAGTCCACCACCGGCGCTACCTTCCATCCAATACTCTGTCATGCCACAGTGAAGATGGGCGATATAGGCATAACTGACGGTGAAGATGAGTCCAATCGAGAATAAATACGGTAATAGTTCCTGAAGTTCAAACAAGGGATTCACCCCCTTTATAGGTTAGTTTTTATATTATAACACTTACATATTGTTTTTGCATAAAACCGTGCTTGAAAACAGCGATTATTCATCTATTCTGTTCTCAATTTGGACAATTCTATCTCGGCTCTGTGTCTCGCTACATTATAAGAAGGCCAGGAACGTTCTGATGAGTACATGTCCAAGTAGGCTTGACGTTCCAGCATTTCTCTCTTGAGATCCGGGTACTCCTTCAGAGCAAACTCTCGAAGTAGCGGAGTTGCATCTGTCGATAGACTTGCCAGGTAGGATGCATCAATATTGCCAGTCTGATGATAACGTTCTATGTTCAGTTCGGCAATCCGGTTATCCATGCCCACATAATTGACCGCAACATAGGCAGTGAGCGCCAGTACAATATAGCAGCGGATCAGCGGAATCGACGTGTAGCGTATACGAAGACCAGCGATCAGCAACAAAAGTACCAGAAAGATCATGAATGCGTGTACCAGGAAGCGGATATACGTATATCCATACGCCTGCTCATAGAGATTAAGACGCATGAACGCGGAATACAGCATGATTGCTGAACAACTGACCAGAATCAGAAGGAGCACTTGATGCAGGATTAACCCCGCTTTGCCACTCGGACGGGTATACTGCAAAGCAATAATAAGGATAAAAAAGTTAATCCCCGTGACAAGAACCAATTCTGCGAATCCACTTCTCGCATACTCTGCGTAGGACAGATCCACCGGGAGATGCCCCTCACCCGCACCAAACAGGTACGAAAATTGTACGAGCACAAACAGAACGTACACGCAGTTGATAACAATCAGCATCGTCCCCACAATGATGGGGTCTAATCTGAATGGTTCCCGATGAGTCGGAGTGTGTAACGTCTCGGGTGTGTTTTTATTCGTAACCTGACCTTTAGTGACAGGGTCCACAGGAGAGAATATATAGGTGTGATCACGCTTATCAACCGTGGGTACTGCTCCATTTTTCCAATGTGCGTTCGCTCTCTTGTCTGCCTCATATTGCATCGGCTGCACGAATCCCCATACATAACCGAAAAACAGTATACCTGCGATGAACACCCAGATCATTCTAGGCAATCCAGGCGTAAAAGCCAGTTGATTCAACCACTCTGGAAAACCGGATAAGTACTGATCGAAAACCCCGTCAGCTGACGACAACAACGCGATGACTACAATAAGGATGGGCAGAGATGCCACAAGGCCAATAAGCACTTTGAAAACAACCGTTTTCTGTGATTTGCCCATGCCACGTCCTCCTGCTTTCACGGCAATGGCCGCAACGGTTCCCCAGTGACGTATGGTCTGTGGCAGCACATGGTCAATAGCCGTTCCAATTAAACCGATCTCCCACCACTGCCTCTGTTTCCTGCCCATCAGATACGTCATATGTAAAATAATAAGACCAGGTACAGACAGAAAATTAAGAACACGCAATAGTTCATTGTCATATAACAGGAACGTTAAGGAAAGCAACAGTACAACACCCGCCACAAATGCATCAATCCACTGGAAAGACCTCATGCTGTCCCGAGCAAACAGATACATGAAGCTATAAAAGAGAATTACAAAGATGGGATACGATACGCCAATCTCATTGTCATAGAACAAATACTGGTGAATGATAGCAAGTATCCATGCAGATCCTAGCGTGATGAGTGCGCGCTGTGGTGAAGCCATTATTTTATCAATCATGGGAAAAACCTCCATTAACCTTTCTATGCTTTATTCTAGATGATAAAATAGGAATATAAATAGAAATTAAAATCAATAAAACTTCTTATTTTAGAGAATTACGCCAGAGATCACCTCCAGGAGGGAATCCACACGTTGAAATTACATCAGCAATATCTGCTGCTGCATCGCCATTACGGTCACCATACAGAACATGAACTTACGCTCGCCGACCTCGCTGAATTGCTCGATTGTACACACCGCAATACGTTAACGATTGTCAAAAAGATGGTAGCCCACGATTGGATTCATTGGGTTTCCCAGCGCGGCCGTGGTCGGCGTTCTTCACTGACCTTGCTTGTCCCGGCTGACCAAATCGCCGCAGAATACATGATGCAGGCCATGAATCGCCGGGAATTGTTGGAAGCTGCCGAGCAGGTGAGCGCATTCTCCAGTTCAACAACCATGCAGGATCATCTCAATCAGTGGTTGCTTGGTTATTCGGGTCATCATACGGAAGCTGGCACCAATAATGAGCAGATTGATACGCTTCGGTTGCCCCTGCGCCAACAGCTCCATGCGCTTGATCCGCTATATATCAATTTACTCGCTGAGTCCTTTGTTACCAGTCATGTCTTTGACGGGTTGGTTCAACGGGGGGAACAGGGTGAGATTCTCCCCTGTCTGGCTCATACCTGGGATGTCAGTGAAGATCGGCAGACCTGGATCTTCTATTTACGAAAAGGTATTACTTTTCACAATGGTCAGACGCTGACGGCTCATGATATTGTGCATACGTTCGAACGGCTACAATCCACAGATCGCCGGACACTGTACCGTGATGTAAGTAAACAGATCCTTTCTATTGAAGCGGTCGATCCCTTAACCGTGTGTTTCCAGCTTAAAAATCCTCATGAATTGTTTTTGTCCTTCCTGACAACAAGTCGTGCGGCGATTGTACCCTCACCAGGAACAAACGAACATAAGATGAAGCATTCGAGTGATGTGCATGGGATGCAAAAACCTGTTGGGACGGGACCGTTCAAGGTCACCGCCTGGGATGATCACTTGTGCAGACTTGAAGCCTTTTCATCGTATTTTCAAGGTAGAGCACATATGGACCGGGTAGATATCCTGCAAATTCCGTGGAGTGCCTCGGCAAAAATGGATGATAGCCAAGATATCGAAACTCCGTTCTTTCATCTTGTTCATAATCCGTCTTCGTCTACGGGTGCAGACTGGACACAGATTAGTGCAGGTGTAATGGTTCATAAATTGCTCACGTGTAATACACAAAAAACCGGACCGTTAAACGATCCGGAAATAAGAGCACATATTCAATCATGTCTTGCTGGAATGTATAGAGATGACGGACGTGCCGATGACTCTGAGGTCGTCGTGCCTGATTTTAGTGCGGTGAATACCCGGATGGTTGACCCGGAGGGATTTAAAGATATTACTAAACGATTCCCTTCAGCTAGTCCCATCTCCCTGCACATTGCAACCATTCCACAATATCGCAGGGATGCTCAACATCTGGCGTCCATACTGGAGCAGTGCGGTTTCTCCTGTACCGTCCGAACCGCTACGATGGAGCAGTTCAAAGGAAATCTGCGACTGGAGTCTGATCTGATTCTCTTCTCGCTGATTCGGGACAGGGATGAAGAACTGCGCAGATATGATCTCTACTCCACGTTGTCTGAGCACCTTGAAGATTCTGCTCGGATGACGATTCATGAGATATTACAAACCATCGTTGCCTCTCCAATCGCAGCAGATCGAACTTCTGAATTAGACCGTATTGAGCGATTCTTGATTGACCAGAACCTACTGTTCCATTTATCTGAAAAACCGGTAGAGACGGCTTATCTGCCTTCCGTGCGTGGGCTATCTTTTAACAGTCAGGGCTGGGTGAACCTGCGGCATATCTGGTTTCCTTCTGACACGCGAGCACATCAGTTTGATTAGACATCGTATTATATAACTTTATATACTGGTACCATCCGATCGCGCGTCTTTTAATTTTATTTTGACATTGTCGTGATCGGCTCTCCCTGTTTGCTTCTCAATGAAATAGTATCTTTACGTCGATATACTCCAAGCAGTAAACCCATCATGGCGTATTCTAAGATCACATGAGAACCAAATCCAATAAAAGGGAAAGTAACGCTGACAATCGGAACCTTTCCCGTAGTCATCGCAAGCGAGTAAAGCATTTGCAAAGAAAACATCACCGTAATGCTGAATACGATCATACGACCAAATTCATCGAGTACACGAGGTAGCATTCTCAGCATACTAGCAAGAAACCATACGATTCCAAGCAACAGCAGTATGCCTGCTAGCCAACCAAATACAGCAATAAGCATTACACCAGGATAGTCCATATAAAATCCTTTAAAGTGGTCAAAAGACGTGTCAGAACCGTTTCCCCACCATCCGGCGGAATGAAGAATACTCATAATCGATTGGTTATAGTTACCATTTCCTAGCGGATCATTCTGTAGATTCAAAACGGCAGAGTGTCTCTCAAACCGCCTGTATTCACCACTCAAAAACAACTGCATCCAAGTGACACTTCCCGTAATTGCAGCACCTACAAACGCATAAAGCCATTTTCGTGTAATCCAGGCAAACATGATAATAGTTGCCGTTCCGAATGGAAACAATCGTACCCAATCTGAAGCTTGAAACAGGCTAAAAGACGGCAAAGCTACAAGAAGAATATACGTGGAGACGGATTGTACGTCGCACTTAGTACGCAGCTTATCCAGCATAATCGCACCTATAGCGAGGGGCAATACCCACATGGATATCGTCGTAAGATCAATTGTTAACCCAAATATGCTCCAGAACCGTTGTACACCATAATCAAACGGTGATACCAGCGGATTAATCCACAACATACCACTTAACAAAATATAGATCCACCATGCAGCTTTTTTCCATTTTCGATAATCAAAATACATCAAAAACACCATCAGTACTAAACCAAAAATAGTGTAGATCAAATGACTTATATACAAGAACTGAAAGGTTTCAACTGAGATATTTGTCGTATAAATCCATGTCAGCAGCAGGCTAATGATTAGCAAACTGGCAATTCCCGTTAACAGCCCCCAATGCATACGATGGCGATGCAATCGGTGCATACTCTTGCCTACGACAGCGGGATCACCCATCTGTTCAATGGCATATGCAATTGCTTCTTCCTCTGTATAACCTTCTTGTTCTTTATCCAAAATCATCTCTTCCATGTGGTTTCCTAATTCATCACGCAGGTCGTTATGTACTTCGCGAGCTTTAACCTGAACACACATGTGATCAAGATAATGCTGAATTCGTTCATGTCGATTCGTCATGTCAGGCCTCCTTCCCCAAGCACCCGATCCACAGCTCGACGGAACAAATTCCACTCTGCTTTTTTACTTTGTAAGGCCTCCATGCCCTTGTCACGAATCGAATAATATTTCCGTCTACGGCCTTCAACCTCCATCCAGTATGACTCTACCCAACCTTCAATCTCCATAGCATGCAAAATAGGATATAACGTGCCCTCTTTCAAATTAAACACACCCTCGGATTGACGATGTAGTTCCTTAATTAATTCATAACCATACAACGGTCGTTCCTGAAGCAAGTTCAGAATCAATGTTTCGGTACTGCCTTTAATCATTTGTTTGTTAACCTGCAACGCGCTCACTCCTTCCTTTTCAATTTCATTTAGCAAGAATTTTTAGATTCCGGAAAATACACTTTCAAATCTCTTCTTTTCATATACATCGGAAACCTATGCATAGAACAACTAGGTATGATATTACTTATCCTTCCTTTTCTGTCTAGCCAACAAGCTTCTTTATTTATGTTAAAATAAACAAGTCCTTTCATTCACGAATTCTAATGATGAATCTATATATTCGTGTAATTTTCAATTACATATACTATTTTTTCAATACAATTAAGGAGGCATTACATTCATGAGCAAATTGATTTTCTTTCTCGGCGGGGCTGGGAGCGGCAAGACTACACTTGCCAAAGCCCTCTCACGTAAACATAAAGCTGCTTTCTTCGACATGGATATCCTGCTTCGGCCCGCGGCTGAAGCAATTATGACTCTTCAGGGATTGGATCCATCCGACCGGGATTCACCTGAATACAAACGTCTGTGCCGTGATCTTGGGTACCGTATTACGATGGACGCCGCTCTGGATAACGTGCAGTTGGGTATCGATACGATCGTTGTCGGGCCGTTCACCAAAGAAATTGGAACTCGCGATTGGATTACTCAGGAACTTGCACAAATTGGACGTTCTCTGGAGGATACGGATGTTCGTGTGGCCTATATTTATCTGGAGAATGAATCCTTATATCACGAGCGAATCACAGCGAGACAATCCCCACTGGATGAATGGAAGTTAGCCAACTGGGATACGTTCACAGCTTCTCTCGTCCGAAAGGAAGTAGCCTGGCCGCTCCCTGCTGCATCCGTCGCTTATATCGACAATTCCATTAATGACTCAGCCATCGCCTATGCCGAACTTGAACGACGGATGTATGAGTAGCTTATATATCTAACTACCAATCTCTTCGCACTATAGCGCTACCCTTTGAAAATAAAAGGTGGAACAAAAAGAGGTATTTGTCGAGACCCCCGTTGGGTCCATCATGACAAATACCTCTTTTCATATATTCAAGATCATTCGAAACGCACTCTGCATCCTCTACGTTTGCGGGATCACGCAAACAGCATTGCGGAAGTCACGCAAAAATAAGTGTGCACTACGGAATCGCCAATGTAGTCGAACTGATAGATTATAGATGTACTTAAATGTAGATAGCCAACATATCTCAACTCAAAGGAGAATTTCATGAAATCTGACGTAGTAACTTATCCAACTCAACAACAACAGAGCTACAAATCGAATCCTAAATGGAAACGTGCCGTAGCCAGCATCCTCCTGGTTGCATCACTGAGTTTCACCACAGTAACCAGTGTATCGGCAGAGAGCAGTCTCCCTCTTCCTCAGGTAAGCCCTCAGGAAACTGAATCGTTCATCAATCAATTCTTCGCCCAGCCTGAAGTGAAGTCTGCTCTGAAAGGTGCGGTAGTCACCGTTGTTCACGATCAACAGATCGTTTTGAATAAAGGATATGGTTATGCTAATGTGGCAAAACAAATCCCAGTCGATGCCGACTCCACTCTATTCCGTGTAGCCTCCATCTCCAAAACGCTGACAGCAACCGCCATTATGCAATTGGCCGAGCAAGGTGACGTAAAGCTTGATCAGGATATCAGCGCATACACAGATGCTTTGGATCTGACCAACCGTACCGGAACAGCGTTAACATTGAAACATCTGATGACCCACACCAGCGGGTTTGATTTCACAGATGCAGCAGCTATACCCAGGGAGCTGAATCGTTCTTATCCGCTTGAGCAATTCATCCAAGACAACAAACCGTCCGTTGTGCGAACTCCAGGAGAAGTTTTCCGTTACGACAACTACGGCTATGCACTCTTGGGCTACATTGTTCAGAAACAGTCCAACCTTCCTTTTGAGACTTATATACAACAGCATATATTCAAGCCTCTTCACATGTCGGATAGCCATTTTACCCTAAGCAAAAACACGCTGGGAAAACTCGCAACTCCTTATGACGCTGAAGGACGGGAAATCCCGCAATATCCCAATGTACCCGACAGTTCACCTGAAGGCGGATTAATAACGACTGGACGGGATATGGCTCATTTTATGCTTGGGCAGCTCAATCAAGGTTCCTACCAGGGCGCACGTATACTCGAACCATCATCCGTCCAAGCGATGCATACGTTGGATGTCTCCATACACCCCGATATACCTGGCACAGGTTATGGATTCGAATCCACCTATTCACAGTATAATCATGGACGGAAAGTCGTGAGTAAAGCAGGCGATCTTGCGGGCTTCCACTCCAATATGTGGCTGTTGCCTAACGAGAAGACCGGACTGCTTATCGTCTCCAACAGTGATGGACCTGATCTGCGAGAAGCGCTTTTTCAAGCATTTATGGATCATTTTTATCCGAACAAAGAGACCCAAGATGTCAATTATAGTGTACCCGAGTCTTCACTCCGTTCCTACGAGGGACTATATCGTGATATCCGCCTGCCTGCATGGTTATATGATATTTCAGCAACAGAGACAGGGCTTCAGGTTATAGATGCTTATGGCACTCACACTTTAACACCCGTTAAGGACATGTTGTTCATGGATGAGGACGGTAAGCTTGCTGGTTTCAAAAAAAACCAGTCAGGTGAAATCACATATTTCTATTACAACAAGTCAGATAGCTGGTCCGAAAAATTACCCGAAGCCAAGCCTTATGAAGATGTGCCAGAAGACCATCCCTATGCTCCGTACATCTATCGTTTGACACAGATTGGCCTGTATCCACAGGATCAATCCCTATTTGAACCGGAGAAGCCCGTAAGTCGTGGGGAGTTCGTAACACAGGTTGTGGGCATAAGCGGGATGTCCATTTCAGCTCAACCACCAACATTTAAAGATACCCAATCTAGTCCTTATGCGGCCTACATTCAAACTGCCCTTGAACTGGGCATTGTGCAAGGTAATACCCGTGGATTGTTCCATCCCGAGCAAGCCATAACAAGGCAAGAGGCCGCGGTGATTATTTCGAGAACGGCACAACAACTACTTGGCGCACCTGCCGTAACTGCCGAACTCATCGGTTCACAGGATCGTTGGGCTGAAGAAGGTGTCCAGTTTGTGGTTGCTCTAGGTCTCTACGGTCCGGAAGTATCCGTATCCATCACCGGTGCTGTGGATTATAGATCGAAGCAGCCTATGCTCAGGCAGGAATCATCAGTTTTGATGTACAAAATGTTAGGCACTCTGCTACATTAACATAGAGTGATGCTCGGCAAGCCATGACATTGCTGCATGGCTTGTTTTTCCACTTCATTTTACCAATGATGCATTTGATAAGAACGGATGATTTTACCATGCGACTAAGACTCCCATTACATAGATTCATGAAAACTAAATTTAATTTCGTGTGGTTTGTAACGATGTTGTGCTTTATACTGACAGCCACGTATATCCATATCTCTTCATTTATGAATCCTTATATCGGACTTTCGTTGACACCAAATGCCTCCAATTCTTGGGCAGTACATGATGTAGATCCGCAAGGCTTAGCCTATACATCCGGGATTAGATCAGGTGACACCGTTATCACGCTGGAACCCGAAAGAGAAGTCCGGTTACTCTATCAAAAAGGTGTATTCTTAGTGACCAAAGCCCACACCATAGGCGTTGAGAATTCTCGCAGTCAGGCAGCCGAACATATAATGAAACCTGGAACACGTGAATGGTTCAACATCGGCTTCTCATCCATTGTAGAATTATTGCTGTTACTGACCGGAAGCTACGCTTTGTTTAGCCAACCCGGTTCACGGGTGATGCGTCTATTCTACTTGCTTAACCTGTCCATGGCCTTATGCATTCTGACGATATATACATCCCAGTTGCCTTTATCCAATTATATTCTGGCCTTTTGTGCGGCATGGTTACCTTACTGTCTAACCGCATTTTATGTGTCTTTTGTATTCCGTACCCGTCTGCATCGTTTCCGATGGTTATTAATCATCAGCAGAGGTATTGCCGTTGCCTACTCTACTGGCCTTGCCTTTCTGTACATCAGGCAATGGATGATGACCGATATTCAGTTCAATCAAGGCATTACTGTAATTAGCACACCTGCTGCACCGTCTGGTCCAACCAATCTGCTTAACTTTATTCTTTGCACAACCCTTCTGATCTTAATCTGGATGACATGGGTTAATCGTAAAAGCTACAACCGCAAGGAGCAGAACCAGCTTTTGCTCATGTTAACCGGAATTATTATTAGTTTGATTCCCTTTATCATCTGCTTTGCCATTCCAACCCTGCTGCAAGGAGAACCGCTGCTGCCTGTTGAATACACACTCATTGGATTCCTTCCTTTATCATGGATGTTCACTTATGTACTTGTGCAACGGAGTATGCTTGACTTCAAACTGGTTATGCCACGATTGATGATTCATGGACTGTATGCTTTAATCGTATTTTCACTGTTTTTGGCTGCTTCTCACCTGCATACGTTCGTTCATATTAGCTTGTTGTTTGTCTGGTTTTTGCTAATCACGTGGGCGTATCAGTACACACTCACCCGCTCCCGCAAGAAAAATAAACTTAACAAAGACTGGCTGGAACACCAGCAACTGCGGTTGACTGTACGGATGGCTGAGCAGCAAAACATGCGGGACATGATTCACGTGTTTGCCGAGATGTTCCACAAGATGCTGAATGTTGAAGGTGTAATTGTGATATGGATTGATGATAAACACCGATATTCTCAGGAGGGTACAGGGGTTTTTGCTTCCATTCTAACTACCGATAATGAGGCGTTAGACATTGAAGTTTTACGACAAAAATATGATTTGGCGCAGGTTTGGGAGCTATCAGGTGAACCAACGACGGAGATGGCGGGATTTCTGGGCATTGGTCACAAAGAAAATCGAACCCTTTTTTCAGCAGAAGAGCAGGATATCATTGATCAAGGCAGGCTGGAAGCGATTCGAATGCTCGTCAATGGCAGACTCTTATCCGATCTTCAGAAGCGATATGAACACCGTGTAGATCAGACAACGCTTCATGAACACCAGATACGCCGTCATCGGGAGTTCAATGATATTTTGATGGAAGCCCAACAGGCAGAGCGTATGAAAACCTCTTATTTCCTTCATGATCAACTGCTACAAAACCTGATCTTCCTGTCTCGTGATTTGGAGGAATTACATGATACCGGAGTGACGGATAAGGGTCAAACGGCTGTTTGGCTGGAGTGCCTGTATGCTTCCCAGAAAGATATTCGCCAACTGTGTGATGATCTGTACCCTCATATTATGGATCGAAGTGATCTTGAAGAAGCGCTGCAATGGCTCATCCGTACGCTTGAAATGCAAAGTGGTATCATGATGGAGCTAAGCTACCATGCTTCGTCTGAAGAGTTGAAGCAAGAACCACTGAAGTCCACTGTTTTTCGGTCGATCCGTGAACTCATTATGAATGTAATGAAACACGCCGAAGCTACGTTTTGCTCCATTCAGGTACATACAAGAGATAACCATCTGATTATTCAAGTCACAGATGACGGTTTGGGGTTTAATGTTCATACCACATTTGATACTGCAACAGGGCACTTCGGTTTGATATCCATACAAAGCAGCATTCAGCATCTCGGTGGCGAATTCACCGTACATTCCACCCCTGGCAAAGGAACCACAATAAGCATTCGTTTGCCTTTCATCAAAGGAGCTACTGAATAATGAACGAACCAATCACAGTCGTACTGCTTGATGATCACCCTCTGGTCATGGAAGGTCTCAACAACCGTTTGAATCGTGAACCAGACATACAGGTAGTGAAGACATTCAATGATCCTTTGCTTTTCTTATCCGAAGTAGAGACGTTGCGACCAGACGTTGTCGTGATGGATATCCGCATGCCCCAGCTTGACGGATTCGAGGTTGTGAGAAGATTGAAAGATCAATACGGGTTATCCGTTAAAATCATCCTACTATCCGGATACAACTATCACGAATTCCAGTTAAAAGCTTATGATCTGGGCGTTCATGCCTATTTGTCGAAGCAAGCAACGTATGGACAGATTATCAACGCCATCCACCAAAGTATGTTGGGTCATGTGCTTATTCCAGAGAAAATGTTATCTCCTAATCTGGAGGAATCCCTCACAGCAACTGAACGGGAAGTGCTTAACCGCATTGCACTGGAGATGACCAACAAGGAGATTGCACAGGATCTGGCGATCAGTCAACGTACAGTGGAGTATCATATTACCTCTATTACGCAGAAATTTGGTGTGAAGTCCAGAATTGGTGCTGTAGTCAAAGGCTATCAGGCAGGGATTCTCGGTGACGTAACACTCCCTGAGAAACGTTAAAGCATGGAACATTTTACGAGAACAACAAAAGAGCGGCAGAACCCCTCCCAATGCAACCTAAGGTAAGTTCTGAACCGCTCTATATGTGGTTTTTTTACTTCTCTATAAGGTGCATTCATGTTTGATACGGGTGCTCTATTATCCGTGCTTACGCGCCGCATGACGTTCAGCAATACGAGCTGTAATCAAACCATGACTCTCATCGATCTCCTGCGGTGTGCACGCGGCTTTCAGCTCATATACTTTCACTGGCGAACGATCAATGATATCCAAAAATGAATCAAAGAAGGTCATGTCTTTACTATGGATGTATGGACACCAATGATCTGCCAACCCTACGGTTTCATGAATATGCACGCCAACCACGTGATCAATCAACGCGTTAGCCTCCCGTACATTATCGTACAGGCCCATTCGATCCATCATCATACCGTGACCAATATCATACCAGAGACCAAGCGGCGCGCCCTTCATTCGTCCAATAATTATTCCCGCTTCATGCAAAGTCGGCATCTGATAACAGCGTGAACGGGTCTCAATACCGAAATTCACCCCATATCCTCGCTGCTCGGACAAGTCGCATACCTCTTCCAGACTATCCTGAATTTGGCTCAGATAATGTGCGCTACCATCTTCCCGTATCTCCAGCATCTCTTGCCATAAAGATTGATATGCCGGTGAGTCCGGCCCCTGATCGTGGTATATCTTTTTCAATGCTTCATCTATGTTGTATTCGAACGGAACTTCACCGGGATGTACAACGACAGCCTTGGCACCATAACGATGTGCGTACTCGGCTGAGCGAAGTAACAGTTCAATCGCCCGTTTACGGCGCGGTTCATCATCAAATCCGAGCAGGACGGAATCCGTTCCGTAATCCGGATCAGCCACATGCGGAAATGTATTATGCACACTGGATACACCGATCTCTCCCCGTTCAATCATCGGCTCTATCGTCTGCAGCATCTCTTCCGTAACGTTATAATTCAGTTCAACCTGTTTGAATCCGAGAGACTTGATCTCCTCAATCATGCCTTGTCCGGTCGTATGACGTTTAATATTCCAACATGTTGAGAACGAATATTCTTGTTTGTCTGTGTACATACTTGGTCCTCCTGTCTCTCATTCTATCGCCCATTCATATTCTATTTATCTCTATCTATATAAGTTGAACCAATAAACTTTACACTAGATCACTCCAATTGCAGTACCATCTTCCGATCGCTGTTATCCCCAGATTTTTTTGATCCCCTTCTCCAAAGGGAAAAATCCGGTGATAAAGGCGAACGCTCCGCTTCTTCAGATCGGTTCTGCACTCTTCGTTCTCGTGTAAATGTTCAGTTCATCTTATATACCTATTTATTCCTCAAACCGTTGTCTTCACGAAAAGCCAATTCGAATCTCATCTTGTTCGCAGTCTTCCCAGGCACATAACGATAGATGATCTCCGCATGATTCACATGCATTAACACGGATGGTTCAGGCGCCTCAGCCTTTACGGCACACGTAAGTCCAGGGAACCGCCATAACGCTGGTGTAATATCCTGCTGACGAAGGGATGGCCCCCTGATTTCAAAATAAACATCGATCTCTTCCGCCGTATCCAATTCCACATCAATGGTTAACGTATCTGGCGTGAGATCCGCATCGAACGTTATTCCGCGCAGATGACTATTCCACCCCTCGCCCACCTCACGACGGATCAAACGGAGATAATAACGCTCACCCTTCTCTGTCTGCCAGTGAATCGTGGCTGGATGCATCTGGCCGTTGGTATTCACACTTCCCGACATGGCCCCGATCATCCGGTGCTCTCCGATCCAGGCTTTGGCCGTACATAGATTCCGGTTAGACGCTGGATCATTGCGCTCACATAGTTCCATGAACTGTTTCTGCACAAGACGATCCTCTTGATGAGCCTTGAGATATGGTACGGCTTCAGCGGGCACATCCACCCCGAGGAGCGCAATCAGCGGATCATGCCCAGATTCACAGTTGATTCCTGCCAGATATTCATACCCTTCTCCAAGCAAGAGATAGATAAATACACCGATCGAACTATGCTCTCGCATCTCCATGTCGTACGCCCGGGAGAACGGGCCGGAGAGATTCTCCAGGTTGGCACTATAATATAGCGCAATGTTATTCCACAGCCCATGTTCAATCCGGTGGCCAATTTCGATCAAACGTTCGGTGAGTCCATACTTTCGATACATGCCAAGCACGGACAGATCCACCCCGTAATACGTTGTCGTATTGAACTCCGCGAATGTACCATCGTACTGATCAAACTCTTTCATTAACCCCTCCGCCTGTTCATCTGAATGAACAATCCAATCTGTTCGGTTCAAGCGATGGCCATAGTAGTGGGTGATGAAAATGTGCATCAACTCAATATTCGTGTTCATGGGGATTACGTCGGATAACCTGCGTTCTATTGACCCTTGAACAGCCAACTCCATCGCATGGTCCATCCGTTTCATGAGTGTCTCCGGTATACATTCAGCGAATTCGGCAGTCACGACCACACAGACACAAGCGATGAACTCGCGCCAGTTGGGATCATAGCTGATCCAGACCGGTGGCAGAACCTGATTCACTGCCGAATTAAAAAGGTGTTTCAGTTGTTTGGGATCCGCTGCCTCAGTGAGCAGAGAACCCTCTTCCTGTAGTTTATGCATAAACTGCGCAGACACCTTCTCAAAGGTGCGTTCCAGGAAATAGGCCGTGCCTGGCGCAAAAGATTTCCAAGCATAGTGACCCGCTGGTGGATGCACGTCATTGGGTCGGGTCGCGAAGGTTCCGTGATAGATTTCATCCGGAGCGTCATATTGATAACCGAGCACTTTGTGGAACACCCGTATCGCGCGTTCCACATCACCAGGCTCATTGCGAATCAACAACCCGAGCGCATAATGTGCACTGGCTCGTGTGCTGTGCTGCGAGGAATCCTCCTCTTCAAAACTCCGAATCAGATTCAGTTCCTCATCATAGAAGCTATCCATCATCAACATCGACTGATTTACAAGGTACTGCTGCTCTTTCGACATCTTCTCTACCATTCGTTGTGTCATGTCATGCGACCTCCCGAGATTGTTAACCTTTTACAGCACCTACCATTACGCCACTGATAAAGTACCGCTGCAACCACGGATACACAAGCAGGATCGGTAACGTTGAGAATATAACGCTGGCTGCTTTCAGACTCTCAGGCAATACCTGAACGGCACCAATTCCTTCGTTCTGCATAAGCTCTGTAATCTGGTTTTGCTGGATCATCTGATACAATTTCAATTGCAAAGGATATAGCTCAGGCTTGGTAATATACATGAGTGCATCTTGGAAACCATTCCAGCGTCCTACCGCGTAGAATAAGCTCAGTGTCGCCATAACCGGAAGGGACAGCGGCAAGATAATGCGCATAAGTGTTCCGAAGTGGCTGCTTCCATCCATGCCTGCTGCTTCTTCCAGACTTTCGGGAATACCTCGGAAGAAGGTAATGAGGATGATCATGTAGAACGGACTAATCAATCCAGGCAGAATAAGTCCCCATGTGCTATCGAGTAAATGCAGATTTTTGATCAGAATGTACTCGGGAATAATGCCCCCGCTGAAGAACATCGTCACCACAATGACGAGCATGAACCACTTGCGCCCTTTCAGATTACTCTTCGCCAGTGGATAAGCTGCTGCGATAGTCATCACCATGCTTAGCACAGTACTAAGTACGGTCAGCCATATTGTATAGATCAGGGAACGAATCATTGATCCATCTGCAAATACTTTGGTATACGCCTCAAAGGACAATTCTTTGGGAAAAAAGGATACTTCTCCTGAACCGATCGCCCGGTTTGAACTGAGTGAGATCGCAATAATATGAATGAATGGTGCAAGACACAGCACCATCGTAATGACAATAAGAATGACGTTTACCGTGTTGAATATTCGATTCGCCGTGTTTTCAGACATCCCACTCACTCCTTACAGATCATATGTGATTCAATCCACTACATAATGCTCTCATCGGTTAATTTCTTGGACGTATAGTTCGCACCGAGTATGAAGACAAGTCCAACTAAAGCCTGGAACAAACCTACAGCTGTTGCGAGCGTAACCTGACCAGACTGTAGACCGACACGATAGACAAATGTGCTGAGTACATCCGAGTATTCACGCACAGCCACGTTTCCGATAATAAACGGCCGGTCGAAGCCGATGGAGATCATGTTGCCGACATTGATGATCAATAAGGTAACAATCGTCGTTTTGATGCCTGGCAAGGAGATGTGCCAGATTCTGCGCAGCCGACTTGCTCCATCCACTTCTGCTGCTTCGTACAGTTCCCGGTTAATGCCCGTCAGGGACGCCAGATACAGGATCGTACCCCAGCCTGCACTCTGCCACACGCCTACCCCAAGATACGTAAAGAGCCAATAGTTTTTGTCTGAAAGGAAAGGCAATGGATCGAATCCCATGCTCATTAAGATATTGTTAATGAATCCGGATTGCGTACCAAATACCTGAAGTACGATTCCTCCAATAATCACCCACGAAATAAAGTGAGGAATATACAGTAAGGTCTGTGCCAACTTTTTGAACCAGGCCTTCTTCAGCTCGAACAGTAAGATGGCCAATATAAGTGGTGCCGGGAATGAGACCAGTAAATCCAGCATGTTAAGTACTAACGTGTTACGTAATGCGGTGTAGAAGCCCTGATTTTGAAACACTTCTCTGAATGCATCCAAACCAATCCACTCACTACCGGAGATCCCTTGAAAGAAGTTAAAATCCTTGAACGCAATCTGCACGCCATACATTGGCCCATACTTGAAAATAATGAAGTAGATCATGGGCAGTAGGAGCAACGCATATAGTTGCCAGTTTCTGCGGAAATAGATGCTTGTTTTCATAAACCTTCCCCCCATGTCATACAGGATGTCTCCATCAAGGTGATGTTGTCATCAGCTTGATGGAATCCCTGTTCTTTGTCGCGTACGCATTAGATGTGATCTCTACTCTACTTATTTCATTGCATTGTAAGCTTCTGTACGTTCATCCAGGATTGCTTGACCACCGCTCGCCATGTAGTCCTTCATCATGCTGTCATACGTGGCTTCAAAATCAGCTGGTTTGGATATCGTTGTTTTCACGAAGAACTCCATAAACTTGTCTTTCAGACCATTACCGTAGCGGGCTTCTGCATCAATCGGTTTGGAGAAGCGCACTGGTTGAATCGTGTCCGTGTTAGAGATCGCTACCGACTTACGCATATCATCCCGATACTTCGACTCTACCTGAACGACATAAGCCTCTTCATTTTTCTTGTCATCTCCAACGTATTTACCATTGACGATAATGGCAATGTCACCGGAATTATAGATACGACCTGCGATTTCAGGAGAAGCATCATCTTTGATCAGTGGAACCCCATCCACAAGTTCATAGTTCTCGTTTTCAACACCGAATTGCAGGTCGAACAGGTTGTTGTCTGAAGCCATCCAATCCAGATACTTCATCGCTGCTTCCGCATTTTTGCTTGATTTCGGAATCATGACATACATTGCATTTGGCGCATATGCCGGTTTGGCGAATTTACCTTCCGAGTTTTTGAATGCATCAATTGGTGTCATCACTGCACCAGGTTGATTGGTTTGCAGGTTTTTGTACGTACCGGAGATGTAGATTTCCCCTGCATCCTCGGTGTAGAATCCAACTTTGCCGTTAGATACATCTTCCCACAGCTTTTTCTTGTCTTTGTCGAGTCCAAAGTCCTTGCTCATTAATCCTTCATTATAAAGTGTGTTCATATATTTCAGGGCGTCCTTGAAACCAGGCAATAAGGTTGGATAGTCATTGGAACCCAGTTGTTGCGTTAATGTATATTTCTGTTCTTCCGTCAGCGGTTCAATGAATGACCAGATCAGCGGTTCATATTGAGCCGAAGCAATAGACATTCCCATAGGAATAAGTCCTGTGCCGACTTTACCTGGATCTTTTTCCTTGAACGCCTTCAGTGTAGTATGCAGCTCCTCAGCTGTCTCAGGTGAAGGCAGTCCGAGTGTGTCCAGCCAGTCCTGACGAACATAGGATGCGTACTTGCCAAGTACAAGACGTTTACCTGGAACCGCGAACTGTTGTCCATCGTATTGACCGTAGGCCAGCGTTTCATCTCCCAGGAACTTCTTCAGGTTAGGACCGCTTTGATTGATCAGATCCGTAAGTTCGGTCAGACCTCCTTGCTCTGCATACCGGTTGAATGTTCCCGAATCGTAGGTAAATACGATATCAGGTACTTCAGAGCCACTCGCCATCAGAACGTTAAGTTTCTGTACTTCCTCCGAGCGTGGTACCGGAACAAACTGAACATCGATGTTGTTTGGATCGCCAAACTTCTCTTGAATGAAGCGAGTCAGATAACTGTCCGAAATGGTGTAGCCCGCCGGTGTGTTTCCCCGATCGAAGATTTCTACTTTCAAAGTCGTTTTTTCCCCCGAACCCGATTCTCCTGATGAAGATGTAGATTCGCTTCCTGATGAACATGCGGATAATAATAGAGTGAATGCTGTTACCACTGCGAGGATTGAACTTGCCTTGCCTGCCTTACGTCTTTGAAATAATCTCATTTGACCTTTCCCCTTTCGCACACTCTCTGAATGGATTCACATGATTGCCACTCCACTTTGTTCAACCCAATTTCGTTGCACCTGTGAATGTCACTAATCATTACATACGATCTGATATTTAGACAATAAACTATTTTCAAAATGTAAAATTCACGGTTTTTAAGTTAAATACCGCGATATATAAACATATTTCCTGACAATATACAATTTTCACACCTTTAATGTTAACTATAATAACATAAAATGTTGTATTATATTTGATTTCTCATACCCAATCTGGCATCCCCCAACTTGCAATAATCTTTTTTCCATTAAATATCTGTTCAAAAAATGAAAAAGAGACCACATCTTATGTGATCTCCTTGTTTAGCAACACGAGTAGAACGATTCGACGTATTAATTCCTTGGCGGAAGATTAAACTTCACTTGACCAAACAACGTATCGATGGCATTTCCTGCACGTAAAAAATCTCCTGCAAGGGCGATAAGGTACGGACCTTATCGCCTCATACAGGAGATTTCATATGATATCTCTATGAATATTGATTTTCATGGGATGCTTGGATGTAACTAACACGTGCAATCCCGTTATTGATCGCCTTGTTTACCACTCTGCTTGCGGTAGTCCCCTGGTGTCACGCCCATAATCCGTTTAAATACTCTACCGAAAGAGATGGCATTGGCATAACCCACTTGCAGAGCAATATCCTGCACAGCCATATCGGATGCAGACAACAGACGGCAGGCCTTTTCGACCCTCAGTTTCACCAGAAAATCAACAAACTTCATCTCAAACTCTTCCTTGAACAGATAACTTGCATATTTGCCCGAGATTTGGAACCGATCGCTCAGATGTTTCAGCGACAGATCCGGATCATCGAAATGCTCTTCAATATAGATCCGCAGCTCGTTGATCATCGCGCGATGACTTTTTGTTTCATTTACAGAAACATAATTGCGATAGACCTCTTTAAGCCATTCCTGCAAAATCTCCTGAATTCCCTCGAGTGTCTCCACCTGCTGGATATCACTGCGAAGGCGAGTCAGGATTTCTTCGGAAAATTGACTTTGCAATCGCTCAGACAGCTCTCCGAATTCACGAGACAACATCTGGATTAACGCCTGCAGCAGCATGCGAATATCGTTATCTGTAATCTGATCTTCGCCAAACGCTACAAACATCTGATCCAGCTGTTTCCGCCACCCATCACCGGTTAGTCGGAATTCACGGACAAAGTCTGCTAGCATCTGCAAATACTTGTAAGATTGCATCTCAATACGATCTGGAAGTTGTTCACTGAGAACAATGGCATCTTTACCAAGAGTAAGTCTATGCTGTAATCCGGCATCTGCACTGGCATACGATCGTGTAATTTCCTCCCAACCTGAAACGGTTCGTCCGATTCCAAAGGTAAACCGCAGTCGGAAATGCTCCGCGATCCACATATGCATCTGTTTAGCCAGATCCATAAGCAACTCACGATCCAGTCCTACCTGCTCATCCGATGCAATCACGACAATAAGTCTGCGATTCCCGAACCATTCAGCCCAACCACCGAATTCCATCTCGTTCTGCACAAGTTCTTCCACTACGTTCATGAGTGCAATCTTCAGAATATTCTGATTGGTCGAGAGATCCTCACCATTCATCTCTGCAATGAGCACGGCAACACTCTTCGGTTCCATGAATCGTTCCTCTAGCGGTTGCAGATGGCGAAGTCGCTGACGGAATGAATCCATCCGCTCCCCTTCCATCAGATCAACAAGCAATTGCCTGCGGTGAATTAACAGGTTTTCATGATGCTGTTTCTCATAGTCAACCGTCTGAGCAATCAGATGTTCCAGCGCACGGTCGATGAGTGCCAGTTCATCTTTGACTGATGGAGCTGCTTCATCCTCCTCGGCACGTGGCTGTAGCGCCTGAATTCGATTCATGATCAACTGAATGGGGCGTGTATTTCTTCGAGTAATGTAGATTAGTCCAGCCACCGCACCAACGATCGTTAATAATCCAATACCGATCCACACATAAGAGACAAGGGATACCCATGAATACAGTTGTCCGGATTGAATACCACTCTCGAAGACCAGACCTAGCTTGTCCGCAGACACACGATTAAGTATTTCACCTGCTGACGGGTCCATTTGATGCGCCGTATAGATTAGATTATCACTCTTGTCCCGAACCTGAAGTACAGACAACTTTTCATTGGTCATATGATCAATCTGACGCTCAACTGCATACATGTTGATGGTAATAACGAGCAGACCTTCTCCACCCCACGGTAACGGAAGCCACTTATTCATGCTAATTACCTGTGAAGGCAAGTCGAAGGAACGTTCCTTGTATTCACGCGGCAAGTTCCAACCAAGGTTCTCTCGATTCTTCAGGGCTTGTTCAATATAGGCACGATCTTCGAAATCTTCCATGCGCATCATGCCTCTGGGCGTAAGAATCTGTGAATCAGACATCCGATAGAGATAGATGGATTGAATCATATCCTGCTGATCCAGCATACGTCCCAGCCCACTTGCCGCATCATAGATGAACTGGCTTGATAATTGTCCCTGCCCGGCTTCCAGAAAACGACTGTATGTCTTGTTCGTGCCGATATCTTCCAACAACCGGAGTTCAATGTCGCTTAGCGAGCGCTCCAGCGTGTCCACGATGTAGCGGGTAGAGATAATGTCGGCTTTTTGAGTTTCGTTACGTGAGAGTTCGTTGACAATCAGGAAGGAGAGAAAGATCAGAATGGAAATCGTAAGCAGAAAAATGGGAAAATACGAATACATCAACTTGGTGTGCCAATTCCGCTTCAAATTTACTTTCATAGCCTCCAACTCCTTCCATCTATTCTAGTGAATATGATCTTCTCTGTTCTTTGGCTTGCCTACTGACGATATACAGAATCACTGATCCTAATGCCGCACTGATCGTACAAGCCAGGTACATCAGGGATGGACCACCGGAATCGAGCAAATATCCATTCAGCATATTACCAACAATTCCGCCCAATCCGGCAAACACCATGTTAAACAAACTTTGTCCTGTGGCCTGCATTTCCCGCCCCGTAACGGAAGCCACATATTCCACTGCTGCGATATAGAAGAATCCAAAGGATAACCCGTGCAGCACCTGAACTCCAATCATCACCTCAGGCGAAGGCCATAACCATTGTATGCCCCAACGTAACATATACGCCCCCGCTGCAAGCAGCATCGTTCGTTCATGTCCCCATTTACGGAGTATGAATGCCGCTGCCAACATGGATGGAACATTGGTAATCGACGCTAACAACAGCGCTGTACCCGTCATGGTCACAGAACCACCAGCCATTTGAAATGAAATAACGAAAAAGGAGTTAAAAGCAGTGAGTGTTTGGTTAACCAGGAAACAACCTGTTAGAAATAGAAGGAATGTCCGGTTACGGAGCAATCTTGCCAAACCTACGGAGAAGGTTACCGAGGACGAGGATATGCTCGTCTGCCGGGGAAGTGTACTTGCCAGTATAGCACTGAGAATATTAAACAGAAGAAACGGCAGCCATAACATGTGAATGGAAAACTGGGAGAGATACATCCCTGCTGCAAATCCACCAACTCCCGTTCCTATGCTCCCGAAGAGTCGGATCATGCCATATGAGGTGTTCGCTGCTCTCGCGGCTGTAACTGCATAGGAGTCAGCGACGGGTATTTGAGTCACTTGGAATATAGTGCATAAAGTATAAATCAATATTAATATAAAGTACACTTGAATATTGTAGAAGTACGCTAACGATGCAGGAACAAGCAGGCTGATCACCAGTACGAACCGTGTCTTTTTAAACTTATCTACCAGAATTCCCCATATAGGTTGAAGAATAATCGATACAAGTGTGCCAAACGCCATAATAAATCCGGTTTCTTTACTGGTAAAACCTTGTGCTACCAATATGGGATTAATATACGGGTTAAACATTCCCCCCGCAAGTCCCATAAACAGGTACAGCCCCTGTAGTTTGAGTAGAACTCGTCTTGCATCATTGGAATCGGCTTTTGTTTTCTCTGTGTAAGCCTTCATATGTCTGCTTCTCATCCGGATCTCCATCCTTTAATTCTGTAGTTGCTTCGCCTATTCTCTATGGTTATGTGCGTGTCAGACTCGACTTGATTGCAGCCAATGCCCCGATTGCTCCAGCTCTGTTCCCCAGTTCAGCTACAGCTAAAGGTGTAGGCAGAACGGTGTAACGTTGGAGCCGTGTGCGCACTTCATTTAGATAATAGGATGGGTTGGATGCAGCCACGCCACCACCGATCACTATAATGGAAGGATTAAGTAAAGCCGTAATATTCGCCAGACCTCTCGCCATATAACGCATGGGCATTTCCAGGATCTCCAGTGCAGCAACATCACCTGATTCAGCTGCTTTGAATACGTGCCTGGCTTCGATCTGTTCGGCTTCTCCTCCTGCCAGACTCATGATCAGGGATAAGGAACTTCCCTTTCCATCAGCAAAATACCGCCTCGCCTGTTCCGTAATTCCGGTACCTGAAGTCGCTTGCTCGAATACACCAAATGAATCAGCATCCGCAACGTAGCCTGAATGAAGCCCTTCGTCTCCTGCAATAAAATGCCCAATCTCGCCGGCTGCTCCATGCTGACCACTGTATAGCTGTCCATTCAGAACTAGTGCAGCTCCAATGCCGGTTCCAACCGTGACCATCACGCAATGGCGATGTCCCTGCGCTGCCCCTTGATCATATTCTCCCATTGCGGCCATATTCACATCGTTATCCAACATGATATTCCCGGTGTAATACTTCGCAATAATAGGACGAATATCTTGCTCAGGCCACTGAAAAGCTGGAGCATTTCGCAGTATTCCTTCCTCCTGCAGAATCACACCAGGGAATCCCAAACCTGCACCTGAAAGTTGATTCAGACTGCACCCCACCTCACGGCAGAACGTTTCCAGTTCAGCGAATAACCATCGGAAAAACACATCCGGCTGATCACTAACAAGGGTAGGTAACTGGCGTTCATGAACCTTACTTCCAGCCTTCTGTGAAGACAACAGGATTAATGTTTTGGTACCTCCAATGTCAATACCTGCGATCCAGCCGGATGTCATACCACTAACCGTACCACCTTGATTGGGTTGAAAATCCTTACTAACGTTTTTCACGGACTCTGTCATCCCGTTTCCCTCCTCACATGTATATTTCCATTCTCTTATTCCATGGCTTCCTGCTGAAGATTTAGCATCGTTTGTTGTACAGCCACTTGAACCGCACCAGTGACAACAGCCTGCTCACCAAGCTTGGAACAGATTAACTGTGGCTGCACCGGGAATTGCTCAGATACGATCTGTCTCAGTAATGGCAGCAACACATCCCCGTTCCCCCCAACACCCCCGCCAAGCACAATGAGATTGGGAGCAAGGACAACGCTAATATGACGCAGAGCAGAAGCAATCATCTGGCTGTATTGTTTAACAATCTCTAATGCCTCTGCTTCTCCACCACGTGCAGCTTCAAACAACTTTTCCGGAGTCAGGTGTGTGCGAAGATCATCTGCATGTACAGTCGCAGTTACAGTTACATCTGCTTTTGCATTCGAATCAGCAACCTCCAATACTTCATCAAGCGAATCAAGATGTCGTTTTGCCAGTTGCATCAGTCCATCAGCTGACAACACTTCCTCTAGACGGCGCCCATCTTCCATCAACATCTCCGCGATTTCTCCGGTTAAGCCACCAAGACCTCGAAGCAGTTGGCCATGCACCATGATGCCAGCTCCGGTTCCTGTGCCGATGGAGAAAAAAATAAACAAGGGATAGCCTGCTGCTGCACCACTCCTTTGTTCCCCCAGCGCGGCAAGATTCACATCATTCTCCAAGATTACTTCACAGGGAAACGCGTCAGACAACGACTCCAGGGAAAAGGCCTGTTCCAAACCTGCTAACGGGTCCACAATACGATTAATACGCCCCGATTCAGGCTGCACTACACCCGGTATGCCGAACCCAATGCACTGAATCTGGTTCCAGTTCAGATGATTCTCATCAAGCAGTTCGTTCATATGGCTTTGAAGAAGCTCCAGCATCATTGCTTCTGCTCGGTCATTGGCTTCTTGGACTACCATGGGATACGTTCGATAAGCGATGATCTCTCCATTCAGATCGGATAATGCGATCCAAATACGTGTTGCTCCAAGATCTACACCACAGACATAATAGGCCTTTTCATTAAAGCAGATGAGGGTTGCTTTGCGACCCTGAGCATTGTCAGCTCTCCCCGTTTCCCTCACCAGATTCCGGGCAATCAGATGTTCGACCGCCGACGACACCGTAGGTTTACTAAGTCCGGTCTGACGGCTGATATCCGCTCTCGACATGGTTCCCTGTGTTATCAAAGCATCCATAATCAGGTTTTCATTCAGATTGCGAATATATTGCGGTGTGCCAGCCATGTTATCGCCTCCTTTTATAGTTAGTTAAGTTTATTAACAAATTAATTAAATTCAATATATCACCGACTTTTGGGGGTGTACAGCTTTTTATACTCTAATAGATGACATCATATTCCCACATCCTCTGAGTTCTACCGAGATCAATTTTTGTCCAAGGTTACAAGTTCAGTATTAGTCCCCTGATCGCAACAAAAAAGCTGCAGTGAGCTTCCACCGCAACTTTTTTCTTCTATATAAGAGCATCATTTCTAGGTCTTAGAGAGTTCAATGAATCCTTCACCGAATACATCACGCACATCATGGATGGTAATAAAAGCAATCTCATCTTCTGCTCGTACAATTTTCTTCAGCATGGAAACTTCTTGCTTGCTTATCACAATGTATAGAATTTCTTTCTTATTTTTGGTGTAATATCCATGACCGGACAGGACGGTTACTCCGCGATCCATCTTCTCAATCACTTGCTTTGCAATCTCATCCTGCTTGGAAGAGATAATCATAACTGCCTTTTTCGGATTGAGTCCTTCAATGATGAACTCCATCGTTTTGGTTCCGACAAACAGCAGGACAATGGTACACATTAAACCTTGTGGTCCAATGATGAAGAATGACGAGAAGGCCACAATCAGATCGAAAAACAGAAGTCCATAACTGATATTCCAATCGAGATATTTATTGGCAAGCCGGGCCAGGATCACTGTACCTGCCGTAGTGCCTCCCACTCTAACAATCAAACCGATACCAAGACCGGCAAATAATCCACCAAAGATGGTATTGATCCAGAGTTCATCTGATGCAATCGTCCAGCTCTCCGTCAGATGCAGGAACAACGAATTGAATACGACCGCAATAATCGTATACACTGTAGTCGTTTTATCAAGAAACCGATATCCCACAATTAACAAAATACCGTTCAGGATCAAGTTCATCAGTCCAGGGGACCATTCAAACAGGTAATACAAAATAATCGTAATGCCCGTGACGCCTCCTTCAGCCAAATCGTTCGGGATCACGAACAGGTTCACCGCCAGTGCAAACAGAAAGGCACCTGCCATAATAAATAGAATATCCGTAATTCGTTTCTTCATCATGCATTCCATCCAATCCATCAGAAATCAACCTAATCGACAATCTCATAAGTTGTCATAATCACTCAAAGATAGATTTTACCATGCTCACAACAAAATTTGTATACATAATACAAATTGTTGCGTAATTTGTGCAAAGGAATCTGTATAAACGCTCTTTTTCCTCTTCTGCAAAGCCAGTTCCTCACCTACACCATGACAAATGTCATGGTCCATCATTGATGTTCATCATTATAAAAGGCTGACGTTTATGACTTACTGTCATGGTCGTATTGTTTTACAATGATAAAAACGCTTCCTAAAGGAAAGTCTTACCGGGAAACGCGAAGTTGTGGCTGACTACAGTTATAACGATTGAAGGAGGACATATCCAATGAGTAGAACCAAAGAAATGGCGCTAAAAAAAGAAGTCACCCCTTACGAAAAAAATGATCTCAGATTAAGTATCCGTCAGTTAATCAATACATTGCTCCCACTCTTCTTGCTATGGGCTGCAGCTTACTTTAGCTTATCGGTTTCCTACTGGCTAACCTTCCCGATTGCCCTGGTAGCATCCGGATTTGTACTGCGGACATTCATTATCTTCCATGACTGCTGTCATGGTTCATTCTTTAAAAGCAAACGCGCCAACGATATTCTCGGTACCATCACAGGCGTATTAACACTGACACCCTATCAACAATGGAAAGCATCGCATTCTATACATCACGCAACGAGCAGTAATCTCGACAAACGTGGTGTAGGCGATATCTGGGTCATGACGGTAGAAGAATACAAAGCCGCTTCTCCTTGGAATCGATTCTTCTACCGGGTTTATCGTAACCCGTTCGTATTGTTCTGCATCGGGCCCATTTATGTATTCCTGTTCGCCTACCGCTCTAATCGTAAAGGCGCAAGACGTAAAGAACGCATTAACACTCACTTGACTACGGTCTTGATCGTTGGGCTCTATGCCTTCATGTGCTGGTTAATCGGTTGGCAGGCTTTTGTTATGGTGCAAGCACCCGTATTCTTCTTCTCCGGTTTCTTCGGAATTTGGTTGTTCTACGTTCAGCATCAGTTTGAAGAAACGTATTTTGAACATGAAGATGAATGGAGTTATGTAAAAGCAGCGGTTGAAGGCAGTTCTTATTACAAATTGCCAAAATTGTTGCAATGGATCAGTGGTAACATCGGGTTCCACCATGTGCATCACTTGAGCCCGCGTGTACCGAACTATTTCCTGGAAGAGGCACATAATGCAACACCGCCTTTGCAAAAAGCAACGACCATTACACTACGCTCCAGCCTGGTTGCTCTTCGCTTCCGCCTATGGGACGAAGATTCCAAACAATTTATTAGTTTCAGACAGCTCAAAACCTTATCCCGCAAGCCGTATGTTCAACCGCCTATCCGAGTAACCAATCCAGCGGGTCTGACAGAGAAGCCTTAACTCTGTCGGATTCGTTTTCTTGTATTCAGGCTAAAGTCATGCTACAGTCAGGCTAAGTTTGAGTACATTGCACGTTGAGGAGGAGAATTTCCATTCAAAAGTGGATGCAGATCTTTTATAAAAATACAGGGTTGAACCCTTATGTATGGCTCGTCTTTTTCATCCTGCCCTTCTATTACATTTCACAATATTCCAAATTATGGACAATGGTAACCGGCATTGTGATCATTCTCGTCTTCTTCGTCTGTTATTTGCTCGCCTTCATCACCAAGGGTTGGCAAGTGTACATGTGGATTGGACTGCTAATTGCCATATCCATTACGATGACGATCGCCTATGATTATGCCTATTTCTCATTGTTTCTTGCTTTTTTTATTGGGAATATTAAAAATAAAGCCGGTTTCTTCACCCTCTATTCGGTGAATTTGGGAGCCAGTTTCCTGACCATTAATTATGGTTTCATCAATCAGAGTTCATTGCTCGTGAGTCAGTTCCCGTTTGTATTTATCAGTTTAATGGCCTCCATCCTGCTTCCGATTAGTACGTATAATAAAAATAAGACTGAACAATTGGAAGGCCAACTGGAGAATGCCAACAAACGACTGGATGATCTCGTGAAAATGGAAGAACGTCAGCGTATTGCTCGTGACCTGCACGATACTCTTGGGCAGAAGCTCTCACTGATTGGTCTGAAAACCGATCTGGCGAAGCGTTTGCTCCGCAGTAATCCCGATCAGGCCGAGATTGAATTGAATGACCTCAGACAAACGGCAAGCACAGCTCTGAAGGAAGTACGCGAAATGGTAACAACCATGCGTGGTACCCAATTGGTTGATGAACTGTTCCGGGCAGAGCAGATTCTGAAGGCCGCATCGATTGAATTTATGCTGGAAGGCAATCCGAAGCTGCAAGACACATCGCAATTAAATGAAAATGTGCTCGGCATGTGCTTGAAAGAAGCCGTCACCAATGTAGTCAAGCATAGTCAGGCAACCGCATGCACCATCATTATTGAAGAGACACCCGCCGATAATGTGCTAACTGTACAGGATAATGGCGTTGGTATAGAACGAACTCGTAAACAAGAACGACGCGGAACCGGAATTTTGGGAATGAAAGAACGACTTGAATTCGTCAATGGTTGTCTGGATATTCGATCTAATACAAACATCGAGGGTACAGCCATCATCATTCATGTTCCCAAGCTCGTCCGCAAACCGATAAAGGAGGCAGAATCATGATTAGGATTGTAATCGCCGAAGATCAGCGCATGATGCTCGGTGCCCTGTCTTCCCTGCTTAATCTGGAGGAAGATATGGAAGTTGTCGGACGTGCCAGCAATGGCCAGGAAGCCCTCACTCTGGTGCAAGAACTTGCACCAGACATCTGTCTGATGGATATCGAAATGCCCGTGAAGAGCGGTCTTGAAGCCGCTGAGGAACTCAAAGGAATGAGCTGCAAGGTCATTATCCTGACCACTTTTGCCCGGACCGGTTATTTCGAACGTGCCCTCAAAGGTGGTGTACGTGGATACCTGCTCAAAGACAGTCCAATTGAAGAACTTGCCGAATCCATTCGCCAAGTCATGAATGGCAGAAGAATCTTCGCTCCCGACCTGGTCGATGAGGCTTATGTAGAAGAGAATCCCCTGACGGAACGGGAGAATGCTGTTCTCGGCCTCATGGCAGACGGAAAGAACACGAAGGAAATTGCCGGACATCTCTTCATTACAACGGGCACAGTACGGAATTACATTTCCATTATTCTCAACAAGTTAAATGCCAGTAACCGTATTGAAGCCATCACTCGTTCCAAGGAAAAAGGGTGGTTCAAATGAAAGTACCGCTTTAACCCATTAAAACATAAGTAAGCACGTAAACCAGCTGCACAAGTCGTATAACATGCTTATAATAAAAAGCTTGGCCCAGTTAAGCACCCTGGGCCAAGCTTTTTATGCGTGTATCTCAACAATCCAGCATTCATCTCAATTCAATCTCAATTCAATTGCAGAATATCCGTGTAGCACTCAAGATTTCACAGATACAGCCATATCAAGGGCTTCCAATGGTACTTGATCGGTCTTAAGCTGGTGAATTTTATTACCATCCTGCCAAGAGATCGTTACATGAACAGACTTTCCGCCACTTGGATATTCCACCTTGATATACCCTTTATCTTTTGGTACAGGCAATGTATGTGACTCCAGATATTCCACCATTTTTTTCGCAATACCCGGATTATTCATTTCATCTTCGGAAACCGAACGAATCTGTAACGTCCATCTACCTTCTTGCCAAGTCAGGTATTGACTTCCTGCCGCACCTTCACTCATACCTTTGATACCATGTCCCAGATCCACAGCCATATCATCTGGAATATCTTTCAGGTCCGTCTCAGGGAAAATTTCTGGCTGATCGGGGTCCTTATAGGTCTTCACTTCATAGGAAGCCAGTACAGATACCTTGCTGCCAGATGCAGTCAACGATGCATCATTAATGGCAACAGGCTTAGTCGTAGCATAGAAGTTTACTTTAAACGCATCAGCAGTGTTAGACGGTATTACCGCACTCAAATATGAGCCCTTCTCTAACGTAAAGGATGTGGGTATTGATGCTTTCTTCATCGTCAACTGATTACGAATTTGCTGAATTACCTCATTCACATCGGACTGACCCGTGGCAGCTTGGTTGTCATTCGCCTTCGATCCTGATGTTTCTCGACTATCCGTTGTGGTCGTGTTCTCTTGGGTTCCGGCTTCATTTTCATTAGAAAAATCAGCACCACCGCTCCCGGTCTGGGTCTGTTCGCCCACTGTTGTCGCTGGAGAAGAACCATTCTCTGATGATGCAGTACTCGAATCCGGTCCACCACACCCTGCAAGAGCGAGTAAAACGGCTGTCGTTACCGGAATGGTGATCCATAATGGTTGTTTTTTCATGATGTGCACCTCCTTAGTTGTGAGTTGTGTCCAGAATGTAATCCGGGTCCATCTATGATCTGATCCACAGATTGAAGAGATTAACGCTTGTCGTTCCAGAAGTTGACCGGTTGCACTTTTTTGCTTAATACTTCAAAACGATACCCTTCTGCCTTCAATGTTTTTAATACTTGTGGCAGAACCTTCAACGTCGCTTCCTGGTCGTGCATAAGCACAACAGGCGTTGTTCCGCTCTTTTGCACATTGTGGATCTGCTTCATTACACTGTTATAGACTTTCTGATGATCCTTCTTGTATTTCCAATCTTCCGAATCCACATTCCAATCCCACAGATGGAATCCACCCTGACCAAGCAGTACATTACGGAACGCCGGCTTGAGGTATGGTTTACTGCCGTATGGCGTCCGAACGAGACTTGTTTTAACTCCGGCAACCTTGTTCAGACTTGCATTGGCCTGTTGCATTTCTTTCAGTCCGCTATATGCGGATTTATAGAATTTGCCTGGAACATGAGTCACACCGTGCAAACCCAATCCATGCCCGTCAGCTACGATTCGTTTGGTAGCCTTCTGAAATTGCTCCATTTGAGGACCCAGCATGAAGAACGTTGCCTTCGCATGATATTGATCCAGAATATCGAGTAATTGACCCGTGTGAGCGCTTGGCCCATCGTCAAAAGTCAGGTATATGATTTTGGAACTCGCTTTGCTTGCGCTTTCCTTGGATGTAGCAGATTTGGCAGATACCGACTGCGGCAGTAATAGTGGAATGATCAATAGAATTGCAAGTGTGACCATGATAGATTTACGAATATGTAGCATAATTAAAAGTCTCCCTTATGTGTTATATTTCCCCGGGTGTCCATGTTTTTCTACCTTCATCCCTTGGCGATTAATCCTAATACTATCAAAGATAGCGTCTCCTGTTCTCGTTTCAAAGGCTACGGTAGAGTTACACTTTTGTCAGATAAACCTAAAATATAATACGAATTTGATAGATTTGAGCAAAATAAAGATCCCGCCAGGATAGATCAATTGTGACATATCCTCTATTACCCACATTCAGGAATTTGATAGACTTTTGCTCCAATTCAAGCTATTCAAACCAATAACGAATAACGAATAACGAAAAATTTTCGCATGCAAAAAAAGCTTGCACAAGTGCAAGCTTTATCGTCTTCAATCAGCATATGGCATCATGCTGTATGTAAATGGTCTTCTATTACTGGAATCTTCTCGACTCCCTTACGCTAGTTATTCAGCAGGAGCAACGAAAGAACGTTTGCCGAACTCGGCATCCAGCATGTAGAAAGCATTGCTGTCTTTTTCGATCCGGCGCAGCTTCTGAATAATGTTGTCGAACAACGCTTCCTCTTCAACCTGCTCATCAATGAACCATTTCAAGAAATACATCGTCGCATGCTCACGTTCATTCAAGGCGATGTCAGCCAGATTATAGAATTTTTTCGTGTTTTGCTGCTCGTGAGCATAACCATGCTCAAATACATCCAGCATCGAAGCATATTCATTCTTCGGTTCTGGCAGAGCCGCAAGTGTGGCACGTTGTCCACGATCATTCAGGAATTTGTATATTTTCATGCCATGGAATCGTTCCTCTTCCGCCTGTACGATGAAGAAATTCGCGAATCCATCCAGACTTTTGCTGGAACAATATGCTGCCATAGCCAGATATACATGAGCAGAATAAAACTCAAAGTTCATCTGTTCATTTAAAGATTCTGTTAACTCTTTACTCATAATCCAAACACCTCTTTCTTTCTCTAGGGATGGTTATATTCTAACATAACGTCAGCAGGACTTACACCGATTTTCTACAAAATTCGCCAATGACTGAATACATCTCCTGGGCCGTACTGTATCCCGTTCTTATCGTAATTATCTATGGCATATTCAGTCGCAAACATCCATCCAAGAACTGAAATAAAAAAGCTCTGCCAAGGTGGCAGAGCTTCTTTCAACCATTTGAATGCTACAATTATACCAAGAACGCTTTGGAGATGATAACCAACAGGATGAACAGAACCAGAATGGCACCTACAGAAGTGAAACCTCCGTAGCCGTAGCCTCTTGTTTCTCCACCTAATACTTCGCTCATTGACCGTACCTCCTCTGCAACAGGTATGGGTTATCTTATGCAGGAAGAACGACTTTGACAGGGCGGATGCCCTAATTATTCAAATGCTGTTCATTTCGTTTAGTACCGTGGAGATTGTACTCGCATGATATCCAGAAAAGGTACCTTTGCCGTGAACTCTTCTTCTGTATACTCTACATGAACGAGTCTTGTACGAGAGTCCATTTTGACGATGACTCCTTGCACCTGATCTTCTTTGCCCCATACCGTCAACAGTACTTCCGAACGTTCACGAAAGGCTTCAACCAGCTGATTTCCCAACTCTTCAAGTTCAAACTCATCCCGTGTAGGTCTTTTTGCTACTTTTGCTTTTGCCAATGTGGCTGCCTCCTCTACTCCGACGTCCCGATTCCACGGGTTGATTGCCGAGTTCATATTCAATTAGTATACCATTCATTTACGTTCGTGTAATGTCATGGAACCCCAGATTGAGCAAATTCTTCAGGCAAGTCACCTTTAACTGTGTTCCCTCTATTCTTCTCCAGACTCCACAATGATGCTGTACTCATTGGATCGGGATTCTCCTGCCCGTTTTTGTCCATTCCATTCATACGTGTACATGACGGTCAAGGCTCCTTGAAGCGTACCTGTCTGTTCAGAAGATAACTGTACTACATAGGAGATGTTCCTTTCCGTGCCAGGCTCAATCTCCCCCACATGCAGAACCCGTGGTGTGGAATACTCTGGTATGCTCCATTGGATCTCACCCGTAGCTTGCCCAAGCCATCTGGCACCCTCTGGTAAAATGCTCCCTAGTTGTACGCGTGCCGGCCAATTGCCCGTATTCACCACACGCACGTCGAACGTGACTGTGCCTCCCTGCTCGACCAGTGCCGGTACTACTTGAACATATGCTTGGATTATCGGTGTCTTCAACTCGACGACAGCTTCATTGGATATAATCATCCGCTGCACTGTCCGTGAATCCGGCAACCGAAATGTATACATCAGGCTAGCATGATTCACATACCTGTAGTGATCAGGGATTAATTCACCTCGTTCTGCAAGTTTTGCCTCGAACTGAATATCCAGAACAGACCGGGCCGTCAATGTCCCCAGATTTAGCCCTCTGGTCAGATTGGCTGCAGGGCGTTTAACCCCATTCCAACCCAGACTGCCTTCTACGAAAGTCATTCCTGCTGGTAATACGTCCACCAAGGTTCCATCCACTGCATAGCTGCTTGCATTGGAGACGGTAATATTATATCGGACGGCATCTCCTAATGTGGCTGTGACCGGGAGTACACTTTTGACCACAGAGATCTGAGGTTGAATCACTTCCAGGGTAACATCATTGGAGTAGATGGTCTCCTGCTTGCCTGCGGAGATATACTTTAGTACAGCTACGCTGGATATTCCGTTCGCTTCACTTCCCCCTACAACCTGAACCCTGTATTGAATCCGAACGGCAGTTCCGGGCTCAATCTGCCCCAGCTCTATTCCCGTATCAGGTGTTACTTGGGGTGCGAACATCTCATTTACAATGACACTCGCAGGTATGAAAGCAATCCCTTGAGGCAAAGCAATCGTTACTTGGGCATTCGTCGCTGCAATAAAACCCGGATTACTCACGATGACCGTGTACATGACAATGTCCCCTGAGAAGGTATGGATATGATCTGCCTGCAAGGAGATCTCCAGCCGAGATGAGACCAGATCGACCTCCACTATATTGGATTGTTCAACACCCGTAACCGTTCTGCCTTCCGGTGTCAAAAACGCATAGTTAACTTGTGCCTGATTCAGCAGCTTCAGTGCCGCAGGTAAACGCCAGATGACAACTTGGAAGTAGTATCTCAACATGCCTCCCGGCGCGATCTCTGCCGGAGGCAATCCCCTCTCCGGCGATGCTCCTGGTAACGGAATACCATCACGCAATACACTGTTGGGAAGCAGTGACGTCTCTGCAGATAGCCGATCCAATAGGTGTACTACAGCCGGAAGATTTCCGGAGTTACCAATTTCAATACGGTAGACAAGAGACTGCCCCAAGGCAGCCTCTGTGACATTGCACACTTTTCTGACTTCAATCCTGGGGCCGATCCACGGTGTTACAACCGTATTCGAATAGGATACCTGTTCCAGTTCAGTCGCACCCGAGCTGAATCGAACCAGGGACTGATTCTTTAGCCAGTGGGACAACGGACCGGAAGATTGATTCATATCACCACAACCTCTACTCTGAATGTAACCGTAACTGAAGCACCCGCTGCAATCGAACCAAGCGTGATGCCTGTATTCGGATTGCCTGTTGGTCTTGGCAAGCCATCCACCGTAACGCTTCCTGGAACAAATACCGTACCGACAGGTACCGGGTCAACCATAACCACATTATTGACCACTTCAATGCCACTATTCGTTACAACAATCGTATAGGTAATCACGTCACCGACAACGGCATCAATTGCACTTGTGCTTTTGACAACAGTTACATTTGGTGCAGATACCGGAATAACTAGAACATTGGAAGATACAGTCCCCGTCAACACACGTCCATCTGGTGGACTGAATGTATAATTGGCCACCGCCTGGTTGGTCAGCTGCTGATCCTGCGGCAACGAATCCACAGTAACTTCGAGGGTAACCGTTACAATAACGGAACCTCCTGGGGGTATGGTACCCACAACGATACCTGTCTCTGGATTGGCACCTGGCTGTGGAATACCATCAATCAGAACACTGTTAGGAAGAAGTACAGCACCATTCGGTATATTGTCCGTTAAGGTCAAATTGACAGCAAGATTCCCACTATTGATAATTGCAAAAGAATAGGTGATGGTGTCACCAATCGTTGCATTGGAGGTACTCCCCGTTTTGGTTACTACAATAATCGGCTGATAGATTGGTGTTACAACCGTATTGGAATACGCTGCTCCCGAGAAGACACCTGATGTGAAACTTACGGAAGACTGACTGCTCACTTCCGGTGTTGTTGGCAGCGTATTGACCCGAACTGCATACGATACCGCTATCGACGCTCCAGGTGCCAAACTGCCAAGGGCTATACCCAGTGCGGGGTTTGCCGAGCCACGCGGAACGCCATCCACCAGCACACTGCCAGTAATAAATGTAACGGCTGGACTGATGGGATCGGTTAACACAATATTGTTGACAGGGTCAATTCCTTCATTAGTCACAATCATCTCATACACAATCGTATCGCCTACCACAGCATCGACTACTGAAGCAGTCTTCACTACGCTGACGTTCGGAGCAGATACCTGGATGTTGAGTAGATTGGACGTGATACTACCTCCCAGTGTTCTCCCATCAGGCAATGTATAGGAATAGGTCGCAGAAGCCTGATTGGTTATGGACTGGCTCAAAGGTAACGTCACAATCACGACAGAGAAGGTAACCAGGGTTGTGGTGGAAACAACACCAAGTGGAATGCCCGAAGCCGGATCGGCACCCGGTGCAGAAGCCCCATTAATAATAACGCTATTCGGTACAAGTTCTGTTCCTGCCGGTATGGTATCGGTCAACGTGACGGATGCCCCATAGTTCCCGGCATTGGAGATAGCGATGCTGTATACAACGGTGTCTCCTACCGTAGCTATCGTCTGATCTCCCGTTTTGACTGCCGACAGAATAGGTTGATAGACCGGAGTTGTAACTGTATTGGAAAATGTGGTTGCTGAGAAAGCGCCTGATGTAAAGCTGACTGTGGACTGATTGTTTAACACTGCACTTGCCGGGAGTGCCGTAACCTGCACACTAAATACAACAGTTACGGTAGCTCCAGGTGCGATGGAACCAAGCGTTATTCCCGTAGAAGGATTGGCGCCAGGGCGCAGAACACCATCTACAAACACGCCGCTTGGCGCAAGAACGGTACTTGTCGGCACTGCATCCGTGAAAACCACATTGTTGACTGTTGCAATTCCGTTATTGGTTACAGCGATGCTATACGTTACGACATCATCAACTGATACAGCCGTCGAGGTTGTGGATTTGACCACATCGACATCCGGTGCCGATACGGTAATAGTCAGCACATTGGACTGAACGGACTCCGTGATGTTCCGCCCGTCCGGCAATGTGTACGATAGAGCTACCGAAGCCTGATTCACCAGTTGTTGCGGACTTGGCAGCGTATCAACAACCACCGAAAAGGTAATCGTGGTCGTAGCTCCGGGAGCCACATTGCCTGCGGGGATGCCGGTTGCCGGACTTGCTGCTGGCAGCGGTTGACCGTTGACAATGACGCTATTCGGCACAAGAATGGTTCCAGCTGGAAGGTTATCCGTCAGGTTAATCTGTGCTCCATAGTTCCCCTGATTGCTCACGGTTATCGTGTAGCTGACGGTATCTCCAACGGTAGCATTTTGTGTACTGGCTGCTTTTTGCGCCGAAAGAATAGGCTGGTACACCGGAGTGACCACGGTATTAGAAAAGGTTGTGCTTGAGAATGTACCTGAGGTAAAACTGACCGTAGAGCGATTGCTCAACTGATCGCTTGGCGGGATCACGTCGACACGGATACTGAACGTGACCGTCGCGGACGTTCCAGGCCCCAATGTACCAAGGGGGATTCCCCCTGCCGGATTGGCTGCGGGTTGCGCAACCCCATTCACTGTGACACTTCCTGTGACAAAGGAAGCTCCGGCTGGAATCGGGTCTGAAAACTGAATATTGTTCACAGGTGCAATTCCGCTGTTGGTCACCAGAATGGAATAGGTCACCGTATCCCCTACAGTAGCCGCAGTGGAAGCTGTGCTTTTGACAACAGCGACGTTTGGTGACGAGACCGGGAACGTGAGCGTATTCGATGTCGCTGATCCAGTCAAAGTCCGCCCATCTGGAGGTGTAAATGTAAAGGATGACGTAGCAAAATTGCTAAGCTGCTGTGGAGATGGAAGTGAATCCACAACAACAGCGAACGTGACAACGGCCGTCGCTCCCGCTGCTACAATGCCTACCGGAATGCCTGTTCCTGGAGTTACTCCCGGCTCTGGTACACCCGATACGACAACGCTGTTGGGTACAAAGGTAGTCGCAGCAGGAATGTTGTCGGTGAGAGTTACATTTGCTTCCAGATTGCCTGCATTGCTGACGTTCACTGTATAAACAACCGTATCACCCACGGTTGCATTGGCTGTGTTCGCCGTTTTGACAAGTGAAATCTGCGGTTGTATGACCGGAGTCTGTGTTGTATTGGACGATGATAACCCCGAAAATGAACCGGATGTGAAACTGACCGTCGACTGATTGTTAATCTGCGATGGAATCGGCATGGTAATCGTCACCTCAAAAGTTACGGTAACCTCGGCTCCTGGAGCCAACGTACCGATTGGAATGCCGGCGGTCGGATTGGAGAGCGGGAACGAAGTCCCGTTCACAATGACACTTCCGGGTACAAATGGGGTATTTGAAGGAAGAGGATTGACATATACCACATTATTAACGGCTACTGTGCCGTTATTACGAATAACAGATGTGTATCGAATGACATCCCCGACTACGCCGTAATCTACATTGTCACTGTTGACAATCGTAACATTGGGCAGAGACACTGGAATAGTGACGGTGTTCGATGACGAGAGACCGGCAACCGTTCTCCCACTTGGAAGCGTGTAGGCAAATGAAGCAACCGCCTGATTCATTAACTGCCTTGCATCGGGCAAACTGGTAACTGTCGCAACAAACGTGACCGTTGTACTGGAGCCTGCGGCAATCTCTCCTAGACTGATTCCCGTCTCCGGGCTAACCCCAGGTGTTGGTACGCCATTAATAATGACACTATTTGTACTGAATACCGCTCCTGCTGGAATGGGATCTGTCAAAGTAACCGACGCGGCAATATTTCCTGTATTGTTAATCTGGATGGTGTAATTATAGGAATCGCCTACCGTCAGACTCGTTGTACTTGCTGATTTCACCACTTGTATCACGGACAGGAATACAGGTGTATTTACCGTTATAGAAGAAGAAACACCATTAAAACTGCCTGACGTAAATGCTGCATTAGCCCGGTTACTGACCGAACCTGTGGATGGAACGGAATTCACTCTGGTCTGATAGGTCACCGTTACACTGTTTGAACTATTCAATGTGCCCACCGCAATTCCCGTAATAGGGCTTGCGTTTATAGCAGCAGTTCCATTGATCGTGACACTACCCGAGACAAATTCCGAGCCTGATGGTGCATCTGAAATCACCAGATTTTGTACAGCACTAATTCCTGCGTTTGTTGCAACAACGGTATACGTAAGCACATCTCCTACTGTCGCATCCGGGTTGTTGACTGTTTTACTAATAGAAATATTGGGAGCCGATGCGGGTATACGAACGATATTGGATAAGCTGCTGCCTGAGAGATTCCGTCCACTTGGAAGCTGGTACGTATAACTTGCAGTCCCTTGATTCTCCAGTGTCGGGGGAGTCGGAAGTGTGGTGAGTGTAGCGCGAAACACCACTGTGGCATTAGCCCCTGGCAGGAGAATGCCCAGCGCTATTCCGGTTAATGGGCTGGTTCCAGGACGTGCAGTACCATTCACGGTTACCGAATCCGGGACAAATGTCAGCCCTGTCGGAATCGTATCAGTCACATTCACTTGGGTCGCTATGTTCCCACTGTTCGTTACCACAAGTGTGTAGGTAAGCTGATCCCCCAGTGTCGCATTGGTTTGGCTCGCCGACTTGTTGATGCCGATAACCGCTTGGTATACAGGGGTTGTAATCGAGTTGGAGTTGGAAATACCCGTGAACGAACCCGAGCTATAGGACACTACCGCGCGATTGACTAACGAACCCGAAGCAGGCATGGACTGCACATTCACCTGAAACGTCACTGTCGCAGAACTTCCGGCTGCCAATGTTCCTATAGAGATGCCACTGCTCGGATTTGCAGAGGGTACGACAGAGCCCCTTACAGTCGTACTGCCAGAAACAAATGTTGCTCCAGCAGGTAGAGCATCTGTGAGTACCACATTATTAATCACCTGGATGCCGCTATTGGTGGTCACTACGGTGTACGTGAACGTCTCCCCGACAGCAACATCGGTAACGGATGCTGATTTTACCGTGGTCACATTGGGCAATGTTACCGGGATCGTTAAGGTATTCGAGGCGATGTTTCCCGTGATCGTCCGACCATCAGGTGAATTGAAGAAATAAGAAGCCGTTGCCTGATCCACCAGCGTAGGAGGTGTGGGCAAACTTGTTACAAGTACCTGAAAGGTCACGGTATTTGCACTTCCTGCCGCGAGGCTTCCCAGGTTAACGCTGGTAACCGGATTGGCGCCAGCAATCACATTTCCATTCAGCCGAAAGCTGCCTGCTACATATGAGCTACCACTTGGAATGTTATCCCTCAATGTAACGTTGGCAGCAACATTCCCTCCGTTGTTCACCTGGATGGTATAGGTTACCAGATCACCCACCGTGGCATTGGTTGTACTCGCTGACTTCACAAGAGACAGGTTGGGTGAATATACAGTAAGGGTGGAATTATTAGACGGAATAACCCCTGTAATGATCGGTCCCCCTGCTACACTTTGAAATGTAAAGGCTGCATTGGCCGAATTCACCAGCTGTAGAATACTTGCATCCTGACCGATGAGGGCTCGATAGGTTACAACGACACTGCTGGATAAACTTAATGAACCGAGCGGAATCCCTGTGGTCACATCGAGGGTTGGGCGGGGTATGCCAGCAACCGTGACACTGCCTGGAATAAAGGTAAGACCTGCAGGAAGTGAATCGGATAAGACTACACTGGCTGCACTCGCAGTACCTGCATTGGTAACGGTAACCGAATATATAATACTATCCCCTGCAACTGAACCTGCGGCGACCGTTGCCTTAGCCAATGTGATCTTGGGCGCATTAATATCAACTTGAATCGCATTGGCGTTGACAATGTAGGCATCTCCCGATGTGGTTAACGTCAACACCGCAGACGACTGGTTGTTGATCAGTCTTGCCGACACATCCACATTGGTAATATCCCAGCCTTGACGTCCACCGATAATATTGGTGCCTGGAGCACCATTGGTCTGATTTCGAGTACCGAAAGTACCTGTTGTGTTAAGCGCTCCGGTATCTCCATTGATCTGAGATGCGAAAAAGTTCGCAGCCAGGTTGTTCGGTCCCGATAAGGCCACTGATGTTGCAGAGGTTGGTCCGAACAAAGCCTGATCTCCTGTCCGATTCGCGTCGCCTTCCTGTGCACTGAATAGTGCTCTTCCTCCAAGTGCACCGGAGAGGGGAGTTGCGAATCCAGACAGTGTGGTAACAACGGGTGGAGAAGTCGATTGGACAAGTACGGCGCCTGCACGTAATGACATGTTCCGAAAAGGAAGATTCGGATTCTGATAAATAACGCCCAGTGTCCATCCGGCATGATTCGCTGTGGAATCATTCGTTATCACAATCGTTCCCACGACTGATCCGGTGATATATGTACCTGCTCCCCCATTTTGTACAAGTGTTGTGACATTGGCTGAACGTACATATCCTGCCGCATTGTTCCCAAGATCGAACTGATTGTAGGTTGCCGGATCAGGTGTAACGCTGAATGAACCCGCTGGAGTGATCAACGTTACCGGATTGTTGATCGCAGCACTCAGATTGACCGATCCATTGATATAACTTCCACCCCAGATTAATTCCGCATATAGTACGGTACTCCCCGCAGGAAGAACGAGGATCGCAGCGGAACTATTACTCTGGTACAAGTTCGTTGTTCCCAGCGGATACGTCCCGAAACGCACATCCGCATTGACAGTCGAAAATGCCCCAATGCTATCCTGTGTACCAGGCACTCCTAACGTTTCGGAGCGGCTTAGTCCGAGTGTATTGCCCGTAAACGTAATTGCTCCCGTAGCATTGACGGTTGAACGAACGACAAGAGGAATGGAATTCACCTCCCCCTTCAGCAAGAATTACAATCCGATGGAACGGAGCCTTATATGAGTCTATGATGCTCCATTCAAAATTTGTATGTCCCTATTCCAAAAGTTTGTATTTCTCTGTAATATTATGTAAGCTTAGTTCTCATGCTACGAATATAATGATTTGCGTTTTGTTCATTGTGAATTATAATCATCATATACGAGAGTAATTCTGTCGTATCATTATGATGCAGTCAGCGGTGATATATGAAGAGTTTCCATACGCACAATAGCCACATTCCAACAGAATACGAATTCAAACATTCCAAATGGATCAAAAAAATGCTTTATGCCTACTGGATTGTCATTATTGCACATTTAGCCATTCAGATTGGCTGTTTCCTGTTTCTGGAGTATGATCGCACGCCTGCAGATTTCATGATAAATGTCCTGTTTTGGCCTACTGCGATCAGCAGTGCTTGTATTTTGATCGCGAGTTGGATTGATCGTCGTTTTAGTTCATTTTCCTTCTATTCCATGTCTGTAGCAAGTACAGTTATCGCCTGGACAATTATTCATGTCAACTATGACATTCGGATTATATTAGCGATCTGCCTGTTACCCATCTTCGCTTCGGTGCTGTTCTTCAGTAAAAAGAGAGTCTGGATTGTCTTCCTGATGCAGATGACGGGTTACTTCCTGGTTCTGTTCGATCCAGTCTACCGATTATATCTATCTTCATTTGACATGGTATCCATTCCGGCTTTTCTAATCCTAAGTACATATGTAGCGCAGGTTATCGTAACCAGTGGAGTCGAGGTGCTCGACGATCTTCAAGCCAGCATGCTTGCCAAGCAGGACCTTATTGTGCGAAATGCCATTATGACCAAACAGTCCAAAACAGACGGTTTAACCAACCTCTATAACCAAAGCTCCTTCAAGGATTATTATGAAAAAGCATTTGAGTACGCCAATAGTGGCATGAGTCTGCATCTGGCCCTGATCGATATTGATGATTTCAAATCCGTTAATGACACATATGGTCATCGGGTTGGAGACATTATTCTCGAAAAGGTGTCATTGATCATTCAGGAGAACATTACCTCAAGTGACATAGCAGCACGGTATGGGGGCGAAGAGTTCGCCTTATTGATGTTTGAGCAGTCTTTCGAGCAGGCCTACGCTCTGGTGGAACAGATTCGTCAGAAGATTGCCCTGATGGGCCATCTGGAACTTGAAGGAGCTTCCATTACGGTGAGTATTGGCCTCAAAAGCTACAGTCCCAATCTAAGCAAAGACAAGTTGTTTGAAGAAGTGGATGCCTGTCTGTATGCAGCCAAACGAACGGGTAAAAATAAAACCGTAACGTCCCTTGACCTGACATAGCTCTACTTGGAAAAACATTAAAAAAAGTTGTGCTGTACACCGAATTTACGGTTGTACAACACAACTTTTTTTGGGTTTGCTTATGATCAATAGCCGATCTTCCCCCTAAACCTATACCTACCACTATGTCTGTATCATCATTCTGCCCATTCCCAGCGATGGCGATTTTGTTCCAGCCTTGGATGCAGATCTTCAGACGATCCGTCGATGATCAGACGCAGTTCCTTGATCCAATCTTTAAAGGAATCGAACGAAGCGAATAGATTCGCCATCTCCACTGTCATATACAGAAAATGAGGAGCCTGGTATTCCGCAGTAATATGGCGCAGCGCGCTGTCCACAGGCGTATACTTCTTTCTCTTGCCCTCCAGACCTTCCACACGTATGCGTAAGGTTGGATGTTCCCGCCGCCAATCATGCAGGCGGTCTTCTCTTTTGTAATATGCCTGAATCGGATCCCGGCTCATCCGCTTATATGTGCTCTCGTGTAATGGATATAGCACGAGTTGTACAAACGAACGAGTATCTACCGTTGCAGCGGCTCGTTCAAGTTGTTCATCGGTTACATGTTCAAACGAGTCATAAAACGTCAGTGTCCCTTTATGGCTGGCCGCAGGCGGCTCAAACCCGTAAGGTACCGATGCATATTTTCCAGACATTTCACCCCTCCTTGTCTATACACAGAATCATACAAAGGTGATTGGAATCACTCAGCTAATACTATTATATGCTAACTCCCCTGCTTCAACTCGGAATAAAATGTCATTCTATTCTTGCCTGCACGTTTCGATTCGTACAGAGCTTCATCCGCCATCCGGATAATCTCACTTGGGTTGCCGCTGTTGGTTGGATATTCAGCCCCTCCGATGCTACATCCAATCTGAATTCGCTCGTATTCAATAATAAACGGCTTGTTCAGGCTTTGAATAATCGCTTCTGCATAAGCGCTGGCTTCCTCCCTCGGTTGACTTCCAACAGAGCGAAGTACAATCAGGAACTCATCTCCGCCCAAGCGAACCGTTATGCCCTTCTCCTGACCAAGAGCTGACAGACGCTGGGCCACTTTCTGTAGCAGAACATCTCCAACCTGATGTCCAAGTGTATCATTGACACGTTTGAATCCATCCAGATCCAGATAGAGAAAAGTCAGCGTATGATTTTCACTTTCGGTCTCCAAAGACTCTTCCAGATACACTTCAAGTGCAGTACGATTCGGCAGACTGGTCAACTGATCAAAATGTGCCAGATTCTGCATCACGACCAGCTCCGAGTCTTTATTCATAAGAGAGGTCACCATATCCCGAAGGGATCGGGACAACACTTCGATTTCCTTAATCCCTTTATTCTCGGGAATCTCAAGAGCGTCTCCTACTCGCAGTCGATTGGCTACTCTGGTGAGACGAACTATTGGGGCAGAGATCAGACGAGAAACAAACCAGCCAATAAGTGCAAATAGCAAGGTGACAGCAAGCCCTGCCCACACATTAAACCACATCAGATCAAATACAGAGGCAAATGCAGTAGACTTGACTTGACGAATGACTACGGTCCATCCTAATCCGGGATAATCCAGGTGACCTTGGCTGTAGGCAAAACCTGTGACATAGTCATTTCCATCAGGCCATTTTTCAATGGACCAACTGCTTTTGTTAAGCTGAGCCTCTGCGATACCGGGTAACATGAGCGGTTTACCGATCCATTCCTTAGGCCCCAGCAGTACCGTATGTTCATTTTTGCTCACGATAAAGAACTCAATGTCCTTTTCCTCCCGCTTGAGCGGAGCAAGCACTGATTCCTCGACTTCCTTCGCCCAGGCCCAGCTTAAATGTGCAGCGAGCACACCTCGAATATGACCTTTGCTATCCTTTAAGGGAAAACTGATATCAACGAATTGCAACGGCTCCCCCGTTGGATTCGGAAGCAGCTTGGCAAGAAGCACTGCATTATGCACATCTCCAATAAATTTACCCTTAATGCCCTCCTGATACACAGGTCTCTCCGATAAATTTTCACCAATCAAGATCCCATTCGTCGCGGCTAAAACTTTTCCTTTGGGGTCCATGAATCCAACCCATGAGAATGAGGGAAAGCTATCTTGTAACTGATCCAGCAGCATCTGAATCTCATCAGGTTGGAATCCATCTTCCAACGAAGCCATTCGGCCCAGCAGGTCCAGTTCCCCCGCACGAGCGGCCATGAATCGATCCAGCTTGTCCGAAGCCTGTGAGGCCGTGCCTGTAAGCGAGTGACCAATCTCAGTCTCTACAGCAACAAATGACTTTTGGCTAAAAATAGACCCAATCGTCAGGGTAACCAGCAAGGATAACACAGCAAAGATGACAGTAAGCACAGTTCTAATTTTGAATGACATTACTTCCTCCATTACACGGTGAAACCATCTGCTTTTCAACATAACTATGCTGCAAAGAGTACACGGAATGTCACCTAATCGTTTTCATCTTTATCGGAACTTGTGTGTTTTTTTATTATACATGCCCATACAATATTATACTGAAATCTTCACCGTGTTCCTTCCATTCAAAGAATAGACACGATTCTGTATATACATACTTGGGTTATGAATATAGAGAGCAAGCATATCCTTTGAGGAATATGCGCCTGTATGTCACAGAGAGAATAGTCGAAATACTAAACATTGGGGGTGTAATGTTGAGCCTGCTTCATGTTGCTGTTATTCTGCCTTTTGCCGCTAGCATTCTCCTTGCCATGCTGCATCGTTTCTTCCGTAAAAACCATCTGGGATGGCCGGTTCTCCTTGTCCCGGCACTATTATTTGTATACTTTTCGAGCCTCATACCCGCTGTATCCCAGCGCAATAACGTATCCGGAAATATCCCATGGATCCCATCACTGGACATTGGATTTAACTTATATCTGGATGGTCTAAGCCTGATGCTGACACTGCTAATCACCGGAATCGGTGTCCTGGTTGTTCTCTACTCCATCTTTTACATGGATATGAAAGAAGCACTGAACCGCTTCTACCTGTATCTGTTGATGTTCATGGGAGCCATGCTGGGTGTGGTACTGTCTGATAACATGATCGTGCTATACGGATTCTGGGAATTAACCAGTATTACGTCCTTCCTGTTGATTGCTTTTCATTACAAACGTAAAGCCTCGACGTCAGGAGCACAAAAGTCCTTCCTGATCACCGTATTTGGCGGATTCGCCATGCTGACCGGTTTCATGATGATGTATCTCATCACGGGAACATTCAGCATACGCGGAACCATTGCCGGATTGGGACAGTTTCAGGAGAGCATTCTCTTCCTGCCCGCACTTGTCTTGATTCTGATTGGAGCTTTCACCAAGTCAGCGCAATTCCCGTTTCATATCTGGTTGCCGGATGCCATGGAAGCTCCGACACCTGTGAGTGCTTATCTGCACTCAGCCACTATGGTCAAGGCTGGACTGTATGTTGTAGCCCGCTTCACACCGATCTTCGGTGGACAGGGACTCTGGTTCTGGCTCGTTACCGGCATTGGTCTTCTAACCTTGTGTTACGGATCATTCCTGGCCGTGAAAAAGAACGATCTCAAAGCGATTCTCGCCTATTCCACCATCTCTCAGCTTGGCCTGATCATGTCCCTCCTAGGGGTTGGATCTGCTGCTCTCTACTTCGGATATGGCGAGTCCTCTGCAATGTACACCGTAGCGATAACCGCTGCGCTGCTTCACCTGTTTAATCATGCGACATTCAAAGCCGCTCTGTTTATGGTCGTAGGCATTGTCGATCATGAAACGGGCACACGTGACATTCGGAAGCTCGGTGGACTTGCTTCGTTCATGCCAATTACATTCACCGTAGCATTGGTCGGCTCACTTGCCATGGCAGGTATTCCACCATTCAACGGATTCCTGAGCAAAGAGCTATTCTTCCAAGCCATGGTCGAAGTCACGCATCTGCGAATCTTTGGACTTGGATCCTGGAGTGTTCTATTGCCGGTATTTGCTTGGCTTGCAAGTGTGTTTACCCTGATCTATGCACTTATTATCGTGTTCAAAACATTCCTCGGTCGTAGCCAAAGCGAAATCCCTGCCGAGAAGTTACACGAAGCGCCCGCCGGTATGCTCATTCCGCCCGTTGTACTCGGTGTTCTTGTCATCGTCTTCGGACTCTTTCCGAACCTGTTGGCCGGATCACTGATCGAACCGGCAATGGCCGCTGTGCTTCCTTCCCTATTGAATGGGAACGAACGCTTCGATGTACATTTCTCTCTGTGGCATGGATGGACTCCGGAACTGATTATGACGATCGGAGTCGTGATTCTAGGAATCACTCTCTATAAGCTGTTGCCACGATGGAGGAATATTTATGAGCACTATCCGCAAGGATTAACGATTAACAATATGTACCATGTCGTACTGGATAATCTCCAGCATTATGCACGCAAATGGACGGAAGCCTATATGAATGGCTCGGTTCGTAATTATCTTGTGTATATATTTTCATTCACGGTTGCGCTACTGGTCTATGCCTTCTTCCGTTCAGGCGAAAATATCACATGGAATCTGCAGGGCAATGCGCCCTACTCATTCTATGAGGTTGTACTGTTAGTCACACTCATTGGTGCTGCAGTTTCGATTCCTTTTGCCAAGAACAGACTCTCGGCAGTCATTATGACCGGAGCAGTTGGTTACCTTGTAACTCTGCTGTTTGTACTCTTCCGGGCGCCGGATCTGGCGTTGACGCAGATGATTGTTGAGACGGTATCCGTTGCACTGTTCCTGCTCTGCTTCTACCATCTGCCTGAACTGCAACGTGGCAAATCGAGCCGCCGTTATCTCACGGTCAATATGATCGTAGCGATCGCAGTAGGTGTCGTGATGACTTTTGTTGCACTGGCTGCAAGCGGCACCGCATCACTCGACAGCATATCTACTTTCTTCCTTCAGGAAGCCTATGATTCGGCCGGTGGTAAAAATGTCGTGAACGTGTTGCTGGTAGATTTCCGTGGCTTCGATACGTTATTGGAGATTATGGTGCTTGGTGTTGCTTCCTTGTCCATCTACTCCATGATTAATCTGAACCTCGAAGCAAAGGATCTCGGAGCCCGATTGAAATTCCGCAAGAAGGACGAAACTCAGGATTCCGAGCCTGATCTGGATGATGCAGCGGACAATACGAAAAAGTATGGTAACCGCGAACGCAGCTCATCCTCGTGGGACACTGTCCCTTTGCAAAGTAATGATGTATTGCTGCAAACGACCACCAAGGTCGTTGTGTTCATTATTCTCACGTTCGCCATGCATCTGTTCTTCGCAGGACATCACAATCCGGGCGGAGGCTTCATCGGCGGCTTGGTAACCGCAGCAGCGCTCGTATTGATTGCCCTGGCATTCAGTACGGATACAATACGCAAAGCGTTACCCGTAGATTTCCGTATTCTAACAGGAATCGGCTTGGGAATAGCCCTACTGACGGGCGCGGGTTCATTTATATTCGGAGTCCCGTTCCTCAGCCAAACCTTCGGCTATTTCGAACTTCCTTTGCTGGGAGAGACCGAACTCGCCACGGCCATGCTGTTTGATCTTGGCGTGTATCTCGCTGTCCTAGGTGTCACCATGACCATCATTCTACAGATCGGGGAGGATCGTTGATATGGAAATATTGATGTGTGTGGCCGTTGGCATTCTGTTTGCGGTTGCCGTCTTTTTAATCTTGTCGCGGAGCCTGCTCCGCATCGTTCTTGGCATGTCCATACTGACCCATGGTGTGCATCTGTTGTTGATTACCATGTCACGTCTCAAAACCGGGGCACCACCGCTGCTTGGGGAGATGGCTGAACGCTATGTGGATCCTCTTCCTCAGGCGTTGATATTAACATCAATTGTTATTAATTTCGGGCTCACTGCCTTCTTCTTTGTTCTCTCCTATCGCTCCTATCTGAAGCTGAGAACAGACGATATGGAAGAAGTAAGGGGGCGCCCATATGAATAATCTCGTCGTTCTGCCGATTCTCTTGCCATTGATTACAGGTGTTCTGGCTCTTCTGTTTTTCCGGAAAACGAACATCCAGCGGATCATTAGTGTCTTCGGACTTTTGTTCACCGCAGCGGTCTCAACGATACTCATAACGCGAGTAGCCCAAAGCGGAGTTCTCACGCTGAATATGGGAGGATGGGCACCTCCATATGGTATTGTGCTTGTTGCAGACATGGTCTCGGCGCTACTTGTCGTTGCCGCTTCCATCATTGCGCTGGCCTGCCTGCTGTATGCGTTCCGCAGTGTGAACCAGGAACGGGAAGAGCATCACTTCTATCCGTTCTTTCATTTCCTGATCGCCGGCGTTAACGGTTCATTCCTAACCGGTGATTTGTTCAATTTGTTCGTCTGCTTTGAACTGATGCTCATCTCTTCCTATGCACTGATCGTATTGGGAGGTACGGAAAGACAGCTTCGGGAAACGATCAAATATGTCTTGATTAACATCGTTTCTTCAGCACTGTTTGTCGCTTCCATCGGCTTCCTCTACTCGATTACTGGCACACTGAACATGGCAGACTTGTCTGTAAAGATTGCTGAAGTGGGACAGAGCGGGGTCATTACCCTGATTGCCGTACTCTTCCTGATTGTATTTAGCATCAAAGCCGGATTGTTCCTGTTCTTCTGGTTATCCGGCTCTTATGCCGCGCCACCCGCTGTTGTCACTGCACTGTTCGCAGGGTTGTTGACCAAGGTTGGCCTGTACGCCATTGTGCGAACATTCACACTGATCTTCTATCATGATCCAGATTTCTTCCATGCTCTAATCGGATGGATGGCTGGTGCAACGATGGTCCTTGGTGTCATCGGTGCGATCTCATACCGCGATGTGAACAAGATTCTCATCTACAACGTGGTCGCAGGTGTTGGCTTTGTCGCTTTCGGTATGGCTTCGGCCAGTCGCCCTGCACTGGAAGGTCTGCTTTTCTATATGCTGCATGATATGTTGATCAAAACATTGCTCTTCCTGCTCGGCGGCGCCTTGATCGCTGTTGCCGGAACACCAAAACTTGACAACATGGGTGGCCTGATACACCGCTATCCGTTACTCGGCTGGATGTTCTTCATTAGTGCACTTGCCTTGGCAGGCTTGCCTCCATTCAGTGGGTTCCCGGGCAAGTTGCTTCTCTTCGAAGGCGGCTTGCAAGCAGGCTTGTATGGCCTGACCGGCATTGCCGTACTGTCCAGCTTGCTAATGTTATATTCGGTACTACGCATCTTCATACAAGCGTTCTGGGGCGAACCACCTGCCGGGGTTATAAGACGCCCTTACGCGGTGAACGGCCTGCTGATTCCTGCCGGAATTCTGTTTGTATTCATCATCGTAATGGGTGTGGGGGCTGAAGGCATGTTTCAATTGACCTCCCGCGCAGGCGATATTTTACTGCATCCCAATATTTATATTGATGCCGTATTGAAGGAGTAGATGTCTATGGCCTTTCAGATTGTACTGAATCTTATCATTGCTTTTGTATGGATGTTTCTGAACAATGCCTGGAATGGTGTTGGTTTTCTCATAGGTTACCTGCTCGGACTGCTTCTCATCGGGGGGATGCGCAGATTTTTCCCCCAGCGCTTCTATGTTGTGCGAGTCTGGGCCATCTTCAAACTGATTACTCTGCTGTTCAAGGAACTGGTGCGAGCCAGCATTGAGGTTATACGCCAGATTATCAAGCCAAAGTTAGATATAAGGCCCGGTATTTTTACGTATAAAACTCAATTGTCCTCGGATTGGGAAGTTACTCTGCTCTGCTTACTCATCTCATTGACACCAGGTTCTCTGCCGCTTGAGATCTCGGGTAACCAACGCAAACTGTTTATTCACGCACTGGATATCAAGGATGAACAGAAAATGAGAGATGATATCCAAAATACATTTGAAAAAGCAATTATGGAGGTGACGCGTTAATGTTATCCTCACTGTTGTTCATCTCATTGCTCATTCTCTCCTTAGCCATTCTGGGTTGCTTGTACAGGGTGCTGCGGGGACCATCCATGGCTGACCGGATCACGGCACTGGATACCATCGGTATCAATGTGATTGCCATCGTTGCCGTTCTGTCGATGATGCTGCAAACCCAAGCCTATCTGGATATTATCTTGCTGATTGGCATTTTAGCCTTTTTAAGTACAGTGGCATTTGCACGTTATATTGAACGGGGGGCGGTATTCAAAAATGATGGAGATCGTTAAAGTAGCCGCTGAAACCGCTATAGGTCTACTCGTACTGCTCGGTGCACTACTCAGTGCACTCAGCGCATTCGGACTTATTCGTCTGCCTGATGTATATCTACGTGCCCATGCCGCAACCAAAAGTATGACACTTGGTGTGTTCTGTGTATTAAGTGCTACATTTTTCTACTTCTGGTACTTCGATAACTATATCAGTGCCCGCTTGTTGTTAGGTATCCTGTTTGTATTCATCACAGCTCCGGTCGCCGGACATCTGAATGGTCGGGCCGCCTATCGCACAGATGTACCCCTGTGGGAGCAGAGCGTGCAAGATGAACTGGAACCCTTGTTAAAAGGGAAAAAAGTGAACCATGAAGCCAAGGACATGATGGAGTAATCCCCAGCCTGGGCATAACGAATACCCCCGAGGATCAGCTGCCCGTTTCGCGGCATGTTCCCGGGGGTATTTGTTTACTTTTTCATACACGGATCATATCAAGCACTGATTATGCAGACTGATTAAGTAGTAAAGTCAGAATCCATTCAGTCCCTGTCTTCTCAGATCCGCAGCCACAATACGTGCAAGCTCGGCAGCCCCTTGACGATTCGGATGCAGACTATCCCCTGTCATATACAGAGCAAGTGTTGCCGCAGGACCAATGGACGTGAAATAGGCAGAACTCAGCTTGTTCAGTTCAACAAGGGTAACCCCCTCTTCCTGAGCAAGAGCACGAGTGGATGGATTGTACCAGCGGTTCTCCGCTTGATGTACGTTGGCTGAATTAAAGTCCGTTGCCCGCCCCTGAGGCATTCTCAAGGGAAAATCCGGTGATAACGTATGCTTCCGATGTAGCTTTCTTTCAGAAAGCTTTTAGGCGAAGTGTATGCTTTCGAAGTAGCTTTCTTGCAGAAAGCTTGTAGCTTCGCTTTTTCAGGTTTTTTCTATCTTCTCCGTTATCGTGTAAATGATTAGTTCAACTTATATAGATGGTAATAAGCCTCAGCTTCACAGCACTTGATCAAGCCAGTCATATGCTTTTGCTCCGCTAATCTCATGTCCACCTGTAAAGAAATCCGCATCCAGCGATTCCTCTGCTCCCGCCTGTTCGTAGATGTGTGTCAGTCGCTTATAGGCCTCTCTTGCTGCATGGAGCGGAAATACCTGGTCATCACTTCCTGCTTCAATAAAAAGGGGCCTAGGGACAATCAGACCGATGATGTCCGGCAAATCCGCTTCACGCAGAATACCTGGCACATAGTTGTCCAGACAATGGTTCCGATCCAGTATGCTGCCATGGAATGTACTTGCATAACCACTCACTACAACTGCACGGAAACGTTCATCCAGCGCAGCTGTAAATGCGGTAACAAGTCCACCGCCAGAAATCCCCATACTTCCGACTCGCTGCGAATCCACATCAGGCCGAGTCGATAAATAATCCAGTACTCGCGTTGTTTCATATACCCGATGCCCGGCAAGGGTCTGCCCCACCATGAGCAGATGCGAAGCAATTTTCGTACAGGAGCTTGCACCTGGTGGCGCTTCACGATCTTCCTCCAGTCTGCGATCACCAAATCCGAGCAACTCTGGAGCCGCAACCACGTAACCCCGCTTCACTAGAGCAACTGCAAAATCCTTGTGTAATCCAGGCTCTCCTGTCCGTGGCGACCCATCCGGTTCCATACCAGAGATCTCCCGGCTGCCATACCCGTGCCCGTGACATGCTACAATAGCAGGTCTCTTCCCATCGGTAACGCCGATATCTCTTGGAATCAACACATATACAGGCATGCGAAGTCCTGCATAGGTCGTGATCTCGATCCGTTCCCGTATATATCCGTCACATGAGTTGCGTTCCAGTAATACAGGATGAAGTGCTGCCGCCATCGTTGGAAAACCACCCAGTCGTTCTTTTACGCGTGTACGCAGCTGACTGCGCCATAACTCTAGGGGTTGATCAGCATGATAAGCGGAACGGCCACGAAGATTGGTTTGTTGTTGCAGGTAGGCTTCAATATCCGACATGGGCCTGTGTCCCTCCTGTTTTCGTAGGATAACGTAGATGATCAACCGAGCGAAATATTCGATTAATCCAGTCCATTATAGAACATCTATGTCACTTATGAATTGAACATGTTTGCCTGTTTTGAATGGAATCACACGATTGCTAGCCAAAAAAGGATATCTCCAACCTGGTGACAGGTTTCGGAAATACCCTTCATTATAACTGACCTGGTAACCACCAGTTCCATCTGCCCATTAACTTCATCAGGGCAGGGACCAATATTAGGCGGATCAGCGTAACGTCAATCAGTACTGCTGCCGTGATTCCGATCCCCAACTGCCTTACACCTGCGATTTCTGCAAAAGCAAACGGTACGGTCACCGCAAGCAGTATGGCTGCGGCGGAGGTAATTAGACGGCCTGTAGAGGCCAATCCCTGTTGAACTGCCATGTCACTGTCTCCGGTTCGTCTATAGACTTCCTGAATACGACTCAGCATAAATACCCCATAATCCATGGATATACCGAACACCAATCCCGCAATGAATACAGGAATCATAATGGCAATGGCTGACGGTTCCATCCCCAGATGGCCCTCATTAAACACCCACACCAATATGCCAAAAGAAGCGGCTAAGCTGAGCAAATTCATCAAAATGGCCTTGATTGGAATGAGCAGAGATCGAAATGCTGCCAACAGTACAAGATAATTGGATACTACTACAAATACCAGTACTTTGGGCAGTTGCTGCGTGACTTCCTGCATAATTTCATGTTGCTTGGCTGCTTCACCGCCATAACGAAGTTTTACGTCTTTGGAACCCAGCGCGTAATCGCTGTTGCTCATTCGTTCCAGCCAGTCTGTAACTTGTTCCGAACCAGGCTCTCCATATACGGTGGTTATTAATCGAATCGAATGATCAGAGACAGTTGAACGCATCCATGGCGTCGGATGCGATTCACTGCCCGCTGTAGAAGAAGTCAATGACGAAGGTATTCGGAAATGTCTTGGTGAACCCTTTTGATTCGGTTGGAACAGGCCCCATGGTGAACCAATGCTCACCACATTGGAGTCCTGTAGAAGTTGAAGTACTTTGTTATGGGCCATCTGCCAGTGAGAAGCAGTCAAAGCTTGCTGCTGTCCGCCAATCACCATCTCGATGGTGGAGGTATTCTTTTGTCCAAAATCATGCTGTAACTGCTCTGCTGCCTGGCGGGACTCCATTCTTTCTGGCAATGACGAGGCATCCGGGATGGACAGTTCCAGCCGGGTCACTGGATAGACACACAGGAGCAGCGCAACCGTCCCCCCAATCGCCATTCTGACGGGTCGTTTCATGACCATCGCTGACCAGGTATACCAGATCGAGCGTCTGGGTATCGAATGGACTGACTTCCGCTTGAAGACCCGAACCGCAGACAGAGAAAGCAGGGCTGGCAACAGCGTTACGTTCAACAGTAGCGATAGAAGCAGCACGATAATGGCCCCCAAGGATACGCTCAGAAACATCGGTAGTCTGATCCAGAGCAGACCCAGCAGTCCAAGGAGCACGCAAGCTGCCGAGAACAACACCGCTCTGCCAGCAGTACGCAGTGTTCGCTGAAGAACCTCGCTCTGCAGAACCATACTGCTGCCCAGATTGTTAGTTTCGCCTTCATCTTCATAGGCCCGCTGAAGCTCTTCCCTGTACCGACTCAGGATGATCAGGGCAAAGTCTATACTAAGTGCCATGCCCACCATAGGAATTACGTTAATGATAAAGTTGGACAGTTCCAGATGATAGCCAAGGAGAGACGTGACTCCCATCGCTGTAATGACAGTACTGATTCCCATCATGACGGCGATCCATGCGGCATATAGACCCCTGAATGCAAAACATAAAACGATCAGGGCAATCGGAATTCCCACCATCTCTGCCCGTTCCAGGTCCCGAAAGCTCAGACGATTCACGTCCTGCTGCACGACCGCCTTTCCCGTTAACTGGATCGTACCCGGACCGTCTATTGTCAGCACGGCGCGCAACTGCTCCAGTGGATGACTCATCTGATGCGCAGGTACATCCATGTTCACAAGGGCATAAGCCATATTGTCTTTCAGCATCATCCCTTCCCTGGTATCAAGAGGGGATGTAATAGAGGTAACCGCAGGCAACACTTGGACCTGTGTCAGACAATCGCTGATCCACTGCCGGAACTCTGCTGGTGAGGTAGCTTCCTTTTTCTCAAAAACCAGAATAACTGGATCCGCAGGAGAACCGAACTCGTCCTTCAGAACAAGCTCAACCGCTTGCGCATCACCGTGAATCCGTTTCAATCCGTGATCTTGAACAATGTCAGGCAACTTCCACGCCCAAACGGCTGACATCCCGATGATAAACACCCAGCAGAGAATAATGAACCGCGGATATCGGCTAATGAGGACAGCAAATCTGCGATAACCCATACCTAAGCTCCTCTGCGATCAGATTGGCCATTCAGTTACTTGGTTCGTGATCTATTGGATGCCATGATTCACAGGTGTTCTGTTCGCAATGGGTGCAGGAATGTATGTAAAAGGAAGTAACTCTGCTGTCAGTCCCGGGCCAAAGGCCAGTGCTATCCCACTGGAATGATCTTCTTTCTGCCTGTAATCCTCACGGATAGCTTGGAGGACAAACAGAATCGTCACGGACGACAGGTTGCCATAATCCCGCAGGATGTTACGACTGTAAGAGACCTGCTCATCCGTCAACTGATACAGCTTCTGAACGGCATCCACAATGCCTCTGCCTCCCGGATGGATCGCCCATATTTCCGGTAAACCGCTCCCCTCCAGTAACCGCTCTACCTCAGGTCCGAGGTGCAGGCCGAGCAGCTTCGGAATCTGTGGAGACAGATAGAGATCAAAGCCTGTATTGCCCACTTCCCAGATCATCTCTTCTGCACAGTCCGGGAGTAGCGTCGAGTATCCACGGCCCAGTCGAAAACATTCATTACCGCCTGTTCCAGACGCACCAATGACGCAGGCAGAGGCGCCGTCTCCGAAGAAAGATGCAGCATACAGGTCGTCTCGTTTGGCAGAAGGCTGGAAGTGAAGCGTGCACAGCTCCACACACACGATGAGAACTGTCGCCTCCTGATCTGTCGCTACGATGGAATTGGCCAGTTGTATCGCCTTCAGACCAGCTGCACACCCTTGAAATACCAGCGGAATTCGGTTGATATATGGTGACAGTTCAAGCTGCTGGATCAACCGAACATCAAGCCCAGGCAAAAATTGTCCCGTGCAGCTCACTGTAATGAGATGCGTAACTTCTTCCGAGGATACGTCTGCATCCTGAAGAGCCTGTCCTGCCGCTTCCAGACCAAGCGGAACAGCAGCTGCTTTATATTTGGCCATACGCTCGGCTGTTGTCGGTACTTCCTCGGCAGCGGTAAAGGGTAAATATCGGCAAGCATCCACAGGTTCAAGCAGATTTGGTTCACATGTATAACGAGTCTCTACACCACACTGATTAAAGATTCGCTTGGCCCATCGTCTCGCATCCGGCTCATGTTCCAGCGCTTGTGCGAGACGGGAAGATACATCCTTTTGCTCAATGCGGTGAGCTGGCCACGCCGTTCCTATTCCCATAATACTTGCCCCTGTAGTTCCCTCAAACTGGTTCATCGGCTTCCCCCCTATATCGTACGTGTTCAAAAGTAGGCTTTTTAAACAACCTATATATAAAATAGGTTCATATGAAATGTGCAGGATATAGTACAAGTCTATTCATTCCCTGTCCTCTTTATGTTCATATGAACAAGCAAAGGCGGACCACATATGCGAGTTACGCACGTGCTGTCCGCCTTATCTATAGGGTTAAGCCCATTCATGTGTCACATATACGACCGGTTAGTACTATTCAGGCCGAATTACCGTGAATCGTTCGCCAAGCTTGGCATAATCATTACCCGCCAGTCGACTGACCGGTTTCAAATGATCCATCAGGATATAGCCCTTATCCGGATTATAGACTTGTTCGCTGAAATGATACTGCACAATACGTACCAGCAGTAAGTCACTCGCGGGTTTGCCATCATCGTTCGTGATGGGTATATGCTGATACAGTTCGCATTCCATTCGAATAAGTGCTTGCTGTATTCCCGGAACCGAGACTTTTGTACTTGGCACGGTGGTCAGTTTTGTCCGCTCAAGCTCGCTTTCATGGGGTTCAAGTATGGCTGCTGTCTCATTCACTTCGGCTATGATTGCTTCATCACATATATGCACGACCAGTTCCTTATGAGCAAGCACATTGCGTGCAGTATCTTTCATAACGCCGTCCTTACGTGCAATGGATATGGATAAAAGCGGCGGGTCCGAGCTAACTACATTGAAGAAACTGAAAGGCGCTGCATTAATTACACCATTCTCATCTGAACGTGTCGTCACAAAAGCAATTGGACGTGGCACCACCGAACCACTCATTAGTTTATAGTTGTCTCTTCCCGTTATTTCACGTGGATCCAATGTATACATATGTAAATATCCCCTTCCCTGCTCGTGTAACGTTAAACATGGTTTACTTACGTTACTTCTCCGTTATTATATATCCATATCTGTTCTAAAAACAAAAAACGCTTTGATGCTCATGCATCAAAGCGTTTAATCTACTGTTTCGCATGGGTTGTTTTTTGCGTTACTTCACAATACTGCTTTGAATATCCTCCATAATTTGAAGATTCGCTTGAACTCCACTATACAACCAGCTGCTGGAACGGGTAAATTCGAACAGATTACCATTTTTCACAGCCGGAATGCTTTGCCATACCGGATCTTTCAGTGCTTCTGACCCTGTACCTTCATCACTATTCACAAAGAACAAGTAGTCTACATCCATTTCAGCCAATTTCTCCATTGAGATGGAAGACCAGTTACCTGTCGCATTGGCAGAGATTTCTTTTACAACTTCAGGCTCTACAAGTCCAAGTTCTTTGTACATCACTTCTCCACTCGATACATTGTCACTTACGATGAAAAACTTGCCGCTAACCAACCAAATGGCCGCTGCCGATTTCGTTCCACCTGTAACGTTGTTGATTTTTTCCTTGATTTCTGTAGCTTTAACTTCGTAATCATCCAGCGCTTTTTGTGCTTCGGCACTCTTATTCAAAATTTCACCGATTTTCAACTGCGTTTTACGCCAGTCGCTATTAATCTCTTCGCCGAGTACGTAAGTAGGTGCAATCTTACTGTACTGTTCGTATTTCTCACCTTCAACCACACTTTCGGAACCGATAATAATCAGATCTGGGTTAAAGCTGGTTACCGCTTCGAAAGGCAGATCGAAGGCAATCGTGGGAATACCATTCAGATCTTTTTGTAGATATTCCTGAATTCCGTTGGCTACAGACCATTGGGCAACTGGCTTAACACCGAGTGTAACGAGATGGTCTTCCAGATACGATGCGATAACGCGCTCCGGATTAGCCGGAATTGTTACTTCGTGTCCCATTGCGTCAGTTAATTTGCGTTCTGTTGGAGCTTCAGTCTGTGTCTCGGTTTCTGTTGCTGTGCCGTTCTCTCCTGCTGGCTTCGTTCCACACGCTGCCAACCAGATGGACATGACCATCACCGTAATTAGAAGCATGATCATCTTGCTATTTCTCTTAAACACGTGATTTATCCCCTTTCAATATGGACGTCTTATCGGGCGTTATTGTGACAGATATCAGCGCTCAAAAATATTGACACTATTATTGATACATATAATATCCGTATGTACATTTGTCCAGCTCCATTGACAATGATAATTGTTATCAGTTCAGTTGTCAATTTGATTATATTCTGCGCTATACAGTTGAACTAAAATTTATTTACACTGACACTACGATGATAGAACAACCTTCCAATCGCTGTTATCCCCAGATTTTTTCGATTCCCTTTTCTCTAAGGGAAAATCCGGGGATAGCGTATGCTTCCGATGCAGCTTTCTTTCAGAAAGCTTTTAGGCGAAGTGTATGCTTTCGAAGTAGCTTTCTTGCAGAAAGCTTGTAGCTTCGCTTTTTCAGGTTTTTTCTATCCTCTCCGTTTTGTGTAAATGATTAGTTCAACTATATAGATCATATAAAATCTTCTTGACGGCACTCACATATAGGCGGATGCCGCCATATGCTGAATGCAGAATACGATGACAGGAAGGATGTTCTGTACATGAGTTACGTATATAACCCTTATCTAAGCTACGGAGAAGACCGTTCATTTCAACTGCCCCCACTGTTCCCAGGGGGTGGAGGTGGCGGCACACCGGGTGGTCCGACGTTTCCTGGTGTACCTGGCGGCCAAGGTTCCTATCCTCCATTCATTCCAGGCGGCGGAACAGGTCCATATTTCCCCGGAGGCATTCCAGGTACAATCCCGGGGACAGCACCGGGCTTACCTGCACAACTGGCACAAGGCAATCTGCCCACCCTGCTCAGTGCCTATCCTCGTCCGGTAGGTCAGCCTCCGGCAGAGATGCTTTTTCTGTATAACCTGATCAAAAGCAGCCCAGGTCTGCTCCCGCTCTTCCTTCAGCAACAGCCGCAAAGTCTGACTCAAGCTGTACAATTTGCACAGACTGGTGCAGCCGCACCTCGGGATACCGAAGCACGCGCTCTGCCCAACTTTTGCTACAACCGATGGTCTCTTGTGTTCACTTACAGTGATGTCTACCTGATGTGGCCTGCCATTAATCTGTTTGGTTTTGTGGTTGGATACTTCTATCCATTCCTTACGCCAGGTATTTTGTTGAATACACAAATTTTGTTCGCGCTCTGCTGATCCTGTCCTTACTTACAGCAAGAGCCCCACGTGGAAGCATGATTCCTTCCAGGCGGGGCTCTTATTCTTTTAACCTGAAGTAGCCTTTACATATCTAAACTCCACAAAAGCAAAACGTACAAGATCAGTACATTTAACTCAATGCTTGATCGTTCTGGCGCTTCCTGCCTTTACTGACCATTAGGAAGTAGATCACCAAGGCACCGAGATCAGCACACGCGATAACGATTCCCATCGGCACAGCTGTACCTTCTCCTCCAAGACCTACAAGCGGAGCGACAATACCTCCGAACAGGAACGTCATCACTCCGATAAGCGCAGACGCACTGCCTGCCGACTTCTCCTGATTGGCCATAGCCAGGGCGAAGGAAGCGGTATTGACCAGCCCGACACTGGATACCACCAGAAATAACGGAATCAGCACAGAGATCAGATTACCTCCAGCCAGAATGGCGATGAGCAGTGAGGTTCCTCCCACTGCCGCGGTTAGCAGCCCTGCGATTAATAGGCGAGTCTCTGATACCTTTCCTGCAAGTCTGCCGGCAATCTGACTGGCCAGAATAATACCTAGCCCGTTAATGGCGAAGCAGACACTGAACATTTGCGGGGATACCCCGTATATCTTCTGAAGCACAAACGGCGAACCTGATATGTAGGCAAACATGCCAGCAGCTACAAACCCCTGGGTCAGCGCATAACCCATAAACTGACGATCCCCTGCGATTTTGCGAAACGTAATCAAGGTCTGCTTCAGTCCCCCGCTTGATCTGCGGCTGGAAGGCAGTGTCTCCCCTAGACCGAAAATGACAGCAAACAGCGTCAATATGCCTATGAGGCTGAGCAAAATAAATACCCCGCGCCAAGAGGTATACGTCAACAATTGTCCACCAATGATCGGTGCAGCAATCGGGGCTACGCCGTTAATCAGCATTAACAGGGAGAAGAATCGTGTCAGTTCGGGACCTGAGTATACGTCTCTGACAATCGCACGCGAGATTACAATCCCGGCTGCTCCGGCCACTCCCTGAATGAATCGCAGCACAACAAAAGAGCCCATCGTAGGGCTGACCAGGCAGAGTATGGACGCGATGGTATAGAGCACAAGCCCTGCAATAAGCGGAATTCGCCGACCACGTACATCACTTAGAGGTCCGGCAAGCAACTGTCCCACTGCAAGTCCAATCATACACGCCGTCAGACTAAGTTGAGCATACGAGGTAGATGAACCGAACTCTTCAGCCAGCGTAGGCAATGCGGGCAGATACATATCCAGGGACAAGGGCCCGAAGGCCGACAATGTCCCCAGAATTAAAGCCATCCGCACACGAGATGTGGAGTTTGTGTTCAATGAAGCTGTTTTACTATTCATCGAGTACTACTCCCCGCTCCCCAGCAGCTTGAGCAAGTTGGAAGGCAGTGTGAACTGTTGATTGTTAATAATAATACGACGCAACTCTTCTTCATCCCGCTCGTTCTCAGCATCCTTGATCTCCTGAATTTCCCGGTGAAGTCGCTCCATCTGTTGATCCAGTGCGTTCGCCGAATCTGCCGCACTTTTGAGTTCCCTGGTCAAATGCTCGGGAACATCCTTATTGTATTTATAAAAAATCTTATGCTCCAGACTCGCCCAGAAATCCATTGCGATTGTACGGATCTGGATCTCCACACAAGCTCGCTCCTCACCATTGGACATGTACACAGGCACTTCCACCAGAAGGTGAAGACTTTGGTAGCCGTTTGGCTTCGGATTCTCGATGTAGTCTTTGACCTCCAGTACACGCAGGTCACTCTGGTTGCACAGCATATCCTTAATGCGATAGATATCCGAGATAAATGAACATGTAATCCGTACTCCCGCGATATCCTTGATATTCTGCTTGATACTCTCAAACGTTAACTCATGATTTTTACGGAACATCTTGTTCATAATGCTCTCAGGTGACTTCAGTCTGGACTTCGTATGCTCAATTGGACTGTAATCATGCAGCGACTGGAATTCTTCCTTCAGTACTTCAATCTTGGTCTCCATTTGATCCAGAGCAAATTTATAGATCATCATAAATCTGGTAATTTCATATTTGAATTTCTTGAATTGATCGATTGGATGTGGAGCGTTCATCATAGCTTTCTCCCTTTCTTTCTGCACACTAAAATTAGTTTTATAAAAATGAGGACAGCGGTCAATGCATATGCCTCCTGAACCATTATAAATCATATGGAGCCAATAAACGAATTTCTCACATTTGGGCTGGCTATTCTGCCTGGAAGGTATGGGAACTTATTTTACGCGCATCATATAGAAGCATCCCTGTCATTTGGCCTGTTATTACCGATGAAAGAGGTTGATTTTCCTGCTCTATCAAGTGACGTACTCGTCCGATAAGCTTAGAGTTAAAGCCTATTTATTCCTGCCACACGGCTGTTCGTTATCTGCTCTCACAGCATACGGAACTTCTCATCCCTTCTCTGGCTCCTCTACCTTACCGGACTTCGTTTCCAATGAAAAGTCTCTACATCTACAACCACTCGCCAGCCACTACCCTGCTGTAAGAATGCACGCTACGGGTAACACACTGGAACAGTGGCCGGTGCTAATCTATTGTCGCGGCGGACTTGGCAGCTATGGCGGGGTGAATACTGTTTGGCTTGAGCAATTTGTACAGAAAGGTTATATTGTGTTCGCTCCATCCTATCGTGGCAACGAAGGCGGTGAGGGGCGTGACGAGTATGGCGGAAGAGATGCAGAAGACGTGCATGCCGCTTACCGGTTGGTGCAACGTTTGCCTTTTGCCGACCCGACTCGGATATCGCTGATGGGGTTCTCCCGTGGAGCCATTAATGCGGTACATACAGCAACTACCTATAATGATGGGCCAGACAAAGTACATAAGTTAGTCCTATGGAGCGGTGTCGCCGATGTGGAACGCACGTATCATGAACGAACCGACCTGAGACGTACATTGAAAAGGGTGCTCGGTGGTTCCCCCCGTACGGTTCCGGAAGCATATCTTGCCCGTTCCCCTTTGTCGAATGCAAACAAACTATCCTGCCCCGTGCTGATCATGCACGGCACATCGGATACGCAGGTGAATTACAGTCATGGCACCCGGATGTACCACTGGCTGAAGCGCCGGGGCGCTAACGTTACGTTTCACGCCTATGGCGGGCAGGATCATCATTTTCACCAGAGAATACATGAGTCAGCGGTGAATAATATGTTTGACTGGCTTGCGGCGCCGTAGCCCTGAGCCATGAACTTCATTTTGAAGAATCATGCGATATGGCTGTATACTGGAGGGGTTACGTTTTTTTTGAAAGGACGGATATGATGAATCAAAGCACCCTCCAAAAGTACTCCATGCTCCTTCTATGTATGTCTGCGGGGATGGTCGATCTGATTGGATATTTGGGACTGGGACACGTACTCACAGCCAATATGACGGGGAATATTGTACTGCTCGGTATTGCCATCGCCCGTGCTCAGGAATTTGTCGTGCTGCGTTCGCTCCTAGCCCTCATCGGCTTTATTGCTGGCAATGCCATTGCCGCACACATGATCGGTCATGTGCATACCAAAAATGGCTGGTCTTCTCGAGTCACTTCTGTATTCACTGTTGAGAGCATATTGCTCCTGCTGTTCGCGATCGCCATGATTAGTCCATACTCAGAACAACTGTCCTATCTGTTGATTGTCATACTAGCCATTGCAATGGGTATGCAAACAACTGCGGCGCGCCGCATTGGAATTGCTGGTATCTCAACAACCGTGCTTACCAATAATCTGGCCGCTGTGGTAGAAGATACCGTAAGCATTCTTAGAAGGCTGCGACATGCCAATATTCGAACACTGGCCAAAGCCCTGTCTTCAGACTCCTACCTTCGCGCAGGTGCAGTTGTTATCTATCTGGTCGGCGTCATTGTTGCCGCATTGCTGTTCCACCGTGTGCCCATGATCGCAGTCTGGATTCCGGTCCTGATCATTGGCGGTGTAACCCTGTACGCCCGATTACACGCATGGGGAACGTCACAACAAAGCGAAGGCTAATAGCCAAAAAGTAACCTATTCATTTTTAAGTACAATCGCACTTTTTATTTCATCAAAGCCGCCTCTTGGCGGATTAGCTTGACGAGATGCTGTGCAGCAGGTGACAACACTTCCCCGGCTCGTGTACATACGGCAACCGTATTTCTCAGCTGTACACCTCGAACGTACACACGGGCCAGCCTGCCTTGCAGTACATCTTCCTTCACAACCAAAGAAGATATAAAGTTGGCTCCATAACCTGCCTTCACTGCACTGATCGTTTCGTTCAGCCCGTTGAACTGAAGCGCAATGCGGGGAGCAGCCAGGTTATTTGTTGTGCACAGGGAAACCAGTCGCTCACGCGTGGCACTGCCTTCTTCACGCATGATGAACGGTTCTGCCACCATCTCATGCAGCTCAATTTCTTTGCCTGCATAAGGATGGTTGGGGTGAACTACAAACCACATCTCATCCTCTAACAATTCGTCCCATTGGACACCCGCATGTGTGATTCCACTTCCACCATATACTGCAATCTCTGCCTCGTAGCGAAGCAATTGGTCAAAAGCCATCTGGGTGTTTGTTGTGCTCACAACGAGCTCCACATCCTCATGCATTTGCTTGAACCGCGCAATCCAGGCTGGCAGCAGAAAATTCGAAGGTAAGTAAGTTGCCGTAAGTCGTATAAGTCCTTTCTTGCCCTCCCGAAAATCCTGCACAAAATTCTCGACATCCTGCTCCAGCATGAACAGACGCTCGGCATAACCTGTTAACTGCATCCCAGCATCCGTGAGCACCAACCTCCTTCCCTCTGAAGCAAAAAGCTGGATTCCCAGTTCTCGCTCAAACTTCTTCACCTGGGAAGATACCGCCGGTTGACTAATATTAAGTTCTTCTGCGGCACGAGTGACCCCGCCATATCTCACAATTGCATGAAATAATCGCAATCCATGCAGATTCATGCGCTACACCTCTTCCACGTCTAATATATAATCTACAGTTATATTAACATACATAATATATATTTTATTTATACGTCCATTCCATCTATAGTTGAATTATGAAATCAAATACAAGATACAAGGAAAGGAACATGTGAAGATGAAAAATACAAATACAACCGACCTGCAGCATACCTGGTCTCAAGTCGACGACTACATGAATGATCTGCTAATCCCCTCGGATGCCCTGCTCGAACTTACACTGCAAGCCAATGCCGATGCTGGATTACCCGCTCATGACGTAACACCGAATCAAGGGAAGCTACTTCAACTTTTACTTCAAATCCAAGGAGCAGCCCGAGTGCTTGAAATCGGCACATTGGGTGGATACAGTACCATCTGGATGGCAAGAGCCCTGCCTGAACAAGGACACATCGTCTCACTGGAATCCGAACCACGCCATGCGGACTTGGCACGAGCCAATCTTGCACGTGCAGGACTTCTGCATAAGGTTGACCTGAGAGTCGGTCCTGCCCTGACCACCCTTCCTGATGTTCAGGAAGAATACAGGGAGCCGTTTGATATGATCTTTATCGATGCTGACAAACCCAGTAATCCCGATTATCTGAGATGGGCCCTTCGCCTGACTCGGCCGGGGAGTCTGATTATTGGTGATAATATCGTCAGGGACGGTGAAGTGATCCGCGCAGACAGCACAGACCCGAGAGTTCAAGGCGTTCGATCATTCCTTCAATTGATCGGTGATCACCCCCGGCTAGAAGCTACAGCACTGCAAACAGTCGGTAGCAAAGGTTACGATGGGTTCGTCATCGCTCGTGTAATGGATGTCCCTGAACCAAAATAAACAGTGGTCAATTCTTCCGCAAATTCCCCTTTCCTGTTAAACTGGAATCACTGTACAGTCAGACTGGGGGGAACCACTTGAGAGTTTTACGACAGATTCATGCTGAAATTCGCGGCTGGTCCCGCAATATTCAACTTTTTTTCCTGGCAAGCATTCTGTATCAGATCGGAAATGGCATGTTCTCTGTCTTGTACAATCTGTATATTCAGGGTCTGGGCTATAATGATACAATGAACGGCCAGATTGTAAGTATTCAATCACTCGCAACAGCCATTATGTTTGTTCCTATTGGTCTATGCGGTGATCTGTTCAGCCGCAAGCGGCTTCTCATTACCGGAGCGTTATTCAGCGGTATCTTTCTGATCGGACGCTCCTTCGATTATTCGGCTACCGGACTGATCTGGTTCGCGGTGTTCTCTGGCCTTTTCGCAGGTGTATTCCAGGTACTAGCCATTCCTTATCTGGCGGAAAACGTCAAGAAAAGCCAGCGGCTGAAGATGTTCAGTTATTATTCATCCCTTGTGCTGGCTTCCCAGGTTCTTGGCAGCCTGGGTGGCGGCGTATTCGCAGATTTGCTACATACGGCAGGACTCGCCAAAGTGACCGGATTACAGACCGTTTTATTTGTCGGCGGTGCAGCAACGCTTGCTGCGTTTATTCCACTGTTATTTGTAACCGAAGGCAAGGCTGCTCCGCAGACCACAACTCCGGCGCAACCCGTTCTTCAACCCGAAGCGGATCCAAAGAATAATTCAACGAATACGCCAAGCACGAATGATTTAATCACGAAGAAAAAGGATTCCCGACTGATTGGTCAGTTTGTAGTAACCCAGTTATTAATCGGATTAGGTTCAGGATTGGTTGTACCTTATCTGAATCTGTATTTCACCAATCGATTCTCGGTTTCTCTAAGCGGCATGAGCTTGCTGATTGCACTCGGCCAGATTATGACGATTGTATCCATGCTGATTGGCCCTACCCTGGCGGCAAAAGTCGGGAGCGTACGAGCCGTTGTTATTTTCCAGGTCATGTCGCTGCCCTTCCTTCTATTAACAGGTTTCACCAATCTGTTGTTTATCGCTTCAGTTAGTTTTTTATTCAGGCAAGCATTGATGAATGCAGCCAATCCCATTCACTCCGCCATACTCGTGGATCGAATCTCGGACAAACGCCGCGGGATTGCCAATTCACTGATGCAGACCTCGTTCATGATTGGTTGGGCTACCATGGGACCTGTACAATCCTATCTGGTCACTACATACGGAACGTACTGGGGTTACGCGATCACATTCAGCATCACAGGCTGTCTATACGTTATTTCATCGTTGATGTACTTTGTCATGTTCAAAGAACCCAAACCTTCCGCTCTCGCACAAGAATCATGAGCTGGACAGAAGTAGTCCGGTTGTTCCGTGGATAACGCATTGTATCTCATCATCAGGAGTGATCATACATGAACTTGAATCTTTCATTGAACCTGAATGCATACCTGAATCTCATACCACCTCATTCAACCGGTAGGCTAAACGGATGGAACTGATGCGCAAGCTCGGTTCCCACGTTGTCTTTCGGTTTTTTCTTAGTCTGATTGTCTCAGTTCTTGGCGGATTGCTGTTCACAGTCATTCATACACCGATCCCGTGGTTGCTCGGGCCAATGGTATTTATGCTGCTTGGCTCCCAAGTCGCCAAATGGCCGCTCATGTGGCCTGCCTCCATTCGGGACTATGGCATTCTGATTGTTGGTTATTCGATTGGACTCACCTTAACAAAAGAGGCCCTGCATGGCATCCTGCAACAACTTCCCATGATGCTGCTGATGACCTTGCTGTTAATCGGATTGTGTGTGCTTACGGCCTACATCGCATCGAAAGTGACTGACTTTGACTTTCCTTCGTTGCTGGTTGGCAGCATTCCCGGAGGACTATCCCAGATGATTTCCCTTGCAGAAGAGATGAAAGCCATCAATCTGACGCTGGTTACCTTTTTACAGGTGACTCGGCTGATCATGATTGTCTTCTGTGTTCCGTTCTTGCTGTTCAGTCCATGGATTGGAGGTACCTTAGGTGCTGGGTCGGATCAGCCGTTCCATGATGTAGCGACATGGGGTGCCCTTTTTCCCGAGATTCTCCTCTATGCTCCGCTCTGTGTAGCGGGAGCGTGGGTTGCACGCAAACTCCGGTTTCCGACAGCCTTTATGTTGGGTCCCATGATTGTTATGTGTATCATTCAATTAAGCACAACGATGGACACGTCCAATCTGCCAACCTCTCTGTTAAACGTTTCGCAATTAATGATTGGCAGTCACGTTGGACTGATGCTTAAGCCGGAACAGTTGCAACGTAAAACGCAGACGGTAACCCTAGCAGTGATAAGCAGTATACTGCTCATTGCAGGTGCGCTTGGTTTGAGTTTTCTATTAATGAATGTGTTCTCCCTTTCGGCGGCTACCTCTCTACTCAGTATGGCCCCTGGTGGGATGGATCAGATGAGTATCATGGCACATGAAGTCAATGCTGACCTTTCGGTTGTATCCGGGTATCAATTGTTCCGCATCCTGTTTATTTTCTTCATCGTCTCTTCCGTATTGAAGATGATTCTCGTACATATGTTGAAAGAAAAGAAAGCTGAGCCCTCACTTCAATGATTTTATTTCGTCCATTCCATGACAAATAGAGTATCCACTCACATCCTGCGGATACTCTCTTTTACTTGTACAGGCTCATTCAATTTTAAGTCAAATGATTACTTATGAATAGATTCGGTTGTACATCCAGCCCACAATACCCACCGTAACTACCGCTGCCCCAATAATAAATGCATAATACCCAATCTTGCTCTTGGGCTCCGAAGTCTGATGGTCATAATAGTCCGAGTTACGTCGGTAAAACCCCATCCATAACTCTCCGATCATATTCACAACAACCAATACAAAACGTTTAACAAGCCCCATTGTATTCGCGTCCCCTCTCTCTGATCGACCTTCTTCCATATTAAGTATAATTATCTGAATTAATTAAAAAACCTACTCATATTACCTTTGGTGCAGTTTCTTGCTCCAACCAGGTTAGAATATCAAATGCTTCCTGATCGGTGCTACCACACATCTCTTCCTCTGCTTGCAATCCACTGCATACCGCAGGACGATCTTTTTGACCAAAAATTCCGCAGCGATTATCATCCGTAAGCTGCACACAGCGTACACCTGCCGGCTTGCCATGAGCCATGCCCGGTATCGGTGATGATATCGAAATCGCGATACAACATGCGGCACAGCCTGTCCTGCATTCCATATTTATTTCCTCCTAATTTTAAAACTTATAGTACTTACAATACGTGTTCAAAAAGATCGGTTTTCAGTACCAAGAAGATGGGATAAAGCTAGAACCTCTTATATTATGAACGATTTACCCAGGTCCAGGTTCGGGCCAGACCCTGCGCGATTCTCCGATTCATGCTTGAGTTGGAGAAATAACCTCCATGACTTAACGGATTCCAGCTCAAGGCCAAGCCGCCAGAGTTCACTTCAATGTCTTCTTTCACCGCTTTCTCATAAGCCGGATCAATGGGACGCAGCGGATAACCCAGAATATCGTCCCGATCATAGAAGTTCACCCATTCGCCTTCCAAGCCGGCAAAATATTGATTCACATGGGAAGAGGGCACCTGAATCGGACAGCTAAAGTCATGGTAGCGTAGACTCCACAAGGGCAGTGTTGTACCAAATGAGTAAAAGTTGGTCAGGGTGTCCCCCCGCTCCAGTGCCGAGTTCACATCCACAATCTCAGGAACGCGACTGGACGGATATTGCAGATCGTAGAAGAAGTTACTGGCGATTACGGCACCCAAACTATGGGCAACCACACAGAGCGGAGCTTCCGGTCCATTACGCTGTGCAAGGGTATGCATCGCCTGATTCAACGTTCGATGTACGGCATCATAGTTATGGCCTTGATTTTCCACCGGTTGATAAGCAACCGCATCAGCCAGGTAATGGATGACAAATCGGCGCAACGCCTGAAAGTTCAATCCCGGAGAGCTGACGAGCTGTTGAAAGAGCGCCTCTTCCCGCTCCTCAAATACATCCGCCCAATATACAGGTTCGATATCCAGCATCTGTTTGGAGGCTCCAGGCAAAACCATCACCTTGTCCAGTTCCTTATGCAAACAAGCGATCAGCTTGTCCGCGTACCCATCCTTCCGCATACCCAGCCCATGAATGACCATCACCGCAATACGTGTCATGGCTCTCCTCCTCATCAATTAACCAGGAACTCTTTCTCCACCATATGAACGCCACTACTCGAACATGCCTGTAGCATGCTTAGTCAGACGATGCATTCTATCCACCATTATTTTAAAAATGTGATTCTTCCATTTTATATACAGTTTACCATGATCGTCATGAAAATAACGATCATACAGCAAAAAGGAGCTGCATATCACGCAGCCCCTTCTTGTTGTTGTATTCAATTAACCTTTCAGATGAACCTTCAACACACCATTTTGATTAGATGTAACATCACCTGTCGTGACTTCCACCCGTTCAACCATATCTTGACCATCTGGAATAATAATCGGTGTAATCAACGGATATCCCGCATCTTCAATTACTTTACGATCGAATTCCAACAGCTTTTGTCCAGCTTTTACATGCTCGCCAGCTTCGACATGCATATTGAAACCTTCACCCTTGAGTGATACCGTATTGATCCCCACATGGATCAGCACCTGTAAACCACTCGCATGTTCAAGAATCACCGCATGTTTACTCTTAATCACATGAGCTACCTGAGCATCAAACGGAGCAACAACAACGTTGCCGGAGGGCTCAATTGCTACACCCTCACCCATTTGTTTTTCGGCAAAAGCCGGATCAGGCACTTGCTCCAGTGATACGGCCTGCCCTGTTAAAGGTGCCATGATTTCCAGTGTATTCACGGCCTCATTCCCTACTTGAGCCGCACGACGTGTGCGCTGGTTCGAGTCTGTATTTGTAGTCGAAGTACTTACTCCTGAAGCAGATTGTGATGTCACCGCTTTGGACTCCGTACCCGTACCATTGCTTTCACTACGATCTTCTTTTCTCATTTTGGCTCTGCCAAAAAGGACGGTCAGTACAAATGGTACAACCAGAACAATCGCCATGCCGATGAAGAAGACGCCCCACTTGTTAGGGAAAATCGACAGGAAACCCGGTACGCCACCTACACCAATGGAGGTTGCCTGAACATTGTTCATCGTCAGCAGCACACCATCAATAGCGGAACCAACCATACCGAAGATAAACGGATAACGATAACGGATATTCACGCCGAAGATCGCCGGCTCGGTTACCCCGAGGAAGGCCGACACCGAGGACGTTGCCGCAAGTCCTCTCATTTTCTTCTCACGCAGGACAAGCATCATGGCAAGTGCCGCTGAACCCTGTGCGATATTGGACAATGCCAGCATCGGCCACAGGAATGTACCGCCCTGACTACCAATGAGCTGCACATCTACCGCGAGGAAGGTGTGATGCATACCGGTGATAACCAGCAAAGCGTACAAACCACCGTAGATCAGACCACCCAGAGCCGCGTATGAATCATAAACATAGATCAAGCCGGATGTGATCGCATTCGCAATGGCGAATGTCACTGGCCCAATGATCGTAAAGGCCAAGAATCCGGTAATCAGCAACGTGACTGGTGCAACGACCAGCAGTTTAATCGAATCATGTACCCTTTTATTGAGGAAAATCTCCATCTTCGCAAGCAGATAGGCCGATACCAGTACCGGCAGAACCTGCCCTTGATAACCGATCTTCTCAATCTCCCAACCAAACAAATTCCATGTTGGCACTGTACCTTCATTTACGGCATCAGCATAACCATATGCACTCAGCAGATCGGGATGTACCAGAATGAGACCGAGCACGATCCCGAGCAGCGGACTGCCGCCGAACCTTTTTACAGCTGCCCAACCGATTAGAGCCGGCAGGAACGTAAAGGCTGTACTCGCGATCGTATTAATAATGGAAGCAAGATCCTTCCATGCTGGATAGACATCGACCAGTGATTTTCCGTCAAAGAAAATGCCTGGACCTGTCAGAATATTGTTAATACCCAGCAACAGACCTGCCGTGATGATCGCTGGCAAGATGGGGATGAATATATCCGAGAGTGTTTTGATGGCTCGCTGGATTGGATTTTGCTTTTTACCAGCAACGGCCTTCACATCATCCTTGGAAGAACGATCTCCCCCGGTAATCTGAATCATCTCATCATAGACCTTATCCACCAGACCAGGCCCGATAACGACCTGGAATTGTCCTTGAGAAGAGAACTGTCCTTTGACCAGGTCATTCTGATCCAGACTTTCGGTATCCACTTTACTCTCATCGTATAAGGCAAACCGGAGTCGTGTAACACAGTGTGTAGCAGCCTCAATATTCTCTTTACCGCCAACTGCTCGGACGATCTCCTCAACCTGTTTTTTATCGATTGCCATAGTGTCACTTCCTATTTATAAAATGGGATTAGTTCTGTTGTGGCACAAGCCACATATAGGATGCATACGGACTGAGGGAAATTTCCTCGGTCAGTGCAGGCGCTGCCTTCGTATTTCCGATGAGCAACTCTGCTGATTTGCCTGCAATGTGATCACTCCAGACCGCTTCCGGAAGCGAGAATGTGACGTCACGTTTACTGAAGTTTGATACGACAATCAGAGTTTCACTTCCATTGGTCCGTGCGTAAGCAAACACGTCTGGGTGTGCATCGTCCAGGCGTTCATACAGACCGTCGGTCAGTACGTTAACCTGTTTACGAAGGGCAATCAATTTGCGGTAGTGGTAGTAGATCGAATCCGGATCAGCCAACTGCTGTTCCACATGAATGGATGGGTATCTCTCATCCACTTTCAGCCAAGGTGTCCCCGTAGTGAAGCCGGCATTCTTACTCCCATTCCACTGCATCGGTGTCCGGGAGTTGTCTCGGGAACGCTCTTTTACAATGTTGAAAGCTTCTTCAGCGGATTTGCCTCGTTCTTCCTGAAGCAAGCGGTACATGTTCGTGGATTCGATATCGCGGAATTCGCTAACGTCATTCCAGACCGGATTCGGCATGCCGATCTCTTCACCCTGGTAGACATAAGGCGTACCTTGCATTCCGTGTATCGTTGTTGCAAGCATCTTGGCACTCTCGGCACGATAGTCACCATCATCGGCGAATCGGGACAGTGCTCGCGGCTGATCATGGTTGTTAAGGAACAGCGCGTTCCAGCCTCCACCAGCCTGCATACCTGTCTGCCACTCACTGAAGAGCTGCTTCATCGCTTCAAAATCATACGGCATCAGTTCCCATTTCTGACCATTCGGATAATCCACTTTCAGGTGGTGGAAGTTGAACGTCATTGAAAACTCACGGGAAGCAGGGTTCGAATATTGGATACAATGCTCCAGTGTTGTGGAGGACATCTCCCCTACAGTCACCATGTTGTAAGGCCCGAATACCTCTTCGTACATCTCGGTGATGTACTCATGCACACGCGGTCCATCCGTGTAGTATTTGCGTCCATCACCCGGTGACACGCTGCCATCATCATCAGGGAAACGCTGATCTTTGGAGATCAGGTTGATCACGTCCATACGGAAACCATCCACACCTTTTTCCGCCCAGAACTTGATCATATCGCGCACAGCTTTTCGTACTTCTTCATTCTCCCAATTCAGGTCTGCCTGCGTTTTATCAAATAAAGTCAGGAAATATTGTCCCGTCTGTTCATCGAACTGCCAAGCAGGTCCACCGAACTTCGATTGCCAGTTGTTCGGCACACCGCCATCCGGGGCAGGATCTTTCCAAATATAATAATCCCGATACGGATTATCCTTGGATGAACGGGATTGCTGGAACCATTCATGATCTGTCGAGGAGTGATTCACCACGATATCAATCATCAGTTTCATATCACGAGCCTTCAGACCTTTCAACAGTTCGTCAAAATCCTCCATCGTCCCATAATCCGGATTAATCCGATAATAGTCCGCTACGTCATACCCATTATCATGCTGCGGGGATACATATACCGGCTGCAACCATACAATATCGATACCCAGATGCTGCAAATAATCAAGCTTCTCGGTTAAACCGCGAATGTCTCCAGTGCCCGATCCGGTAGTGTCATTGAAGCTCTTCGGATATACCTGATACACCGTTGATGTCTTCCACCAAGATGACGGAGTTGTATGATTAGAACTCATGTTAACGCCTCCAATAAATTGTAATGCTTCATTCCATGTTCTCAACTAACTTCATATCTATATTACATAAGTAAACATGTATATACAAGTTGAAACTATATTATGTATATTCTTCGTCTCTTCTACACATTCCCCATAAATCTTTCCTCTGTAACATTTATTTTGGAACCGGCGTTCGTGAACTCCATGATATCTGTATTGATATAACAAGAAACCGTCTGTTCTTCCCACGATGGATGTGGGCAACAGACGGTCCAATTTGGTTTAACTTGTTAATTGTATTGACCGTTGTCAGTCAATCATTCTGTTGATTTTAAATGATACAGTTACTGTCACTTGACTAAGTCACGACACCGGGGACATTTTTCTTACGACATCTCAGGTGAAACGACTGCTTTACCCTGTTTTTCCTGCATATTTAGCTTTAATAAGGCTAGTGCAGCTTGTTCTTCCCGTTCCAGTTCAGCTGCACTGATCTCACCTGAAAGTACGGCACGCATTCGCTTCTGATCCAGCAGACCTTCCCATTTTGCCACCACGAACGCTGCGACACAATTACCCATCAGGTTTGTGAAGACACGCATTGTATCCATGAAGCGATCTGCACCAAGCAGAAGAGCAACCGCTGCTACCGGAAAAGCATTGACGGCTACTGCCGTGGCGGACAGGGCCAGAAATGCAGAGCCAGGTACACCTGCCATGCCTTTGGAACTCAACATCAACACCAGCAGTATCGTGATCTGCTGCATAAATGTTAGTTCAATCCCTACAGCCTGGGCCACAAAGACCGTTGCCAGCGATAAATAGATCGAAGCACCATCCAGATTAAACGAGTACCCTGTCGGCACCACAAGTCCTACAACTGCACGATCACAACCCGCCTTAGTAAGTTTGTCCATCATGCGTGGCATCACCACTTCTGATGAGCCGGTTCCAATTGCCAGCATCACTTCAGAACGGGTATATTTCACAAATTGCAGGAAATTCAGCCCGGTGATCCACCAGGCAGCGAGTGCCAACATCACGAGAAACAGCAGCGCAGCGCCGTAACATGCCAGAATAAGCAGTCCGAAGGACGACAATGTGGAAGCCCCATAAGCTCCTACCGTATAGGCCATGGCTCCAAAGGCACCAATGGGCGCGAGTTTCATGATATAACCGATGATGCGGAGCACGATACCAAGCAAATTCTCAATCAGCGTCAGTACATTTTCTTTTGCCTTACTCTCCGTTGCCACCAGCGCAACCCCAAACAGACAGGCCACGAGCAGCACTTGCAGTAGGGCATTCTGTGCAAAGGCGTCCACAACACTTGTCGGAATAATATTCATCATAAAGTCTACTGTATGTGGCAACTCGGAACCATTCGTTTTCGCTTCAATGCCACTTGCGTCTATGGTTGAAGGGTCCACGTTCATTTCCGCACCTGGACGAAGCAAATTGGCTGTTCCCAATCCCAGAACCAGTGCTACTGTAGTTGCAATCTCGAACCATACAATGGCTTTCAGTCCAATGCGACCTACGGACTTCAGATCACCGATCTTGGCAATACCTGTCACAATGACCATGAATATCAATGGTGCAATAATCATTTTGATTAATTTGATGAAGCCTGTACCCAGTGGTTGCAGCATACTGCCCAGATCAGGCCACAGGATGCCTACGCCAATCCCGATGATTACCGCTACGATAATTTGAAAAAATAATGATTTTACAAATGACATGAACGCTCCCCCTGTTTGCGGTCAATTCGGATTTCCGGTTGGTTTCCGTGTAACTTTTTATATCATTCTAAAACGGAGTTCAACAATGGAATTTCAATGTTTTTGTCATTTTTACCAACACTACCTGTGAAAATTGAACCTGAAACCGAAAAAAGACGAATATCGCGTCAGTTATCTTGACGTGTTATTCGTCTTACCATTAATCCATTTATTATTGAACAGGGGTTAAATGTACATCACAGTCTAATCGATTCTCCCGGAGCCAGCACGCGGCCTTCCAAACCTTTTGCAGCCAGCTGCTGCACGAAATGTTCCGCATCCTGACGAATTACCGGGAATGTATCATAATGAACCGGAATCGTCAGTTTGGCATTAAACCATTCGGCCGCTTGCAGCGCATCCTCAGGTCCCATGGTGAAATGTCCACCAATCGGCAGGAAGGCAACATCGATATCGTGACGATCACCGATCATTTTCATATCCCCGAAGAGACTTGTGTCTCCGGCATGTAAAATCGTTTTACCACCAATATTAATGATATATCCAGCAGGCAAACCTGCATACATGATCCGTTGTTCTTCTTCCAGCACAGTCCCGGAAGTATGGAATGCCTGAATCATTTTGGCTTGAGCAAAGCCAAGATCTACCGTGCCGCCCATATTCATTCCGAGCGTGTCCAGACCTTTCCAAGACATATATGTAGCAAGCTCTACAATAGCCACAACCTTGGCGTTATTCGCTTTGGCAATCGGCTCAGCATCGAGAATGTGATCCATATGTGCATGTGTTAGCAACACAACATCGGTCTTGATATCTTCAGGCTTCGTAACAGCAAGTTCGTTGCCTCGCAGGAAAGGATCAATGATTAGAGACTTTTCTTCTGTGCCCAGCTGCACACTGGAGTGACCATGGAACGTAATATTCAACAACTTGGGTTCCTCCTGACCTATACTTTAATTATTTTGAGACCATCTTATGATTATAAATCATAGCTCTTCACCAACGCAAAATTACGCCTTCCTCCGTCTTACGGCTGCTTACGATACAACCTTGCTTCATACGGCTGCAGCTGAATGGCACCTTCATCGGTAGAATAACGTCTGCTTACATTGCTGATCATCAGCTTGGCATGCTCGGAAGTCCAGCCTTCTGGCCAGTGCATCTCAGGCTCATGCCCACGGAAATTCAGAATGACCAGCATCTGCTCATCTTCCAGCGTTCGGGTATAGGCATAGATATCCGGATCATCCGGCAGTAACAGTTCATACGCGCCATAGATAAGCACTTTATGCTGTTTGCGAAGGGCAATTAGCTTACGGTAATAATGCAAAATGGATTGCGGATCACTTTCAGCATCAGCTACATTAATCTCAGGATAATTTTCATTCACCTGAATCCAAGGCTGACCTTGGGTAAACCCAGCATGTTCCGTATCATCCCATTGCATCGGCGTGCGGGCGTTATCGCGACTCTTCAGCCAGATCGCCTGCATGACTTCATGCTTCGACTTACCTTGACCAATGTAATGATTATAATAATTTTTCGTCTCAATATCCCGGTATTGCTCGATATCCGGGAAAGCGACATTGGTCATGCCGATCTCTTCCCCTTGATAGATATAAGGTGTTCCTTCAAGTGTAAGCATCCAGGTTGCCAGCATCTGAGCAGAACGCACCCGATATTTACCGTCATCTCCGAACCGGGAAACCGGGCGTGGCTGATCGTGATTGCCCATGTAATTGGCGTTCCAGCCTCTACCATGCAAAACCGTTTGCCACCGGCTCATGATTTCTTTGAGTTCGCTCAGTTTCCATTCCTTATAGTTCCATTTCCCAATTCCTGAAGATTTGGCATCAATGAACATATGTTCAAACTGGAATACCATATTAAGCTCGTCACGATCCGTGCCCACATAAGCCAAGGCCTGCTCAGGCCCAAGTCCCGAAGTTTCGCCAACCGTCATGGGTCCGTAAGGTTTCAGGATCATATTATTCAGTTTCTTCAGGATCGAGTGCACTTGTTCCAGGTTGGAAAAGAGCTGATACGCTGGAACCACCGGCAGATTATCCGGATTATGGGCACTGGGCAGACCTTCTGCCTTGGCGATATGCGCTACTGCATCGAAACGAAAGCCGTCTACCCCTTTTTCCAGCCACCAATGCACCATCTCATACATCTCTTCTGCCATCTGTGCATTATTCCAGTTGAGATCTGGTTGTTGTTCCGAATACAGATGCAAATAATATTCATTCGTCTCCGGATCATGTTTCCATACCGAACCTCCAAAATAGGACTCCCAATTATTCGGCACCTGCCCATTTTTGCCTGAACGCCAAATATAATAATCCCGCTTCGGATTCATCTTCGATGAACGAGACTCAGCAAACCACGCATGTTCATCCGACGTATGATTCAGCACCAGGTCCATCATGATCTTGAGACCACGCTTGTGTGCCTCTGCCAATAACCGATCAAAATCCTCCATCGTGCCGTATTTGCGCAAAATGGCGTAATAATCCCGGATATCGTATCCGTTATCATGTCCTGGTGAATCGTAGATGGGACAGAGCCAGATCACATCCACGCCCAAATTCTCCAAATAATCGAGCTTCTCATAGATCCCCTGCAAATCACCCTGTCCATCCCCGTCCGAATCCTTGAAGCTGCTCGGGTAGATCTGGTATACGACACTCTCTTTCCACCAAACGATATCGTCCACCTCGCTCTCATCTTTGTCCACTATATAAATTGAACTAAAAAATATTTACACTGGACACTCCGATGACAGAACAACCTTCCGATCGCTGTTATCCCCAGATTTTATGAATTTCCCTTATAAGGGGGGAAATCCGGGGATAGCGTATGCTTCCGATGCAGCTTTCTTTCAGAAAGCTTTTTAGGCGAACTCTTTCGCTTCTTCAGGTTATTTCTGTCCTCTCCGTTTCGTGTAAATGTTTAGTTCAATTTATATATAATCTCTGCTCACGATATAAATAAGCCGTTAATATGTTTTATCCGAAAAGATTCCCTTGTAAACATTTAAAAGATATCTCAGGCAAAAAAAGACCCGGTCTTGGACCGCGATCTGCGGCTTTAGTTCCGAGTCCTTCTTTGTGATAAAAAGAGTAAATTCAATCCAGCGTAACCTATCCAAGCACCAATTGTGTTCAGAATAATGTCATCCACATCGAACGAACCCACGCGTGTAATCAATTGTATGAATTCAACACCAAGCAGAAGCAAAACAGCTGTTGCTGTAAAAGTCAGGAATGTACGGCACCTCCGAAACAACCATGGAATCCAGATACCCAGCGGAATGAACAAGACGATATTGCCAAACAGATTCTTGACCCAGGTATCTGTATTGTACCTCTCTCTCTCCATAAGAAGTGGCCGAATCGTCTCGAAGGGTAAGAGATTATATTGATAATACATGCCTGGCGTTCGTCCACTGACAAACAGTAGAATGCCCATAATCAGTATGTACAGCAATGCCGTGCAGGCAACAATGGTGAGCATCCATTTGGAGTGAAGCCACGACTTTTCGCTCATTCATCCGTCCTCCGACCTTGAATTCCGCGAAGCGGTAAGGTCTATTTTAATGGGATATAGATCTTCATGTCCAGTTGTTCAGGCGTCGATTTCCAGACATCCGTCACTTCAAAGTCCGGTCCTTCCCTCCGCTCATAGTTGGACTGAGGCAGCCAGCTGCCATAGATCATTTTACGGATATCCTGCCCGGAGCCTTCCACGGTGAACTCTGCATACAAGCCGCCCGGAATCTCAATCGATGTAAAACCAGGTTCAAGTACCTGAGATGTTCCACTGCTCTCTTCACCCACAATAAAAGAAAATGCTCCATTCTCTTCAAAACGACAGCCTACACCGTAAGCCATATCAGGGCGTGTTCTCTCCGGGATCGCCATGAATCTCTGTTCCACACCAAAATCGTGATAAAATCCGGGTATTTCAGTGTAATGGTGATTGTCATTCAGGTTGGTCATATATTCATAGCCGATGATCCAGTTCGGAGCCAATGTGACTATGCGGGGTGTGTTCATGTAGAATGTTCCACCAAGCCGGGTTCGATAATCGTTAAAATCAATGCTCCGCTGCATATTCAAAAGTGACCACTGATCCGCTTCCAGCTTACGTAGCTTCGCTGGTGTCATTCCAAAGTAGGCTGAAAATGCACGGGTAAATGCCTCTTGGGATTGATAGCCGAAGCGCATTGCAATGTCCAATATGCCTTGAGATGTGTCCCTCAGCAACCCTGCCGCTTCCGTTAATCTACGTCTGCGCACATATTCGAGTACTGTGAACCCGGTGATTGCCTGGAATAAACGTTGAAAATGAAACGCCGAAAAGCTCGCAGCAGCGGACGTCTCTCTGATATTGAAATCATCTTGCAAATGCTGCTCCAGATACTCAATAGCAAGCTGAATTCGTGTGTAATGATCCATCGTGACAGGTCTCCTATCTAATTCGAAATATCAAACGATTTCATATGTAGTATGACTGAGAATCTGAACCATTTTTTGATTTTGTGTGCGAACTTGTCATGAGGAACATGTGAAATCCGCTTCTATTCATTCGGAGTGTCCCTATAATTCACTGTATGCCAAAATCCCCTTGTTCACAAGGAGATGCTCTCTGCTCTGATTGATTAACCAGCAGAGATGGCTCTTGTGAACAAGGGGACCTGTTTGTCTAACAATCTATTCTTAACCCTTCCAGTTCCCGGACACCGGATGAATTCCCCAGATATCCGTAGCATACTCACTAATCGTACGATCACTGGAGAATATGCCGGAATGCGCCGTGTTCAATATTGCTTTTCGAGTCCAGCCCGGAATATCCCGATACGCCTTGTCAATGGCAGCATGCGCGTCTGCATAAGCAGCATAATCACGCAATACAAAGTATTCGTCACCATGAGCCAGCAGCGAGTCATAGATATCCCAGAATTCCCCGTCTCGATAACAGAATGCACCTGGATGCACCAATTGCTCCACGACCTCGCGAATCCGTTCATCGTGCTGCACAATTTCATTCGGACGGTAGCTGCCGGAACGATAATACTCAAGCACTTCGTCCGCACGCAGACCATAGATGAACATATTCTCTTCTCCAACCTGCTCTGCCATCTCCACGTTGGCTCCATCCATCGTGCCAATTGTTAAGGCGCCGTTCATCATAAACTTCATGTTGCCCGTACCTGAAGCTTCCTTGCCTGCGGTTGAGATCTGTTCACTAACATCCGCAGCCGGAATGATTTTCTCTGCAAGCGAGACGGAGTAGTTCTCAAGGAAAAATACCTTCAAGCGGTCATTCACGGCCGCATCCCGATTCACCGTGTCAGCCACGGTGTTAATCAGCTTGATGATTTTCTTGGCAAAATAGTAACTCGGCGCTGCCTTCGCGCCAAAGATAAACGTACGTGGCGCCATATCAAACGAAGCATCATGCTTAAGCCGATTATACAGATGCATCACATGCAGAATGTTCAACAGTTGTCGTTTGTAGCCATGCAGCCTCTTCACCTGTACATCAAAGATGGAGTCCGGATTCACTGCGGTTCCGGTATGGTCCAGAATGTACGCAGCAAGCCGCTCTTTGTTATCCCGCTTAATCGAATGGAACTGCTCCTGGAATGATGTATTATCCGCAAAACCTGCCAGTTGGTCCAGTTTGCCCGGCTCTGTTATCCATTCGTTTCCTATCGTATCTGTAATCAGATCCGACAGTTTCGGATTGGCATGCATCAGCCAGCGACGATGGGTAATGCCGTTCGTTTTATTATTGAAACGTTCTGGATACAGTGCATAGAACGGAGCCATCTCGCGCTCTTTCAAAATCTCAGTATGCAATGCAGCGACACCATTCACGCTATGACTGCCTACAATCGCCAGATGCGCCATCCGCACCTGATCATTCGCAACGATCGCCAGATGCCCTATGCGATCCTGATCTCCCGGATACCGGTCCAGCAGCATGCCACAGAAGCGTTTGTTGATCTCTTCGATGATCATATAGATCCGCGGCAGCAGCTTGCTGATCATGGATACAGGCCATTTCTCAAGTGCCTCACTCAGCGTCGTATGATTGGTATACGATACGGTTCTAGTCGTGATATCCCATGCTTCATCCCAGCCATAACCCTTCACGTCAATCAGGATGCGCATCAGTTCCGGAATAACCAAGGTTGGATGCGTGTCGTTGATGTGGAAAGCCACTTTATCCGGCAAACGATCATACGACAGCTCCAGCTTGTTGAATGTACGCAACGCACTTTGCACGCCTGCCGAACACATGAAGTATTGCTGCTTCAATCGCAGCAGCTTTCCTTCGTACTGGGAATCATCCGGATACAGGAATTCCGAGATTGATTCGACCGAACGGCTATAATCCAGATAGCCGTAATAGTTCGAAGGGGTGTCGAGTGAAGTCTCCCGCTTCGGCTCGGCACTCCATAGCCGCAATGTATTTACATGGGTCTGACCATAACCGATGACAGGCACGTCATAAGGAATGGCTACAACCGATTCAGCATCTTTTGTAACAAACTGATAATGTCCATCCTGTTCGTGAGCTTCTACACGGCCCCAGAATTGCACTTCCACCTTTTTGTCCGGACGACGTACTTCCCATTCGTTGCCTTTATCCAGCCAGTTGTCAGGTAGCTCCACCTGATTGCCATTGATGATTTTTTGTTCAAACAACCCATATTTGTACCGTATACCGCAGCCATGTCCTGCATATCCGAGTGATGCGAGTGAATCCAGGAAACAGGCAGCGAGTCGTCCTAGACCTCCGTTACCCAGTCCTGCATCTGCCTCCTGTTCTTCCACCTCTTCCAAAGAAAAGCCCAGCTCAGCCAAACTGTCACGGACCAATTCCAATTCATTCACATTCAGCAGATTATTGCCGAGCAGACGTCCAATCAGGAATTCCAGCGAGAAGTAATAGACCTGTTTATCCTGGCGCTGCTTAAACCCCTGATTCGACGCTGCCCAATCTTGGCCTGCATATTCACGAATCATGCTTCCCAGTACGTGGTACACGTCTTCCTCTGTTGCTTCTTCAATCGGTTTGCCCAATTTGCTGACCAGATTCCGTGTAAAGATACTCTTGAACGTTTCTTTATTGTCAAACAAAAGTAGGTTCCTCCCGGGGAAATCCTGCAGGATGATGGCGGTTCACACACTCAGTTGCTCAACATTGTGCAAAGTGGCCGTTCCGGTGACGAATCGTTCTTTTGATCGCTGTTGTCTCCAAATTTTCTCGATTAACTTATACAAATTGAACTTACTAATATTTACACTGGACACTTCGATGACAGAATAACCTTCCGATCGCTGTTATCCCCAGATTTTTTGATTCCTTTTTAAAAAGGGAAAATCCGGGGATAAAGGCGAGCGCTGCGCTTCTTCAGGTCATTTCTGTCCTCTCCGTTTTGTGTAAATGTTTAAGTTGAATTTATATAAGAAAAGGTTAAAATTTGAAGACAGCATAGGCTCCTTCAGAATCGATTCCGTCCCCTTCACTTACTGCTACGCTCTTTACCAAACAACTTTCGTCTACGAACCTTAAATCCATCCTACAGGATCTTTATTTTATATATATTTATAGAAGATATCGGTTACGTGTGGGCTTTAGATAATAGTGCTTTTCGCCAAAATGTATGGATTCGACGGGTCACCGATCAGTGTCTGTCCTCCGGTGAGCTTCACGTCTTTATCGAGAATGACGTTCTCAAGTACGGTTCCTTCTCCAATGTAGCATTTCTGCATGATGATTGAACCCTTAATTTTGGCACCTTTAGCCACCTGTACGCCCCGGAATAAAATGCTGTCTTCCACCTCTCCAGCTACAATGCAGCCATTCGCGAGAAGTGAATGTTTAACATCGGCGGTATCCAGGTATTTGGCAGGCGCTTCGTATTTAATTTTCGTCTGGATCGGATCTTCCTTGAACAGTTGTTCATATTGACCTGTGTTCAGCAGATCCATACTGTTGCGATAATAACTGTCAATGGAATTGATGACCGCGTGATAGCCATCATATGCATACGCAGCGATATTCAATCCATCTGGATTTTTTTGGATAACATCCCGGAAGAAATGGCTCTCTCCATGATCAATGCAGCGCTGCACCTGGCGCAGGAACAATTCCTTTTCCATGATGAAAATTTCTGTATATATATTCGGGTGGTTAGCGCTTTGGTGAATGTCCACCACGTTACCGTCCTCGTCATGGTCAACCTTGACACATGCGTCATGCTCAGGCAGCAGCTGATCCACTTTTTTGCAGACCAGTGTAACGTCCGCTCCTTTATTGATGTGATATCTGTAGACATCCTGGAGGTCTGCTTTGGTCACATGGCGACTGCCCGCATGCACTACATATTGCCCTGCACCTCTACGGAAGAAGTCCAGATTGTTATGGAAGTGCTGCAAGTCCCCCTGTGATGTATCTGTTGGATCGTTCCAGTCCGGCGGCAAAATAAACATGCCCCCATGCTTACGATCCAAATCCCAAGGCTTGCCGTCACCGAGATGGTCCATCAGCGAGCGATACTTACGACGGACAAACACCCCTATACTCTCAATTCCGGCATTCATCATATTAGATAGAACAAAATCGATCAGACGGTAACGCCCGGCATAAGGCACCGCGGCTCCGCAGCGAAAGTACGTCAATTCCTTCAATTCCTCAAGTTCATGGTCAAGGTTAATAACTCCGATCAATGATTTCATCGCATGCACCGTCCTTTTGGCTTCAATTAGGCCTTGCTGGTTATTCCTTGGCGAAGCTGACGCTCCAGTTCTTCCTGATCGACGAGTAATATATCACTCTCATCTCCTGGTGCAGGCGAAATCTGTGTTCCATCCGGAATAACCAATCCTTCTGCAATGATCGCTCGGTGAATACGCACATTTTGCCCGATCTTCACCCTTGGCATGATGACAGAATCAATAACGGCGCTGTTCTCCCCAACCTCAATTCCGTAGAACAGGACAGAATGATTGACCTCTCCATGCACCACACTGCCTTCACTAATAATACAATTCCGCACCTTGGCCGAAGGTGAGATGTATTGTGCAGGTTGGTTCGGATTACGTGTAAAAATACGCCAGTCCGGATCATTTAGGTTAAACGGGGTATCTTCGTCCAACAAATCCATATTGGACTCCCACAGACTCCGAATGGTACCGACATCTTTCCAATACCCTTCGAACGGATACGCGTATAAGGATTTTTCATTTTCAAGCAACAACGGAATGATATCTTTACCAAAATCATAAGAGGTGGACGCCTGTTGTTCATCCTGAATCAGGAAACGTTTCAGTACATCCCACTTGAAGAGATAGATACCCATGGAAGCAAGTGTGCTCTTGGGCTCAGGAGGTTTTTCTTCGAATTCATAAATGCTATAGTCATCGTTGGTGTTCAGCACCCCGAACCGGCTGGCTTCTTCCAATGAGACATCAATAACGGATATGGTGCAGTCCGCGTCTTTTTCTTTATGGTACTGAAGCATCTTTTCGTAATCCATTTTATAGATATGATCCCCTGACAGAATGAGCACATGCTCGGGATCGAATTGTTCAATAAAGTTCAGATTGCGGAAGATTGCATCCGCTGTGCCCCGGTACCAGTTGCTTCCGTCTTCACGTTCATGAGGAGGAAGTACGTATACCCCGCCGTTTTTACGGTCCAGATCCCAGTCACTGCCAATGCCTATGTAAGAATGCAGGACAAGTGGTTCATACTGGGTCAACACTCCAACCGTATCAATACCCGAATTGGAGCAGTTACTCAGTGGAAAATCAATGATTCGGTATGTTCCTCCAAAATATACAGCTGGCTTCGCGAGTGATTTGGTCAATCCTTTTAACCTCTTCCCTTGCCCTCCGGCAAGTAGCATTGCTACAACTTCTTTTTTCGCCATCATTACAGCCTCCTCCACGTGCATTCGTTCTGATTCATTTCAGAGCCCATAATCGATATTCTGTTGTGTGGACACTGTTGTCATGATTAGGAGCATGCTGTACAGATGTGTAACTGGTGTTATTCTTATTGCAGTTGAACTCTTGGATTGTGAAGCCTGAAATTGAGATGATGCGGTGTAGAATTGTCTTGACTGTCTTACTGAGGTGAATGTTGGATGTAGTGCTTAAGGTGTAGCTCGTGAACAATGTAATAGACTACTCTACTCCTATTTAACATTAAACACGAAACGGACTGGGGAATCTTGCTGGAAAACATCGACATCAAATTAAGGTTCAAATTACCCTTTCTCGTGTCGCTGCTATTCATAATGTATTCGATAAAAGGGAATGAAACTCCTTTTGGAAAATTCTTGGTAAAACCATGACACTACTAGACCCATAAACCTATAAAATCAACAATACAGGTCTTACGGATCAGAAAATGGCAATAAATTTGTAAATTTTTAGAGGAATATATAGAAATGTGTCGAATGATAGATATAGTATGAAAGTAGGGATTAGGATTGAAATATTCAATCCATCGAGGAATTACATACTAATAACTATAAATTATTTGGAGGTCATATAATTGCTGTCGGTTAGACAATCTGATGCGAAAAAAGAAATTGAAAGGGCTCTCAATGAAGATAGAATCAATATTATTTGCTTGAGTGGACCTTCTGGAAGTGGGAAAACATTTATCATAAAAAGTTATCTTGAAGAAATCAGTAAGGATTATGAAAATTGGAAAAAATATTATATTGAAGGAAAAAAAGGAGTTCAAGAAGCGTATTCCACTATAATGTATTCTGAAGATGTAAATTATAGTGGAATAGAACATACTACAACCAGTTTTAATTTCGGGATAAGCATCCCGTCAATTTTCAGTTTGGGTTTAACCAATGCTTTTAAGAGAAAAGAGATTTTTAATTCAAGAGTTGATTTCTTTGTAAGACAATTAAGGAAAGCAACTGAACAAAATATCGTTATTGTTGCAGATAGTTTTGAATATTGGGATAAATCTTCTAAAGCATTTATCGAAGCAATTATAAACAGAAGAAATCTATTCAATTATAAAAACATTAAAATCATTATTTTAACTACAGAAGATGATCGTTTCAAAATAACAGATATTGATACTCGGACGATGATGCAAAACGGAGAGTATTTCTCATTATCACTGCCAGACATTAATGATATAAGTGAAATCATTAACCTTCTCGGATATAGACTTCAACTTTCAAGAAGCGAACTTGATACCATTATGTCTCTAAGTGGAGGTAATTTGGATTTTGTGAAAATGGTTATTGAAGGACTTTACTCAGATCAGAATTCATTAAATGGCATAGAAAAGACAGGTATGGATTTGATTAAAATTCTTGAAAATAGGCTCAGACTTTTTGGAGAAAGAGAGAAAGACTTTTATGAGGTACTAAGGGCTTCATCAATTATCAGGGGGGATTTCAGTACAGATGAGATCAATTATTTATGTCATGGCAGAAATGATGTAGATGAACTGCTTTCTCAATCATGCGCACACCTTCTTTTGAAAAAAAGTAATCAATTTACTTTCTCCAACCGCTTTATTCAAAATTTTTTTTATGAGAGAACTCCAAATGCCCAAACAAAATTCCATCTCCAATATTATGAATACTTGAGAGAAAATAGATCTGAGAGTTACTTAACTCGAGCTATCCATCTTTCATCAGCGGATCATGATAACTTATTTAGTAGCGAGATAATTGGATTGTATACTTTGGCGTATTGCCGAAACATTGCAATTTCATCTAGAGCCGATGATCAGTTTAACATTCAAGAAATAATACAAAATATTTTAGATAAAGATAAAGAACTATTTTTCTTGTCTAAAGATATTAATTACTTATTTAAGGCTTGTGAATATTACATGTGTGAAAAATATTCAGAGGCATATCGTGAGTTAACACAAATATCTGATTCGGGTTCACTTCTATTCAGAGCTGAGATTATGCGTATGCAATTACTCGTTTCCTTAATGATGGATATGAATACAAATAAAATTAAAAAACATGCTGATGCTCTTTCGAACATTTTAACAGATCTTAAAGAAGAGGAGCATGAACAATGGGCTCAATGCTCCTTCGCACTCTTCTCAACTTATACTAATAAACTTGGAAATTTTGATATGGGTGAGCATACTGCTCAAGATCTATTAAAATTTCTAAAAAAGCATTATCATATTCCTTTTTTTAAATATCTTAGTAAAGTAATGGACAGAAAATCATTTTTGTTCAAGTCTGCTGTCATGTCTAGACGTGCTATTGAAGATAGTGTGGAATATTTCGAAAGAACCCAAGATTATATTCAGTATTATTTCGCTTTATGCAACTACGGAGGCATCTTAATTGTATTGAATCGATTCAAAGAAGCGAACCAACATTTGACAAAATGCCTATTACTAGCAGAGGAACATGACTATATTCAGTTTCCTTCAGTGGAAAAGGTCTATAATAACTTATTTTTAAGTAAATTTTTGATCCACTTTAGGGAGGAACAAAAACTAAATAAAGAAATTATTGAACAAAGCATCACTGACTTTAAGAATAAAATTTCTCTAATTCCAAGTGAAAAAGACGCTATCATGCTAATCAATCTGGCTAATTTACACTTGATAAACAAAGACTTTGACCGTTGTACCAATATTCTGAAAACATTAAAAAGTCATATTTTAATAAACAATGAAGATACTTTTTATGATTATTATATGACCAATCTAGAATTTGTCAGTAACGTACTTCAATGCAACTGGTCTTCAGCTGAATTTTTGCTTGCGAAAATGAAAAATAATCTTCCAGAGTTTCACAAGCAAAATATACAGAAATTGAAGAATAGATTAAATACCTTAGCGAAACTAATTTCTGATCAAATAACTCTTGACCCCCTTCTTCTTGATCAGTGGGTGTATGATAACACCCATCATGAGGATGAGGCTTGTACATTTTACTGTAGATTATTTTTGTTCTCTGATTTACAGTTTTCATCCTTGTAGGTCTAATCCTAGCGATTGCCCGACAGTCCTATAATTGTATTATAGATATCATGATATTCCAGACCCATATTACCAAACGCAAAGGCAAATGAACTGTGTTTAGTAGTATATGGTGTTGCAGCAATATCCATTAAGTAAGGAATACCTTGATTGTTAATTCTAAAATCAATTCTTCCATAAGCTTTCAAACCTATTAGACTTGCAACTTGGATGGCTGCATGTTGAATCGTTTGAATTATAGAATCAGGAAACTCTCTTTCAAGTAAGTAGAAGTTATAGTCATCATTGTAAGAGTTAGTATAGGTGAGAATATCTTCACCTAAGTTATTTTCATTACTAATTGAAATACCCACTGGATTCATAGCATAGGGTTTTTGAGAGATCAAAACTGGAACCTCACACTCAAATCCAGAAATGAATTCTTGTACTAATATTGGCAAAGTATCTTCTTCGCATTGTTTCATAATTTCTGACTCAGCATGTTGATCGAAGATCATTATAGAGGTCTTTGAAAGGCCAATACTGGCAGATTCATGCATAGGCTTAATTAATATTTTAGTATTAGGAATGGGTTTATTTTGACCTAACCAACCATTAATTGGATCATATACCCAACTTTTTGGTACTTTTACGTTATGATTTTCTAAATACTTAGTGTATATGTATTTTGCTCTACTTACTGAAATGATGAGGGCATTTGAACCCGTATATGGAATGGACATTAGATCACAGAACGATGGAATAAGAGATTTCTTTCCGATGTGCGTGCCGTTACGTGATAAATTGTACACAAATCGTTTATTTTTATAATAAGCTTCTTTAAGTATCGTTTGTATGAATTCTAGTTCATTAAAAAAGGGCTCTACGTAGAAATTAGCTTCTTGAATTCCTCTCAAAACTTCACCAAATTCCTGATCATTAAAAAATTCATTATTTGTTGAATAATTTATGACAGCATTATTTATTTCTCTCGTTCTGGAACGTGTATTTGTTAACAAGGAAATGTGATAATTTCTTCTTAATTCAGTGGTTGTCAATCTAGTATTCATAATTAGATTTTCAATTTCTTTCACTACAAGACCTCCAAATAATTTATAGTTATTTGGAGGTTTTACTCTACACTTTAAGGTTATTTCTCGGATTGAACCTCGAAAGCACATCCTTCTTCCGCTCAACGGACACCTCTGTATAAATTTGAGTTGTACTAACGTTCGTATGCCCTAAAATTTCCTGGACTGAGCGCAAATCTGCACCATTGTTCAAAAGATGTGTAGCAAAGCTGTGCCTGAGATAGTGCGGAGTTGATTTTTTGCTAACCTTAGATAAGTCCCTATATTTAGAATAAATATCCTCAATGGAGTAAATGGAGAGTCGATCACCATATTTGTTGAGAAACAGAGCATCAGATTGGGGGTCGAAATGTTCGCGGGCGTGCAACCATGTTTTAATTTTATGGATAACCTCGCTACTTGAGATGTAGAGCAACCGCTCCTTACGACCTTTCCCAAAAATCAACACGGTCTTCTCTTCAAGATCGATGTGCTCCATATCAATATTCACCAATTCTCCAATACGAATTCCAATAACATAGAGCAGTTCAATAATAGCATCATTGCGAAGGTTAATTCTTCTTCTAAAACTCGTGTGTAATTGTTTCATGTGCTCTTGTGGTGCATTTAATAACTTTTCAACCTCATTGACAGAGAGTGTCTTTGGAATACGTCTTGCCGTTTTGAACTTTTTCCCGAAACCAATAATTGGGGACTCGACGATATCACCGTTTTGAACCAAATAATTAAAAAAAGCTTTGAAGCATATGTACTTTCTTTTAATGGTCGAGTCTTTAAGTGTATGTTCACTGTTTAATTGTTCCAGATACATTCGCAAATTTTCTCTGGTAACATCATGGATATGTTTAGTATCAAACCATTCTACAAGTCTGTTGAGATCAGACAGATAGGCTTTAATGGATTTAAGGGATAGATTCCGCTCTACACTTAAATACGTCTCGTATTGCTTAATATAGCTGTTTAAATTACTGGTACTAAGTCTCATGATGCCTCCTGATGTCCATGTCATATGTTGCCAATAGCCCGACCTACATTATTACGCATTGAACTTCATTTGTGAAGATGCCCAAAGGCACATATACAACATCTGAAATTTGAAAAACAAAAAAGAGCCGGATTACCTCCGACTCGATACGCTCACACTTATATAATTTTGCGGAATAACTCCATCACTTCATCCTTCGATGGTTGATATGGATTGCCTGGTGCACAGGCATCTTTCATCGCGTTATCCGCAAGCAGTTCAACATCAGGATCCTTCACGCCCAGCTCGGACAGTTTCTCGGGGATGCCTACTTCCTTCGATAGCTGTCGAATGGCCTCAATGACGTACTCCGAACACTCCTCATCGCTTCTACCCTTCACATCCATACCAATGGCTTTGGCAATATGACGGAATTTGCCGGGGACATGCTTCGCGTTCAACTCTTCCACATAGGGGAGTAACATTGCGTTACATACACCATGCGGCAGATCATACACGCCACCCAGTTGATGTGCCATCGCATGCACATAACCAAGGCCTGCATTATTAAAAGCAATCCCGCCAAGAAAACACGCGTACGTCATATGTTCCCGAGCTTCCAGATCGCTGCCGTCTCTCACGGCTCTTGGCAAATATTCAAAGATCAATTCAACAGCTGCTGCAGCTGTCGCACTTGTCACTGTAAATCCACCCGGCGTAACCATCGCTTCCACGGCATGGGTCAACGCATCCATTCCTGTGGCCGCTGTAAGACTTGCAGGTTTGCTGAGCATCAGCTCCGGATCATTAACCGACAGGGAGACCAGACTGTTACGGTCCACCATCACCATCTTCACTTTGCGTTCCTCATCTGTAATCACGTAGTTAATTGTCACCTCGCTCGATGTGCCAGCCGTTGTATTAAAGGCCACAAGTGGCACGGACTTATGTTTCGATTGATGCAATCCTTCATATTCTCGGATATGTCCACCGTTGGTAGCTACAATGCCAATGCCTTTCGCAGCATCCTGTGGTGAACCTCCGCCTATCGATATAATGGCGTCACAGCCATGATCCTGGAATACTTGAAGTCCGTCATGTATATTCTGACACGTTGGATTAGGCTGAACCTCATCATATACTACATAGTCTAACCCTGATTTTCTTAATATAGACAGAACCTGTTCTGCAACACCTGAAGTAATCAAAGCACGATCACTTACGACCAGCGCTTTGCGAATACCCATCTGTTCAATCATCTGACCTGCTTCTTGTAAACATCCTCTACCCATCAAGTTCACGGGCGGAACATAATATGCATGTGTTGCCATTTGAACCAGCCTCCTGTAACCCCTGATTTACTATTTACATTGTAACTGAATCCGTTTTCAGATATAGTGAAATAAATCACAATGAGTCTAATAAATGTTACACTGAAGTTGATTTTTACCTGTAATGAAAAAGACGACTCAGACACCCGAAGGTCTCCAAGCCGTCTTATCTATCGATTTTAAAGCTTCATCGACTATTTACAACTTACTAATGATGCGTTCACTAAAAGCGTACTTACAAAGGCTTACAACGCCTTATCATTCACACCATCAAGCCATGCCTCAATATCCCCAATTACGGAAGAGACACAACCGTCCTCGAACGGAGAGTTCAATCCAGCCAGTTCAACCAATCCGGTGAAGGACAGACTTCCTCCCGCTTTACACAATGTCAGATAGTCGGCCCATGCAGACTTCATGTCCTCGTTGCTGCGTTTCCAGAACTGGAATGCACAGATTTGAGCGAGGGTATAGTCGATGTAATAGAATGGCGATGAGAAAATGTGACCCTGCTTATGCCAGAAGCCACCTTGCTCCAGATAAGCATTATCTTTGTAATTGATATGCGGCAGATAGATCTTCTCAATGTTGCGCCAAGCCTGCTTGCGCTCCGTTGGAGTTGCATCCGGGTTCGCATACACAAAATGCTGGAATTCATCCACAGCTACACCATACGGAATGAACAACAGACCGGAAGACAGGTGATCAAACTTGTACTTGTCCGTATCTTCTTTGAAGAACAACTGCATCCACGGCCATGTGAAGAACTCCATACTCATGGAATGAATCTCAGCCGATTCATATGTCGGCCAGTTGTACTCAGGCACTGCAAAATCACGGCTCTCATACACTTGGAAAGCATGACCTGCTTCATGTGTCAATACATCAATATCACCGGATGTACCATTGAAGTTGGAGAAGATAAACGGCACTTTGTAATCGTTCAGGAACGTACAATATCCGCCGCCCTGTTTACCTTTTTTGCTTACCAGATCCATAAGCTCGTTTTCGGTCATCATCTGGAAAAATGCATCCGTCTCTGGTGATAATTCAGCGTACATTTTTTTACCATTATCGATAATCCAGTCCGCGTCACCCTTAGGTGTCGGGTTACCCGTCTTGAAGCTGAAGCCCTGATCGTAATAATACAGCGTATCCACATCGATCCGATTACGCTGACGCTCTCTGAGCTTGGTCGCCACAGGCACGATATAATCACGAACTTGTGCCCGGAAGTTGGCTACCATCTCGGCATTGTAATCCGTGCGGTTCATGCGATCATAGCCGAGTTCCACATAGCTTGGATATCCCAGTTTCTTCGCAATCTGTGTACGTACTTTGACCAACTCGTCGTAAATGCGATCGAATTCAGCTTCATGCTCAGCCATGAAAGTGTATCTTGCTTCCGACGCACGCTCGCGCATGGAGCGGTCCGTAGACAGTTCAAATGGATGAAGCTGAGGCAACGTACGCTCTTCACCTTCAAACGGAATCTTGGCCGAAGCGATCAACTGGTTGTATTCTGTGGAAAGTTTGTTCTCCTTCTGGAGTTCTTCGATAATTTCCGGGCTGAATGTTTTCAGAGAAAGATCCGCCAGCTGGAACAACTGTGAACCCCATTTTTGCTCTAACTCGTTGCGGAATTTGGAGTTAACCAGTGCGCGGTAAAAATCCGTGATATATTCCTGCACAATTGGTGCGTTCTCATCCAGAAATTCGTTCTCCGCCTTGTAAAACTCATCATTGGTATCAATGGAATGACGGATGTAGACCAATTGGGCTTGCGTCTCAAAATCACTGCGCAGCGCGTTAATCTGATCCATGAATCCGCTCTGCTCTTCAACCGTTGCAGCAGCTTCGAAACCGCTCAGCAGCTCACGGAAAGATGTCTTGATGTGTTCCAGATCGGGACGTGTATACGTATACTCACCAAATTTCATTTATGTACACCCTTTCCTGTTTGGCAGAATCTCGGGAATATCCCGAGTTAAACTACCCCCTATTATACAAAAGAGTAGCTAAAAAATCCCATCTTTACGAAAAATATTTGTCCATCGGTCAAATTGCGCAACATCATTGGTTATATATATTACGCGCCAATGTAAGGTCACGTACTCAAGATGTTTTTCAACACAAATAAGCCCGCCTCGCGTTAGCGAAGCCAGCTTATAGGCTTGTCTCTTCTGTTCCACATTTTAAGGAATACTAGCTTTGGTCTTTGTCCATAATCCGATAGAACCAGCCCATTCCGACCATGCCTACGACCATAATAACAGCCATAATAATGATATATGTCATGAATGTAACCTCCCTGCTTCCGTATATTCATCACACTACTACTAGTGTACACTGTGAAGATCCGTTTGAATTGACCGAACATTGACAAAAATACGAAATCTTTAATTTTAATAAATCAATTATTTCCACAATCATACTGTATCATTCTCATCTTGCTACACTGTTTAAAGTTTCATCCGCCAACCTTACGGTGTATACTATACTTCTATGAATTGGAAATGGATTTTACGTAGAAAGGTTGAAAGACATGTCGACTCGCATTCCCTTACGTCAGCTAATGCTTACTGTTCTACTAACCCTTATGTTATCTATTTTATCCGCCTGTGCGGATGGAGAAGCCCATCTAACGGTTAATATGGATGGTTCAACGGATCTGGATCTAGATCTCAAGGTAACCAACTCTGCACTTGGAAAGATCGGACAAGACAATCTCATGCCTCTGATCGCAGATGCATTGAATCGAAATAACTTTCAGGCAGAGGTATCGGAACAAGGGGATCAGAAGCAACTCACCGCAACAACCCATTATGAAAAAAGCAATACGACCAGCTTTGATACGTCCAAGTTACCACAAGGCATCAAGGTCGAACAATCCACTACACCCGGCTTCTTCACTTCCAAAATGCACATTACAGCAGAAGCCGATCTGATGGAGTCCATGCCGGATGGTGAGATCAAAAATCAGATTAACAAGGTGCCCGGATTTCTAAAGAACCTCTTGTTGAAAGATGTAAATTTTGACTTTAAGTTGTCTCTGCCCATCAAAGCAGCCGATTCCAATGCGGACCAAGTGGAGGATAGCGGAAAAACGCTCATTTGGCACGTTTCACCACTCCAGATGAATAAGCTAGATCTGACTGTACAGGTTCCCAATATCCGGAACATCATCATTATTGCAGTCCTTGGTTTATTGTTAATCGTTGTACTGCTCCTTTGGATTTTCGTCCGCCGAAGACGCGCAAGACAGCGCCAAAGTGCAAGACCACATCGTGGTAAGCGTTAATTCCACACTACAATTTTATTTGTGACTTGCCAAACGGTGTTATGGATAGTAGAATACATCCGTACTGTGTGAACGGTTAGATTTTTAATTATGTAAAAGCTAAAGAGGTGACAGGTTTCATGAATATTCGGGAATGCCCACTACCTGGTATCGGAGTTAAGTACCAGTTTGATACAAAGAGCGGCAATCAGTTAGTTATTATTGTACACGAAGACGGACGCCGTGAATTATTCTCCGTTGATCCACAAGACAACGAAGAACTCACTCTGATTGCAGAATTGGAAGATGACGAATGCGTAACCCTCTCCGGGTTAATCGGAGGATGGTCCTGATTCTTGTTATCAGGAGCCTTATTGGTTTGAATGAATGACAGAATAACCTGCACCTTGAGTTTCTTAAGGTACAGGTTATTTTTCTGTCAAGTTACCTTCTGAGAGCGGATGTATGGTACCCATGTATTCAGTACGCGGCTGATCTCCGTGGAATGGAACGGTTTGCTGATAAAGTCCTGCATTCCGCATTTCAGGCATTCCTCACGGTCACTTGCGCCTGCAAAAGCTGTAATCGCAGCAATAACCGGGATTTCTGGATGAGTTTGCCTGATTTTGCAGGTCGCTTCAATCCCATCCATAATCGGCATTTGAATATCCATAAACACCAGGTCATATTGCACCTTGTTTAATGACTCGACGGCCTGCGCACCATTTTCAACAATATCACACACCCCGCCGAATTTACGCAGCATTTCCTCCAGCAGATGACTATTGACCGCTTGATCTTCAGCAATCAAAATTTTGATGTCATGACCAAGACTAGATCGATCCAATTGCAATTCACTATTCGTAGCTACTTCGATCGAATCACTACTTTCATCGAGCCACCGTTCAAGCACCAGAGTGAACTGAAATTCTGCACCCTCACCAATCTCGCTCTGTACGCCAATCGCTCCGCCCATTAACTCCACAAGCTTTTTGCTGATCGCAAGCCCCAGACCTGTCCCGCCAAACTTGCGATTGATGGCCGGATCTATCTGTGAGAAGGATTGGAACAGTTGATGCTGCTTCTCCATTGGAATACCAATCCCTGTATCTTGAACCGAGAAGGTCAACATCAGGTGATCTTGACCATGCTCCTCTGAGAAATCAGCGCCTACCTTCACCTTAATACGGCCTCTCTCTGTGAATTTAACGGCGTTCCCCACCAGATTAATTAGAATCTGCCGTATTCGTGTCTCATCCCCTCGAACACGTTCAGGAATCTGATCCGACATTTCACAGTAGAGTTCAATATTTTTCTCTGACGCCTTAAGTGCAAACAGTTCGATCACGCCACCCAGCATGGTCTTAATATCTACAGGCGCACGCTCCAGATCCATTTTGCCTGCTTCAATTTTGCTGAAATCCAGAATTTCATTCAAAATGTACAAAAGGGATTCACCGCTGTCAATCATGATTTCCGCAAAACCCTTCTGTTCATCATCCAGCTCCGTTTCCATTAACAGATGGGCCATGCCCATGATGCCGTTCAATGGCGTACGAAGCTCATGACTCATGATGGCGAGAAACTCGGACTTCGCACGGTCTGCATGTTCTGCTGCTTCCTTGGCACGTATAATATCCTTCACCGATGTCATATCACGGAAAACCAAAACGGCTCCACGGTTTCTCCCCTGATCCATAATCGGTTTCAATTGAAACTCGGCAAGAAAACTGGACCCATCCGGTCTCCAGAATACGGATTCGGTACGCGGCAGACTTCGTCCCTCACGTACAGCCTGCAGAATCGGTGTATCCTTGGATGCATAAGGAATGCCTTCGCTCTGCATTTGGATCATCATCTGTTCGAGCGGTTTACCATTCATCTCACTTGGACAGATGCTCATCATCTCTGCAGCAGCTGGATTGGCAAAGTTCATATTCCCTTCCAGGTCCAGTCCAATAACACCCTCAGACATCCCATTCAGAATCAGCGCCCTTTCATAGCTCAGATTCTCAATTTCCTCAACGTAACGCTTCGACTCTGTAATGTCACTTGTGATTCCATAGATGCCAACGACTTGGTCCTCCAGTAAAATGGGAACATTGATGACACTTGCCTCAATTCGCTGACCGTTTTTGTGAATCAAACCTATCTCATAGCTCTGCGCAGTCCCTTTTACTGTCTGCTCAAAATGATACCGGGTCTTCTCCAAATCGACAGGATCGATGAGATGATCAAAAGGTCGACTCAGCAACTCTTCCTTAGTGTGTCCTGTCAATTGTTCCTGACCCACATTGGCCTTCAGCAGATTGCCTTCCAGATCCAGAGAGGCCACGCCCAGCGGATTACAGTCGAACAATGATCTGTACTCCTGCAGGCTTAGCTTTTGTTGCTGGCTGACTGTGATATCACGGGTTACGGCGACCATCTCTTTTAGGTTACCTGAATCGTCATACACATAATGGGTAATGGTATCTGCCCATACCGTAGATCCATCTTTATGCTGAAGACGGTAACTGATTCGTTTAGGAGCCAGTCCCTGCCTCTGCTCTTCCATGTAGGTTTCAACCAATGGCACGTCCTCGGGATAAATAACAAACGTTCCCGGCTGACCAATAACTTCTTCCGGTTCATAACCTAACATGCTTCTACATGCATCCGATACATATTGGAATGTACGCTGAGGATCAGCCTGATGTATGGCTATTAAATCTAGAGAAGATTCCGCCAGGAGACGAGAAATACGGCTGTTTTCCTCCAGTTGTTTGCTTTTCACTAAAAGCCGTTCCTCTGCATCCTTTTGTTTTGTAATGTCAGCAGCTTGTACCAACAGGTATAATGGATCACCATTCGTTTCATCCCTCACAATGCAGGCTCTAATCGTTACCCACAATAACGATCCATCCTTTCGTCTCAGACGAACCTCTGTCTCGTACATCGGACGTGCTTCATCGGTCATTTCCCAGAACTTGCTGCGGAATTCTTCCATGTGCAGATCTTCTTCATAGATCATATGTATGACCGAAGTATCCATCAGTTCTTCTTCACTGTATGCGAGCATCTCACAAAATGCCGGATTAAGCTGCAACCAACGTCCATTCACATGCGAAGCGACAGCAATGCCTATTGGTGCGTGCGTGTATAATTGTTCGAACAGAGACCGGCTCTCTGTAATGGATTTCGACACCACATGTCCTCCTTTATGAGAATCTGAATGTATTCCGTATGAACAGATCCACCTGAACATAACTTCATCTATAAGATTACTACCCCAAATGCCATGATTTTTAAACGAAATCGGTTAAAATCCGCGCATGAATTCACATTTCTTAATTATTGCTACTGACGACTTTCATTGCAGACATACCAATTCGAACACATGACGTCATATACTACACAATACCCGTGCACTCCCGATTATACAATGTTGAAAATATGAACATGAACGGAGGTTATGGATCATGATCATTGTCGCCAATCACCCCCTCGAATTGAACCACTTGGAATGGTCTGCTTTTGAATGGCATTGGTTACAACAACTCCAGAATCGTCCAACAAGGTACGTTTACCAGTCCATGGATCATCTTCATTTTGAATGGGATCTGAGGAGCTCTCTCGTCGATGCAGCGGAAGGATTGGATCGTAGCGGGGTCAGTTTTGCATCCTTTGAAAAATCCAGATGTAATCCTGCCTACTGGAATCGTAATGCGGAGGGTGGATTCGAACTAAAGTCGAACGTGACCCCTGCCGATGGCATCCGGGATATCTGGCGGAATGGACATTTGTATGCCTTTGAATGTGCAACCGCGACAGTCATTGTGTTATATGGCGGGGTACTGGGCAGCATTCGCGAAGATGCCTTTAATGCCTTGTTCCGTAATCTGTTACTGTTTGACTGGCATTATGACAGTGATCTGCGATTGACCGAAAAAAACGGTTGGGAAACCGCCCTTCCAGGAGATGTGCTTTATTTCAAAAACCCGGATGTCTCTCCGGAAACCCCCGAATGGCAGGGGGAAAATACGATTATGCTGCGTGAAAACTGGTATTACGGACATGGCATCGGCATTGCACGCGGCGAAGATATCATTCGTACCCTGAATCAGTTTCGTTTTCCTGGCAGCCAAGTCTCCGCTTATTTAATGGATATGGTTATCTATCCTGATTTCTACTATTTATCCCGATTCGCCAAGAACAGCCAAGCCAACATTCCCGCCGGATCTACGCCTGTATTACCCGGACAGTTATATGTCCGTCTTGGAGGCAGTCGTTATTTACGAAGCTAAACGACGGGAACGGTCACCGCTCACACATTGAATCACTTGGTATATCAATCCCGATAATGACATAAAAGCCCAATGGAGCAGCAGTTTCCCTGCCACCTCATTGGGCTTTCCCTACATTGCTTCCGGCAGTTTAGGCAATCGGGTCCAGTTGCACAACAACCTGTTTACCACTTACCTGAACCCCTGTCGTTTTGCTGCCGAATTCAGCAAGTGATTTGCTCAGTTGCTCTGCCCACTCCTTGCCAGCAACTCCCTCTTTGGCTCCATGCACCTGAATAACGAGTTTTACCGAATCACCCTTCTTCAGAATGCGCTCTGCCTGAGACTGCTTCGTATCCCGGTCATGATCTTCCATCGCAAGGTTCAACCGAATTTCCTTTACTTTACGTTTATCGGGAGATTTACTCGCTTTTTTCTTCGCCTGTTGCGCTTCCGCTTTGGCTGCTCCAGCTCCAATCAGCTTGCATGGTGGCGGACTGGTCATCAAGGACAAGCACACCAGATCTACTTTATGCTGCTTCGCAAGTAGAAGTGCTTCCTGCGTAGACATGACACCCAAATCTTCGCCGTTCAGACCCGTAAGCTGCACTTCGGCTGCTTTGATCTTTTCATTTTTGATCATGATTCTTCCTCCTCTACATCAAAAGCCTGTCCTGACCATTTACGGATCAGAGCAGGCTAGGATGGTGTTGCTACTTATTTGTAATACATATCAGCGTACGAGTACGCCAATCGGCTTGATTTACAGCGTGTTGAATGCTTCAGTCAGAACCGGTACAATTTGTGATTTGCGTGATACTACGCCTTTCAAGATTGCTCTGCTGTCGGACAGCGTCACATTGTAGGCTTTCTCCACCGCTTTAGTGGATGTACCATATGCCAGGGCAACGGAATCGTTGTTCAAAATGTCTGTTACGACGAATACGAACAGGTCGAGACCTTTACTCGAAATAATGGCTTCAATAGCTGCTTCAAGCTCAGGTTGCTTCACGAGAACATCATTCACGTCAACAGCATTAACCTGTGCAATTTCCACTTTGGACTGACCCATCACGAATTCTTTGGCATCCAGAGAGATCAGCTCAGCAATCGTTTTTTGGCTCAGATCCGCGCCGGCTTTCAACATATCCAGACCATAGCTGTCTGCATCTACACCAGCAATAGCAGCCAGTTCACGCGCAGCAGCTACATCCTGCTCTGTGCAAGTCGGGGATTTGAACAACAGGGAATCGGAGATAATGGCAGACAGCATCAGACCAGCAATCGGTGCACTCACTTCGATACCATTTTCTTTGTACATTTTATTCAAAATGGTTGCTGTACAACCTACAGGTTCTGCACGGAAATACAGAGGTCCGCTTGTCTCAAAGTTAGCAATACGGTGATGGTCGATAACTTCAACGACAGTCACTTCCTCAATATCGCTTACACTTTGCTGACGCTCGTTGTGGTCAACCAGGATAACCTTGTTTACTTCATTGGCAGCTGTTTTAATCAGACGCGGTGCTGCGATTTTGAATTGATCCAGTGCGAACTGGGTTTCACCATTGACTTCGCCGAGACGCACAGCTTCAACGTCCTGACCCAATTTTGTTTTCAGATCTGCATAGGCGATTGCCGAACAGATCGTGTCCGTGTCGGGATTTTTGTGACCGAAGATTAACGCTTTTTCCATATTCATAGCCCTCCGTCAATTCTGATTTAGAATAATACATGTCCTATTTTTAATCATACCCTACTGATTATAGCGCTTATAGGGCTTAATTCCAATCCCTTTACAGCGAATTAATTGCAAATCATTCTCAGGACAGTTATTTTGAAAAAATAATATACGCCCTGTAATTCTAATTCACAGAGGTTTTGGCCACATTAGCAATGAGGTGCTTCTCCAATTTCTCCCCTTCACACAAGGCCTGTACGAGCGCTCTGCCTGAGTCCGGTGTCATTTGGCCATACCAGTCACCCTGTGGATAGACAATGGTTACACATGCATCATCACACCGACCATTACATTTGGTACGCGTCGTATGGATGAATCCCCCAGCCTGCTGCTTAAGAATCTCGTCCCGCACCGCCTGAGTTACTTCTTCTCCCCCATTACGCATGCATGTTCCACCGTTGCAGAGTAAAATGTGATGTTGCAGTTGATCCAGATTGTAGATAGCCAAACTTGGTTCATTCCCCTCAAGTCGATATGATATGTATCCTAATTATTCCATGTTACAACCTTATAAATTAGCATATGAAACCCTCATACGCAACGAAAATATTAAATCTCAGGCTCTTCTGGGTTCTGCTCTCGCTGCACAAAAAAGGTCTGTAAACTGCCATCCTCACTAATCTCCAGCAGGTTCAGCTGCGCTCCGTAGGCACAACCACCGTCAATGCCAATTTTGTCTCCGCTCGGGTCAAACCAAATGCCTCTCTGATCATGCAAATGCTTCACGGGTGTGTGTCCAAATACAACCGTCTCTGTAACCCTGGTAGGTCTGGAATAGAATGATTCACGAATCCAAATAAAGTCCCGCTCGGACTGGCTTCTCCAATCCTCAATATCGGGGTTAATCCCGGCATGAACAAAAATATAACCCGGAATTTCGTATACCAGCGGAAGCTGTTCCAGAAAACGAAGATGGTGTTCATAGTGTGTACGTATCCACTGTTTGGCTTCAGTGTAAGCATTCCAGTCCATCTGCTGCTCATCAAAAGTAAGATCCAGATAACTTGCTATCGTCTGTAACCCGCCATTACGAATCCAGTGTTGGTCATAATCCTCAACATCATGAATCAATGCCTTGACCATCATGGCATCGTGATTTCCTTTGATCACAATAATTTGATGCTCTTGCTGAAGCTGCATAATCTGTTCAAGGACCTGTTTGCTGCTCGGACCGCGATCCACATAATCCCCCAGCAAAATCAATTCATCCTGCATCGGATTATAGTCTACACGCTTAAGCAGCGCATTAAATTCATCGTAACAGCCATGAATGTCACTAATCACACATCTGCGCATGTGAATCTCTCCTCTCCCTGATCACGCAAGAGTATAACCGGAACCTTGCAAGAGCAAGATTCCGGTCTATTCAGAGTAGTTATTCCCGCTTGCTCACCATTAGTCCTGCTTGAGTCCGAAGGCTTCTGCAATCAGACCGAATGAGCGCAGACGTGCTTCAAACGAATGAACCGCTGACGCAATAATCACTTCGTCCGCTTCATGACGTTCAGCCATTGCAGTAATTTTGTCTTTCACTTGATCCGGTGTACCCACAATGGAAAAAGAACGGCGCTGACGAATCTGTTCCATCTCCATCGCTGTGAATGGATAGTTGTTCACCGTCTCCAGGGATGGGAATGAGCTCTGTTCAAGACCTCGTCCCAGGCGCAGGAAGAAAAGTTCATTACTGCGTGCTAGTTCAGCTGCTTCCTCCTCTGTCTCCGCGCAGAATGCTGAGACAGCAATCATCGAATGTGGTTTTTCATTCAGGATAGATGGCTTGAAATGTCTGCGGTAATGCTTCATCGCTTCTTCGCCTCCAGGAGTTCCGAAGAATTGGGCAAACGCATACGAGGTTCCTTGCGCTGCAGCAATTCTCGCACCTTCAGAGCTGGAACCCAGCAGCCATACTTCCGGGACAGTGGGAACCGATGGTCCCGCTACAAGGGATGCGAATCGATGATCCTCTGGCAATTCTTCGTGGAAGTATCCGCCCAGATCCGAAATCTGTTGGGGGAAGAAGTGTACATTCGAAGATTTCCCCTCATTCAGCGCTCTGCTGGCAATCGGCATGCCGCCTGGCGCTCTGCCAATCCCAAGGTCAATCCGTCCCGGATGAAGAGCTTCCAGCAGACGGAAATTCTCTGCAACCTTGTAGGCACTATAATGAGGCAACATCACACCGCCGGAACCTACCCGAATTCGATCCGTATGTGCGGCCACATGTGCAATCATAACCTCAGGACTGGAAAATGATAGCGCACCGCTACCGTGATGCTCGGACATCCAGAACCGGGAATACCCTAATTGATCCGCATGTTGAGCGAGTTTCACCGTTTCCTGTAACGTATCCTGTACACTCCGGCCTTCATTGATATGTCCATGTTCAAGTACACTCAATTTCATATATATTCAATCCTCTCGTCTGTTTGGTTCATGAGTACTGTGAATTACGCTCTTTTGTTCACTTCATTACTTCCCCATTGTAACATTAATTATTACAGTTTCAAACTTTAGTTATCTTCTTTATTACCACACTTGTCTAATAAACATGCAAAAAACGCCACCAGTTCTTAGACCAGTGACGTTTTTACTATATCTTATTGGAAAAATCTTAACTTATGGCTTATGGTGCACGCTTCGGTAACAACTTCACATACTCGTCAGACAGTTTCATCAGGCTGAGCACATGTTTATAATCGGAACGATAAGGTTCCAAATCCGTTACGGGTTCATATGTTTTCAGCGAGTACGCTGTTCCATCATCAAAGTCAGCACCCGGAATAAACATGATGTCATCGTTGATGAATGAACCTGTTGGCAAGTAATAACGAATACCGAATGCGTTGTGATCCATATTGAGCAGATCATGCCCGAAAGCAGTGAACTTCTCATCCTGGAGCGAAACTCCCATCAGATTCATGATCGTTGGCAGCATATCCAGCTGTCCACCAGGCTGCTCGATCAATTGCCCTTTGGTCTGTTTCGGAGTATGAATCATTAACGGGATGTTGAAACGACTTACCTTGCCGTCATAAGGGACGCCCAGATTGGCCTGAATCTGCTGTGTGATCTCTTCGTCAGCAGGCAGACCGAAGTGGTCTCCGTAGAGCACCAACGTTGTGTTATCCCACAAACCGTTCGCCTTCAACTCATTAATGAGCTGACCGACCGCGTAGTCCGTATAATTGATGGCTTGCAGATAATCGTGAAGCAGTTTGTTCGTGATCGTCGCGGGAATCGTAATTCGTGCCCGATCAGCAGGAACGGTAAACGGCGAGTGACTTGAAGCCGTAATGAACTGAGCATAGAACGGCTGATTCGCAGCCTGATGCGCAGTTATTTTTTGCACACCTACACGATATAACTCTTCATCCGATGGTCCAAAGTCATTGAATCTGTCGTTCTCGAAGCTGGGCTTGTCGAAGTAACGAGTGAATCCGAGTGCCGGATACATTTTGTTCCGGTTCCAGAAAGTAACGTCATTCCCATGGAACGTCTCTGACTCATATCCCTTTTCCGCCAGTACCTTGGGTAGACTTGGAAGATCACGATCGCTATACCCGGCTGACATGGGAACAACACCAGTTGGATAGATAGATGTGTTCGACATGAACTCAGCGTCTGATGTGTTTCCCTGTCCGATCTGTTGGAAAAAATGAGAGAAATAATAGCTTTCTTCGGCCAGATCATTCAGTACCGGCGTTAACTCCTGACCGTCCAATGAAGCATTAATCGGGAAATTCTGAAAGGACTCCAGTTGCAGTACAATCAGATTACTACCTTTGGCCTGACCAAAGTATTTGGCTTTCACGGCTGTACCATCACTTGGTTTATCCTGATACGGATACTGGCTAACCAGCTCATTGATCTTGGCGATCGTTTCGGTAATGTTGCCATTCGCAATAGCCTCATTTTCTTTACTCGTTAGAATGGCAGACGATACCTGATAGTTCAGGAAACCGAGATTCTCGGCTCGCACCAACTCGTTATCAATCGTTTCACCTTTGACAATAAAACTGCCAGACAGCACGATGCAGAATGCAGCGGTAAGCGCAACGCCAAGCTTGCCCCAGTAACGTCTGCGAATTCTGCCAAACGTCAAACCGCTATCGCGATAACTGCTGTAGTTACGCCCGCCCGCACGTCTGCGCATAATCAACCATACTGGCAATGCCAGTACGATGTCTGCAAAAAACAGAAAGTGCGTTGGTCGTACAAGAGGCCCTATACTTCCCCGCACTTGAGCAACTTGCCCCAGTTCACTAAGCACAGTATAGGTGGGTACCGAACTGAAATGAACGTTATACAGCGTAGCCGCGAACAGCACCAGAGAAAACAGAACATTGAATCCTCCGTATACTGCTCGCTTCCAGCCTTTGGGCACGATCAGATCCAGCAGGCATACCACAGTTAGTGCGCCTAATGCGTCAGTTAACAGACCGATGCCGGACAGACCCTGGAAAAAGAAATACCGCAGCAGTGACAGCTTCAACAGCATAAGAATGAATAACACGGCGAATAAGGTCCGTGATGGAGTTCGTTCATTTTTGGAATTATACATGGTCGCCTTCAACCCTTACCCTGAAATTTTACGTTCATTTTACAAAACGCATATTTCAGTATAACAGTTTTCTGGTTGCTATTCCATGGAAGTTCCGTGTAAGACAGGGTGAGCGTTACGCAATTGTAGATATATCCGTGTTCTGCGTGTCCGCTCCCTCTCTCTGTCCCTTAATGGCTGCTTGTGCAGCAGCAATTCGTGCATAAGGGATCTGTTCAGGCAAACAGCTTACGTAATCCAGACCAATGCGGTGGCAGAACGTAATCGACTCCAGATCCACAATATTTTCTCCACAGATCCCTGTCTTCAGATGAGGTTTTCGAATTCGACCTTGGACTACAGCCATCTCCACCAATTGTCCGACTCCCTCGATGTCCAGCACATGGAATGGATTATTCGTTACCGTACGAGAGTCCGTATCACGTTGAAGGAATCGCTTCTCGGCTTCTTGGCGACTATATCCAAATGTCATCTCTGTCAGCTCATCCGCGCCAAACGTGAAAAAGTCTGCCTGGCGAGCAATGTGAGTCGCCGTCAGCGCTGCTCTCGGAGCTTCGATCATCGCTCCCACTCTATAGAGACAATGCCGCTTCTCCTCACCAAGTACTTGGTCAGCCACATGATCCACCAGATCTCTCATCACCTGAAGTTCATGCACATGACCGATCTGCGGGATCATAATCTCCGGACGTACCCACCAACCTTGATGAATACCTTTCACCGCTGCGCGGAATAACGCTTCCAGCTGCATATCAACGATTTCCGGGAACACTGTACTCAGACGGCAAGTCTGTTGCCCCAGTGTAGGATTGTGTTCGTGCAACTCAGTGACTCTACGAATTACACGCTCCAGTTCCTCCAGTTCATTCTGATGGTCTACTTCCTGCCGCTCCTCTGCTTGTAGCCACTCGCGCCGTTTCTCCAATACTCCCAGATCCGGGAGCAGTTCATGCAACGGCAAATCGAGCAAACGTATCGTTACCGGGTATCCATCCATCGCTTCGAATATCTGTTCAAAATCAGACTGCTGCATCGGCAACAGACGCTCCAAACCACGCCTGCGTTCGGATTCACTATCAGCCAGAATCATTTTTTGTACAAAAGGTAACCGCGCCGGTGACAACAACATGTGTTCTGTACGGCACAAACCGATACCTTCCGAACCAAGGGCCCTAGCTGTAATTGCGTCTTGTGGGTGATCTACATTAGACAGTATCATCAATTCCTTTATTTCATCCGCCCATTCGAGCAGAAGCTCTAACTCTGGTGTACAACTTGAGAACCCTTTCAACATCTCCGTCACATGCCACGGCTCGATACGTAATAGCGCATCCGCTTTGGTGATTACCCCCTCATGCACGAAATCAATCGTACTCCGCAAGGCGGCCTTAGCACTCAAGCACGCTGGACTGACATGCAGAAGGTACAGCTCCCCTGAATCGATAATGAATTGGATTTTTTGAACTTCCCCCATACAATTCTCCAGATAGCTACAAGCATCCAACAGAAGACCATATAATTCAGGTTCTTCTCTCTGCAACTGACCCAGTTCTTCATCCTGAGATTGGGAAACAACAGATGCAATATACTCGCCCGTCATGCCTCTTTCCCCCGTAGCTGGATGATGGGAATATAACGTGCCAATACCGCTGCGTTCACCTTGCTCACCATTGACCATCACCTGAATAAGAACAGCATTTCCTTGATGATCCCCTGAGAATGGAGTGGATTGGAGAAGAAGTTCTTGTTGGGAGTTGAGCCGAGGTGCACGTTGTATATTAGAAACCGCACGCATCGCCTCTTTTAATTGTAATTGAACATCTTGAGGGAATGGATGAAGCCCTATATCTTCTATTAATTGCTTATATTCTGCGATGGCGAATTCCAGCTTCGATTCATTGAGTATCGAGAGGTCTCCCAATTTCTCTTCAAATAGGGAATACGGGATGCCGTGTACTAGCTGACCATAATCCTGCAATAAAATTCGATAACAATTAAGCGCATACTGTCGATCATTTGTTTGTCTGGCGAGCCCCTCAACCGTCACATCATTTAGTCCCACACGAAGCAAAGCATGGGATTCCATATCATGCGAACTCGCTTCACTTGACCTCACGGCAAGCAGCAGCGGTGCTAAAGAATCGCCGAAAAATTTGCCCGTTTGCTCCTCCAAGTGCCGAACTGCGCTGCCAATCTCTTGAACTCCTTCTGTGGAAAGATGTCCAAGACGGGTACAGAACGCGCGACAGCCTTCCCTTGTTACAATGAACCCGGCCGGAACGGGCCAACCTACCTGAAGCAACACTGCAAGTCCAGCCCCTTTATTACCAATCAGCCCTTTCATCTCTGCCGTACCTTCTTCTTCCAACAGAACTACCCGTTTCGTCATTACAGCGCTCCCATCTGCCATTACATGGCTATGCTTAAAAGGCAACCCAACCTTTCGAATTGTCCTTTAGTTAATGGTATGTTGCAATGAGACAGTCAAGGACATTTGCTTGAGCAATTTGTGTTCGGAATGTAAAACGTATTGCGGAGTGTAATCAATGTTAACTAAATTAATACACATGTAGCCCGTTCATCAACGAACGGGCTTTGGTGGTAAATTCATATGTGAACATATTTTCTATCTTAACGTATATTTTGAATACCGCCGCGCGCGCGGGTACAGAAGCTATGGCGTGCTGGGCATTCAATGCCCGTACCAACATGAAGTCAGCCGGATCACCGATGCTTGGGGTTAACTTGCCATTACTCACCCACGCATAGGTGCCTAGCAACCTATTATCACTGACCCAATTTTCGCGTTCAGCCATTCGGGAAGCTCGCTGCAACATGTCCCCATTGCCGAATGGTGACCAGGCGTCACGGATGTTATCGGAACCAAGCATAAAGTTAACACCTGTATTGAGAACCCGGCTTCCCCGCGGCATCGGACGATCAATAGGTACACTAGATACGAGTGTTACTCCGGCATGTCTTAACATATCAAGGGTTGGCTGTACGTCAGATTCAGTTTGCTTCCCCAAGCAATAGGCATGACTAACTGCTGTTCGATGTTGAAGTCCGGACTCATTGTCAATTCAGCAAATCGCCGTAAGGTAGCTAAACCGGGTTCACCTCCATCATGAAGATGAAGGTCGATCCCCTTGTCTGCGGCAGTAGCGATGTCGAACATCATCTGCAAACTGCGCTCCATATCCCCATCCAGACCTGCCGGGTCAACACCACCAACCAGATCGGCACCAAGTGCCAGCGCCTCCGTCACGATCAGTTCAGATGATGAACGAATGAGCCCTTGCATCAATTTCACGTAATAACTGCGCTCCTAATTTGTTTAATGGATTAGCTATTCCCATTCACCTTTTTTGATATAAGTTGCATCATAAGCAACAATTACATTCGTTTTATCAGTTACCTTTTGTAAATCAGCGACTACAACTTCTTCTTCACTATAATCTATTAAACTAGTATCCGATTTCTCAAAAACTCCATATTCCTTTACATAAATTACATCTGGATGGTTAGAATCATATCTTAGGCTTTCAGGAAGATCTTCACTTGAAATTTCATGTGATTCGGCAACTGTAGTCGTCGATATTGATGTAACTGGAATTATTCCAATAGCAGCTACTACTAAAAGTAATATCCCGATTTTTTTCTGCATAAGTTATTCCTTTCCTTCAATTCAATTTTTCCTATATCATACATTAAAATGGATTATTATAATATTTTTCATTTTCCTAAAGTTGAATCCAGCATGTATGTTATTTCAACTCCCATCCATCAAGCCATGAACCTCAGTATATCCTCAATCTTTTTCCCATGGGATATAAAATGTGCGTCCTTAGTTTTCTGAAAGTTCCGCTCATTGATTCCTTCATTTTTTTAATTTTGAAAACGTAAAAGACCGCCATATAAATGACGGTCAGGCTTCCGGATAATTATTGAAATAGATATTTGAAAAATAAAACTGTACCCAGAACACCTATTATCAAAAATATAATTGCTGAGTTCCGATATTTATTCCACATCCGAATGGCATTAGCAATATTTAGAATGCCTAGTGCAAGCATGCTAATACGAGAATCTACTTGAAACAAGTTGAATACCAACATAAAGGCAACTACTATCGAGGTACACCAGAACCATATTGGAATTTTATCCTTTATCATTAATCTGCTCCTTTAGGTTGTATCCTATGTTATAAGATATTCCTCAATCTAATTGAAACCCCTTTATTTGGTCTATCAAACAAGCAGATTATAAATTCTTCAAGCCATGAACCTCAGTACATCCTCAATCTTTTTCCCATGAGAGATCACACCGTAGTTCATCCAACTCATGAAATCTACTTCATACACGTTACCACTCTTCACCGCAGGCAGGCGTTTCCATTCGTCCCTTTCGAGCAGTTCGCGCTCATCTCCAGGTTTGACAGAATTCCCAGTGTCAAATGTAATCAACAAGTGATCCGCTTCAAGCTGACTTAACTGCTCCAATCCAATGAAGATTCTGCGCTCACGACTTGTCCATTGCTGCACACGGGAATGCGGAGTCAATCCAAGATCCTGATAAATTACAGGCCCAACGTAACCCTGCTGATCCCCATAAAGAGTAATATCCGATGCAGATATACGCAAAAAAGCCACCGTCTGACCACGTAAAGAAGTTGCTAACCGTCCTTTGGCTTCTATTGCCTTGTCCTCATACGCACCAATTACATCTTGAACCCGATTCACCTTTCCCAATACATCGGCGGTCGATCTCAAAATGGAGCGCCAATCTTCTCCCAAATGATCTACGTAGAATGTAGGTGCTATCTGCTCAAAACGGTCCAGATTCCATCGATCATGTCCCTTGTTCAGCATGATAAAGTCCGGTATATTGCCCACATTAAATTGAGCATCCTGCTGGCTTACATCGAATTCGGGTACATCATCCAATCCCAGATAATGCTGTCTCCCCCAAGAATGATGGGAGCATTGCAGTACAGGTTTTACGCCAAGAGCCAACACGAAATCCTCCAGATACGGAGCAAATACACGAACCTCTTGACGGTGATGACGGCGGTATAGTCCAGGTGATATACCAGCATATTGCTTGAAACGGCGACCAAAATAATACTCGCTGCTAAATCCCACATTCTGAGCAATTTCATGGATGCGATCATCCGTCAGCTGCAAGAGTTGCTTCGAGCGTTCCAGCCGAACCGCATTTACATATTCAAGTGGGAGCTTGCCCGTAATTTTTTTGAATTGCCGAGTGTAGCTGGCTCTTGTTAGACCAATATCTGCTGCGAGCTCATCAACGGTTATCGTCTGATCATAGTGATCACCAATATAACGAATGGAACTTTGAAGACGGGCACGGTCATCTGCTGCTTCGGTTTCGGGATCACTCTGGCGAAGCAAGACACGGAACCACTCTTGGAAACGAAGCTGTACGTCCCATTGCTCCAGCCAATCGCTGGTGATCTGTTGACGCAACATTTGTTCCAAAGATTCAAGGCAGGAACTCCACGGACTGTAATTCAGTTGAATAAGAGGTCGTACTGTCGAAGAATCTGTACATTTGTGAAGTTCACGTTGCCCCGCAGTGTCTTTGGTATGCAAAGCATTCGAAGTCTCTTCTTTTAATTCAGCCACCATCAGATCAAGCTTATAGTACTGCAATTGACTTTCTGTCCAAGGAGAACCTTCTATTTTAACGGATGTTCCAGCCGGAACAAAAATAATCATTCCTTTTTCCAGATGAGATTCCCGATCTGAGCACACCATTGAGCCCTTGCCAGACGTTACAACAAATATGGAGTGAGAAGACGACATTCTGTATAGCAAACGTTTATTGATATGAGATTTATGATCTATGTACTCCATATGCTGAAGTGCGCATAACCAGGGTTTTGGAATCCGTTGCATTATCGTGTGGCACATGTTCATCGTCCTTAACTGAGAATTATTATCATTAAAAACAGTGTATACGAAAAAAGAAAGCTCTTCAACCCTGATTGAAGAACTTTCTTTCTTATGGCGTTATACTTATGGTGTCATTTTTTCCAAGAGATCATCAATTTTCATGGAATTTGCTGTAATCGCACCTGATTGCCAATGTGATCTCTCCATAATGTAAACTTGATTATTCTTAACCGCCGGAAGAGATTTCCACAATGTGCTGTCAAGTACCTTCAAGGCTTCCTTGTTCTCGGGGGAAGACCATTCACCATTGGAAGGGAACACAATAAGATGATCTGCATCAAGTTGCGGTACGGCCTCTTCAGACAGAATTTCCTGGTATTCTTCCATCTTGCTAACCAGCGAATGAGGTGTTAGACCAAGCTCCGAATAAATAAATCCGGTGAACCGATTTTTCACACCGAACAGTGCCAGTGTATCATCGTTAACATTCAATCGGACAACTGCAACGGTCTCGTCCCCGACCGCTTCCTGCAGCTTCGTCTTCGCATCTGCAATTTTGGCCTCAAATGCCGCAGCAACTTCTTCACCCTTCTCCGGTTTACCTACAACATCGGCAATGGTTTTCAAAATATGATTGGAATCCTGCAGTACGCTCTCAGGCAGACGATACGTCGGTGCCACCTTGGAGTACATCTCATATTTCTCCATATCCGCTCCACCATCTACAATGATAAGGTCCGGATCATATTCCAACAAAGCCTCAATACTCCCTGTAGTATCAAATTGTGGAGCATCCAGTTCTAAATAATCCTGTACACCCCACATCGGGTTATACCACTGCACTACAGGTGTAATATCGAGCGCCTTCAGATAATCTTCCACATATATTCCAGCAATCCGCTGCGGTTGAACCGGAATCGTCACATCTCCAAATTCATCCTGCACAACTCGTGTCGCAGGCTCTGTCTCTGTTCCAGAAGTATTTTCTCCAGAAGCCGCACTCTCAGTTGCAGGAGTCTGTTCCGCATTTGTAGCGGTATTTGAATTACATCCCGATATAACTAGACCCATGAGCAGTAATGTAATCGTCCACCCTTTGAAACCTTTAACTAAACCTACCATGTTCCCCTTCACCCCTATGTGATCTGTTGATGTAACCGTGAGAATGTTTCACATATAATGATTATCATTCTCATCGATTGCTTAGGTGAATTGTACCTTATGCCTCAACCGACCCACAATGTACATTTGATGCTGTTTTTTTATACAAAAGAAAAAAAACCTGTTGGTCCTCCCCCGCTTATCGCAGGGGCAACCTGCCTTGACGATAACTTTCCAACAGCTGATCCACAAAGGAATCATTCGCCGTACCCTGTAACAATGCAGCACCGATTAAACCCATATCATCACTCACATACCCCGCCAACTCAGGTTCTCTTGTAAATGCTAAGGTTTGTTTGAACGCCTGTTCCCTGCATGCTCGCAGCACCTCTTCTTCAGCCACATTGGAAGCTTGAGCCCAACGTTCAAAAGATTGCATCCAGTCGTCGGCAAATGCTGTGGCATCCCTTTCATCCAAATAAACCTCCACATCCAACTCTTCGAATGTCTGTTGGGTCAGAATCCGTCCCTCATTCAGATCAGCCAGCAGCTTCTCCACATCCGTTCTGCTCATTGATCTCCCCTCCAGTTCTCATTCTGGCTAATGCATTTCTCATATAAAACTCGGTCACTCCCACATTCGGGTGATCTGCACCAACTTGTGCGTCCCATCAAACACCAATTTATAGATATCCGGCATTGTAGTACTCTCCCAGAAATCATAACCGTAGGAAGCATCATAGTGTTGAAAAATAAGCGTCATCACGTCTCCATGTGTTCCGATGACTACCTTCTGACCCGCATGTTTACTCAGAATCTTCTCGATCACCGCTACTGCCCTTAAGCGAGCCTGTTCACCAGACTCTCCTCCAGGGTATGCATACGTGGGATCTCGGTACAATCGTTGCTTGGCTTCACGAAAACTCTCATGCTTCACATCCGAACTCGACAACTGGCGTTCCCGCAAATCTTCCTCTGTCACTACAATTCCACCTGACCGATCTGCCAGAATCTGAATCGTATCCACCGCTCGCCTGTAAGGGCTTGAATAGAACCGTTGAATCTGCTCCCCATGGAGCAGATTGGCAACCGTTCCCGCATCTTGATGTCCTTGCTCTGTCAGCCCACGCTCGCGTTCCTGTCCTTCAACATATCGTGACTCCGCATGTCTAACAAAATACAAAAACGTGCTGGCTTCGCTCATCATCTGTCCGCCAACCCTTTCTTCTTCTCAATGACAATCAGGCAGGTGCTGTCTGGCAAAGGCGCAGGCTCGCCATCTTCGTTCATGAAGATCAATCTTTCTCCGAGTGCTTCCGTGTACCCTTCCTGAAGGAAATGTCGGAACGTAATGATCTCGGCTTGCTCGCCCAGCGCTTCTCGAATGCAATGGTCATAGGCCGTCGGTGTAAATATACCGAACTGTTCCTGAATCTCATGCACATATGCCTCTTCGCCCCACGTATAGGTGTAGAGAAATTCCATCGCATCGTTGATCGGCATCATGACCTCGTTGTCTGAGATACGCTCATATTCAATCGCACGCCCCTGAAAATCCTCTGTGTACCGCTCCAGCGAGCGCATCCCATCCGGTTCCAGGAAACGAATCCGGCGTTTCTGTGCTTCCGGTTCACTCATGATGCCATCCCGAATCAAAATTCTTCCTCCAGGTGACAACACATGGAATGAACTTTTCAGCGCTGCCACCACCGTGTCGGAATTAAATCTTCGGCCGTCAAGTTCAATATATGAATACAATTCATGCAAAATGGATGAAAAAATTACTGTATCCACTGTGCCTGGTTGCACATATTGCTCCAGTTGCAGGGCATCCCCTTTCATGACTTGCCAGCGATGTCCCTCACGCTGTTTCTTGCGTTCCAGCGTTTCAATCACATTGGCTGAGATATCGATACCGATCGGCTCCACTTCCGGTTTTTCCTGTTCAATCAGATCGAGCAGAATACCTCCACCCGGACCAATATCAAGTACCCGTTTACCCACGATATAGTCCAGCAGTACTTTTTTGTAATCACCCGAACTGTTCATGTCGGACAAATACGTCTCTTCGTTGTGGAACCGGTCATAGGCATCCCAGCGCAACCCGAACAGATCGAATAAAAGCAGCACAGCCTTCTCATACAATGGAGACTTTTCCGCTTCAATACAGAATGCAATCAACTTCTCTGCAGCCGGGGAAAATTCAAAGGTCACGAACAGGGTATCTGGTAAATCTGTATGGCGCTCAATTCGATGTGTTAGATGGGGGTACACGATCTGCTCTCCTGCAGCTAACTGTTCCCACGAATACTGTTCCAAATACTTTTCAATCATTCGTTTTTTGTAAATATTCAGCTTCTTGACGCCTTTATAGTCGTAATACATCGTATTCATCAATGGTTCGAAGCTGATGTGACGAACGATAGTGGACTGACCTTCCATAAGTGTAGAATTCATACTCTCACTGTAAAGCGTTAACAGGAACACTTTCACCATCTCCTGCAACGAGAAATCCTGCATAGCCGACTCCACATACCACAGCGTACGATGAGCCAGCGGAGCCAGAATTGATTCCACATCCAGTTCCGTTTGAAGTTTGGCATAAGCCGCGTCCACAGCTTCTCCTTGCTGGATGGATGAACTTCTCAAACGGGATAACCGTTCTTTCACGCTCCAGTCTTCATGATCCGGTCCGGTGATAATCCAGCCTACAATTCGCTCCACCTCAGCCTGAACCTGTTGCCATAGCGCTGGATCAACACCTGCAATAATGCACTCATTCAATGCCATCAGTAAGGCGTGTAATTCTTCTGTAGACAGCCATCCTTTACCGATTATGGAGTGAAGCGGTGTATTCTCGGCAAATGGAATTTCCCCGCGTATGTACTGTCCAATTAGTCCATGCGTAGCAATTAGGGTACGAATAACCTCATGTCTCGGTGTGGATGAAATCGGTGTAGTGTGTTCGCTTATAGAACCCGGTTGACTATTTCTCGTCTCCTTGTTCTTATCGATGTTGTTATCCAGTTGGCCTGCCGCCACATAGAGGTCATACAACTGAGCGGACCCCACATTGTGCACAAACAGGTTAACGCCTTGCTTTTGCCATGCCCGCCGCTGCTCCCGTGATCCGGCCTTCGCCGTCTCTGACCACATTAATACTTCCTCCAGAATTTCTCGCACCCAAAAAGAAACCTGAAGCTTATCCAGCACTTGAAGTGTACGCTCCGTGTAATCCAGCACCGGATTCGTACCCTCAAGTTCGGCGATGGAATGAATGCGTTCGAGGTTAATATGGGGTTTCTCCGCTGCTGCCAGCAGTTGCAACCAATGCTGCTGGGCTTCCGGCGTATTGCCTGACTTGTAAGATTGTATGGCCTTTAATGAATGCAGCATGAATTTGTCCCCTCTCTTTCTCTACCCTTTCATATAAATGATTAGCTTCGTCTGTAGAAGTTGAACTAATCATTAACATGTGTCAGTCTAAATCATCTTTAATTTAACTTTTATAACAGACGAAGTCGTTCCTGAACAAACTTGAGCAACTGCTGCGCCTCTTGAGCAGGTAGATTTTCATCAAGACGCGCAGCAGCAACTGGCAGCATCCAGGATTCAATCGCTTCACGGGAAATCCCGGAAAGATGTATGTAGTGATGGATATAATGTTCGAGAATCAACTCACGAGCCTTTTCAAAACCCGTTCGAATAGCAGGCGGAGTATCTTCAGACATTGTACCGCTCATTAATATTACCCAGCTTCGAGCCACATCACCCGCAGGATCCCCAGACATTCCAGTCATCCAATCGATAACCCAGTATTGCTCGCCCGCCTCACTCAGCATCACGTTATCGGGGTGAAAATCGCCATGACAGATCTGCTGCCGATCAGGCAATGTTGTTAAGTAGGAAAGTATTCGTGCTTTATCATTCTCAGACAATAATTGGACATTGCGGATCGCTCCCGATAAAATCTGCTTCTGAGAGGGAAGTGTTGCTTCATCATCCCGCTCGCAATGAAGTTTGTAGTGGCAGTCAGCCATTTTGAATGAGAGCTGCTCGACTACTTCTAATTTCTGAATCATAAGTGACAACAGCGTGGTACCCTCAATTCGTTCAAAAACGATGCCTGCTCGCGATGTAGTATGTTCTATCAAGGATACTGCCTGCGGGACGGGTAGTCCTTTTTTGTATGCCAGCTCACTTATTCTAAATTCATTTTGAACCGCTTCGTGAGGAAAATCAATTCTGTATAATTTCATAATGAGGTCGTTCGAATACGCATAGATTTCCGCAGTTCTTCCTTGACCGATTTGCTCCATACCTGCCTCCGATCGTCATCTAATCCAAAAGTAGTTAACCCACTACTCAAACTCGCTTCCCCTGACTTTAGAGAAAACCATACAATCGACCAACGTGCCTGAACTGTCCCGGCGCATCTTGCGCAGTATACCTTCTAGCGTATATCCCGCTCGTTTAGCTACGTTGGCACTTCGCACATTACGGGCATCACAGCGGATCTCCAGCCGATTGGCCTCCAGATGAGTAATGGCGAATTGCTCTATCCCTTTCACCGCTTCCGTCATCAAACCCTCGCCAGCTCGTGATGTTCGAATCCAGTAACCGATCTCGAAACAGCGTGCATTCCAGTCGATCCGATGTAACCCGCTGCTGCCTACCAATTCATCCGTATGTCTGTCACGCAAATGTAGCATCAGGTCGGTACGTTCCAGGTATTTCAGTCTTGCTTGGCGAACAGTCACTTCAGACTCTTCCAATGAAGGGATCTTCTCGGCAAAAGGCAACCACAACCGCAGCTGCTCCGCACTCTCACGGACCGCTTCATTAACGGCCGCGCCGTCTCCCCACTGCGGTGCTCGAATCGTGAGGCGTTCCGTGTGGAAGCTCTCGGGAATCGTTAGCATTATGGGATTAAATGAAGATGAATCAGTCATATATACTATCTACTCCTCCACCTGAAATATGGAATCAATGATCAACGGCAGATTATCCCTCACAGATACGGCTCCGAATACCGAACGGGCGTGTATCCCCTGATCCCCGAATACCTCCATCATCAGATCCGAGAATCCGTTCAGCACTTTATGATGTTCCTGATATGAAGCCGATGCATTGATGAAGCCCTGCACTTTAACCACTCTCTTCACCCGATCCAGTGAACCCAGCACGTCTCGAACGACAGCGAGTACCTCCAGTCCGGCGTTCCGGGCAAAATCATATCCCTGTTCTGTTGTGAAGTCTGCTCCAACTTTACCGCGTTCGGAGGTATCAGGCCCTTTCCCGGATACATACATGATTCCATTAACAATAACGACATTGGCATATTTCGCTGCGGGGGCACTTGCCTCCGGCAAAATGATCCCCAATTCATTCAATCTCGCTTCTATCATCGTTTATTCTCCTCTTATTTTATCGTCTCATTGAACCGGTTTCCCTGGACTCCTGCCTGTAGGCTCTCGGTGATGCCTGAACAGTACGCTTGAACATCTTGCCAAAATGAGAGAAGTTACTGAATCCGGCAAGCCAGGCGATGTTCGTAATGGACTCCTCACTTTCCCGCAGCAAACGCTGTGCTTCCTTTACCCGTAACAGATTTAGATAGTCACTAAAGGTAAACCCCGTCGTTTGCTTGAACAACCGACTCAGATAATGCGGACTAATGCGAAACGCGTCCGCCACCTCCGGTAATGTCAGTGGTTTCTGATAGTTTTCATTCAGGTAACGCACAACTGCTTGTGTCTTGGGATGAAGAACCGGCTCACGATCATCGGAGCATAACCGGCCCAGATGTTGATTACGATAGGCATGCAGCAACAATTCAATAGCTCGATGACGCAGTAACAGATTGCTTCCAGGTTGGGGATGCAGCATTTCATCAACCATTTCGCTAACCATCCGTTCCAGAACCTCAGTGACTTGAGATGGAAACCTTACAATAGGAATCTCCCAGCAAAAGGGTTCCTTCAAGCCTTCAACTATCTCTGTTGAAATAGCCATGGCTGCAAAAAGCTCAGGCTTCATATAGAGTACCATCCGCTCATGGTCGGGCATGCCGCTCTCCAATGTCTTGTGAACCGTATTCCGGTCTACAAACACCAGATCGCCAGCCTTTACCCGATAGGTTCGGTCCTTGATGAAATAAATACGTTCACCGGACAACAGGTAATATAACTCATAATGATCATGCAGGTGGTCATCCGTCATCGAGAAATATCCGATACGTCGATCATATTCAATGTGCAGTAGGTCTGTGGGATCATGAAAATCCGCACGAAAAGGTTCAGTCATGTCTCCCTCTCTCCTTTCCATAAATTATAGCAAAATATGCGGCATTTGAAAGCGGTTACGCATAAAATGCGGCGAAAGAAGTACTCCCTTGTTATAGTCTAGACCTATATTCAAGGAGGCGATAGACATGAGTAACAAGAAACGTTATGTACTAGTTGGAACTGGCGGCCGCGCCGAATTTTTTTATGGTGCTTTGACCCGGGATTACAGGGATACATCCGAGCTTGTCGGCTTTTGTGATATAAATCAAGTCCGCATGAACTACGCGAATCAACTATTGAAGGAAAAGTACAATTATCCTGAGGTACCCACTTATCCTGCAGATCAGTTTGATCAGATGATTGAGAACGAGAAGCCTGACTATGTCATCGTAACGAGCGTTGACCGTACCCATCACAAGTATATCATTCGTGCGATGGAACTTGGATGTGATGTTGTCACCGAGAAACCGATGACCATCGATGAGGAGAAATGTCAGGACATCCTGGATGCCGTGAAGCGGACCGGGCAGAACGTAAGAGTTACCTTTAACTACCGTTATGCGCCCCACCATACCAAAATACGCGAGCTTATTCTGAATGATACCATCGGGAAAGTCACTTCCGTTCACTTCGAATGGCTGCTGAATACCCGCCACGGGGCAGATTATTTCCGCCGTTGGCATCGGGACAAGCGTAATAGCGGCGGACTGCTCGTGCACAAATCCACCCATCACTTCGACTTGGTGAATTTCTGGATCGGCTCGCAACCGGATACCGTGTTTGCATTTGGTGATCTGATGTATTACGGCAGAGAAAACGCAGAAGAACGCGGTGTAACGCAGTTCTACAACCGGGCAACCGGCAACCCGATCGCAAAGGATGATCCTTTTGCACTGCATCTGGATTCGGATGCTCATATGAAGTCCATGTATCTGGATGCCGAATCGGAAGATGGTTATCAGCGGGATCAGAGCGTATTTGGGGATGGCATTAACATTGAGGATACGATGGGTGTTCTTGTGAAGTATCGGAACAAAGCCATTCTGACGTACTCCCTCGTTGCCTACCAGCCATGGGAAGGTTACCGCATTGCCATTAATGGCACCAAAGGTCGGATTGAGATGAATATCGTGGAACAATCCTATGTCAATTCATTGGGTGACAAAAGTAAGGAAGGTGCATTGATCGGCAAAACGTTGCGGGTTCTCCCGATGTTCGATGCGCCATATGAGGTTGAAGTGGAAGAGAAAGCAGGTGGACATGGCGGAGGTGACCCGGTTCTTCTGAATGATCTGTTTGGAGAGCCTGTAGAAGATCCGTTCCATCGTGCTGCTAACCACGTGGACGGTGCCAGATCCATTCTGACCGGTATTGCGGCCAATCGCGCCATTGCCACAGGTTTGCCTGTCAACGTCAATAACCTGGTTCGCTTCTAGGTCTCACACGTCGTTAACCATATATGCCAAAAAGCGCAAGTTGCGAAGGCTTACTGCCCTGCACTTGCGCTTTTACATCTCAATATATTCTGTTGCTGGTATAAGTAAGATCATGGCCAATTGGATTGGAGAAGAACCCTCTCCCTCGTTACAGAGGAGATGACTTTCCTTTTACACCTTTCGTTTCCAAGCCGGGTGACGATAAAATTCAATGGTATCAATATAATTTACCGTGAACTGCTGTTCCACATCCGACAGGTTCAACAGCTTGCGGTCGATTTGCTTCATCCCCATGACCACATCGTGCCTTAGCAGATCCATCGCTATTTTTCCTACAAACCCACCTTCCATCTCCTTGTGCTTGGCACGAAACTCTTCATTGTAGATCAGGTCAGGTGTGAATGCCGCTTCGACGAATGCATTAACGAGCGTAAGCTCACTACCCTCGACCTGCACCGCCATATAATAATTACCACGCTCATCCTTAATGAGGTCTTTATACATTTCTACGATCATTTGGATCACTCCCCTATTATCAAATAAAACCCTGTTAGCCGTAACGAACATGGGCTATCAAACGTACACCTTCCGACCCCGTTCCTTCATATACTAGGTACAAATGGCGAACGGAGGAATACTTATGAGCTGGCAGCATCTCCATACTGGAAAAACACTTCAGCAGCGTCTGGCAGAACTCCAGGGGCATCTTGCAGAACTGAATACTCCACTCTCCGGGTTGGAGCCGGGACGCATTCGTCGTGTCTATTCAAGGCAGTTTATCAAAGTAAACCGTCAATTATTCATTCCACTCAGTCTGAATTCCATTCGGGTGTTCGATATTCCTCGAACACGGCGAGGCATCCGAGTGGGAATCCGCACGACGTTTCCTTCCTGGAATGCATTTAACAATATCAGACTTGTAGGCGTGGGACTGGATTATCTTGAACTCCAGGGAAAAGGCAGAGTCCCTTCCCGTATTCTATTTCCTCTCTCCAGCGTCGAGTCGATCTATCGGCCAACCGTCCGAAGAAAGAGCCTGAAACGTCCGTGTACCCTGAAGTAAAGCTGATTCATAATAACAAGCGTTGCACGGGTTCCCCAATGTCTGCCTACGGGTGCTCCCTTCCAATTTATAATTATAACTCATACTCCCACTCATCTGCTGAAGAATCAGTTTATGGCAAAAAGCGGTGAGAACAGAACTGCTTCTGTGTCTCACCGCTTAGCCAGTTAGGGATCACTATGATCCTTCACTTGTTTACATTAGATGCCTGTCCATACATCCTTGGCATAACGACCTTGCTGCTGAAGCTGATACAGCCAATCCTCTGCTTCCTTCGCGGACTTGCCATGAATATCAGCGTATGCATGCTGGAGTGTGGCTTCCACATCGGGTGCCATCTTGCTGCCATCACCGCAGATATACAGATGCGCACCCTCTTCAAGCAAAGGAATCAGATGACGGGCATCGTCTCTCATCAGATGCTGTACATAACATTTCTCCTCCCCGTCTACACGGGAGAAGGCCGTATGAAGCTTCACAAGCCCTTCTTGCTGGGCTGCTTCCAGTTCATTTTTGTACAGATAATCATGTTCAGGATTCCGGCACCCAAAGTACAGATGCGCTTCACCAAGCTCTTGACCCTGCTGCTTCAATACATGTCTCGCCTGCAAGAAACCTCGGAATGGGGCCACACCTGTACCCGGACCTACCATGATGACGGGAACCTGTGCATCCTCCGGCAATTGGAACCCCGACTCTGGTGTCCGGGTGAACATGACAATCTCATCGCCCGACTTCAGATTGGCCAGATAGTTCGACGCAATACCTTTGTATTCTCCCTGCCCACTCCATGCCGGGGCACGCACAACACTCACCGTAATACTCACTTGATCGGGCTGAACACGCGGTGAACTGGAGATCGAATAATATCTGGCTTTCAGTGAAGGCAGTAATTCAAGGAAACGCTCAAACGGCAGTTCACATGCCTCATATTTCACCAGATAATCCAGCATGGAAATCCGTTTGTTCCGCACTTCATCCATATACACAGATTCATCAAGCAGCGCTTCAAGTTCCTTCTTATGCGGTGGACATACTGTGTATGCTGCCATTTCTCTCAGTTGCGCACGAGTTGCCGCCTCCTGAAGCTCAACGCTATGACTAAGCAGGTCATACAGGTTAACTGGTTGATGCAATGGTAGATGTGCGGCACTCCGACCGGATGCATCCAGAACCAGATGCTCTGTTCCGGTAAACCCGTATCGACGAAGTACACGCTCTACAAGTTCCGGTGGATTCTGTGGCAGAATACCCAGATGATCACCTTCCTTGTAGGTTATGCCTTCAGGCAGTTTGATCTCCAGGTGACGTGTACTGCGTTCACTGCCCGCGTCGTGAAGCTCTCTGTTCTCCAGTACTTCCGCTACATGTGCATCATACGTATCTGCAAGCGGGGTCACGGCGAGTCCGCTGACAAATTGTACAGATAATGAGCTGCGTTCGCTATTGGAGCTGGTGTTCAGTTTCAGCCCCATCGTTCGTGCGAGATCCGGCCATAGTTGCTCCGTCCAATCCCCCACCTGTTTCTCAAAATCACCGCTGGCATCTGACTCACCCAGCGGCGATAACCGCTCTGCTCCTCTGGAAGATAACTGTTCATCTATTAAACGCGGAATACGCTGATAGGTGCTGGCCCAGTTGTGGTCACCGCATCCGAGAACAGCGAAACGCACACCTTTGAATTCATTGGCATCCGCATGTTCAATCCACTCGACGAACATCTTGGCATTACTTGGCGGCTGACCGTTATAAGATGCGCTGACAATAATAACGGCACCATCCTTCGGCAGTTTGCCCACGCGATCATCCAGCGCAGCAACCTCACTGCGGAAACCCTGATATCTGGCGGTATCGGCAATTTCACGCGCAATGCCTTCCGCTGTACCCAGATTGGAACCGTACAGAACTAGCATCGGTGTGTGGTGGGCATTCGCTGCATCTGGCTCTGTTCTTTTGGCAACTGGAGTCGGTTCTTCGACCGCTACTCCCGGAACGGCCATAACCGGTTGCCCCCCACGAGCACGTACGCGAATCGTAAAGTTATCCGGTTTGAGCGTCAGGGTTTCTTTCACCTTTAATTGATAATCCGCATGATCTATGAAGTCAAAATGTTTGAGCACCATGCCCAGCACCAGCGTTGCTTCCTGAAGTGCAAATTGCTGACCAATACATGCCCGTTGACCATTACCGAACGGCTTGTAGGCATCATGCGGCACTTTGCTCGGGTCTTCGAAACGTTCCGGTCGGAATGCTTCCACATCATCTCCCCACGCTGCACGATCCCGATGAAGCTTGGGAATAAGTACACTGACGCTGTCACCCTTCTGCAAAGGATATTGACCCGCAAGCACTGTATCTTCCTTGGCATACAGAGAAAAGGCCGGAGCTGTAGGCCATAACCGTAGTGCTTCGTTTAAAACCATACGAACGTACTTCAGATTGCGGACCTGATTGTACGTTGGTACCGGATCTTTCAGAACCTGATCCACTTCAGCTTGGGCTTTAGCCAGTGTATCGGGATTCTTCATCAGATAATAGATGGCGAAGGATAACAGACCACTTGTGGTCTCATGTCCAGCTATCAGGAATGTAATAATCTGATAGCGGATGTTCTCATCATCCAGTGTTTCTCCTGTCTCCGGGTCCTTGCCACTGAGCATGTGGGACAACAGATCGTCTGCCCCTTCCTGCGGTTTCTCTTTGCGCTCGGCAATGATGTGATCCACCAACGAGAACATCGAACGAATATCCTGTTCAAACTGTTTCTTTTTGGTGATCATCAGCTTGTCTTGCAGACGCAGGCGCTGCAATGAACTCATGGATTCATCCAACGCACGAACCATGCTCGTAATGAATGGATGTGGTTCTTCCCGATAGAAGCTGTTAAACCGGTAGTTGAACCCACACAGGCCAATCGTGTCGAGCGTAAGACGTGTCATATCATCCGGAACGTTAACTGTCTCATCCGGGTTCAATCGTGACCATTTCTGAACCAGCTGTACAGCCAGGTCAATCATTTTGTTGTGGTATCCCTGCATGGCACGTTGACTGAAACTTGGCAGCAGTACATTATGCGCTTTTTTCCAATTCGGCTCATCGGTCCAACTCGTAAATAGTCCATCTCCTGCAAATGCACGTACCTTCGCAAGGGGTGCCCACACACGTTTGTCGAATTTGGATTCATCCGTTACCTCGGCAACCAGTTCGTGACCCGAAATATACAATTCACTTCGCCCAGGGTACTCCATTCGAAAGATCGGTCCATATTCCTCAGCAAGTTTCACCAGAGATTGTACGGGCTCATCAAAGTTCAATTGCGGCAAATTGCCCAGCGGACCAAATGTTTTCGGTTGAGGCACTGAAATTGGTGACATGACACTCACTCCTTCTTTCCAAGTTAAAAGTTAACAACTAAAAAAATAATGACGTGATTACACTTACACTTCAGATCAACAGACTTGAGTTATTTTTTGCACATTTTCACATTTCATCCAGATAACCATAAAATCCTCAAAAGAACTGACTGACCGAAATGGTATATTGGTCATTTTTGATTAAAAAAAATGTATTCATTCGTTATCTTCTTTTACCCTAACATTTCCAGTTCCAATCTTCAACAGTCCCAAAGTCATAGGACTTCAGGACAGTAATTGCAGCATACCTAGGAATTCTTCAACAGATTGTGAATAGCTGACTCCATCTCTGATGGGGCAACTGTCGTTTCAAAGCGGCCATGGACGTCTCCCCTACGGTCGATCAGGAATTTGGTGAAATTCCATTTGATGCCGTCTCCTTGGTACAATTCTGGATGCTTTTCCTTAACAAAGGTGTCCATCCACTGTCCTTCTTGCGTGTCCAGATCATAACCATGAAATGGCGCTTCTTCAATCAGATAACGAAACAACGGATGCATCGACTGCCCAACGACCTCAACCTTCTCCAGGATAGGAAAGGATATCTGAAACTGTTTCCTGCAATACTCGACTATTTCATTGCTACTGCCTGATTCTTTGTCGTTAAACTGGTTGCAAGGAAAGGCCAGAATCTCCAGCCCCTGATCACCATATTTCTCATACATCTGCTGAAGTTCATTGAATTGGCGGGAGTAGCTACACTGACTTGCTGTATTCACAATAAGAAGGACTTTCCCTTTTAAATCTGAAAAATCACCCTTGTGCCCATCCATAAACGGAACTTGGTAAGAAAATATACTCATCTGTATTCATCCTCCTCTTTCTCTTTTGTATCTCATATGAATTCTCTCTTGAGATGGATTATACACTGCTATCATTAATAGGTGAAATATATAATTAATATAATTTTAATAGTTTTTAACTATAATAGATAAAATAAAAAACTGCCCTCAGCATTCAAATACTGCATCTTGGACAGTTATCAAAATCATGATGCGCCATCACGCTCAACACACCGTTAACCCATAATTAAACCATATACAATGCCTGGTCCGTGTACGCCAATAGTTAAGTCATTTTCTATATCAGAAGAGCGGCTTGGCCCTGAAATAAAGTGGATGCCTGCCGGAAGATTCTCTCTTCCCGCTTCGTCAAATCGATCCAGCGTCTCACCCAGTCTGGTGTACAGTCGGTCCACTGGAATAATGATGATGAGTACCGTAGGCAGTAGACTAACTGACCGTCCCTTTTCTGGTGAAGAAAGTACAGTGACGGATCCAGTGTATGCTGTAGCGTAATCCGCCATGACCACACCGATATCAGCCTCGGCTGCACGCGCCTTCCAGTTCTCATCTGCTTGACTATTCCAGACTGAGATCTGTACATCCGGAAGCTGCTCTTCCAAACCGAGATCCTTTAGCGCCTGTTCATTTTGGCGAATGATATATTTGGCACTCAACTCATGAGATTTGTTGGCGATGAAATGAGATACTTCATCCATGTTCTGAACCCGGGCAATATGGGCACCTACACTCACAAAGTTATCGGTAAATGCTTGAACACGTTTCTCTTCATCCCATTCCAGTTCAGTCCAAAAGTCGGGTGCTCCCCGAAAGGGTTGGGTCGGCGCATGACGTTGCCTTGGTCTTCTCAATTTCGAAGCAATATCATTCATGAACTGCTCCTGTTTCTCAATGGACTTCTTCTCCAATTCCGCAAGCCATTGCTGATGTTCAGTGACCATGCTTATCCCCCGTTTCCTCCTCTCGTTCACGAATAATCTGCTCCATGCGGTTGCGGACGGAAGAATCCATGGCTTGATGCTCTTGGTTCAATTCCTGATCCAGCTTGTTCCATTGCTGCCGGAAGGATTTCTTGGCGAGACTTGGGGCAACCCGATAATTGTTCCAGCCTTTAAGTGGACCCAGCTTGAGTGAAATGCCGTTGTTGCGTACAACTGCCTTCTGCCCGATCTGTCCGAGACGTATGGCCGCACTGAAACGTTTGGAATTGGATACAACAGCGGCAAATCCCTTCATGCCCATACTTTCCATTTTGTTTCCATGGCCGTCTTCCACTTTACGCCTACGTAAATAAACAAGCATATCATGCAGTGGAATTTTAACAGGACATGCTTCATAACAGGCTCCACACAGACTCGAAGCACCCGCAATGTCATTCCATTCATCAATGTTGCCATTGAGTGCAGGCGTCAGTACCGCACCAATGGGACCACTGTATGTTCCGCCGTAGGCATGACCTCCAATATGACGATATACTGGGCAAGCATTCAGACAGGCACCGCAGCGGATACAATTCAGCAATTCTTGGAATTCGGGATCACCGAGCTGTAAGGATCGACCGTTGTCCACGATAATAATGTGCATTTCATCCGGCCCATCTCCATCCGCTGTGCGGCGAGGACCTGTGATGCCTGACATGTACATCGTTAATTTCTGACCAGTTGCGGAGCGCGGCAATAAGGTTGCCATAACCTCCAGATCCGTCCACGACGGAATAATCCGCTCCATACCCATCAGTGTAATCTGCGTTTTCGGAACAGTGGATACCATACGGGCATTGCCTTCATTTTCGAACAAGATCATAGAACCCGTCTCTGCAATCGCAAAATTACAACCCGTCATGCCAATATCCGCTTCGAGGAACTTCTCGCGCAGCTTTTTGCGTACAAATCCGGCAAGTACCGTCGTGTCCGGCTCCAGAATCTCGCCTGCTTCCTTCGATAACAGTTCTGCGATCTGGTAGCGGTTCTTATGAATCGCTGGAATGACAATATGAGAAGGAGCTTCACCTGCCAGCTGAATGATATATTCACCCAGATCGGTCTCAATGGCTTCAATGCCTGCCGACTCCAGCACATGATTCAGATGTACTTCTTCCGATACCATTGATTTGGATTTCACCACCGTAGAAGCTTGTTTGTGCGCCGCAATATCCAGCGCAATCGCCGCTGCTTCCACCGAGGTATCTGCAAAATGAATATGAACCCCATTCGCACGAGCATTATTCACAAACTCATTCAGATAATAATCAAGATACGCAATGGTATGCAGACGAATCTGACGTCCACGCTCCCGCCATTCATCCCAGTTTCCATGTTCTTCTGAGGCAGACTTCTTCCCGTTACGCAATCGTTCTGTCGTGAATTTGACCGCTTTACGCAGAAAATCATCATTCAAGGCCAGTCCGGCACGTTCTTTGACCGTCGTATCCATGACTCCCGGTTGGCTCATCCTGTTCGCACCCCCTCATACAGTAGTTCCGCCAGATGCATCACACGCACCGGTTCATTCCGATAACGCAGATTACCTGCGATATTCATCAGACAGGCCATATCCAGCCCAACCAGTACTTCGGCTTGTGTCTCTTTGACATGATCGACTTTTTCCGTAACCATCGCTCCTGAAATATCGGACATTTTGATGGCAAAAGTACCCCCGAACCCGCAGCAATCTTCAGCGAATGGAAGTGGAACCAATTCCAGTCCCCTAACCTGAGAGAGCAGCGCCATCGGCTCATCCTTCACACCAAGCAGACGGCTGCCATGGCAGGATGGATGATAGGTTACTTTGTGCGGAAAATGTGCGCCCAGATCGGTAATCCCGAGTACCTGAACGAGGAATTGAGTGAATTCATAGGCTTTGGCTTCCAGTCGTTTTGCCTTCTCCAACCATACCGGTTCATCTGCGAACAGTTCGGGATAATGATGAATCATATACGTACACGATCCCGAAGGACAGACCACAAAATCACTGTCGTCGAACGCTTCCAGAATCGTCTTGGCTGCTACCCGAGTCTCATCCCAGTACCCGCTATTGTAGGAAGGCTGACCGCAGCAGGTCTGAACCCGCGGGAAATCCAGCCGAACGCCATGAGCGGCGAGCAATCTGACCATGGCCTCCCCAACTCGGGGATAGATGGCATCGCTGAGGCAGGTAATGAATAAGGAGACCTTCATAATTACACGCTCCTATTAACTGATTAGTAGATGAATTGACTAAAGAATATTTGATTTAGTTCAATTTATATAGATAAAATCTGAAAGATTAAACCGTGATGATACCAATATCGTATCCGCTCAAACGGTCTGTCTGTTCAGCCTCCAATGGCTGATCGGTAACGATCGTATGGACCGCATTTAACTCGGATACCCGTGCAAAGGCACGAACGCCAAATTTACTGGCATCTGCAAGTAAGATGACCTGATCGGCTATGCCAACCATCTTCTGCTTCAGCCTTGCCTGGAGTTCATTGGATTCGCTGATTCCGCCGCCTTCGAGATGTACACCTTTACAAGACAAGAACAATTTATCCACATGATACATCTCTAGCGAACGCTCCGCGAGCGGCCCGACAAAAGACAACGAGCGAGATGCCAGTTGGCCCCCTGTTGAGATGACCTCAATCTTGTCACGGCTGCTGAGTTCCGTAGCTACTTGAATGGAATTGGTTAATACCGTCAGCGGAAAATCCGGCATGTTCGCTGCCATATAGCCTGCTGTTGTGCTCGCATCCAACAGAATGCGATCACCCGGATTAATCATCGCCAGAGCCGCTTGTGCAATCCTTTTCTTCTCTTCCGCATGGGTTGTCTCCCTGATCCGGTAAGGGATCTCCGGCTGATCTTCCTTCACACTCACTGCACCACCGTGAGAACGACGCAATCGTCCTGCCTGTTCCAGCCGATCCAGATCCCGCCTGATGGTTTCCTCCGTCACCCGGCAGCGTTCACTAAGCTCGGATACACGCATACTGCCTTTTACATTCACCATCTCCACAATCCGGTCATATCGCTCGGCTGCCAGCATGTTACACCTCACTCCCCGCTTGTGAATTAGCTGAAGCCGTCACACGCAGAAATCTGCCGTAAGCCTCTTCCCAGATTGACCTGTCCTGCGGCTCATAAGCCGTTACCGTAAATGAATCTCGAATGGCCTTACGTGCCTCCCATATATCTTTAAAAACTCCGCTCGCTATCCATTGCACAGCCATATTTCCGATGGCACTTCCCTCTGCCGGACCTGCCCATACCGGTTCGCCAATGGAATTGGCAGTCCACTGACATAACAGGCGGTTCTGGATGCCTCCACCGACCATATGCAATCCGTTGAACGTCTGACCCGACAATTGCTCCGTCCATTCCAAGACTCTTCTGTACTTCAATGCCAAACTCTCCAGAATTGCCCGGGCAATAGCCCCCTGATCTTCTGGTACCACTTGCCCTGTAGCACGACAATACTGCCGTATACGCGTCGTCATATCTCCGGCTGCCATAAACAGTTCATCATCCGGATCAAACACACTGGCAAATGGAGATGCCTGTTCCACCTTTGCCAATAACGCATCGTAGCTAATTCCCTGGCCCTGACGGTCCCACTCCCGCATGCTTTCCTGCAAAATCCACAGGCCCATAATGTTCTTCAGCAGACGGAATGTTCTGCCCGCCCCGCCTTCATTCGTGAAATTCAAGGCCAGACTCTGGCTACTTATCGCAGGATGATCTATTTCCGTACCCATCAGGGACCAGGTTCCACAGCTCAGATAAGCAAATGAACGTTCCGTTGCAGGAACAGCCACAACGGCTGAACCCGTGTCATGTTCTGCAACAGCAATTACCGGGATAGGAGAAAGCCCCAGATCATTACAGATACTGCTGCGCAACTGTCCAACACGGGTACCTGGCAGCACGGCTTCACCAAACAGTTTCTCCGAAATGCGAATATGAGCCAGCAATTCACTATCCCACTGCCCTGCCGATGGATTGTATAATTGCGTTGTCGTTGCATTAGTGAACTCATTCACCGCTTCCCCTGTCAGGAAATAACGAAGCAAATCCGGAATCATGAGAAAACGCTCTGCTTCATGAAGAAGCGGAGAACCGGAGCGTTGAAGCGTTGCTAATTGATACAGGGTATTGAAGCTAAGAAATTGAATGCCTGTACGTTCGAAGATTCGCTGAGAGGTCAGCTCTTGGCGTACCTGATCCATCATGCCGTTAAACTGTGTGTCACGGTAATGATACGGGTTACCCAGCAACTCACCATTACTGCCGAGCAGACCAAAATCTACGCCCCAGGAATCAATTCCCAAGCTTTCCGGCTCTTCGCCCTGCTGTTTTACAAGCGTAAGCCCTTGCAACAATTCATGATGCAATCGCAGAATATCCCAGTGCATCCGCTCGCCAACTTTCACCGGTTCATTCTTGAACCGATGAATTTCACTCGTTTCGATACCTCGATCATTCAGATGTCCCAATAGCGCTCTCCCGCTCCCAGCGCCCAAATCATAAGCCAGCACACTCACCGCGCTTCACCAACCTTTCGAACCAATCCTATTTTCCAAACGGTATCTCTTGATTCAGTCCGTAACCCTGCACTTTATTCTGTATTTATTGTTTGTTTGTTTTTGTTTAATACTGTTTAACTTTATTTTACGAGTATATCACCATTGTAAGCGTTTGAATACCCTCCGATTTTTCTTTCTTTTCTGCATACCAAAAACGACTCTCTCCCACTTGGGAGGAGCCGCAGCTCTTTTTTTACGTATAAAACTGGCCTTTGCTTACCCCCGACTGGGGCTGTACATCTCTCTCAAAATGCTTGAAGCGTGTCCCCTGATAGGTCAGCATCCCTCGATCATTTTCCACCAGCATGCCATAATGGTTTCGCCCAACAATTAGTTCAATGCGCTCCCCATTGTCGAATTCAAATGTAGCATAATACCGGGTAGTCGCCCTGCTATCGCCGCTTCCGCCTGAGACTTCCGTTCGTTTGGCCACCACCGTTGAGTGCAGGGTTAACAAGGCCGCCGCGTTATTTGACAACCCTGAGCGTATGCCTGAAATAATAACAAAAACAATAACTCCCGCAATGATGAGAAATATGGCGCCAATGAAAATCGAAGCAAATGCATTCATTGCAGCAAACTCATTGATTCCCGAAAAAAAACCACCCTGATTGCCCTCAAAACCCGGTACTCCATTCATGTCATCAAAAACACCGAAACCATCCACGCTTATTCGGCCGATCGATGAGGACACGCTCGTTAACGCCATTCATCATCGTTCCTTTCCCCTTGCAAAAATAAGATGCACCGCCCCCACGCAAGGAAGGCGGTGCATGCAGACAACCCGTTCTGCCTTGTCCGTATACTATATGAACCAGATCAGGAATACAGACGTTCAAGTTCGTCGACCAGACTGCCGACATAAGCAACCGCAGAGCGAATCGGCTCAGGTCCGGACATATCCACACCCGCAAGCTTCATTAACTCCTGCGGCGTGAGACTTCCACCAGCTTTGAGTGCATCAAGCCAGCGATCTACCGCAGGCTGTCCTTCTTCCCGAATCTGCTGTGCTGCCGCTGTGGAAGCTGTCAGACCTGCCGCATAGGTATATGGATATAGTCCCATATAATAATGAGGTTGTCTCATCCACGTAAGCTTGGCCCCTTCATCAATAACCAGATCAGGTCCCCAGAATTCGGAGAGGATGTCACCTTTGAGCTGACTTAGCGTCTTCGCCGTAATTGGCTCATCCCTTGTAGCGAGAGCGTATACTCTGCGCTGCAATTCACCTTCCAGCAGATGTGTAACAAAGTTATGATAGTACGTATTCAATAGTTGCAAAATGACCCAACGACGCATTCTCGGATTATCGGAACGCTTCAATAGATGATCTGCAAGCAGCATTTCATTCATCGTCGATGGTGCCTCAATGAAATAAAGAGATGGGCGTGTATTCGTGAGTCGTTGGTAACGACCCGCGAGCATGAAATGCCCTGCATGTCCCACTTCATGGGCAAGCGTAAAGGCTCCGCGCATGTTGTTCGCCCATGAAATCAGGATATAGGAGTGCGAACCATATATGGAAGAACAAAACGCTCCTGTGGATTTGCCTGCGTTATCTGCGTAATCCACCCAGCGATCACGAAATGCGCGCTCTACGATCTCGCCATACTCCGGACCGAGCACATCCAGTGCCTCGCGAATGAGCGTACATGCCTCATCATATGTAATGGCAGGGCTAAATTCAGGATCAAGCGGCGCCTTCAGATCACAGAACATCAGCTTGTCCAAGCCCAGTTCACGTTTCTTGAGAGCAGCCAGTCTGCGCATATGAGGTGCAAGTTCCTGCTGGATAATATCGAGCACATTATTGTACATCTCTTTGCTCACTTGCTGTGGGCTGAGAAGCATATCTGTAACATCGTCGTAACCACGCAGCCTGGATAGAACAACCTGCTTCTTCACTTCGGTTGCATAACCTTCTGCGAACGTATTTTTGTACTCATTCAATGTGGAGCTGAATGCAGCATAAGCAGAACGGCGCAGCTTTGTGTCAGACGACATCTCATAATTATTTTCATAGAACGACCAGGACAGTGGACGATTATTGTCCTCTCCATCGAGAGCATCGTCAAACGTCATGTCTGCCAGTTTACCGCGCAGATAGATACGGTATGGTGAATCCAGCACCTCTCCGAGTGAGGCGAGTACCTTCTCGGTCTCCGGTGTGAGCCGATGTGCTTTTTCTCGAATCAAACGCTCCAAACTTCGCGCATATGGTTCCAGATCCGGAAGCTCTTGAATATAACGCTCTACAGTTCCATCCGGAAGTTCGACGATCTCTGAATTTATAAAAGACAAGGACGACGACAGATTTGATAGGATATCTCCTGCTTTGGCAGAGTTCTCTATATTCACCGGGTTGGTGCTGTCCTCTGACTGCTTCAGGCGGGCATAAGAAGCCGTCTTGCCAATCCGCTCCTGCAAAGCTTCACGCGCATCCAGACAAGCCAGCAATTGTCCAGCGCCTTCGCCCAAACGTCCTTTGAACGTTTCAATCTCGGCAGCAGCCTCAGGAAGTGATCGAAGCTCCTGCTCCCACTCTACATCGGTTGTAAACAAGTCTCTCAGATCCCAAGTCGTTTCCTGATTTACCTCAGCACGTGTACGTATTTTTTCCATCTTTTGTTGTCATCCTCCTTGCATTTCCAATATCTCTCATCGTATCATATTCCGCTCATCTATACATGACATCTGCCAAAATAAGACTTTTGATTCAGGAGAGTATAGATTGGACTAAAGATTATTCACACTTACCACTCCGATGACAGAACAACCTTCCGATCGCTGTTATCCCCAGATTTTTTGATTCCCTTTTTCAAAGGTGAAAATCCGGTGATAAAGGCGAACGCTCCGCTTCTTCAAGCTATTTCTGTCCTCTACGTTTCGTATAAACTTTTGCTCATGTGACCATGGTTTGAAAGTAACTAAAAAACGCCGGTGATGGAAAACCCCCATACACCGAGCGATTAATTGAATATAACTTATTTAGCTTTCTTTCCAGATTACATTTTTACCATAGTTTTTACCCCAGTTATACATCGCATGCAGGACCGGCATCAGGCTCTGGCCGTGATCCGTTAACGTATATTCCACCCGAGGAGGTACTTCTGCATACACCTTGCGCTCAATCAGTTTGTCTTCCTCCAGCTCACGTAGCTGGTTGGTCAGCATCTTCTGGGTAATATGAGGGATTAGGCGTTTCAGCTCACTGAATCGTTTGGTGCCTTCCAGACCCAAATGCCACAAAATAATCAGTTTCCATTTGCCCCCGATCACCGCAAGAGTCAATTCCTTCTCACAGTTGATTTCTTTCAGATTAATCCGTTCCTTCACTTCGGATGCCATGGCTCCGAGCCCCCTCATCTTCAATCTTATATCGGTATCATACGCATGTTACGGGGACACTCCATAAGAAGTTAACTATCCGCTCCATACATGATGTAATAAGTGCATTCATTCGATACAGCTTTCTATTAATTCTACTACAGCCCGCACGGGATGCAAAGCTTAAGTGGAAATCACGAATAAAACCTATATATAAGAATGACTGTTCATCGCAGAAAAAGACCGAAACCCTTCACAATCAAAGGATTTCGGTCTTGCATCTATTCACTATTCCAGGTTTGCGTGGCGGCCAAACATATCCGCTCCGGTCATACCCTTCATTTCCATCATGGTAAGGATGAGAGCATCCATGCCGATTAACAGTCCTTGTTCGAACAACGAGCCCATCGGCTGAATGGTTACTGCCGCCCCGGAAGTTGCTGTGTCCTCTTTGGCTGAAGCCGGGAGACGCACTACCGTAGTCGCCAATTTGCCAATCGTGGACTCTGGCTTAATTGTAATGAGACCTACAGGTGCACCAGCTTGACTAGCCTTTTGAGCCATGGCTACCAGACTGCCTGTCTCTCCTGAGCCAGAGCACAGCAAGAGGAAATCCTTCGAGCTGATCCCAGGTGTTACGGTCTCGCCCACCACATATACACGAAGCCCCATCTGCATCAGTCTCATGGCAAAAGCCTTTCCCATAAGTCCTGACCGGCCTGCTCCTGCTACAAAAATCTGTTCTGCAGCCAGAATATGTTCAGCCATTGCTTGCATCTCTGCATCATCGATCTGGCTTAACGTGCGTTCCAGCTCCTTCAAGATGTCAGCTGCGTATTGTGTTTTGCTCATCCGCTTACCCTTGTTTAACGAGACGTTGCATTTCAGCTGCAACTGCCGCTTTGTCTGCTTGTCCTGTGATACCGCCGCCTACAATAACCAGATCCGGTTGTGCTTTGATCACTTCTGGCAATGTTTCCAGCTTGATTCCACCAGCGACAGCCGTTTTAGCGTTTTTCACAGCTGCTTTGATCGTTTGCAGATCTTCGAATGGGCTTTGTCCTTCAGCTTGCAGGTCATAACCTGTGTGTACACAGATGTAATCTACGCCAAGCGAATCAATTTCACGAGCACGCTGTTCAAGGTTAGGCACGTTGATCATGTCTACAAGAACTTGTTTGTTTTGTTTCTTCGCTTCTGCTACTGCACCTTTGATTGTACTGTCATTGGTTGCCCCAAGCACAGTGATCAGATCCGCACCAGCCTCAGCAGCTTTCATGATTTCATAACCACCAGCGTCCATAATTTTGAGGTCTGCAAGAACTTGCAGATTAGGGAAGGCTTCTTTCATTGCTTTTACCGCGTGCAGACCTTCATTAATAACGATTGGTGTACCAATCTCAACGATATCAATATATTGTTCAACCTCTTTAACCAGTGCGATACCTTCAGGGATGTTTACCAAGTCGAGTGCCAATTGCAATTTCATCATTTATTTCTCCTTTGTTGTTCAAGTATGAGTCGTTCCTGTAAAAATATAATCAGATATTTAGCCTGCACCAATTCTTCTGTTCAGATGCATGCAGTGTTTGTTTTGGCTACTCATTCATTGTAGACCCTGACTATCCATTCAGGAAGTACGCACTTTGAAGTGGGGTAGTTACTTGGGCGAAACTAATGAAACCAATTGGTTGTTATATGATTTTTTTTAGGCGAAACCCTTCATTTGAATCGAATTTGCATACTAAAAAGTCCTAATCATCTCATTGGATATTCAAATAAATAGACCCCGCCATATAGGCAGGGTCCTTTCTAATTTTCAATCCAGCCAGAGCTGGTTTTAGCATTTATAATCTTACAGATATACAGGTTTCACGCATACCGGCTTGGATACACCTGTGCTGTGACCTGTGTATTTCAGACGCCCGCTTTCCTGATCCACTGTGAATGTCACGAGGTTATTCGTATCGCGGTTGGCTGCAATCAGCAGTTTGCCATTAGGTGTCAGAGCAAAATGACGTGGGTGCTCACCTTCAGCAGATACATGCTCAACCAGTGTCAGATGACCTTTGTCTGCGTCTACTGCAAATACAACGATGCTATCATGTCCACGGTTAGAACCATATACATAACGTCCATCATTGGAAACTGTGATCTCGGCTGTTGTATTCTCTTTGCCATCATAACCATCAGGCAATGTCGATACCGTGGACAATTCAGTCAACGTGCCCGCTGCTGCATCATATTGGAACGAAGTAATCGAAGAATCCACTTCATTGATGACATAAGCGAATTGACCATTCGGGTGGAACGCCAAGTGACGTGGGCCAGCTCCCGGATGCGTTTTGGTTTCACTGTGCAGCACAAGTTCATTTTTGTCTGCATCAATGGAATAGATCGCGATGTTATCCGCGCCCAGATCCTGTACCATCATGTATTTGCCATCTGGACTGAAGAATGCGGAGTGCACATGTGGCTTGTCCTGACGTTCAGGATGCGCACCTTGGCCTTCATGTTTCTTCTCGTCCAGAAGCGCTCCAACTTCACCGTTATCCGTCAAGGCTTGCAATCCTACCAGACCACCGTGGTAGCTGGACAGGATCAAGTATTTGCCGGAAGGGTCACGCTGGATATGACATGGTGGAGCTGAAATGGAGTTATTCCGGTTCAGCAACGTTAATTTTCCTGTAGAAGGATCAATGCTCAGAGCTACCGCTTCAGACATTTTGTTGCCTTCAGCTGACGCTGTTTCACCAATCGCATACAGTTTGTTACCCTCAGCATCCACGTTGACAAACGTTGGGTTTTTCACACCCGCGATGCCGTCAAGCTTGGACAAGCTGCCTGTATCCTCATTCAATTCATATGCATAAATGCCCTCATTTTCCGCTTCGGCATATGAGCCGGCCAGTACGAGCAAGCGTTTTGATTCACTCATTACAGTTTCCTCCTCTATGTGTATGTAATCTTGTTGCACCTCTTCTATAATAAATCTGCCATATCAAAATAGCAATCCGCTGTCGCTGCACATCCGTGAAATCATCCGTTAAGCAACGCGGCTGACTACACACAATCATACTGAAATCCATTCATATGAAGTGCATCTTCTGCTATGATAAGATAGGTTTTTCATCCAGAAGGGACTGAATTGCATTGCTTCACTCATTTTTACTCACGTTATACCATGTATTCCTGCCGATATCACTTCCCGTGATCGGAGGTATTCTGTTAAAACGCTTCAAGAATTGGGATACCCGGTCGCTCTCGACCTTTTCCCTTTATATTTTGAGCCCTGCGCTCATCTTCAATACATTGCTGCACGCAGAGATTACCTGGACGGACGTCACCAGCACGTTCTGGTTCTCTATCATTAATCTGATTGCCCTGTGGGCACTTGCCGAGCTGTTAAGCCGGATTTTTCGTCTGGGTGCAAGCGAAAAAGCGGGCCTCACCCTCGTCTCCACGTTTACGAACTGCGTGAATTACGGGCTCCCGCTTGTACTGCTAGCCTTTGGTCAGCTTGGACTGGACAAGGCTTCCGTCTACGTTATTGGACAGATGATCATTGTCAATACGGTAGGTATCTTTTTTGCAGCGCGATCTGAATTCACGGTAAAAGATGCAATTCTGTCCGTTTTCCGCATGCCATCCATCTATGCTGCCGGTATCGCCATTGCGCTGCGCGCATCCAATCTGAGCTTGCCTGACGCGCTGGATGGAGGTATCTCCATGCTGGCTACAGGCTATTCCCCTGTCGTTCTCGCTATTCTGGGAGCACAGATGCTCAGACCAAAAGGTGCTACTGCGCCTTGGCTACCCAATGTACGCCGGGCATTTTGGACCGGGCTTGTGGTCCGTCTCGCAGCTGCACCGATCCTCTCTTGGCTGATTCTGACCGCGCTTCAGGTCGAAGGCACGTTGTTCAGTGTGCTGCTGATCCTCGCATCGATGCCAACCGCAGTGAACGCCGTTATTTTGGCTGAACAGTTCAATGCTTCTCCGCAGTTTGTATCTCGCTGTATTCTGTGGACCACCGCTGCATCCATGTTGATGCTGCCCATTATGATTGTGATGGCTTCCTGATTAATACCGGAGGTGATACCGAAGCGATATCCGCTTGTCGGCGTTTCTCCAGCCGGCGTTCATAACGCCGGTTGAGCGCTCTGACGTAGAAGAATTTCACGATAAAGTACGAAATTACACCCAGAATGATACCGAACACGGACATGCCTGCCAGGATATCCAGTCCACCAAGCAACAATTCGCTCACTGCCGACCAGTTCCCGCGAAACAGCTCCATGAATGCACTCTCGTGTACCAATCCCTGTCCCATGCTGTGAGCAGGCAGAATCCAGGAACCAATCTGCTTGGCGAGTGGCATCAGAAGGATAGGCAAAAACGTAAGTTTCCCGATCACATTACCAACAATCGCTGCAGGCATCGAACCCCCAGACAGTCGCACAATCGGGTAGAATATGAGATATATCAGGGATGCGGTCGAGATCACGATTAGTTCCAGTCCGAACCCTATGGCAAATCCGGTAGATACTTTATGGGCACCTCCGGGAGCACGTAACAATTTGAGGAAATTCAGCTTCATAGCACGTGTTAAACGTATCCATCGGTTGATCTTGCGCTTCTGTGTGTTCATGCCGAATTTCTCCTTATTTTACACGAATGACGACTTGCGTCGCCTATTCTTAAGTATATCACACTGCATTGGCTCCTGTAGTTACAACGACTGGCTGTGTTTCGATCGCAACATTGCCTGCCACCGCTCGGGAGATCATACAGGATGACTCAGCCTTGTGCGCTAAGCGCTCGGCTTTGACCAGATCTGCATCAGAAGCATCTGTGCTAAGCACAATCCGGGGTCTATGTACGATCCGTTCGTACGTAAACACGTTATTCGTAACATCTACCGTTGCTTCCGACTCCAGCGTCAGCTCATCTGGCTTAATATCTGAACGCTCCAGCATTGCTGCCAACGTGATCAAGTAACAGGTAGAGGCTGCACCCAGTAGCATCTCATCGGGGTTGGTTCCCGTACCAGGTCCGCCCATCTCCTGCGGAATCGATATGACCGTTTTTAATCCACCTGCATCAATGGTTCCCTCACTGTTACGTCCACCATTCCATACCGCTTTCAGATGAAAAGGATGTTTCATGACATTCATTCCTTTCTATTTACACACGTATACACGTAATATTCTGCTCAGTTAGTGCACTTACTTGCTCTTCGTCTAAGCCTTGATCCGTAATCACTTTCCCCACACTGCTCATCTCAGCAACTCTCGTAAAAGCCTGTATGTTAAACTTGCTGGAATCTGCAAGTAAAATGACCTTATCCGCAATTTGGATCATCTTCTGCTTCACCAAGGCCTGTAATTCATTGGATTCACTAATGCCTTTGGTCAGATGCACCCCTTTGCAAGACAAAAATACTTTATCGACATGGTAAGCATCCAGCGAACGTTCCGCCAGCGGCCCTACAAAAGACAGGGACTTCGAAGCCAGTTGCCCACCTGTGGCAATCACGCGAATCTGCTCCTTGTTGCTCAGCTCTGCGGCCACCTTAATCGAGTTGGTTAATACCGTCAGTGGAATGTTTGGCAATCCTGCAGCCATATACCAAGCCGTTGTACTTGCATCGAGGGCGATCCGGTCGCCAGATTCCACCATTTTCACCGCTTCGCCTGCAATCCTGCGCTTCTCTTCTGCATGGGCTATAGCCCGTTCCGGATACGGAATCTCCGACTGTAACTCATCCTTATATTTTACGCTGACCGCCCCGCCATGGGACCGTCTGAGCCTACCCGCCTGTTCGAGCTTGTCCAGATCACGACGAATCGTCTCTTCTGTCACCCCGCAGCGCTCACTAAGTTCGGTCACACGCATGCTGCCTTGCGTATCCACCCATTCCACTATTTTCTCATACCGTTCAGCAACGAGCATATTCCTTCACTCCAAACCGTTGATTATCCAGTTGATCCTGTTCATCCCATCATACCACAGTGCGATCACCAGGAGAATTTGGACCACGTGCAAAAAGAGGGAGCTCTCGCCCCCTCCATTCCAGTCCTGAAGTGTATCTTATTTATCTTCTGCCATAGGGAACCAGCCCGGTGTGTGGATGATTGCATTCCACAGCCCGTCAGGGATAACCAGACGCTCCTGATCCGATTTGGTCAGAATCGTCTCGATATCTTCTTCCCGTCCGCTCTCGATTTTCTCAACCCAATCCGGTTCGATAATCAGCTCACGTCCAATGGCAAGCAGTGGTACTCCCGTTTGGAGCGCCTCAGCGGCCTGATCAGCCGTATGAATCGAACCTACACCGATAATAGGCAATTTGCCGTTCACACGATCGAGGATGAATTCCATTCTTGAACGTGTATCTGCTTCGCCACGTCTTGGTTTGGACCAGAATTCGTTCAGAGAAACGTGCAGGTAATCCAGATTTTTATCTTTCAGTGCATCCACCAGTGCATACGTATCTTCCATCGTGAGTCCCGGTGTTTCCGGTTCTTCCGGGGAGAAGCGGTAACCAATGATGAATGGCAATTTCGTATGCTCGGCAACCACTTTCTGAATCTCATCCACTACAGCAAGTGGGAATGCCAGACGTTTCTCTACACTTCCGCCCCAACGGTCTTCACGTCGGTTAGAATGCGGGGAGAAGAATTGCTGGATCAGATAACCGTTAGCACCGTGAATCTCAACACCATCAAATCCAGCTTCGATTGCGCGACGTGTCGCTTCACCAAAGTCTTTGATAATGGAAGTAATCTCGGCATCAGTCAACTCTCTTGGTTCAGAAGATCCCGGACGCTCACTCGCAACCGCACTAGGAGCAACTACTTGACCCGCGGGTACGGCTTGTTCAGGCGTCAGACGGCCTGCATGGAATATTTGCAATATGGCTACAGAGCCCTGCTGTTTAATCGTATCAGCCAATCGTTTCAGACCGGGAATGAAGCTGTCATTATATACGCCGAACTGAGCCGGGAAACCAATGCCATGCTCTGTTACATGCCCTACAGCCGTAATCGACATGCCAGCACCACCGGTGCGACGTGCATAATAAGCAAGTTCAGCGTCGGATATGGTACCATCAGCATTTGAGGACATATGAGTCATGGGAGCGAGCACGATACGGTTTTTCAATGTAATGCCAGTCGGTAGTGAAACTTGTTCAAACATCTGGTTAAACTTTGGATTCATTCGTGGTTCCCTCCTGGTAATAAATATCTCTTTTAATAGATATATGAATATATGCGTTCACTTACTGTAATTATTATAGTTACGTTTCACTGCGATTGCAACTCTTCATTTTCAGAAAGAAAAAAAAGAGCAGAGTGTCATCAGACTCTCAGCCCTCTTCATCTTCTTCGTTCGATCCAAAGAGGACTCAGAAACTCCGAACGTAGGCCAGCTTCTGATCCATCTCTTCTACGCATTCGTAACAGTCGTGTTCATCGTTGGCGACCATTGGGGTGACTGGATACAGATTCATCTCAGTACTGTTATACGATTTCAATAGTGGCAGCAACTGAGTGACTCGTGTATTAGCCGGGTCAAGCCAAGTGTTGATCTCTTCTTCGGAGAGGATCGCTGGCATTTTACTGCCAAACTCGCGTGTAACCATGTTCGCGCCTGTCATAAGCATTGTGCAGGTACGAAGCGGCTCTTTCCGTGTATCTCTCCACACCTCGTATAACCCAGCAATGCCGAACAGACCGCGATCCGGCATGACAACGCGGACCGCATAACTTTTCTTGCCCTCTTGCCGCCAGTAATACAATCCATTGCAGGGAATGACGCAGCGCTTGGTCTCTACCAGTTTGTAATAGGAAGGATTCTCATGCACCGTCATGAGATTCGCGTTAACGGCATCACGACCCCAGAATGGAATGAACCCCCACCGGAATTCATCCAATACACGCTCACCATCCTGATGCAAAATAATCGGCGTATGCTGGGTTGGGCTGATATTGTATCGGTTTTTGTAATAATACATCACTCGCTGAATCTTGAAATGATCTCTGACTTCGTCCAAATCGGCTGCCAATGAAAAACGATTGCACATGCTCAAGCACGACCTTTCCCTGTGTAAGTTGGATGTATTGTTTGTAACTTTAGGGAAATTATGCATGCACATCGAACAAAAAATGACTTATTTTAACACGATTAGGGTCAGATTAAGATATGTCGAACCAGCAGCTAATCCCCTTCTACTGTTCAGTCCTATAGAAACAGGAAAACCGTGCTGCTCAGCAAATTGGGCGGCACGGTTTTTTGAAGTTCCTTACTTAGACGGTGTATTAAGTCCAATAATCCATTCAGCCAGATCCTGTGTCTGTTTCAACAAGGCGATAGGGTCACGGAACCAGGATTGTTCTTCCGTCCATATGTACACTTTTCCATTTTTGATAGCAGGCAATGAACCCCAGATCGGATCTGCCTCTAGTTCTTTCAGCTGAGAGTTGCTGGTCAGCACAATGTAGTCTCCAGCGTATTTGGAGAGCAGTTCTATGGAGAATTCATGATAGGCGCCCTGCATCAACTCGGATGGAATGTTCTTTGGTGCCTGCAAACCAAGCAATTCGTAGATGTTACGTCCCCCCCGGCCCGACTGATTGCCAAAAATGAAGACTTGGTGATCATATTCCTGCATCACGGAGAATGTAGCGTCAGCTGGAACAACACGCTGCACCTCCTGCTTGATTTTGGCGATCTCCTCATCAAAATCAGCCAGCCACTTCTCTGCTTCCGCTTCTTTGCCAAGAACTTTACCGAAATAGTTTACTTCGTCCTTCAGTGTCGGGAAAGTGATGGATGCGATCGAAACAGTTGGAGCAATCTTACTGTATTTCTCATAAGCGGCCTTGTCCGGATTCAATGTAATAATGAGATCAGGTTCCAGCTCCATCAATTGTTCAACGGAATCCCCTATTGTTTCAAGACCATCCAAGTGGCCTTCCAGATAAGGGCTGTTCATCAGAAATTGTCCTCCACCAATCGGTTTGACACCCAGAGCAAGCACCGTACCCAGATAATCAATGGCAGCAACTCGCTGCGGATGTGCAGGAATTTCTACCTCACCAAAGGTCGTATTCACCATTTGGGTTTCCACGACTGCCGGTTGTTCAGGTTCAGCCGCAACTTCGGATGTTTCTGCCCCCTGCTGGGCTGTTCCACAAGCACTCAATGTGAGTACAAGCGCAAGCGACATGATCGCTGATTTAAAATGATTAAACATGTTGATTTCCTCATCTCCCCTATATTGATAATGATTATCATCATCAATTAAAGGATAACGTTCCTCTCCTGCTGTTACAATGGAGTCATTTGTTGCATTTAATGTACTTTTCGAAACTTTTTTTGAGTTTTCCTGCTGCTTCAACCGATATTGTCCAGGTGTGATGCCAGTCTCTTTTTTGAAAATTCGATTAAAATAGAATGGGTCCATGTAGCCCACATATGCAGCGATTTCCTGTAATGAAGCTTCCGTGGACGCAAGCAAATTCCTTGCCTCACCCATTCGTAACCGAATCACATATTCTGTCGGTGTGCATCCCGTCTGTTCCTTGAATTTGCGTGATAAATACTGCGGGCTATAATTCAAGGACTGGGCAAGTGAATCAAGTGAGATCGATTCCCGGAAATGAGCTTTGATATATCGCAATACCTGATCGGTAAGCGAAGGCTGCTGAACTTCGTTAAGCATGCGACTCCGCTGTAATAATACAAGCTGTACCAATTGAAAGAAGTGCACTTTGACCTGTATTTTCCCCAATTGCTCCTGTCCTGACCAGCATTCATGTATATTCCGCACAAGCTCACGCAGTTCAAGGGCATGATCCGGCGCTGTTGCCCAAGACTCTTCAAACGGATTTCGCTGGTTTAGCATCATTCGGTACTCCACAAGCACGTTGGATGGTAGCGTTGATTTGTACAAGATCAGATGTACCTCCATCCCCCCGGTCGCTTCAAATGTCAGACGTCTTCCTTTTCCCCCGTGCAGCAGCAAGAACTGGCCAGTAGACCATACCTCTTCATCCAGCCACACTTGCCCTCTGCCTTGAACATACACAAATGCACTGGTCGGTAACACATAATTGCGCATGAACTCATGTGTTGCCAGTGATATAAGACGGACATCAAGCACACGAACCTGAACCTGGTCCCATAACTTGATATCATTCTGAATCCACATATAGACTCCCTTTCCTAAGGGTCCAAACATGCACAATGCATAGCATTGTGACTTAAAACCCACCTATAGTTGATAATGATTATCAATTATAGCAATGATGAAGCTATCTTTGAAGTGCACTTCTGTTTTGGCTTAGTTTGTTTGGCTGCCCTCAATGTAAAAACGGTCGAAATCCCTCATTGAGAGATTTCAACCGTTCTGGTGTAAGCCTTATTATAGTTTGATAAAGTCAGCCATGGAACGAACTTCAATGAGTCCTGTATTGGAGACCGCATCGGAAGATTGCAGCCCTTCTCTAGTAGTGAACTGTACCTTCACCGGAATGCCAGGAATGAGATCGAAGAAGTTGTCAGAGAATACGCCTTCTGCTTCGGAGGAAATCCATACCTGTTTGGCAAGCACATCACTTTCGAGTTGAAGATATTTGCCCTCATTTTCGGTAACCTCAGTTACTTTAATTTGTGCAGGCTGCAGTGCAATATCTTTGGATGGTGCAAAATAATGCTCCTGCACAATGTCCGCTACTCCATTCTGCTTCAGATCCAGGCGCAACAGCGTTGTTGCAACATCACGGCCTTGCAACCATTCAGCCTGACTCAGAGACAACACCAGTTGACCCGAGTTCGATGCCAAGGTTACCTCATGCTCTTCTTCACGATATACTGTGCCATCGAATCCAATCAATCGAATCTGCAGTTGACCCTTCACTGGCTCAAGCTGATCCGAGATGACATAAATATCTGTAGTATCTTCCTTGGTCCCGTCCACGGAGACGAGCACATCGCTGAAGCTTCGTTTCGCGTAATACTGCAATGCTTTCCAACGCCCAAGGTAGTCCATGCCTGCCCATGAGGCCACCGGCCAGCAGTCATTCATTTGCCAGTAAAGTGTCCCCATGCAGAATGGTTTACGGCGACGGTGTGCTTCAATGGCGGTCTTCATTGCTTCCGCCTGAAGTACTTGGCTCATATACAGGAACGATGGGAAATCCTTCGATTCATGCATGTACATATCCATGTACTGTTTGATCAGACGATTGCCTGCCCCATTCTTCTGATGTGCGAGCATCACTTCCGATTCCAGAGCCAAGTCCTCTTCTTCCGCATAAGTCCGAACTGATTTGTATTCCGGGAAAGACTGGAATCCGTATTCGCTCATGAAACGACCCACATGTACGTTGTAGTTTTCGAACGGTTCTACATTGTGCCACACGCCCCAGTAGTGAATATCGCCCTCAGATGTAGACGGGTGCGCATGCTGCTTCTCATCCCCTGTCAGTGATACAAGAGGTGAAGAAGGCCAGTAATCCACACCTGGAGCATACGCTTCAACCACTTCTGGCAGCAGATCATGGAAAATGGCTTCGTAATCGGCCCAGATGCGTTCACGTTGCTCGGCAGTAAAATCTTTCTTCCAACCCCAGCCACCATTCTCAACATATTGAGCCCAAGCCGAATCAATCTCATTGTTACCGCACCATAGTGCAATACTTGGATGATTACGCAGACGTTTCACATTATCAATCGCTTCATGTCTTACACTGTTCAGGAACGCTTCATCTCCTGGATACATGCTGCAAGCAAACATGAAGTCTTGCCATACCAGGATTCCGTATTCATCACACAGTTCGTAGAACACATCCTGCTCATAGATTCCGCCACCCCACACGCGCAGCATATTCATATTGGATTCGGCTGCGGATACGATCTCATGACGATAACGTTCATGAGTAATTTCAGTGATGAAGCTATCATTCGGAATGTGGTTGGCCCCTTTGGCAAAGACCGCAACACCATTCAGTTCAAAATAAAAGGATGCTCCCGCTTCGTCTTTGTCACGTACCAACCGAATGGAACGAAGCCCCGTCTTCACTGTAGATTCAGCCACAGCTCTTTCACCTTGAAGCACTTCGGTAAGGAAAGTGTACATATGCGGATCACCAAGCCCACGGCTCCACCACAGTTTTGGTTCATCAATGGAGATTGGAATCTCCACAGTCTGTGTTCCGGGTTGTAGCGATACGGATCTTTCCCATCTCTGTCCATCTGCGCCGATACGAATAATCGTATCTACCGCTTGTGATGTCTCGACTTCCACAACAGCAGTTAATGAAGCTGAGGTAGCGCTTACTTCATTTTGCTGGATATACACATCATTGATTCGTACCTGCGTCCAACCTTCAATACGTGCTTCACGCCAGATCCCACTGGTTACAAAACGCGGACCCCAGTCCCAACCATAGTGATACGGGGCTTTACGTGCAAAAATACTTACTCTCTTGTCGCCAAGTCCGCCAACATCGGACTGATCATTCGATGCCGGTAATGCATATCCGAGCTTCTCCAGCTTCGGCAGATCTTCCTGAATTGGTGATCGAAAACGTATTCGGAGAATGTTGCCTTTCCCCTTCAATACAGACTTTACATCTGCCTTCCATACTCGGAACATATTATCTGCTGATAACACATGCACCTCATTCACATACACATCCGCATATGTATCCAGACCATCAAACACCAGTTCCAGATGTTCCTGCGAGAACAACGTTTCGGCAACGTCAAATTCCGTCTGATATTCCCAATCTATCTTATCAATCCATTGTACTTCCTTCTCGTTTGTTCCATAAAAAGGATCTGGAATCTTGCCCAGCTTCAGCAAATCTGTATGCACACAGCCGGGCACCTGAGCCGGCATCCACTCTTGATCTTCGCAAGCCTTAAACGTCCAATTCTGAAAAACATGTGATTGTATTGTGCTCATGACAGCCTCCATTGTTGTTAGAGTTGGTAAATATTATTTTGTTAGGTTTTGTTATTATAAAAACAAATAACTTACAAAACAAAATTAACACGATTCACTTCTTATAGTCAATCTGTTTTGTAATTTAATTTATTAAAACAATCTCTGCATACCAAAAAGACATGAAGCTCCAACCTCTCCATGTCTTTCACCTGATTTCATCTACACGTATGTTCATTGTTAGAATAGTTCATCAACTTTATATCACACTACTCTATACTGGCGTTATATTCATCACGAATAATTAATTCCGAATAGATCAGCTTGCGTTCATAAGGTTCATCCAGATGTTTGATCCGCCACAACAGCTGATCTACTGCTCTTGTTCCCAGATTCTCTTTGTTAATATGTACCGAAGCAAGAATGGGTTCATCCATCTGCGTATTGTCAAATCCGGTTACAGCACAGCGTTCAGGCACCTGAATGCCTCGACTTTGGAGTGCCTGAATGACAATGACAGCTGTATGGTCATTTGCACACACGAATACTTCAGGGATATCCTCCAGCTCCATTCCAGCAATGGATCTCCGGATCTCATCATACTCTGGTCCCAGCAACCCTTCTTGCTGTCCCCCCTCCAACTGCTTCTCTTCCAGCACCGTACGATATCCAAGCCAGCGTTCTCTAAAACTTGCCGCATCCGGCAGTTGCCCGGCAAACTGGAACCTTCTGTACCCTTTTCCAACGAGCATCAGAACCAGTTCTTTCATACACTTCATATTGTCCGTAAAAACCGAGTCAGCGTATATGGCAGGGTCTTCATGATCCACCATGACAAGCGGAATACGCAGCCTGTAAATCTCCAGCAATACCGATGTCGAGATGGTGCCCACGGTAATGACTCCGCTGATTGCGTCGGGATTAAGGACCGAGAACATCCGATCTGAAGAGGGTTCTGTCAGCGTTAGAATATCCATTCCCTTCTCATTCAGCCTCTCAGAAATGCCATCAAACACTGGACCCCAGTATAAGGAAGATCGATTCTGAGAACGAATGTTGGGAAACAAAATCAATATCGTGCCTTGTCGCTCCGCTTCTGGCTTCATCTCCGTTGATATCTGTGTCTCGCCCGGATAACGCTTAGGCTCAGTTCTAAAATACCCGAGCTGCCCCGCTGTTCTGACAATCATCTCGCGTGTATGCTCACTCACACCAGGCTTGCCCGTCAGCGCACGGGAGACTGCGAATTTGGACACCCCCGCAGCATCCGCAATTTGCTGCATCGTTACTCTTTTGGCCATCCTACTCACCCGTTTTTCCTAATTTTCCATTCAGTGTAGCATAAAAAACAAAAATCAACAAAACAAGGTTATGTTATTTTGTTATTGTTAGGTAGATGTTTATCTGTTTCACAAGGTGTGCGACATAACCAAAAAAGGCCCTCTCCCCACCTCCCATAGAAGATGACGAAAGGACCCTTTCCCCCAATTATACGCTTGGTGCTCCCTGATCGCCGAGTTCCGACTGTAAAACCGGGCGTTTTCTGCGCCAGAAGATAGGCTGTGGAAGTTTGATCTCTGTGATCAGAACACCAACCAACATCAAAGCTGCTCCCGCATACCCTTGCAACGTTAGCGACTCTCCTTGAAAGGTAAATGCAAAGGCCGCTGCAAATAGTGGTTCGAGTGAAAAAATCAGACTTGTTCTTGCAGGAGAGGCATGACGCTGCGCGAGTGTCTGCAGAATATACCCCAAGCCACTACACAAAACACCTAACCCGAGAATGGCTGCCCAGGATTCAGCCGTATCGGGCATACGTGGCGTCTCCAGCATAAATGTAGCTGCAATTCCCCACACCGCCGCAAAACCCAATTGAACTGTCCCTAATGTTAATGGATCATGCTTCGGTGTGAACTTGCCAGCAATCATGATATAGATGGCATACACAAGTGCTGCTAGTATGCAGAGAATATCTCCCGTGTGCAGACTAAGCTCATGTTGAAGCGTCAACAAGCCAAGCCCGGTAACTGCAACCAGGATACTCAGCGTCAATCGTTTGTCTGGCATACGACGATGCTGGATGGTCGTTAGGATCGGTACAAAAATAACGGCCAAACTTATCAAGAATCCCGCTTGGGATGTTGTTGTTCGTTGCACACCATAGGTGATGAATACAAATGCAGCGAATAAAGCTGTCCCCATAATCGCTCCTGCCACAAGTGTTCTGCGATCCATCTTAAACAATCGCCGATGAAAAAGAAGTCCTGCGGCAATAAAGGCAATTCCAAAACGAAATGCGACCAGATTCAATTCTTGCATGGACTCCAGGCCCGATTTCATAAACAGATAGGATGACCCCCATATGACCGTTGCGAGCAGCATCTGTATGTCCGCTCTTCTCGTTGCCTGACCTTGATTAACCTGTACACCATTCATCTTGCTTCAACCTTCATTCTATGTATTCTGATCTGTGTGATCGTGCGTCAAACTAACTCGCCTTGGCAAGTATAAACGATCTCTTTGCATTATAAAAATGAATATTTATAATGGATTATATGAAATAAACTCATGTATTGAAAATAGGAAGGAACGGGACCATTCATGTCACTGATCAAATACGAAATTTTGAATACCGTTGTGGAGTATGGCAGTCTCACCAAAGCAGCTGAAGCGCTGAATATCACCCAATCCGCAGTCAGCCATGCCATTGCAAGTCTGGAGACAGAATGTGGTTTTTCACTGCTTCATCGCGGCCGCTCCGGTGTGCGTGTTACCGCTGAAGGCGAACGCATTCTGGGATACACCCGTGAGATTCTGCGCTGGACAGAACTGATGAACCAGGAAATCTCCCTCATTCGCGGCGCGGAGATTGGTACCGTGCGTATTGGTACTTTCGCCAGTGTGTCCACACAGTGGTTGCCGGGCATCCTGAAACAATTTCGTCTGCGTCATCCCGGAATTGAGATCAAGCTGTGGGAAGGCGATTATGCTGAGATTGAGGGCTGGTTGGCTGGAGGTGCCATCGATCTCGGATTTCTGTCCCTCGGCGATTCATCACCTTTTGAGACGATCCCATTGCAAAAAGACAGGATGATGTGTATCCTGCCTCTGGATCATCCTCTCGCCTCAGAGGAATCTGTTTCGTTTGATATTCTGTTGGAGCAACCCTTTATTCTACCCAAGTGGGGCGGAGATAACGAGATAGAACGACTGATCCGGCAGCATGCAGCCAAGCTCAATGTCGTCTATGAAGTTGCAGAAGATCAAGCCATCATGGCGATGGTCCGTAATGGCCTCGGCATCAGCCTGCTCCCAGAAATGGTTCTACAAAATCATACTGATTCGCTCGCGCTCGTGCCACTCGCTGGAGATCCTTATCGCACGATTGGCATGGCCTGCCCCTCTTTGGGCAATCTATCACCCGCTACGCGGCGTTTCATTGAAGAGGTACAAGAGTGGCTTGCCCCAGCCCTGTAACTTGGGAGATCGAACTACCTTTCGTTATGATCGACTTTTTCTATCCATTACTCACGTTACTCACAAATTGTATAACACCGAGGGTCAGCAGCAGTACAAATATAACGGCAATCGTGATGCCAAAACCAATCAGGAAGCGCGGGCCAGGTGAGCGTTTGTTCTGCTGGTTGCGTTCCAGGCTATCCAGCTTCTGCTCAATTTGATCCAACCTTTCATTTACCTGTTTCAGATCTTGATTGGAGTTCATTCGTCCATCTCCTTTTTTTGGCGTATTCGGTCTATTCCCACACCCGATCCAGCTGATCTGCGTAGAAACGAATTGCTCTGTTATATTCGTTTATTCTCTTGTCACTTGAAGTATCCGCGATTTGAACGAGCAGTCGTTGCATCGCTTCTGCATGTTCACCCAGATTATAGAGCACCATGGCATAGAAAACCTCAAATTCCCGGTACGCCGGGAATTCTTTCATCCCCGTTTCAAACCAAGCTTTCGCCTGCTCGTACTCTCCAAGCGTTCGATATGTACTGCCCAGTCCGAGTATTGCGCCTGCCCTGTCTTCTCCTGAGAGACCCAGATCCAGTGCCTGCTCATAATGCGGGACAGCTTCCCGCTCCAATCCAAGCGAATCATGTGCCCAAGCCAGTTGGTACCAGACATTCGCATTCTCGGGTTCCTGGACTGTAATCTCTTGCAGAAGTTCAATCGCTTCCTTCACCTTGCCTTCTTGTCTCCACCGCACGGCCTGTTCCAAATTACTCATGCTGTCACTTCCCATCTTGCATTATAATTTCCACATATATGATTCAATTGTTTTATTATACCAAAAAAGCACCCTAGAGAATATGTTGTAACAACCCAAGGTTGTCCAAACGCTATTCCATAGTGTGCTTTTTCATTCGATGCAGCCAACTCGCTTAAGGTGCTTTTCTCTCAAAGTAATCTGTTCATCCCTTGATTAGGACCATGTCGTGTTCACGACCATAACAATAAATACGAGCATGAGATAGTTAACCGAGATCAGAAAGTTCACTTTTGCCCACTTCTCATCATCCTGTGTCTTCAGTCCGCTAAGTGTATGCACGAACCAGATTAGTCCACCAATCACAGATACAATCAGGAATACCAGACCAACATAGTTGTAGTAATACAACAGGAATACAGCAGGAAGCAGTAGGAAAACGTAAGGAATCATCTGAAGCTTGGTACGTTTTACCCCTTTTACGACAGGCAACAACGGGAAACCGGCAGCGCGATACTCCTCCACCCGGCGAATACCCAATGACCAGAAGTGTGGTGGCTGCCACAAGAACAATAATGCAAACAGCAACCAGGCACCTGCATCAATTTCATTCGTTACAGCCGTATAACCGATGACCGGCGGCATCGCTCCTGCAATTCCACCCAGCGACGTGCTCCAGGTCGAACTGCGCTTCAACCACATCGTGTAGATCACGATGTACGCGAGCCATCCGAGCAGTGCCATCCAGCCCGATAATGGATTCACCAGGAGATACAGGACTGCTAGTCCCACAACACCAAGGATAATGCCATAGCCAAGAACAAAACCTGGTTTCAGATGGTTAATGTACTCCATCCTTTTTTTGGTACGCTCCATCTTTTGGTCCAATTCACGATCCCAATAATTGTTGATTACACAAGCTGAAGCAATAACCAATGTTGATCCAATCACGACCATGAGCAGAGATAACCAATGGATATCCCATTTTGAAGCTACCCAGAATCCTACCGCCACCGCAAACACATTCAGCCTTAGAAGTCCGGGTTTGGTTAATGCAATCATGTCTTTAAGCATGAGGCTCCTCCTGAACTATGTAAAAACGCCATTCCAATAATGATACATGTACCTCCCATTAATTACAATCGCTTTCATGAATTTGTCATAACCAAAAAGCATCCCTCACCGTTCTATTGAACGGGAGGAATGCTTGACTGATGAATCCCATCTCACTTTTATGGGATGTATTGTTGCACAATTTTGGTAACTTTTCCGTCCTGCACTGTCAGATGATAAGGGAATACGGACAGATCGAGAATACGGGTATTCTCATACAACGATTCAAACTTGGATAATGTCACAGGTTCATTCCACTGAATGTCTGCGCCCTGCATCGTACCATCCCGATCATATAACTGCATCAATACTTCAGCATTGGCACTAACTTCAACCTGTTCCTGCTCTTTGCTGTCATTGACAATATAGTAACCATCTGGAGCACCGTCTATACCTGCTTCCGGGTTGCGCTGTGCAAAAATCGCATCGGCTTCTTCACCTTGGTACCAGCCAATCTTGTCCACTGTCATAACCAACTTGCCATTCTCTTGGTGCATACCTTCCACATAGGCTGTAAACATCTCAGAGTTGGCGACCTGAGCTTCTTTGGCAGAAGGTTGTTGAGCCTCCAAACTACCTTGAGCATTCGCAGGGGTAAGTAAATATGTAGTCAGCACAATCATGCCAAGTAAAGCAACAACTGCACCGATCATTCGTAGTTTCCATTGTTTTGCCGCGTTCTTCATAGGTAACATCTCTCCTTAATATGAACGTTACTATTCCTTAACCGGAAGTCTTCCACCTCAAACGCTCATCTGAACTATTAATTCCAACGTTCTTTTCTTTTCTTATCATACTTGCAATAGGGACTATAAAAGTATCAGCCAGATTAAAAATAGTTACAATGCGCGTCACCACTCCAGTTTGTAGTCAACATAAAAGGTAAAAGAACCCCTGATGCCATCTCCATCCAGGGGTTCAATACATATATACGATTCTTATGCTTGTAAATGTATCTTATGCTTAGAAGCTCATCTTAATGATTGGTTGTAGCGCTTTGCGCCAAACGAACGAGCATATGAGCCAGCATATGACGTTCATCTTCCTTACCTACATTCCACAGCTCCTGAAGCAACTTCTCTTCACGATTGCGAGGTTCCTCCCGAGCTGCCAGATAGTCTGCCACTTTCTCAGCGATTTTAGCCATCTGCTCCTCGCTTAGTCCAATGGATTCTCCCATCGCAATTCGCTTACCCAGGTACTCTTTGAATGCGTCAAAGTTCTGTAAAATCTGTTCTCTTTCTTCCGGTGCAATCTTCTCAATTGCATTGTCCACTTTGTCAGTAGAAACTTGGCCATCTTTATGGATTACGTGATTTTGTTCATTCATCTGAATAACCTCCTTGAGAATAATTGTTCATTGGAACATACAGCATGCTTAACATTAACCGGTTATCTATAATATAAACTGCTCGCCCAAGATTAATCAGTAAATTTCTATCCTGTCTGCGTATTGATCTTTGAACATCACGTTTCAAATGAACTCCAGCGGTTAATCGTTTACATATACGTAATGGTGTTTGGATATCTTAAGAAACACCTGTACATTACGGAACAAGGAGGGATTTCCCATGAGCGACAAAGCCAAACATGAGAAAACAAACGATGAACTTGAACCAGGCGTGAACACCGTGATCCATCCAGACAAGCAAAATCCTGGGCCAACCGATATGATTGAAGGTGTAGTAGGCGATATCGTGGATAATATTCGCAAAGATTTCTCACATGACTCGAAGGACGAGACGTCTTCTTCCAAGTCAACGGATTCATCGAGTAAATAAGCGAGATCCTTTTCTCCATAGCAAAAGTTAGCTTAAAAAGTCCTCCAGCCATACGCATGGCTTGGGAGGACTTTTTGGTAATGATTGATAATCAGCCTCTTATCCGGAGATTTCAAAGTGAATCCTTTGTCATCTGCTGTAACGCCTTATGAATCCAGATCGCCGCAATGGAACCTTCACCCATCGCAACGGTTGCTTGCTCTGCATGTAAACCCAGATCCCCGGCAATCCACACATTCGTTGCTGCCTGCAAGCTGCGCGGGTTGGCTTCTACATGTTTATTATCTGCAATCACAGCTCCCAGCTGCTCTGCCAATTCATAGTGCACCTTATTTCCTCCAAAAGCGATAAACCCTCGTTCTGACTCAAAAATCTGTCCATCTTCGGTCAGAACACCGGTGATATGGCCATCCTCAATCTGTTGCACTTCCTGGACAGCTGCTTCCAGATAACGAACGCCCGCCTCTTTCATACTGCGATGAAGCTCTGCAGATATGGCGGTCTGCTCATGATTGATGTATAACAAGTCGTTGGTACGCTGGATTAAAATCATCGCCATATTGGCTCCTGCTTCACCAGATCCCAACAGAACAGTCCGCTGATTTTGAATTTCATAGCCATCGCAATCAGGGCAGACATAGACTGTGCGACCCAACGTTGGGGTTAGTCCCGGAATATCCGGCACTCGATCCGTAAGACCCGTTGCCAGAAGCACCGTTTTGCTTCTATATTCAGATCCGGAAGTACCGAATAATTGAATCTTCTCACCCTGACGTCCTGCTTTAACGATACGATCTTTCTCAAAAGCTATACCTGTCTGCTCTGCCTGCATCCTGCCTCGGGCACGGAGTTCCTCGCCGGACACCCCATCGGGGAAACCGAGAATATTATGATACGTCCGACACAATGTCGATCTGCCCTCTCCCGCATCAATCACCAAGACCTGATGGGCCGAATAACGCCCAAGCTGAATGGCTGCCTGAAGCCCTGCGAGCCCTCCACCTACTATTATGCAATCAACCTCTCGCATGCTCCTTCTCCTCCTGAACTATACACATTGAACTAAAGAATATTTACACTTGTCACTCCGATGACAGAACAACCTTCCGATCGCTGTTATCCCCAGATTTTTTTTATACCTTTTACAAAGGGTAAATCCGGGGATAAAGGCGAACACTTCGCTTCTTCAGGCTCTTTCTGTCCTCTCCGTTATTGTGTAAATGTTTAGCTCAATATATATATATTTTGTCCTTATATACATTAAACCGTTCAGTCAAGCTTAAACGCGTCCTCGTCCTCCTTATCTTATACCAAAATAAAAAGACCCAAACCATCCGCCTGAATCACGGTGAGTTTGGGCCTATAAGATTCATGATTGCTTAGAAGTTATACGATTCAAATCGCGATGCATTCGAAATGGCGTTCCATACATCAGCTGTTTCGCCGCCCATGTACCAGTAAGCCAGTCCAGCAATCTGCCGTTGCTCACTCATTAACACTTTGGCCGATAACGAACGACTATCCTCTGCCCATATATATCTTGGTGTACCGTTGCTGTTGTAACCAATAATATATTGAACCAGACTCGCATCCCAGCGTCTTACAGATCCCGTGGCATGCGCACGCGTTCCCTGTTCTGCCAGTGTGATGTCCCAAGAACTAGCTGCCGGATTCACTGAGGACCAGTCTCGTGTATACAACGGAAGGGCCAAAATTGTTTTGGCACGTACTACTTCGGAGAGCATGGTGTCCAAAGCCTTTTCCACCCATGGAAGAGAGGCCACTGAACCGGCTTTTGGATCACCATTCCAGTGTTCCTCATATCCCATCAGCACCATATAATCCGATACAGCGCCCAGTTTGGCATAATCAAATGCATCCGTCCAATCTGTACCGAGATCTGGCGATACATCTACAGACACAACTGCACCCAGTGCGTGCAACGTTGCCGTCAAGGAGGTGACAAATGCCGTTAACCCTTCACGATCCACAGGATCGACATTCTCGAAGTCCACGTTAATGCCGTCCAGTTTATAGGTTTTGACATAGGCGGCTACCTGTGAGATCACTGCTGCTCGGTTGACTGAACTCGATAACATCTGATGGGTCATGGCCGAGTCGGAGCGATTGCCAAGCAATGGCCATAATTGTCTGTTGGTAGCGGATGCCCAGGAGATTAATGCCGGGTCCGCGTGATCTGTTACTTTCATACTGCTGTTCAAGAAAAACCAGCGTGGGACGAGCGTATTCACTTCAGACTGTTCCACTTGCTTCTTGAATTCAGCTGTGGTGGAATTATATTGCCAACCCAGCTGAACACCGAGTTCATCCCCACGTTGTAACTGTTCAGACCATGTTTTCTTTTGTAAAATGGCATCGAGCATGACGGCTGCTTCTTCCCGCGTTACCTGGTCATGCGGTCGGAACACGCCTCCACTTCCTCGCATCAGTCCAAGTTGATATACCGTCTGCACATAAGGACGTGCCCAGTCCGAGATATCCGCTGCGTCGAAATACGTTGAAGATAAGAGCGAGGTCTCTACGGGTTGTTGTTTTAACATGCGAACAAGAAGGGCAGCCGCTTCTTCGCGCGTAATGGAAGCATTAGGCTGGAACGTTCCCTGACCCTTACCCTCCAGAATAAAAAGATTCGTCATGGCGGCAACGTTGCCGTAATACCAAGCATTCATGCTTATATCCTGATAAGGATTAATGTTATTTTTAACGGGCTTTAAACCTAGCAATCTCACCGCAAACGTCGCAAACTCTGCACGAGTAACGGCCTTCTTTGGTTCAAAGGTAGTCTCTGACGTACCTGCAGCAATACCTTTGTCCACCAGATGTGTAATGGCATCCTTCGCATAACTCGTACGAGTATCCTGAAACTGTTGCTGTACGGTTGCAGCTTGAATGGTATTGCTGTATCCAACCACCGATCCAAGTGCTAACATTCCGCATAAAGCCATTTTCCATATGCGTTGGTTCGTTATGTCTTTTAATCTATTATTCACATCAAAAAGCCTCGCTTCATTGGATTACGATCAACTATCATCGTATCAAATTGAAGCGAGGCCGTATGTGGTTAAATGTTGGGAAATGCGAAGCTTACTTGTGTACTTTTACGCGCTCTTCAATCGGTTGGAATTCTTTCTCACCCGGTGCTGCCGTTGGTTTACCAAATGGCATCTGAGCGATCAATCTCCAGTTCTCAGGAATGTTCCATTCTTGCTTCACTTCTCGTCAATCAACGGATTATAGTGCTGCAAAGATGCACCCAGACCTTCTTGTTCCAGAGCAGTCCAGATCACCAGTTGCAACATACCGTTGGATTGGTTAGCCCAGATCGGGAAGTTATCCGCATAAGCTGCAAAATTCTGTTGAAGCTGTGCGATCACATTGTTGTCTTCGAAGAAGAGAACCGTACCATATCCGCTGCGGAATCCAGTCATTTTCTCTGCTGTGGATTTGAAGGCTTCTTCATTGCCTACCACTTCACGCAAAATTTCTTCTGTGTGATTCCACAATTTATCATGTTGTTCACCGAGCAATACAACCGCACGGGATGTTTGTGAGTTGAAGGACGTTGGTGTATATTTCACCGCTTCTTCTACGATTTCCTGGATTTTAGCATCCGAAATTGTAGATTCCTTGCTGATTCCGTAATAAGATCTTCTGTTTTTCAACGCATCAAAAAAAGTAGTCATTCTTATTCGCCTCCCAAAATAGTCTTTTTCATTTGCCAACATAGTAACTATAATATAGTAACATACATTAGTCAACAAACTAATTTATTTTCACTAAATATACATTCATCGAAAACACTTGAACCTTTATTGTTCAAAACTGCAATGAGACTATTCTTCGTTCGTATTCTTGCGATAATCAGCCCGGTATTTTTCTTCCGTAGACGAGTTACTCTTCGTCTGATCCTTATTCTTCTCTTCCTGTGCTTCCATGTTCAGGTCTTCCATTGGAATCGGGTCTACAGTCTGTTCTTCCTCATGCATGTCCAGCAAACTTTTCTTCTCCGTTTGATACTGCTCGGGATTGTCCTGGAAACGTTTTGTATGGTTATCGTTGTTATTCTGATCCGGTGTGCGCTGTTTCATTCATATTCGCCTCCTCTGGGTTCATTACCTTTCTTTACCTGTTCTGCGTGTCCTCTAAACACAGTGGTATGCACTCCTCAAACGAAAATCAACAAAAAGAGCCGACCAGACAAGCTGGTCAGCTCACAGAGGGCTTCTATGATTGGCGATGCAATTGGGTACGGTACAGATCAGGCGAACATCCCACACTTTGTTTGAACATCCGACTAAAATGCGAAAGACGTTTGAAACCGGACAATCGACTTGCTTCTGTCACGGTGATCTCAGGCTGGAACTGAAACAAAAGCTTCGCCTGATTGATACGGCGGTCATACAGATATTTGAATATCGTCAAACCTGTCATTTCCTTAAACATACCTGCCAAATATGGTTTGGACAAATGCAATTCCAGTGCCAAATCATCCAGACCAATGTCTTTCATATAGTGGGTATCGACATAACGGATAATGTGCTGCACATGCCGTTCCCTCTCCGATGATGGAAGGTGTTCTTCGACATCGCCCTGACAGATCTCAGCTACAAAATACAACAGATCACACAGCCGCACATTCATGCGCTCCTGCCTGTAACTGCTCTTACTTTGAGACAGTCGATGAAGATCGTGTAATAGCGCTTCGAATTCAGAGCGGGTATCTCCCGTAAGATTGACCCGGCAATTTCTAAGTTCTTCAAACGGCTTCAGCACCTCAACCATGCGATCCGGATGCAGGCTGCTGCGAATGGCAGACGGATCAAAATGCAATGTGCTTCGCTCATAAGCACTGCCGGGTTTCGGATGCGGTCGATGAAGAGTCAAGCCATGCATCAGCACCAGATCACCCGGCTCCAGGTTATATACCCGGTCTCCTATGATATAGGTACATTCTCCATCATGAAAATAATAAATCTCATAATGTGGATGTGAATGGAATCCATCTGACTTGCCTGGGTTATACGTGCTGGTGGATCGGTAACTATACTCCAGTGAAGCACTAAATTGCATCATGCTCGGCACATTCATGCACCTCCTGTTCGGAAGAGGGAAACGATTTGTGTCATGCCCCTGTAGGATATATGAAAGTGAAATTATAGAAGCTGTTTAATACTCTCTTGAATCTCGTCGATGGAGTCGATAGGTTCGAAGCGTCTGACCACACGACCCTCTGCATCAATCAGGAATTTTGTGAAATTCCATTTGATTGCATCGCCATGTAACCATTCCGGTGCCTTTTCAGCCACCATTAATTTCAATAATTTGGCCTGTATATCTGTTTCATCAAAGCCAGTAAAAGGCCCTGATCTTTTCAAAAAGTCGTAGAGCGGGTGCGCCGCTTCTCCATTCACATCCAGCTTAGAGAACATCGGAAATTTCACACCATAATTAATCTGACAGAAGGACTCCGCTTCCGAACTGCTTCCTGGCTCTTGCTCTGCAAACTGGTTACACGGGAAACCAATAATCTGAAGCCCTTGATCCTTGTACTGATCATACAGCTTCTGCATGTCATCGAACTGGTGCGTATACTTACATTTACTTGCAGTGTTTACGATGAGCACAGGCTTTCCTTCATATTGATAGAGTGGGAAACGCTCTCCACTGGTTCTGGTTACGGTAAAGTCATAGATGGTTGGCATAAGTCTAGTGCACCTCGCGATAGTTATGTAGTCATACAGAATCATATGATTTTATATTATATACGAAGTTAGCCCTATTGTATTGGGGAAGATAAGTTACTCTGCTTCTAAACAGAAAACCCTCCTGCCGCGAAAATCTCTTCGTTCAGCAAAAGGGTTATTTTATGGGATCACAGTGACAGCAGCTTCAGCCCTTCACGGCACTTCCGGCCACGCCCTGGATAATATAATGCTGACCCACGAGGAAAACGATGATCATCGGAATAATGCCTGCCGTGGCAGCGGCCATCATGCCGTTGTAATCCACATTATTCTCCAGAATAAAGTTCTGCAGTCCGAGCGGCACGGTGTACAGGTCTTTGTCGATCAGGAACACAAGGGCATTCTCATAGTCATTCCAGTGCCAAGAGAAATCAATAATGGCCAGTGTAGCCAGTGCAGGCTTCGCCAAGGGCAGAATCAACCTGAAGAATATGCGCAGGTGACCCGCACCGTCGATGAACGCCGCTTCCGAGATCTCTGAAGGCACCGACAGGAAGAATTGCCGCAGCATAAACACCCCAAAGATCGTGAACATTCCGGGCAGAATCAATGCCCAATGTGTGTTATATATGCCGACCCACTCAAACATCAGGAACTTCGGTACAAAGAGCACCTGCGGAGGCACCATCATCATCGAGAGATAGATCAGGAACAATGTCTCCCGACCTTTGAATTGAATCCGTGCGAAGCCGTAGGCTGCAAAAGCTGAGAGAAATACAGCTCCAACCGTGCTAATTAGCGATATTTTCAACGAGTTCAGATAATATGTCGCAAAAGTATCCGCTCCGCTCCAGACCTTGATATGATGCTCCCAGTTCAGGCTGGAGGGTATCCACTGGATGGGATAGGTGAATACGTCCGCAGGAGATTTGAACGATGTGCTGATCATCCAGATGAACGGCATAATCATCAGCAAGGCAAAACCGGACATCAGAAGTGTCAATATGATTTTTCGAATCTGGGTCAAGGACTCCATGCGAACTATAGGTGAATGCGGAGCTGTGGGCTTTGCGCTCGTGGCATTTCGTTTTTCCATAACGATCCCTCCCCTCCTTAGTAGTGAACCCAACGTTTCTGACCGAGCCATTGCAATACAGTGAAGACCATAATAATGGCAAAGAGCGCCCAGCTAATGGCAGCAGCGTATCCCATCTCGTAGTAGCGGAAGGCATTCTGGTAGATAAACAGCGACAGGACGGTTGTACTGTTCCCCGGCCCACCCTGGGTAATCGCTTGAATGATACCAAAGTTCTTGATGGTCATAATCAGCCCGGTAATCAGCAGCAAAAAGGTAGTCGGGCTCACAAGCGGCCAGATCACTTGGCGTATCGTCTGCCAAGGACGGGCTCCATCAATCCGTGCAGCCTCAACCAATTCCTCCGGGATTTCCTGCAAGGCGGCCAGATAAATAATCATGTTGTAACCCAGCATGAACCAGATCCAGATGATATCAATCGCATACATGGACCATTCAGTTGTCGATAACCAGCCCGGTGGGTTCGTTATACCGATCCCGCGCAAGAAACCGTTAATCGGCCCCGACGTTGGCTGGAATAACAGCATCCAGACAAAGGCGATGGCAACGCCGCTGGTGATATAGGGCATGAAATAGAGAGCACGCAGCGTTTTTTGCCAATACACCGACTTGTTCAGCGCCACCGCCACGATAAAAGCCAACCCCATCGATACAGGAACCGCTAACAGAAATACAAATGTATTTCGCAGCGCCACCCCAAACAGATCATCATTCATCATTCGGCGAATGTTATCCAATCCGACGAAATTCGTCTCCGGGCTCATGAATTTGTAATCGGTGAACATGAGATAGAACGAATAGACAGCTGGTATAATAAAAAACAACAGCACGCCAATCATATTGGGCCCAATAAACAGATACCCGAGCCTGCTCTGCCGTTTCATCCAGGATTTATGCATATGCTCCCCCACTCCTTAACATCTGTTCTGGAATTAAGCATAACAAGATGTCCTCTAACATTTAAGGAACATAACCCTGTACCTGATATCACAGATATATGTATTTCGGCAGTGCCTTTTTTGGGGGGAAACAACATGGAATTGTTCTATTGCTTATATAGAAAAAGCCATCCCATAAGGGACGACCTTCGCTCTTGGTGCAGCACTTACAATCTATTGATTCTGCTTCAGCCAGTCATTATGGCGTTTGACCATGTTCTGAACCGTAACTTCGGCAGTCTGGTTACCAAGGAAGAACTTTTCATACTCCTGTGCACGCAAGTCGACCACCTCTTGCGCAATGCTGCGGACAAACGTAGGTGTCTCATCACCATACAACACGAATTCCAGAGACTCCTTGTCATAGGAATCGGCATAATCACCCAGCAGATGATCGATGGCAGTCTGTTGATCGACCGCATTGGAGGAAGGCAAACGTCCACCAGCAGCCATCGGCATCATTCCTCCATCGGCGTACCATTTCAGGAACTCCCATGCGGCTTCTTTATTTTTCGACTTGGAATTGATCGCAATAAAGTCACCGAGTCCTCCACTCTTCACCATATCTGCTTCTTGTGCAGCCAGTCTCGGTACAGGGGCAAAGGCGATTTTCCAATCCCGCGGGAACTCGGTCATATTGTTGGATGTGCGGATCAGCCATTCGCCGATATTAATCATGGCAGACTCACCGCCAAGGAACATGTTTTCCACCGGCATTTTGGAAGTCAGCTGCTCACCGAGTGGAGGCGTAGTAGCGTCCTCTTTCATCATTCCGTTCAACGTCTCCAGCCATTTGGTAACGAGCGGATCATCGAGGTTTGAAGTGCCGTCTGCCTTAACATAACCGTTCTTCACCAGAACGGAATCGAGCGGGTCTACATAGGAAGCGGTATGCTGCACCAATCCGTACTTGAAGCCAGCCGTCTTCAGTTTGAGTGCATATTCACGGGCTTCATCCCATGTCCAGGCTGTCGGCACACTCAGTCCGGCCTGATCAAGCGCTTTCATATTTAAAGCGAAGAAGGCAGCGTTTTTCTTGGTCGGCATCCCGTAATATTTTCCGTCCACTTTCCAGGAAGCCGCATCTTCACCCATCTTCTCATCAATGTTGTAATCAGTGAACTCACCCAGATCCAGTGCTGTCCCGCCCTTGATGCGTTTATCCAGATTTGTAAGGGTATAGTTGACGTACAGGTCAACGTTCTGCCCGGTGGACAGCGCCGTATCCAGCTTCAGGTTGCCATCATCGTCATTCACAAACCGCACATATTCCACCTGAATATCAGGATGCTCCGCATTCCAGGTATCCACCACTTCCTGTGGACCATTCTCAGGCGGCACAGCGCCCCACATGGTGAGCTTCACTTTTCCCTCTGCCGCTCCACCTCCGTTATCTCCACCGGTCGTCTCATTTTTACCTACACAGCCGGCAAGCAAGCCCAGCATCAGCGCACCTACGATTAATCCCGTTAATCCTTTTTTGATTCTCATCTGGTCACATGACCTCCCTGAATTGAAGTGTACCTTCCGTTACATCGTAGCAGGGACCTTGCTGGGTTCATAAGACACATATCCATGATTCGAATTGAACAAAAATACGGATTTAATTGTGTTTGCCTGAGCACTCCGTACACATATTCCTTCTACTCATCCTGTGAGTCACGAACGATGGCGATATTGGCTGGGCGTGCAACCGGTCCAACGCTTGAATATTTTGATGAAATAATTATCACTTCCGAATCCCACGCGGTAACCAATCTCCTGTACAGGAAGATCCGTCTCACGCAAGTATTCAGCCGCTTTCTCCATCCGTACCCCATGCAAGTAGTGAATCAGGGTATGGCCGGTTTTCTTTTTAAACAAAGCACTCACATAATTCTCTCCCATCATCACATATCGTGACATGGATTTGACGGTAATGTCCTGATCGTAATGCTGCCCGATGTACTCGATAATTTTGCTAATCTCCGGGTGCTTCACAACCGGCTCACGAACAGGCGTGAACAGAAGATCAGTCTCAGACGCTGTCGCGGAAGAGACCGTAAGAGAAGTAGCCGAAATCGGCGTTGATGTGATTAGCGGAGGTGGAGATGGCACTTCATGATGGTCTGCCTCCGTTCGGACTTCCGCCGAAGCACCAAGTTCCGCACTTACTTTACGAAGTGTATCACGCAGTGAATTCACACTCATCGACAGCTTCAGAATATAATTGGAAGCTCCGTATTCCATCGCACGACGTACATATTCGAACTCCCCCATACAGGTGAGCATGACAAACTTGGTTTTCAACCCGGCTTGGCGGGTCTGTTTGAGTAATTCAAGACCATCCATACCCGGCATGACAATATCAGTCAGTACCAGATCCGGTGTATCCCGTATGATCATTGCCAGCGCTTCGGTCCCATTACCGGATTCTCCGATGACCGTGAAGCCCAGCTCTTCCCACGAAATAATCTCTCGCACCGACTCTCGTACGAATACCTCATCCTCTACAAGTAATACTTTCCACATGCCAGATTCCCCTCTCCAGTCGGCTAGTCAGACCGCTTCTGTACATAAGGCGTCGACAATAAAAAAGGAATGCTGAACCTCACTAATGTCCCAGGTTTGGTATCGATCACTTCAAGTTTACTTTGACCTTTGAACAATAACCGCAATCGTTCCCTGAGGTTGGACAGACCGATCTCCGGACGCGTCCGGGTCACTTGCAAACGCCGGGATTCCTCCATTCCGATTCCGTTGTCTGCCACCTCCAGCATCAGTGTTCCTGTGTCTTGCCTATAAATGCTGATACGGATCTGCCCAAGCTGCTCCAGTGGCCCAACACCGTGGTGAATGGCATTCTCCACCAGTGGCTGCAAGCTCAGCTTGGGCACCAGCGCAAACTCCAACTTATCGTCAAATTCACAAGTCACCTCGAAACTATCGCGGTAACGAATCCGCTGGATATGAAGATAAGCTTGAACCAACTCGATCTCATCCTTCAGGTATACCAATTCGACCTGTGAATTCAGGCTGACCTCCAGTAATTTACCCAAGGAAACACACATCTCGGAGATCTCCTCATTCCCGCTGCGTATCGCACTCCATTTCATTGTATTCAACGTATTCAGGAGAAAGTGCGGATTCATCTGAGCCAGGAGCATATGAAAATGTACCGCTTCCTTCTGTCGTTCCTCCGTCTTGAGTCTGGCAATCATCTGATTGGCATCGTCCAGCATCGTATTAAATGTACGGGTCAGTTCCAGCACTTCGCCACGGCTGTGGCCCTCAGGAATGCGAATCTTGAGGTTTTTGCGGACGACCTCCTTCATCTGTTTCTGTAGATGCGACAAAGGGCGCGTGAACGTCGCCGAGATCATAAAAGCCATGAGTACAAATGCCCCTGTGAACCCAAAAAAAGTTAGAAAATAACGCTGTTTCAGTTCAGATATCTCTGTAAAGAGAATCGAGAGCGGAATCCGATTCACCATATACCAGTCCAATGATTCGATGTACACGTAGTTAATCAGCGTATCCGAAGCTGGATCGGTTAGATAAGCCTCTGCCGGATGGAGAGCTATTTCAGCCGTAACCTCAGGGGAGAGGGCGGCAGTTTTGGATGAACGGGCAATGGTCTCCCCACTCCCTGTAATAAGATAATACTCCTGGCTACTCTGTGAATCCTTCAGCATGGTCTGGAACCAGTAGGAATAATCGATGCTAATTCGTGCCAGCCCGTATCGCTTGCCGCCGCTATCTTTCATATAAGCATACAGCGACAAGAGATATGGGCTGGAGGATAACTCTCTGAGCACAGGGTTGGAATCCCGTGCATCCCAGCGATAGAAGAGTTCTTCCGGTTGAAGCGAGTGTGAATCCGCACCGCCTTTTGGAATGGTTATTTCCCCCAGACGCTCACGGAATTGTTCCAGATAGGGGCCATACGTTAGTGCTTTTTTGGGCAAATACGAAGTGTAAACGCTATCATGAAAATCCAGCAAGGTAAAGTACACCGAAGGATTATATAGGAAGAAACTGTTGTTGATCATCTTGAACTTTTCTTCCACCAGCGACTTGTTCTCAAGCGGCGTACGACTGCCCGGGGAGGTTAGCACATTTCTTACCGCGGAATCCTGTTCCAGAAAAATGAGCGTTTTGAAGGCAATGCTCATCTGGTCCTCCAGAGAGCGATACATCTGGACTAGCTGCTCATGACTCTGCTCACTGATTTTCTGCTCGACCAGCGATTCAATTTGCTGATAATTGTAGACATTTAATGCACTGAACGGCAAAAGAATCAACACCACAAATGCACCGAACAGGCGGTATCTGAGCCGCTGTGGCAACCAACTCTTCCAATTTGGCTTCTTCATTCCTTAGTGCTCGCTCCCCTACAATTAATGACCCCATTATAGCACCTGCCTGCCATTTACAGCCGGGGGCGAATGATTTGCATGGATTTGTGATATCCGTTGTCTGCATTGAAGAGAATTGCACAGATATGTTCTATTCGTGTAAAAAAGAAATGGATGGATGGGACCCTTTTTTCATACTTGATGTCGTCTCCGGTATTCCGAGGGGCTGATCCCCACCGTGGACGAGAATACGCGGCTCAGATAAAATCCGTTCTCATACCCACATCTCTCCGCGATCTGCGTTAGGGTTAAACGACTATCCACCAACAAGGCTTTTGCCTTTTTGAGACGGATCGCTTTCAGGTAATCAGATGGTGTTTCTTGAAAAGCCTCCCGGAACCTTCGGGTAAGCTGAACTGGACTCAACGCCAGACGTTCGGCCATTGCACGGAGACTGACCGCCTCTCCTGCCCCCTCCTCCAACAACACGGCCGCTTCAGTCATCAGAGCGTCTTCCGTGAACTTTCGTTCCATCAATCTACTCTGTCTGTGCTCCCATTGATACAGTTGCCACAAGTCCATCATCAGATGGGTTTTCCACTCTGCTCCAGTCTCATCGTTGTCCTCGCTTGCCTGTCGCAGATAAGCATACGTCGAAGCCAGCCGCTTCGTATCATTAATCAGGGATTTTCCGATCGGCGGCAGAAGATCCTCATCCTCTGCGGAGTTACAACGGAACTGTATATAGTGAAACGTCAGCGGAGTTACGGTCTCTCTGCGAAAAGGAACGTGGGGCGGACACAACACCAGATCAGCGAAACCAGCCTCTCCTGTATGCCCTCCAATCTCATAACGAAATACGCCCTCTTCAACGGCAAAGACCACCCAAGCGTCGTAGATATCCTCTGCCAATGCAAACTCAGCTTTCTTCTTCCAGTAGATGTGATTAATGAGGTCCATGATACACCTGCCTTTGTTATGAAATAAAGTATATGCTCGATGATAATATAGTGTATTTGAAAAGTAAATATATAGAACTAATATGAAATTATAGATATGAAATACGAGCTTAGGCTCCTCCATATTCAATGAGAGAGGTGTTCATATGAAGCACGAACTCGTTAAACCGGATATCACCGTCATCGGGGGTGGGCTAGCTGGTGTGTGTGCAGCCATATCTGCGGCACGACTGGGCCAACAGGTCGCGCTGGTGCAGAATCGCCCCGTACTCGGCGGCAATTCCAGCAGCGAAGTACGCGTATGGGTCTGTGGTGCTACCGCCCACGGGATTAACCGCTATGCCCGTGAGACGGGCATCATGGGAGAATTGTTTGTAGAGAATCAGTATCGTAATCCGGAGGGTAATCCCTATCTCTGGGACTTGATCATTCTGGAAGCCGTTCGAGCCGAACCCAACATTCGACTGTATCTGAATACCGATGTACATGAAGTAGAAGCCACAGGAGATGGAGAGGAACGTATGATCACCTCTGTTACCGGGTGGATGATGGGTTCTGAGCGCAAAATCCGATTTGAGAGTCAGATCTATCTGGACTGTACGGGCGATGGACTTGTTGGCTTTCTGGCTGGTGCCAAGTTTGTGCTCGGCCGGGAAGCCCGCAGCGAATATGGTGAAGAATGGGCACCTGAGGTAGCCGATCAGATCACGCTCGGCAGTACACTTCTCTTCTATACCAAGGATGCTGGTGCGCCTGTCCGTTATATCCCGCCTTCTTTTGCCAAGGATATCACTCAGACCAGCATTCCGATTCGTCGGGTCATTCGCAGCGGGGATTCCGGTTGTCATTACTGGTGGATTGAATGGGGCGGTGAACATGACACCGTTCATGACAATGAGCTGATCCGTGATGAACTGTGGTCCGTGATCTATGGGATCTGGGACTATATCAAGAATTCCGGCAAGTTCGATGCAGAGCAGATGACGCTGGAGTGGATCGGTTCGCTACCTGGCAAAAGGGAGTACCGCCGCTTCACGGGTGACTATGTGCTCACCCAGAACGATATTATCGGCCAGCGGGAATTCCCGGATGCCGTTGCCTTTGGCGGCTGGTCCATCGACCTGCATCCCCCGCAGGGCATGTACGCCGAAGCGAGCGGTTCGAAGCATATGCATGCCGATGGCGTATATCACGTGCCGTTCCGCTCGCTGTATTCCGCGAATGTGCGGAATATGCTCATGGCCGGACGCGACATCAGTGCATCGCATGTCGCCTTCGGCACAACCCGCGTCATGGCGACATGCGCGGTCATCGGCGAAGCCGCGGGTACAGGCGCGGCGCTCTGCGCGGCCATGGGGGTGTCGCCGCGCGAGCTGCACGCGCGGCATCTTGCGGTGCTGCAGCAGACATTGCTGCGGCAGGACGCATCCATCATCGGGGTGCGCAGCCACGATGAGTTGGATCTGGCCCGGCGTGCCAAGGCTACAGCCTCCAGCACGCTGACGGGCATCGCTCTGGAGCAGCCTGGTGAGACGTACCCGCTAGGTACGGATGTGGCCCTGCTGCTGCCTGTGCATCCAATGCTCAGCGGCCTGGAGCTGCTGCTGGATGCATCCAGCGATACCGCGTTGACGGTGGAGCTGTGGGATACGGGACGTAAGGAGAATTACGTCCCGCATTCGTTACAAGTCACGGCAACCGTTAACGTTACGGCGGGAACCGCGCAGTGGGTGAACCTTCCGCTTGAATGGCGACCGGAAGAACCGCAGAATGCTTTTATTATCATCCGCTCTAATAAAGCCGTCTCACTCTACCATTCGACAGAAGCACACTGCGGGGTGCTGATCTTCTTCAAAACGGAAGAAAACCATGTGTCCAAAAATCTGGAGGACCACGCCACGGATCAGCCTGTCGTATTATGGTCCATGCAAGGGTTGGCACGTCAACCCTTCTGCTGTCGTACCCTCTCTGAGACCACGGCCTACTCAGCGGACAACACGATCAACGGTTACCATCGCCCCTTTGGTGGCCCGCAGCAGTGGATGTCGCAGCCGATGCAGTCTGGCAGACCAGAATGGGTTCAACTGTCGTGGGAAGATCCACAGACCTTGGCTGAACTGCACTTGACGTTCAATGATGATGTGAACGAGGATCTGGTTAATCTGCATCACCATCACACCACATTCCGCGTCATGCCTGAACTTGTGCGCGATTATCGAGTGGAAGTATCGAATCAGTCTGGTGAGTGGGTCGAGATTATAAACGTATCGGAAAACCGCAGAAGAAAAGTCATCCATTCCTTGGATACACCTGTGTATGTGCAGGCGCTTAGAGTAATCATCGATTCCACCAATGGCAGCAGGTATGCGGAGTTGATCGAGATTCGGGCGTACGGGGAAACTACACGGTAGGAGATTAGGTTTGGATAGCTGATTATGGCCCTGCTCAACATATACGATGGATATTTACAGTACGGATCACACATGTCATATGTATAAGAGTCTCCACTCCTGAACGAGAACTGCAAGCAAAAAAAACAGGTTGTCTTGATCTTCAAGACAGCCTGTTTAAGCGTTATAACGTTTATGGTGATGGAGGGGCGCAGTTTATTTTCTCCAGTGATTCAGTACTTGTTGGTAGCGTGCAGAGTTATTGATCTGGATAGGTTTCTTTTAAGAACTCAACAGACTGCACGATTAGTGCTTTCAACACATCCACATGAATATCCGCAACCTTGTTGATGTACACACATGCTTTCCCAGTCGTATGTTTTCCAAAGTCTTTCAACAGTTCTCCCCGCTCGCTATCCCCTGTGGCAAAATACAAACTGATCTTCGCCTTTCGTGGCGAGAAGCCCACTAGTGGTGCATCTCCTTCGTGACCCGATTCATATCTGTAATGATATGCACCGAATCCAATAATACTTGGTCCCCACATTTTTGCATCATAACCTGTCGTCTCTGTGAAGATATCCAATAATTGATAAGCGTCTTCACGTTTCTTTGCATGCTCGATCTGTTCAATGAATTCAATGACACTTTGGTCTGTTATTGTTGTTTTAAGTTTGTACATTGAAGGGATCACTCCTTAATTAAGTCCAATCCTCAAAATGCTTTTCCAGAAAGATAAGCTCTTTCTCATAGTGTGCGAGATGACCTTCTTCTACCATTTTTATAAAAGCTTGTTCCCCGGCAGCTGCACGATCAGATAGTGTTTCACACATAAAACGAATGCGTGATATAACCCATTCCCTCAGGTCTGTCGGCACACTCAGTCCATACGTGTTCATAAATAATGTAATGCGTTCTTTACGAACAGATCCATGCGCCTGGCTAGAGTAAGGCATAACACCCTTTCCATCCATCTTTGGTGAGAAATCTGCGAGTGGAACGGACGTATACAAGGCATAGGCGATATCCCACAGACGAGGACCCGGACCTGCCATATCAAAATCAATCATTCCTTGAGGACGGCCGTCCCTGTACACCATATTATACGGCGCAAAATCATTATGACATACAACTTCATCTTCAGTTACGCCTGGATATCTGTTCGTTGATTCTGATGTGGTTGTAAATCCTACAGTCGCATCATGGTAACTTCTCAACAATTTAGCAACACCCATTAAAGATTCGTCTGACCACATATACTCTTCTATCTCAGGATAGTCATTGCCCGGAACGATTCCTTCAAGGTAAGAAAGTACTTCTCTCCCCTGTTCATCTATTCCGAGAAATCGAGGAGCGTGGTTATAACCAACTTTTTCGAGATATAAAAGCAGTTCATGCACATATGGATTGGGTTTGGCATACCGGCGAACCGTCTCACCTATTCTGACAACCTGATTCACATTACCTCCCGATAACGCTTCCTCCTGTTCGGACACTTTCATCCCTCCTCAAGCTAAACTTCCTTGCTATGCCCATGATTACGATTTTTCTTATAACTCCCCGGGAATCCCGCAACCAATAGTATGAATCCAACAAAGAACATGAAGTATACGAGTAAACCTGTTGGATGCTCGTTCGTCTGAGCAAACTGGGGTACGTTAGTCCCTCCTGAAGCATATCCTGCTTCTACTATAGCGACAGATACTCGTATTGAAATTCTCTCCATTGTCGAAATGAACACACTGCCAAGCATGAGGATTACACCCAAGATCTTGTTGATATTATTCATTTCATGCCTCCTTCTTGATCCGTCCACTATTTTATGAGTTTCTCTACTTAATGTCTTTCGATTTTCTATTCCATATTCCTGCATTTTATATCAACGGGCCTGTTCTAGTATCATCATAACAAATAGCGTCGTCATCACTGACGGCGCTGTTGTCTGCTCTCACAATATGTTACGTAGCCACTTCATGGTGCAGATCCATACTATTTTCAAAAAAGACTGACCGTTCTACATGATACAGATCATAGATTTGCTCCTTGGCATTGATCCGTTGATATACATCGGGATAGACATCATTAGCTAATTTCACATAAGACAGTTTTTCTACCGCTTTTCTGGACCTTACATTTTGCTTGCGTATCTTCATAAATACCGTCTCAATCGCATGTTCCAGAAACAATTCAATGAAGAAGGCTGATTTCGCTTTTTGACTATACCCATTCCCAAAATACGGCGATCCAATCCATGTGGCTAAGAATCCTCTTTGGTGCTCGATGTGATATAGATCAATCGTACCAATGGGCTGGCCTGCTTCATTCAAAATCGTTCGAGAAATCACCGTTTTTTGTTCTTCTTCAGCCATTAATTGTTTGGTCAGGAATAGATATTCCTCATACGATTGGCATGCATAACGAACGTAGGGAAAAACTGCGGGGTCCATCATTAAGCTGTACAGTGAATGGCATTCCTGCAAATCACGTTTTTTTAACATTCTGTCTACCACCTAGTCCTTTTAGTCCGCTATATCAAGCAAATTAAGTATATAAAAGGTATTGTGGTATTTAATGAATTCTGTATATGGCTTATGTAAAATGCATTGGCAAATGTTGTTCATCTCATTTCCGGATAGCGCAAAAAAACGGCGTGTCCCTTTTGCGGGAATACGCCGTTTGCACGGATAAGGATAGACAGTCTATTATTGCATACCTTGCATGATTGCATTAATGATGTTTTGCTGCGTCACGGTATTGTTCGAACGGTTAAATAATGCGAATCCATGTTGACCATTGTGTCCATTGTCCCAATAAACAGGAACCATTTTGTATTTCTTCGCTTTTGCTGTAACTGCTTTTGCATATGCAGCACGATATACATTGTTGCTGGAATCATAGGACGTTTTATCAATGGAACCGAACTCACCAATCACTACAGGATAGCCTTGAGTCACAAATTTATCGTACATGGACTTGAACTGCGATTCCAGATAATCTTCTTGTCCCCAAGTAGACTTTTTGGAAGGATTCGTAGCCGTTGCCCCCCATTGCGTGATATTACCGTTTTCCTCACCTGCAAAATCCCATGGAGAATAATAGTGTGCCGAGATCATGATTCTCTTCTGTGAACTAGGAATGGCGGAAGATCTGAAATTATCTGTCGGGAGCGCGAAGCCGTAATTACCCACAGTGAAGTCAATATTGGTGTTCCAGCCCGGAATTAGCAGCCATCTGGCACTGTTGTTCCCTCCAGTCTGACGAACCGTATCCACGAAGATTTGATTATAGGCGTTCAGATTAGCGTAATACGCAGAGTTCGGGTTACCATAGTTACCATCGAACACTTCGTTCATGGATTCGAAAATAAGACGGTCATTGTAGTTGCTAAACTTGGTGGCAATCTGCTGCCACACCTTTTTATACTTTTCCTTAATGGCAGTCTGATTGCCACCATTCACGAGCAGCCATCCACCTTGGACTGAATTGTACCCATCGCCATGAATATTGATAATGACATACAGGCCTTCATTGTACGCATAATCCACCACTTGCTGAATTCGATTCAGCCATGCCGCATTAATTGTATAATTGGGAGCGCTTCCAATATTATTCAAATAGGAAACGGGAATACGAATGGACTTGAAGCCTGCTGCTTTCACCTTTTTGATCAACTCTGGAGTCACTGTAGGATTGCCCCATGCAGTTTCATTCGGTGTGCCGTTCACCGCTGCTTCCAGCTGATTGCCCAGATTCCATCCTGCACCCATCTCAGCCACAATTTGTGAAGCGTCCGCTGCAGACGCCTTAGCGCTCCATCCGGTAAAGGCCACCGTAGCCAGTAATACAAGCGCCAAGCTACTGATGCCAAACTTCTTCCATTTTTTGAACATAACCATACCTCCGCTTATCTTATTTTTTCTGCAAGCAGTGCGGTTAATCTATTTATACAGATTGAATGATTCGAGAATCCACACCCTCCTCTCTATCGATCAAACAAAAGAAATATTCGTCTACCCACAACATAATAACACATTTTTTGGAAAATAAAGCACTATCTTTCTCCTGTTTTTTGAGTATTTGTTACAAAATCCTCCATTTAACCATTTAAGTTGATGGCTTGGATTCGCTCTCTATCAAAATCAACAATCATGATGTGATCATGCAGGATATTGTCTCCGCAAGCAATTGTTGCTCCATAATCCGCTATACTGTTAAATGTGATATCTACACGGTACACCTCAATTTCATTAAACCAATCCTTATGTACCTTTTCATGAAGTTCATTCTCATAATATTCTCGAAATACAGTCTCACAAGTTGAAAACCATGTAACGTAGGACTTTATTTCATTAGCAAGCGAATTTGGTTGCATATCTGTGGACACATATATTCGGACGTCATTTAGATCATCATCCTGAATGGAATGATTAAATATTTGAACTGCATTTTGCAGGATGTAGCACCGATAACGCTCATCACTCTCTTCTTCAAGCTCAATGAATTGACCTAACAATAGGATCTGCTCCTCTCAAGGCATCTTAGAATAACTCTTGTAACCAATCAGCGAATTTTTCTTTTTCCTCAAACTGTGGGTAATGTGCCGATTCGTTGAATACAACGAATTCTTTGATCGGTGCATCGAATCCGTCGAAATAATCACGTGCTGCATTCGCAGTGGTCATATAATCATATTTACCCATCACAAAATAGGTAGGAATCTCAAGATGATCAACAATTTCGGGTAAATTTTGATCCAATGCTTCTCTCAGTAAGATTTCTTGTAAACTCAGCACCCCTGTATAAAAGCGAATCATATCCAGCCCATTATATTCGGGATTGAAAAGGAATCCTGAAATATAATCGCTATTCTCATGGATGAGTCTGGCTGCACCACCGTACTTTTGCAAAAGAATTCTAGGGTAAGTTCCTTTCCTTGCTCAATCGAGCCCCGAACTAGCTCCAGTTTTTTAACGTCCTCTGCATTACCGGCTTGTTTCGCTTGTTCGTACGTGTACTCCAAACTTTCCAGTTCGCTCTGAAGCGTATTAGCCATCTGTCCAATGCCGATATAAGCGTGAAACTGAGTGGGTGCTTTAGCCGCAGCTTTCATCCCAATGTATGTACCAAATGAATGACCGATTAATATAACCTTCTCTTGACCTAACTCCTCAGTTACATAATTCCTTAACGCTAACAAATCATCTACTAATACATCTGTTGTCAGATTCGAGTAATCTTCAGAAAAGTGATAGGACTTTCCACTCCCACGTTGATCATAATGCACCACAGTGAAGTGTTGTTCAAGCTCCTGTTGATACTTCCTAACGTAAGGAATCTCAGAGCATCCAGGCCCACCATGCACAAAAATCAGGATAGGGTTACTCCGATCCCCCCCCCTAATCATGACTTCATGTCCTGTACCGTTAATTTCGACCTGCTCTAACATGCTGATGCTGTTTTCACCTTTAATTTTGGGTGTCCATGTGGGAAATATCAGAGCTACTATGACCATTAAAATCATACTCAATATGCTGTACTTGAGTATCTTACGTATTTTTTTGCGCATGTAATGCTCCTTAAATCATAAGTTTCATCTGGAAATCTACCAACGGTTTGTTCACCGTAATGGATACAGCAATTCAACAGGTTCTTTCATCAGCTCTTCTTGGAAGATGTAATTGTGATCGGCTCCAATAATACAGAGGATTCTTTTGCCTAGATGAGCTTCAGTTGTATTTTTGACTCTTTGAATCATAATTTGATTACGCACAACCCAGCGAAAGTTCTGTGCCTTCGGGTTTACCTGATGCAACCATTCATATTTTTGTTTGGTTACGCAATCGAATTCCTTTGAATTAAAAGGAATTTTGCCAAACCGAGACGTCTCCATTTGCTCCGCAAACCAATGATCATCCCGTTGTTCAAGTTCTTTGCGTTCCTCGCTCGAATAGCCGTTAAATGGATCAAAGGCATTCCACACATCTAATTCATACCAATCTATAGGGACAAATGTGATGTCCTGCTCTTCACACAAAGGGAATACCAAATCCCAATACTCACTGGCCGGTTCTCCCCAGTATCCTCTATCATTTTTATCCTTCAGATACCTCAACCAGCTCTGTGGATGAACTTCACCGCAAATCATATCCGGTTTAAACTCATGAATCACATCCTGGTAAAGTGAAAGAGAACAATGATATCGCTCCCTCAGTTCTGGATTATGAATGGTTCCGAGTATACCAACCGTTGTCATGTGCCCAGCTCCTTTATCATGTGTATATCTTTCGGCTCTTTGTCGTAGAGTTCTGGATCAATCTCGCTTGCAATCTGACTTCCCTGGCTTCTGTAAAAGGATACCGCCGATCTCGTCTCTGTGGAGGAAATATACAGATACTGAGCTCCACGTTTCTTAGCCTCTTCACTTAACTGGCTCAGAATATGTTTTCCAACCCCTTGTCTTCTGTAGGTGCGCGAGACATACATCAAGTCAATCTGTAGTTGATTACGTCTTCTGCCTCTGTATTGATGTGCCAGTACTCCGAATCCGATTAATCGATCGCCAGCAAAAGCACCATATGCCATGCCGCCTTGTTCTAATTCATAGACATATCGATTTTGAATCTCTTCCAAAAGCTTTGCATCCCAGTTTGAGCACTCATGATCTTGTTCTAGCTCAACCAATCCGCTCTCTCTCATTTCATATATGAGATCAATATGTTCCGAACGATCTATTTCCCGTAACTGGTTCACATCTTCAAGGGTCAACGTTCTATACGTTATCATGGTCATTGCTGTCCCTCCTATAAACAACTATTCTTTCAATATATAATTGTCAAACCATTGAAGTGGTAACAAGCTATCATCGGATATAATCGTTGTAATTACCGCAACCAATTCCCCTTCTTGGTTAACAAATATGTATTGCCCTCTTCCGCCACCCATACCCATAGCATAAAACGTTTTATTTTCAGGGTGTTCTGTTTCCTTCTTATTTTTCATTATGCGCCAGTGGTATCCATATAAGGTTTCGGAAGTAAGAGAAGGACTTACACTTCTAGCAATCCAGTCAGCAGGGACGAGTTGTTTCGAATTCCACCTTCCATTCTGAGCGTACAGTATGCCAAACTTCAACATATCTTCGATCTTCATTCGCAAACCAAAACCACCTATGGCAATCCCTTGCGTATCCAGATACCAATGGAAATCGTTAATGCCTAGTGGTGCAAATAAGTGCTTTTTAGCAAATTCCGCTGTGTTCATACCAGTCGCCCTCTGCAGTATGGCGCTAAGTAGATGCGAACTCCCGCAATTATATTTCATTTGGATTCCAGGTTGGAATTCAACAGGCTGCTCAAGAACAAATTTAGTCCAATTCTTAGATGGAATCATCGCTTCATTCCCCGGATAGTGCAGGCCTGAGGACATCGTTAATAGATGCTTAATCGTAATCCCCTTTTTGGTGTCATCCAGATTGTTAAAATAATTCACAATTGGAATATCTTCATGCTCTATGTAGCCCTGTTCTATAGCTATTCCAACCAATGCAGAAAGAATGCTTTTGGTGATTGAATTCACTTTATGTTGTTTATCTTTCGTTTTTCGATTTCGATAATATTCATATTGAATTGAGTTTTCTTGGTATATAATACAGCTCTCCGCTTTATTTCTTTTTATCTCTCTTTCGAGATCATAGAATTCAGTGATAAAGATACCTCCCATGGCTCCGCATACTTTCTGCCATCCTTTTGTTTTTCCATATACTGGTCCTATAATCTTTTCTTCAAAAAATATTGAATGATCCCATCAGGATATTCATCAATTATTCCAAACACGTTATAGCCCATATTTTGATAGAATTCCGGAGATTGATAAGAAAATGTACTCGTGTGTGAAAGCTTACATCCTAATTGAGAAGCCATGCTTTCTGCTTTCATAATCAAATATTTTCCATACCCTTTCTTTCTGTGTTCTTCATCTATCCAAAAGTTGTCGATATATAACGTCTCACAATATGTAGCACAGAAAATCCCACCGACTGCCTTACCTGTCTTATCTCTCAAAAACAAATTAATACTTCTTCCAGGTTTAGTTAATAACCCATTGGTTTCTTTAAGATTATAGTTATATAAGTTATTACAAACTTTTTTATAGTCTTCTTCATTATCATCAAATACGATTAGTAATTCATCCTCATGATTCATGCTATTCAATGTTTAAACCTTCTCTCGTGTGACTGGTTGAATTTTTATATCTCTCACTATATCTCCTCTTTCGGTACTCCTTGATTACCCGTAACGTTCTTTTTCACTCTCATTCACTACCACTTCCAAATGATGTTCAATCAACTGTATAACTTGTTTTTTATTTTTAGTGATCATTGCTGTCTTGCTGTTTTCATTGATCAAATCTATGGCTGCAACTATATTATATTGATGGTTCCACTTCACAATCATCTGGCATAAATTCTTGAATGACTGCTTGTAATTCCACGGTTGCAAACCAACTCTGGACAGTACAAACCTCTTTATAATTCGATAATCTCTGATGAAAACATTTGGATTTAATACAAAAATCAAATCCGCTTCTTGTATGGATTTTAAAGTCCAATCTTTGTACTGCACTCCTTCTATGATCCAAGCATCTGAACTGACAATAGATTGGATGGAGTCATCCCTTACGCTTTCAGGATATCTCAGATTTTCGGCACTTCTGTCCCATATGAGATTGTCTAATTCATAAGAAGGAATACCGTACTTATCAGATAATTCTTTGGCTAATGTTGATTTCCCACTCCCACAAGATCCAATAATACGAATTCTCATACACTCTCCTGGCGCCCTATCGTCTTTGTTCATCAGTCTACTGGCTTACAAGCGTTTGGCTTATAATCTTTCTTCAAAAATGCATAGAGGACATTATCAACAAATCGATTTTTCCAATAATAATTTTCTTTCAATACGCCTTCTTCACTGAAGCCAATTTTCTCAAGCAATGTTCTTGATCCCGCGTTCTCTGGCTCCACAAAGGCTTCAATCCTGTTTAATTCAAGGTTCTCAAATCCGTATTCAACGATTTTTTGAGTGACCTCGGTCATATAACCCTGCCGCCAAAACTCCGGTGCTAACTCATATCCCAACACAGCTTTATGATGTTGTTTCATCCAACCATGAAATCCGCATGTTCCAATAATTCTGTTGTCCGACTTCAAAGCAATCCCCCAGCGGATAACCTGACCATTTTCGAATCGTTCATTCCACCTTTGTATGAGATCTTCTGCTTGTTTCGTATTCGTAAAACTTTCTACATCGTAGAATCTTGTAACTTCATCTGAAGAAAAAATATGAAATATGTCTTGGGAATCACTCTGTCTAATCTCTCTTAGTAGCAATCTTTTGGTTTCTAGTTCAGGAAATAAAGTCATATTCACTTCACCTCAATTGAGTAAACCGCTACATTTTTCCCTATAATGTCTACATCCTTCTCGTGTTTCATGCCATTCTTTTGCGCGACTTTCTTAGAACCCACATTGCCATGTTGAATTAAAGATATCAATCGTCTCTGTTTCAAGTGATCTATGCCGTATTCTTTCCATGCTTTTGCTTGTTCGTATCCGTAACCCATTCCCCAGTATTGCTCTACAACCCAGTAACCAACTTCTAGCTCATCAGTGCCTTCAATGATTTGAGGAATCAGTCCAGAGGTTCCAATTAACTTGTTATCCTCTTTATTGAATGCGAGGAACAGCCCTTTATCGTCTTTATTCCAGTTGATGAACTTTTCCAGACTTTGCATGGTTTCTTCCTTCGTCCAAGGTCCTCCATGTCTTATAAATTTCATCATATTCGGCTTACTTGTCATATCAAAAAGTAAATCGAAATCATTTTTGGTATATTTCCGAAATATGAGTTTTTCTGTCTCCATCATTCTCTCAGCTCCTTATGCATTTACTTCACTTCAAAATCGTTTGTTCTCGATCTACTGTCGATGTGAAAAACGCTTGTCTAATCTCTTCTCGAAATACTTCTTTATACCGATGTCTTCCAATCTGATCAAAACGCGCTTGAACTCGCTTTACGTGTTCTGTATCTGATTGTATCTTTTTCTCAATCTCTTCGTATTGTTCAAGGGTATCGTATTCCCACATCGCAAAAATTTCACTGGTTTCATCATCGATAGGCGTGTGCCATCTCCCAATCAGTCTTGATCCGTATTTCAACTGTGATGGCAGCAAAATATCATTAAATAAAGCGTTAAATTCTTCTACAAAAGAAGTCGCAATAGTATAGGTTTTTCTCCGATATATCATTATCTTCCCCTTCATATGATGTAATCGTATTCATAAATATCAAATATTATAGGAGATTTTCACTCACTCACATCCTGGTTATGGAGCTAGTGAGCAAAACTCTCATAAAACGCCTATCATATTTATTAAAATTGCCGTGCACTGATCGTTATATCAACTTTATGTCCTGTACTGCTGAAAACATAAACTTTGAAGTCGGTTGTTACCCCCACAGCCAAATTCACTTTTTTTTGAGTTCCTTTATCAATCGGAACTTCAAGTGGAGTGTTATTACCCACGGTAATTTTCATATAAAGATTGCTCTTACTGGTATTTTCAATCCACAGATGCGCATCTTCACCGTTATCAGGGTCCATTGTAAAGGTCTTTTCATAAGATGCATAACTACTATGATTGGTAGAGTGGATGAGTTGAACGGACGAGGGTGCATTAACTGAATTTGTGGGGAACAATAATGATAAAGCAAGGCCAATTCCTAAGAACATATGTAATGACAATGTATTCCGCTCCTCTATATCGTTACTATAAAACTAAGCATTCCAATTACTTACATAATTGTACTACGAAAGCATGGGAGGGTCTATCTAACCTTAGCAGTTAATCCCATGCACCTTTATCACCAGACCGATAGTTAATACTTGTAGTTGCCAATAAACTAGAGAAAAATGATAAACTGATCTTAGTATACAGAACATATTGTAGGGGGAAAGATTTTTCACACCAACGCAGTACCTTTACTTTATCTGCGTATATTTGGTTTATATTTTATGATTGGGAGGTCATCATAATGGATTTGGTAAACAAATTTTTAAATGGATTAAGAGCAGCATTATCACCAGAAGAACTTGAGGAACTGAATACAGCGAGCGGTGCTACAAAAGAAGATATAACTACTTTAAGATCAAAATATCCAAATTGTCCAGAATCACTCATCGGTATACTAGAAAATATTGATGGTACATATTGGAGGAAGTACGGAGGAAAAGAAATTACGGTTTGTATTCTTGGCTCAGATGTTGAAGAAGGTAGATATCCATATTACTTACTCTCTACCCAACAAATGCTCGAAAGTTCAAAAAATGAAGAAGACGTCTCTTATCTTTTAGAATACGAAGATGAAGAGTATGCCGTTGACTCTAAGATCAATCGTGAGGGGCTTCTTCCAGGGAAATCATTCACTTTTCAGACTGTATGAATAATGGTGGAACATCGAGACTTTATATTGATTTTAACCCTACTGATGAAGGTGTACACGGTCAAATTGTTCGCTTTTTGCACGATCCTGACGAATACGTAGTGATTGCAAACAGCTTTGACGAGTATTTACAGGGGCTTATTGACAGTGGTTTTATTTTTCTAAATGAAGAAGAGTAACTTCGATAGGTTTGTATAAAGTTGTACATAAATTGGTTTAGAAGAATAAAAGAGACAGCTTTTTCGCTGTCTCTTTTATAATCAAGTATACCAAGTGAAGAGTGAAGGATTATTTCACTCGATATTTCTCATTATTTACAATTTCACTTATTATTTCTGGTAGTTGTTCTTCTGTAAAATGATTAGTTCCAGGGGGTCCAGATATAATATATAGGTTTTTACTCATTCTGTATTCTCCTTACAATATCTTTTGGAAACTTCCAATATCCAGTTTTCTATCAAATTTATATCCGATCTCTTTAAATAGAGCACATTGTTCATAACCATTTCTCTCGAATAATGATTTACTTCTTGTATTCTCCATACAAATCGTCGCAATTAACGTATGGAATCCTTGTTCTTTTGCAACCTTTTCAATAAAACTTAATGCTTGTTTTCCCAAGCCTTTTCCCAAAATGTCGGGCTTTAGATATATAGTGACTTCTCCGCAAATGTCATATGCCTGTTTACTCTTATATTGGGTGATCAGTACATAGCCCATCATTTGATTGTTTTCAAGGATTACGTAAGTTTTATACCGTGTATCCTTGTTCATCACAGAGGTTTTAATCTGATCAAGATCTAATTCCTCCGTATGAAACGAAATCGTTGTATTCAAAACATAATAGTTATAAATCGCTCTAATTTCAGGGAGGTGCTGCTCGGTTACCTCTTCAAAAGTCACTATCGTCAATTACGATCCATCCTCTTCTGTTCATTTTCTTCAACGATACCAGCGTCTATCCAAGTAATCCTAACTCACCGCATTTTCTCTAAATCAGGAGGTAGCGAAAATCCCCCTCCTTCATTAGGCTCAAAATCATATGTATGAAGTACCGAGTCCCCATTGATCAACGCGACTTCCCACTCTTTTCTTAAGAGTACATGTACAATCATCATCATAAAACCCTCCTATTACAAACAAATGGTAGTTACTTGGATAGGACCTTCTTCCATATGATATCTATGATTTCACGGGTCTCCAGATGATCGGTAACAATGCGGGTTTGAAATTTATCATCCTTGAAAGCCTCAATACACTTTGGTGCTTGTTGATACTGCCAGCCTCCAAATTCATCTCCGCGTTTAGCCAAACGTTGATAAATCGTCTCTTCTGTAGCCGTTAGGCAAAAATGGTGAATGTCCCGATCAATCTCTTTCAACCCGTTACAGATGTAATGAAAGTTTTCCTCTTTATAGATGGTCATGGGGATGATTAAGTGTTTGTTGTATTTCTGCTTTACTTCTTTAGCCGTCTTTACCGTTAGAACTCTCCATAGTTCGATATCTTGGAAATCATCCGTCCGTTCCCTCTCCTCTCTACAATTCTCCGGGAGAAGTTTTCTGAGCATATAACCAATTTCTTCAGGATCATAGATCATGCTGTTTGCAATCAAAGGCTGAAGTGCTTCTGCTGCCGAAGTTTTTCCGGAACCAAACGCTCCGTTAATCATAATGATCATCTCATCACTTCCTTTACTAGATCGTTTCACCGCACTTTTCCAAATTTTTCATATCTAAGAACATAACCATGGAGTCGAGCTTTTACTCGCAAGGGTATGCTCCTTCTGCATTAAGTGGGGCTTATTTTTTTCCATTCATCTTCTAAAATGCTCATCTCGATTAGATTCCAGAATGTATCTTCATATCTTCTGGCATCGCGAATAAGTCCTTCTTGCACGAAGCCCGCTTTTTCATAACATCGGATGGCTGAGACATTAAAATCAAAAACGCCAAGACTGATCCGATGCAAATTCTCCTCTTCGAATCCAATTCGAAGTGCCTCATCGATCATTTGCTTCCCATAGCCTTTACCCTGATATGGCTTGCCAAGGAGCACCTTACCAATGCGCCCTGAGCGATTATATCGATCGATACCCCCAAGTGCAATATGTCCCACAATCTCCTGAGTCGATTCATCCATCACTTTATATATGAACTTATTCGAAGAGTTCTTATCATTCGCACCATCCAAATAATCAGATAGCTGTTCTCTGGAAAGTGGATATTGGAACCCAGGCCCAGCCCACTGGAGCAGAAATGCTTCATCCCCACTCCATTCGATCAGTTGATCAAAATCTTTTGGTTCAAAATATTGAAATGTAATCATGTATATCTGCCCCTTCCTTTTTTTATGTCATATCATATATTACTATGATAAACGTTTCCTTAACCTCCATTTCAAAACCTCGCAAGTCAGCTGTGTTTATATATTTTCCAGTTTCTTATCCAATACTAAATCGTCTTCCTTGCAATACCCTGCCTTTTCATATGTGTTGATCGCTTGCATATTCTCTTGTCCCGTAAGAATTTTGACACTTTTTACACCAGCGTTCTTGAATATGTTCTCCAGCAGCGCGATCATCCGAACAGCCAATCCGTTCCTGCGTGCAGATTCTAAAATATACATTTCGGTTATTTCAGCCATAGATTCCTTGTAACAAAACGACTTAACAACTTGCCCACAGGCAAATCCAACCACCTGCTCTTCCATTACTGCAACTACGATTGTTTCTCTTGTATGTAGTAGTTCTTGTTGTACCTCATCTACATTTCGCCGAACTGCATTGAATAGGTAATTCAACTCTACTAAAGCTCTCGCATCTGTTTGAACAGCTTTACGGACATAAAATTTTGTCATACACAGTTCGTCTCCTTTTTAATACAGATCGTTACGTCCATTTGATCTATTATAAACCTAAGACCTATTTGATTTATTTAACTTAGTGAAACTTTCCATCTCCTTTTATTCTTGTTTTTAACTCTAAAAACCTTCCATCCACCAATGATAGATGATAATAAAAATAAATTGACAGCATGCTGTCAACAAATTAAGATAAACATATGAAATATAACCAAAATATAGAAGATCCTCTGGGTAAGTTTTCTCTTCATATCTTCCACATCAATGGGCTATTAATGCGTTCAGGAGACATGATTACACGCCCACTGGATCTAAGCAGTGCCAAATGGCAGATACTTGGTCGCATTGGACATGGCACACCAACGGTGGCCAAAATTGCCCGTGATCTGGGACTAGCCCGTCAAAGCGTGCAGCGAATTGCAGATGTACTAGCCAATGAAGGACTCGCAGTCTACAACGATCATCCCACTGACCGACGAACCAAATTACTTGAACTAACCGTGAAAGGAGAACATGTGCTGGAAGCGATCTATGCACAGTATGCTGAATGGAACCAGTATATTTTGGCCCATCTTGATCCCAACCAATTAGAAGAGATAGCGAATGCTCTTGGCCATGTTGGACGAATTTTAGAAAAGGAAATAACACAATTTAGTGATAAGTTTGTAAAATAGGCGCTTTTTCCTCGGTTCAATGTTTTCCAAAATGATGATTGGGGTGTTCTTATGAAAAGTATCTACAATAAAACGCATGCTGAAGAAGTCGTGGAGCGTATTGATCGACTCCGAGCGAATACCAAACCTGAATGGGGAAGGATGCAGGCTGCTCAAATGCTGGCTCACTGCTCGGCATTTCAAGACATTCCCATGGGGAATGCTTTTCCACCTAGAGGATTGCTGGGGAGGTTCGTTGGCAGGTTTGCCAAATCGATGTTTTATAATGAAAAGCCATTACCGCATAATATGTCGACCATCCCAACAATTATCATAGAAGACAATAGAGAGTTTAGGGTAGAAAAAGAGAAACTGAAACAAAAGATTGCAACTTTTCAACGTGGTGGTCCAGAAAAATGCTCCTCTCACCCCCATCCTTTTTTCGGAAGATTAACTCCTGAGCAATGGGGTATAGGCATCTATAAACATTTAGATCATCATCTAAAGCAATTTGGAGTGTAATTCGTAGACGAACTACATGTATACTTGTTATTCATTGATGAACTTCCCTAGTAATGACTCAACTTCATTAACCCAATCTCCTTCTTCGTCAGCCAGTAAAGTCTTCCAACCGAGTAGCTTAGCCGAATGTAAATTTTTCTCTTGATCATCTATAAATAGAACCTCTTCTCCAGCTGCCAGGAAGGTTTCGACCCGTTGGTATATCTCAATCTCAGGTTTGCATAAACCCACTTGATTAGAGATGGTTACACTTTTGGTAAATGAGCTTAAACGGCCCAGATTCGGCTCAATCCATTCCTTACAATGATTGCTGACCAGATGGATATCGGCGGACTCACTCCATCGCTCAAGATATTGAGCGGCTGGTAAGGGAACAATTGAATTGTATAAAATGTCTTTCGCTCGGCTTATTGATAATTCGGGATACATCTCCTTCAACGATTGCCAGAACTCTTCTTCCCTCATCATTCCTGTCCAGAGGTTTCGTTTGATTCCTGCAAAATGTACTTTCAAAGATTCTGCCGATAGGTTGGTTTCCTGACTCATATCTTTCCAGCACGTCAACGACATATTACTTAACAAAACACCTGCGATATCTAAAACGATCTGTGGTCTGCCTTTCATTTTATCGACCCCCAAGTTCATCTAATACGACGTATAACAGGCCTCAAGTTACTTAAAAGCATCATGTGGAAGGACAGCATGCACACCCTTCACGCCATTCACAATTTGGGTGATACGCAGGTCAATTACCGCGCTTCCAAGTGCAATCGCCTCCACTCGATCTAGTCCGTACAACTCACCCATCAGATTGAGCATCCCGTCTAATGCTTGAACCGTAGCCTCATTCAGATCTTCATGAAAACCGAAGGTAATCCAGCCGGATGGCGTATGTGCACGAGGATTGGTCAAAATCATATCATCAATCACATTAAGCGTGACATCCACCACTTTCATCAGACATTCAATGGCCTGACAGCTGACTTCACCGTCTCCCTGCCGTGCATGACCATCACCAATCGCGAGATAACCTCCGTCTACGGGGATAGGTAAATATAATACTTCCCTGCACCAGTTCCTTGCAGTCGATGTTTCCTCCACAATAGCGAGGCGGCCAAGTCGTATGAATTCCTCCTGACTCTGGTGGCATTCCCACTACTCCCATGAACGGCGAGAGAGACACCTTAAAGGACTTCCCGTGTATTTCACAGGTTCCACTCATCGTTTGACGATCAAGTGTCCAATTCAGCGACAGTTCTTCAACCTCTGTTAGATGTAACTTCTGATTCTGCCAGTTCGGATATCCGCCAGCGGAAGTAAACCCGTAACTCCCGGGTACGATCTCATTGAAAACAATCTCCAACGTTTGTCCTTGCTTCGCCTCATCGATATAGATCAGACCGATTAATGCATGACCTCCATCTTTTTCACCTTGTCGATCAGAAGGTTTCATGCGTTCCTCATAACTCACACCTATTCCCCAGCCCGCATCCAGCGTCTGAAAACGAATAGAGTCACCAGATTTCACGCTCAAAAATGGGAGTCACCTCATTGGTAAATGAACCAATCAGATTATCCTGAGTTAATTCAATTGTATGAGTACTCACTACAATCCCTCCCTGGTTTGGGATACATATTATATTCAAAGCAAGCCACATGCTGCATTCCGTGCCGTCTCCTGCCTGCTAAATCCTTTACGCTTCAAGGTTGGCAAGATATTTCTTCAACGGTTCCATATGATGCTGGTCATGCCAAATAAAATCTTTAAGATATTGGGGAATATAAAATACGTTCCCATCGGCGTCCAAATACGTCTGATGAAGCCCATCTTCCGATAACCCTCGAATGTCATTCATAATTTTATGGCGGTACGTGATAGCCTTATTTACGATTTCGGACGTCTCAGTGCGGTTCCCATACTCAATAGCTTTGCGATTAAACTCTTCAAAATTCATGTGTTTCAACGTAACTGTTTGCTTCAGAGCAATCTTCTCAATCGCTTCCTTGTAAAAATATCGGTCCCATAACATCACATGGCTGACGATGGATTTTATCGTCCATTTCCCTTCTTCCATGCAGGAATTCCAGGTCTTCTCCTCGAGATGATTCATCGTCTTGACAAACAACGCCCATTCTTCAAAAGTTTGAAGCAAATGTTCAATCTCTTTGGTCATGATTACATTCTCCCTTCTTCCTTTTTTGAAATGATTCACTGCTCGATATGTTCTCTTAGATAGACAGGAAGCTGTACCATGCTCATGAATGTCCGGCTTCGTTGTATCATCTTTACATATTGTTCAATGGTTCATGATGGGGCTTGAACAGCGCTGCAATAATCCTCTCTGCACATTCTTCCGGTGTGTTCATACTTGTATCAATCGAGTAGCTATAGTAGATGTGTTTGGCCATGATTCGATGCTGCTCATCCGATTGATCTTCTCTGCGATCACCACGCTCAATGTTACGCTGACGACAGATGTCGAGGGGGCAATATAACTCAACGATATCCAGTGGATACCCTTCAAAAATCTGTTTGACTTGTTCATAATGCGGCGCGAGCTCTGGTCTTTCCACAAGTATGCCATCGATCAGTACATGCTTGCCATGGTCTGAAAATACTTTTGCCGTATGATACATCATTACAATCGCTTCACTCAGATACTTCCAGTAGTCCGTCTGAAGATGTTTATCACCGATCGTATTTTCAAATAAATCATTAGCCACAACATAGAAAAACGGATCATCGTATGATTGCATCGCCTCTACAATTGAAGTTTTACCAGAGCTGGTCACACCGTTCAAAAATATAATTTTTCCTTTTTCCATGATAGCCATCTTCCTTTGCTTAAGTATAATTTTATAAATGTAATACAGCGTGTATTACGTGTGTTTCATTGATTTTTTGAGCAGCATAATCTGGCCAATATGATAGGCATTATGAATACATAGATTTGATACAACTCCCCACCATGGCGCATTGAAGTAGGAAGGGATTTCACGGGTCAATTTATGTTCTTCGCTATCTACGAGTGCCCTGTTCCAATCACTAAAGACGGTTTTCAGTCTATGTAATGTCTTGCTCCACTCCACATCATTCAAGTTAGACGTATCTATGTCGAATGTATCCTCATTATTCACTGAATTCTGCCCATCGACCTGTTCGGCAATATATCTCTCAAGCCACTTCTCATTCCAGAAAATAAGATGATTGACGATCGCCCAAATGGAATGCTCCCCCTCATTCTTTACATAAGCGGCTTCCGCAGCATTGAGGTCTGTCAAAATATCATGAAGCGGTATAAACCAGCTCTTGTCATGATAACAGGCATTTAATTGGTCTATGAGAATAGCTTTATAACTCATGCTGCACCTCACTTTGTTTTAATCGTTCATGATCATGGATCATTCTAAGAACGCTTTCAGAATACATCGTGTGAATTAGCTTAAGACTTGCTCAGTTTTTCAATAGCCAGATCTTCATTGGGCAGGAAGAATATATCTTTACCATCATTGCTTTCATATATAAAATCCTTAAGACTCTTACTCGAATAACTCGAGAAATCACCAATGATTGCAATCTTGGTCTGGTAGTTAATGAACTTTTGAAGGACTTCTCCGGCAAGACGTGTTATCAAATCAAAGAATTCATCACATACTTCAGATTTGTTTATAATAATATGATTACTATCCGCTCGATAACTAACCGTCGCCAGAAGATCTAAAGCGGACTGAACATCATTGATTAACTTGTCACTACTAGTGACGTAAGCAATCTCGATTCCATTCGTGTTGATTGTTCTAATATTCATATTCTTCTTCCTTTCCACATCTCGTTAACCATAAAAATGTGTCCTGTTGCTATCGTCTCCCTGACAATATCTCTATTCATTCCACAGTCTTATTACATCTTTTAATTCAAAATTTTTAAAACACAATTTATAAATATCTGGTTTCTTTAATTCTAAAAAATTCAAACCGTAACTTGAATCAAAATAATTCATCATCAAAGTCATTACAAGTCCATGTGTTCCAATAGCTATTTTTTCCCCAGCGTGTTCTTTTAATATGTTTTTAATCACTGATATCGATCTATTCTGACAATCAGCATTAGACTCCCCGCCAGGTAAAGAATAATCAAAATCATTAAATTTGTCTCTAATAACTGACATTAAATCCGCACTTTCAATAATTTCTTCAGCAAAAAACCTTTCCCTAAGATCTTCAAATGTTTTGATATCTAATTCCAAGTAATGTGCCAATCCCTCAACGCTAAGGATTGCCCGGTTATACGGGCTGGATATAATAACATCTATTCCTTCTTCTTTAAGTATCTCTGTAACTTTTTCAACATCGTCCTTGCCCTTAGCGGTGAGTCCTCTAGTAATTTCGTTTCCTTCATTGTAAGGTGATTCAGCATGTCTAACCATGTAGATGGTCGTCTTCATATATTCCTCCTTGAAATGCTATCGTATGATATTACTGTGATTTCACAACGTTCGTGCATCCACGAGTCCTCACTGCCTTAAACAGACAAAGGGGTAGCCGCAACGTAATTAGGTAGTGCAGGGTTACCTGTCTTATTCCGCTCCTTCGCAGATCCACGGACAGCATAAAGGAGTATCAGTGACGCTGCGTAGATAGATTGTGAGATGATTCTTTTGGCATGCTCGAATATATTTGATATCAGCTCTTTATCCTATCACATATGATGTTAACTATTTCTTCTGTAGGTAGTAAACCATCAATAATCAAATCCGAATTCGGTTTTATTGTCTTCAACATACTTTCATATCCGCTTCTCCCGCCAGATAAATAATGACTTAAATCATCTAAAATAGCTTCTGCATTCTTGTTACTATAATCTCTTAATATTCTTCTTGCCATTGCTATATCAAGAGGTGTATCTATGAAAATAGTCAGATCAATGTTTTTCAATTTGTCGTGTAATCTCGCAAAGGGATAATCCAACAGTATAAATTCCAAATGTTCTGAAGTAATAAGATTCCTCAAATCAAAAATTAGTGGCTCTAGGTTCCACTCATTACAGTCAGCGCCTCGCTCAACCCAGTTAATAATATCGTCGGGACCTTCTAAGTCATAACATCGAAATATAAGGTCGTTGAATTATTTAGCACTTGGGTTAGACGTGATGTAATAGTGGTTTTCCCTCCCCCTGATACTGCTGCAATAGCAATGATCTTAGTCTTTTTAATTCCCAATGTTTTTCAGCCTCCTGGAGCAAATTACTGGATATTATTATTTAATTCAAGATATCATCTAACGTTTTTGTATTCACGACCCATTGCATGTGGGTGTCCACTGAATGCCGAACCCAGGACGAATATTCGTAGGGTGAATAATGTACTAGATGATGTCCCTGTCTTCTTCGAAATACTCTATATATTATGCCTTTTTTGCGTCTACAATTAATGATACAAATCCTAAGCTCCCTTTCTGGTTGCGATGGTCGAATCTTTTAGACCTATAGATAAATCCATTCTCTGGATTCCAATCTTTAAAATGAAATTTTCCTTCTTCATCACAATACTCTAATAACTCTACTTCAAAGCCAGCTTCCTTAAACATATTCGTTATTGTTTTATAGTTATGTACTATCTTATGACCTGCTGCAGGATGCTCTAATGGCCCTGGCCCACCCACCTTTACGATGGTCTGATACTCATCATTTGGAAAATATCCATCAGGAACTGCGCAACGAATATAGCCTCCCCTATTCAAATATTTGTAGCAAATCTTTGCAGCTTGAATGCCTTCTTCATAAGTCAAATGCTCCCAAACATGTTCTGATAGTATGGCATCAATTCTCCGATCTTTGAAGCTTTGTTCCCAATCTTCTGCTCTTAATAAGTTTAGATCTTTTTCTTGTGTTTGTACCCATCCTTTATAACTTTGTGAAGAAGCACCTATAATAATTTTAATCGGTTTTGATGGTGCTAATTGAGAAATTTCTATCACCGACTTCTCCTCTTTCTGCTTGAAAATTTTTCTAAACTTACAGCTACACCGTTGTCATCATTATTAGCGGTTATTTCATCAGCAATTTCCTTCAATTCTCTAATCGCATTCCCCATAGCAACAGAATATCCTACCTTCTTAAAGAGGCCTACATCATTATGGTCATCACCAAATGCAATAACGGAATCCAATTCTACATTATACAATTCACAGAGCTTAGTAATTGCCATTTCCTTAGATGCCAGAAGAGGCATGATTTGTATTAATTGATTATTATCCGTAATTAGTATATTCACTCTACCCTCGAATTTTTCAAACAATCCAGAACTGTGATTATTGCCAGAAAGGAGTATCTTCGTAGCATCATATTGTTTTAATTCTTTTAAGGGTTTTACTATGGGGTTTGATTGTGTGTTCATTGAGGTAATATAATCAAGCTCTCTTAAACTAAACCACTCATCTTTCACTTCCATCGTCAGCTCAATTTGAGGGTCACACTTCAAACAGTAATCAAGAATTTCTGTAGTTACATTAGCAGGGATTGATTCATTAATTTCTATCTTAGTTTCCTTACATATCACTTGAGCTCCGTTGTAATATACAAATGCCCCGATATCTACTAGTTCTTGTGGAAGAAACCAATTAACCGCCCTGGGCGGTCGAGCTGTTGCGAATATTATTCTCATTCCTTTTTGATAACAAGATAAGACAGCATCTAAGTTTCTCTTAGATACTTCTTTTTTTGAATTTAATAATGTTCCGTCCAAGTCAAGAACTACAGTTGAATACTTCAATGAATCAACTCCCAATATAATTTCTTCGTTTTAACGTTCCTGTATTCATGAACCCGAAGGGTTGTCTGCTGAAATTCCTCTTCGTAATCCATCCCACAGCTTGAATACATTGTTATGTGCTGCCGTTACTCACTTCGAAGCATCATCTAAAACTTTTGATCCAGATTTCAACTCTATTTTTTGCTTTGGTATAAAAACTCAACTTCACCATCTAACAAATATCGATATTCAAATAATTGCATTGTTCTTTCCCTAATTCTCTCCCGTATAACCATGCCTAGGCTTACCGATCCTTGTGATCCTAGGTAACCATTATTAATAAATGTCTTCTCTACAAATTTTGTTTCCCTTAAGTGATACTGTAACCATTCTTTCTGTGATTCGATTAGTGCTTCTCTTGGTTCTCTATCCAACTTAGAACGCAGCTTTTTATATATTTGATTCATCTCTTTATCCCAAATCTCGGTATATTTGCTTTCCAACGCCCCCATCCCATTGTAGTAATAATCTCTTTTGAATTTTGAGCCTCATCAAATTCCACTTCATAATCATAATCTATAGGATTTCGAAGCATTTCATCATAAAAATCTCCAGTCAATTCATAGTTCCCAATGCTCATGGATAACACTTCATTGTTAGAAGCATCTGATTGACCTTCAGTTATTTCTTTCGATTCTGTTCGATTACCTGTACTCACTACATCAGGAGGCAGTTCAGAATTCATTATTGATTTAGTTTCATTGTTCAAGGTGGTCAACTGACTACTATTTTGGCAAGATGAAAACACAACCGTAATAAATAATAATAAGAGTATCTTACCTTTCATAAATTAATCTCCTTTAATGGCGCGAACGTTACTGTATCCACAACGTCCCACCGACTTAAGCGACCAATGGGAGCGGCCACGATGCGGTTAGTCGGTAAGGATGTGTCCGCTTAATACACTTCACTGCCATTCCCCTTCGGGACCGAGGAGCCGTTAGGCTCCGAAGCACGGATATGATGTTAGATGATGTCTCACAAACTCCCTCGAACTATGCCCTCAAAGTCCTTAATGAGTCCTTTTTCTTTCCCAATATTATTTAATCCCCATTGAGCATATTCTTTCGAGTCCCTATCATTACCTAGAAATTTATGCGTTCGAGCAATTAACAAAGCCAACCTTAAATCAAGTGGAGCTCCAAAATCTTCAATCTTCTTAGATCTAGCTATTATCTCAGCTAATGAAATTGATGTAATCACCCTAGGAAAATCATTGAATTGAGAAAAATAACTCATTCCTTGATCCAAAAATAACTGTTTCATTTCATTTATAGTAACTATTGCATCCTCCTCTGTTTCTCCGTATTGAAACCATCTTTCACGCTCCACTGTAAAAAATCTCTTAAACCAATTTTCTTTTTTATTAAGACGTTTTCTGAATTCACAATCATAGGTCGTGATTTCATTTGAAGACTTAAGTTCACCAATAGAATTAGGGAGGAAATCTAGATGCACCCCCATCTCCATAACACAAGATCCACCGGATTTATCTGCCTGAATCACCAGAGTATAAATAAAGTGATTATCAGTTGTATTAACAAAATGATGATCGGTTCCAATAAACCCAACCTCATGTAGTTTTGGAGCAAAATACACCCTGATTAGCTTTCTAAAATCTTTAGTATTCACGTTTTCATATCCTTTGTGAGATTTCCAATAACGTTGTTGTATTCACAAACCCGAGAGGCTTAAAGGGCATCAGCGACTGGGTCGAAGACTTAGCATCGTAGGAGTTGTCTGTCTGATACGACTTCCTCGAAATATCTCTGGCAGACCAGGGGGCGTTAGCCCCGCAGCGTGAATAATTTGTTATCGGATGTCTTAGTCCCATTGAACTACCTACAAATTCTTTCCACATTCATTAAGTACTTTATATACGAATTCGGTCTTCCCATCCGTATAAGACTGGCGATTTTCTCTATATTTAATAGCAAGTTCTTTCTTTAGATTGGCATATTCGACTACAAATTCGGGATTGCTAATTAATGCATCTCTGAAGGATATATGTCTTAATAACTCTTTGCTCTCTTTATTACAAACATATAAATGATGTTCAGGTTTCTGTAGTTTTACTATACTATAAGGAACATTTGCATCTTTTCTTGCAAAAGCTTCTCTGTTCTCAACACCCAAATTCCCTTCATGATAGTAACCTAAACTTTCTAATCCTTGAATTACATCTGGAAGCAAGTCCATAGAATCAATTACTACATCAATATCTAAAATAGGTTTTGCCGCTAGTCCAGGTACTGCGGTACTACCAACGTGCTCAATTCTAAGTACTAGATCCCCGAGTCTTTGTTCTATGATGGATTTCAGATCAGAAAACATTTCAGACCATTCATTGTTGTAATCTTCAATAATTATTGTTTTTTTACTCACCCTTTCGATGCCTCCAAAAAATAAAGTATTTAAGAATATTTCCGATAACATTCCTGTATCTACGAACCCGAGAGCCTTAAGTTACCGAAGGGAACGGGTCGCAAGACTTAGGCTCGCAGGGTTGTCCGGCTGTTTACTTCCCTGATCATAACTTCGGCCGGGCCTAAGGTGTTAGCACGCAGCGTTAATACGTTGTTATACGCCCCACCTTCTTCAAATCCCTCAAGCTATCGTTTACTTAAGTGTTTAATATATCTTCCATCTGTTCCGTCTTGAAGCAACTCTAGTAACCCATCTGGTACCAGTTTTACTGTCAAATTCCCCTTAAAATAATTTAGTGGTTTCCATACTGCTTTATAGGGTTTACTTCCTTCTATACCATCTATTTCTTCCAAATCGTAAAGTGATCTATTCATAAGCTCAGCCTCATAAATAAAATCATTTTCATGCCCAATTTGATCCTGGTAGTTGAATATATTCTCAATTATACCAATCAAGATAGGTTCTGAAATATCTGCATCAATTTCTTCTTTGACTTCACGAATTACGGTGATTTTGCTACTTTCTCCATATTCAACGGTTCCCCCTATAGGTCGATAATAAGTTATGCCTAGATCCTCATCAAAAAACTCTTCTAACAGTAGTTCTTCCCCTCTTCGGATAACACAAAGTGAAACTGTTCTAATCATTAATATGTCCTCCTGCTTCTATGCAATTAGCCAACATAAATATAATTAGAGATTGTCTTATAACGTTACTGTATCCACGACCCTCCCACCAACTTAAGCGCCAATTGGAGCGGCCGCGATGCGGTTAGTCGTACGGATGTGTCCGCTGATTCTCTTCCCTGCCGATTGCTTCTCGCAGACCGAGGAGCTGTCAAGCTCCGAAGCGTATAATGTTAGATGAAATCAGTTGCTTCTAGCGTTAACTCAATCCTTCTCTTACAATTTGCAATAATTCTGCTTTGTGGTCTGGGTGACATGCAATTAAATAAGGTTCTTCTTTCATTCCATTAAACTTATTTCCATCAAAATCTATAACAAGTCCCCCTGCTTCCTTAACCATTAAGATACCTGAATACAAGTCATCACCTTCAGAATTGTACAGAACAATTCCATCAATATCTCCTTTGGCCAACATACACCATTGAAGCGTTGGAGCCCATAATCTTAACATTCGCTTAAATCTAATATCAATGTATTGTCTTAGTTTTACTGCTTGTAGGTCGTTTTGTACTCTGTGACCTTGAATCCAACCTATATTTCCTTTGAAAATATTCGGGTTACTCTTAATTTGTATTCGTCGATTATTGCAGCTTGTCCCTTCACCAATAACAGATACAAATAAACGTTCTGTTAGAGGTTCATAGACCACTCCAAGCACAGGCTCTCTTTTGTACATTAAGGTAATTGATATCGAAAAAACAGGTAAACCAATCGCAAAATTATTAGTTCCATCTAAAGGATCAATTAACCATAACCAATCGTGCTTAGTTCCGATAAGCCCTGCCTCTTCACTGTGTATCTGATGATTTGGAAATACGTCTTGTATTTGTTTGATGATGATTTCTTCACAGATATGATCTACTTCAGTAACCACATCCCCAAATTCATCTTTAGATCTCAGTTCAACAAAGTTATCAAACTTCTCTCTAGAGATTAGACCTCCTTCGCGAATAATTCTTATTGCAATCTCTTTTGCGGTTTGAATAATCTTACGATCCATTACGCACCTCATATTGATATTGATTTTGATTTCAACTGATTTCATCTAACATTTTGTGTTCACGACGACCGGCGAATACCTGATACGTCTGGCTAGATACATTCTTCTGCTTATAGCTTCTACCAGACCGAGGAGCACTAGCGACGATGCTTGAACATCTGGTTAGGCGATGTCGTTGCCCTCCATGATTACCCTTACATACTCATCCCAATCCTTACCATCTGTATTGATTTCTATTGTTGGCACTCTTGAGATTTGAGCTTGATGTCTTAATACATTTTGGATTTTTAATAATTCACTTACCGACGATCTTACTTCTTCTTCTGTTTTATAGATCCATTCTTCTGGTTGTCTACTTTTAATTCTTTCTTCTACGACTTCGGGCGAGATTGTAAGCAAAATACACCTAGCGTTTAAAGACTCAAGCTGTTCTTCTATTTTATTTATCTCATCCAAATCCGAATCTACAAATGCAGCTCTATGATTTAAGTGAAACCTCTCCAGAACATAAAATAGTCCCCTAGATCCTCTAGATGCAGGACCAAGTTGAATTGCCCATTCGTTAAGTTTCTTTAGCATTTCAACCCGCTCTTTAAGTAACTCAATGTGTCCTTCTCGGGTCAGACTTACATATTTTCCATGTTTATTATTCAAAATTTGAGAATAATGTTCTCCAAGAATAACTACGCTCCGTTCTGAGGATTCTTCTTGTGATTGATAACGTTTAATTGCTTTTAATACTGAAGTCTTCCCGGCATTTGAGTATCCTTCAAGAATTATTCCTCTAATATGCATTTAAATCTCCTTCCACTAGCAATTATTTCGCTTAACGTTTCTATATTCATCGTCCAACGTAGTTCAATGTGTCTGCTGAAGCGCTTCCATCTATATGCCTTAATGATGGATGATAAGAAGTGAGATACTCTTCACCTTGCCATAGACCGACCCAACTCTTTTCTTTTTCAATCCAGAAGAACGCTGTATCTTCATCTCTCCAGGCCAGCTCTAATCCTAATTTAGAATAAAATTCAATAGATTGATGTAAGTTACTCACTGGTAAATGTGCTTCATACAACCCAAGTATCATATTTTCTCCTTTCAATCTTGCCAGTTTCAGATAACGTTTTGTATTGGCGATGTCCCGACGGGCTTAGGGGCCGGATGTGGTCACTCGCTTCTCAAGGTGATTACGATCGTTAATATATTGTTAGCCAAATGAATTTCTGGAAGCAGCCATTGTATTTAAAGCGTTCTCAAAATAGCGATATACTTCATCTGCAATTCTCAAAAACTCTTCAACAAGTACATTGCTACTATCCAAGTAACAAGCATATAGATACTCAACTAAAGCGGAGTTAATCTCACAATAGTTTAATATGGCATTCTTCATCTTAATGATTTCATCTTCCCATACCCCTGTATCTTCTAAAACCAAAGAGTATAATGCACGAATTAATCTCTTAGAGTAACCTTTAATATATCTAGTTTTCATTGAGTGATCACTAACATTAGAAAGTGAACGATGTACACGATCTACTTCCTCCTTGGTATCTGTATTTAAGTCTAAAATGAATTCTGGAGAAATTATGATCGGGGGTACTTTTTCACCAATGTCCTCCCCATGCATACAAACACAAATGATCTTAATCCAAAAACCCCAATCATTCGGTCTACTTAATACATCATCAATCGAGCAAATGATCGTATCCATCTTAGTGACGAATGGATATTCTTCCAAAAGCCTGTCTTTAATCATTGACAATCTTTCGTAATCAATATCTTCGGGATTTGCACATACAATAGTAAAGTCTGCATCTGACTTAAAAGGTTTAGCTGTTCCTTTTGGAATCGAGCCACACATATAAATGCTATGAATCTTACCTATAAATTCGTTAAGTATATGATCTATATACTTATCAACCAAATCCTTATATTCACTTTGTATTGCAATTCTATTTATAACTTTTTCTAATATCATATAGACTCCTCCTAAAATAAGAACTTCTTACGGCTAACGTTGTTGTATTCACGAAACCGAGAGACTTACAGGAGCGAGTGGGTCGAAGACTTAGCCTCACAGGAGTTGTCTGCTGGATACTACTTCCTCGAAATCCCTCTGGCAGACCAAGGGGCGTAGCCCCGCAGCTTGAATACGGTGTTAGCAAATTTCAGGGGCTTCCCGAGCTACTTTCGATGAATTTACAACTTTCAATGTGCTTGGTTCATTAAGATTGAGATATATTCTTCATCTTTAAGCCTTGTCACCTTACAGTTCTCATTGGATTCAAATTCTACTATTCTCTCTTCAATTGTTTTATTAGTACTATCTTTAAATATGTCCTCTCGATCATAGTGAGGAAAAATAAGCTTGTCGGTTACACCTAATGCCTTAAAATCCGTTAAATTCATTGTGTTCATCTGTGGAGTAAAGAAATCGACAATGTTAATATTCGGCCCCAATAATAACGTTCCAGCACTTACTCCAACTATAATTACATTCTGTGCGGCCAGTGTTTTAATAATTTCATCAGCACCACTTTTCTTAGCGTAATACAATAATGTAAATGGATTTCCACCATTGATATATATAACATCTCTATGCTTGAGAATATGCGGGTCATCAAATTCAATATCTACAAAATTGATATGCTGAAATCCCATGTCCTTAAACTCTTGCATTGCTCTTTGTGCATATCTATTAGTTTCTTTTCTAGGGGATGCTGTTGTAATAATTGAGACTTTTAATTGAGAAATATCTCCATCAATAAAATCCAGAAATTGATTTTTAATATCTTCAGTATAAAAACCACAAGAGGTTAGTAACAAGCTACTCATTGAAATCCCCGTCCTTTAACTAATAGTTTATCTAATCTTTATAATTTAATTAAGCATTCCCCTGATTTCTGCTAACGTTTCTTTATTCATGAACCCCAAAGGGGTTGTCTGCCGAAATTGCCTCATCGGAATCCTTCCAGCAGACCAAGGCTCCAACGGAGCCGCTGCTTGAATATTTTGTTATGTGAAGTTCCCTCTTCTCGAAAAGCTATCAATTTCTTTACAATCGATTTTCTAAGTCATTTATTGTATTTAACCAGATTGGGTATTCTTCTGATTCTTCCCATAGCTCTTTTAGTTCTGAATCTTTCTTAATTTTCTTAACTGCTCGTTTAGCTTTTGAAATGAGTTTTTTTCCTTTACCTTTATGTTTATCGATCCAGTCATATAGATCCTCTGTATTACTTTGATTATTCAAAATTTCTTTCCCAGGATTACCTTGTAATGCTACAAGGATCTCAATTGCGCCTAAAGCATTGGAAGCTAAATCTGACTCAATATAATCTTCTTCTAATACTTCTTCAATCGTCTCTTCAATTAATTCGATGTCATCAGAATCAAGTAAATCTGCCTTCCAATCTAATACATCATCGTTCTCGAAAATTCCAGTTCCCCATGCTCCCATCAATTAACCTCCAAAAAGTGTCATTATGTTTTAAAGCTCTTAGGGACATAACGTTCCTGTATTCATGAACCCCGAAGGGGGTGTCTGCCGAAATTCCTCTCCGAAATCCTTGCAGGCCAAGGCTCCGTGAGGAGCCGCTACTTGAATATGATGTTATAGGACGTCAGCGTCTTCTTCGAAAATACTTACACAAATACTCCACTACCCATGATGTTAAATATATCTTTTCAATTCAAGTAAATCATCAATAATATAATCCGCTTGTTTAAGCTCCCATTCTTGGGCAAAGTCAAATCGACAACCAAAAGCCTTCAATCCATTGTTTTTTGCGGCATTGAAATCAGAAATCCTGTCCCCAACTACAGTTGCATTGCTGATGTGATGTTTTTTAAGAATATGACCGACTAAGTCATCCTTATTTTGAGTTCCTATTTGTTGGATGCTATAAGTTTCTGCCACCCACTTATCTAATTTGTAGCAGTTAACGATGGCATTGAGGTATTCGTTTAGTCCATTACTTGCAATAAAAATGAAATAGCCTTCATGTTTCAAGTAATCAAAGATTTCGTTGACATGTGGATATAGGGCGCCATTGCCATTATTAATATTTGCAATTAACTTCTCCAAGAAGATTTCGTCTACAATTCGTCTGATTTCGTTTGAATGGTTCGGTAATAACGTTTCCCAAACTACTGGTAGAGGAACTCCCATAATTTCACGATATTTTTGAGTTGGAGTTTCACTCGACCATTCATTACGAGACCTCAAGACAGAAAACGTTTCTTCTAACGATAACTCTAAGATTTTGTTTGTTTGAAATAGTGTACCATCCATATCGAAAATAACCGCTTCCAGCATGATTTCACTCCTATTCAGAGTTTGAATAATTTATTTTGTATTTTTATACGCTGATTTCCTATAACGTTACTGTATCCACGACGCCCCACCGACTTAAGCCACGTTTGGGGCGACCGCGATGCGGTTAGTCGGTGCGGATGCGTCCGCCTGATTCCACTTCCCTGCCAATTCCCTTCGGGCTGACCGAGGGAGCGTCAGGACCTAAAGCATGGAATAATGTTATCTGACGTAAACCTCTACTGTGAATTAGCTATAATCTTCTTTGTTAAGTTAAACTCATGACGGCATTCATAGTAGTAACTTTTGAGTTTATATCCCCCAGCTTTAAATACAGGCTTATGTTGATACCACACTATAATTAGCGTTCCTTCAAAAAGGATTCTACGAAGGATATAAACTATTCTGTTAAAGAGAACGTTTCTATTATGAGCAAATTTATGAAGTGTTTCGGATTGAAACTGAACATGTTTCTCCTCATCACTTAAAATCTGATTACATAAATCTATTAATACTTCAGACTTAGTAGATTTTTGCAAGGCTTTATAGTACAACTTAGCAATGAGCTCAGCAGTTAATAGAACAATGACTGATTGTTCTAGACTTGCATATCGACGTAATCTTCTAAATACATTGTCCACCCAATGTTTACGAAGGAGTGGGATTCCCTGTACCTTCATAAATCTGCCTAGATCTTTAGCGTGTCTCTGTTCTTCTTTAATGAATTCTATAAGCGCTTCATAGTAATCCTGATCTTGTGTCTGATGTACATATTCTTGCGCACGTTTAATTAGATGTTTACCTTCAGAGTTTTCTCCTAATTGAAACTGTTGAATTGACTTAATGATTATTTCTCTTTCATTAGTTGTTAATTTATAGTTGTCATCCCAATGAATATATTTGAGGTTTTGATTATTTCTTCGAAAATATTGCACCCATTTCGAGAAAGTGATATTCATTATTTGCTCCTAAAATGTAATAGTTTTATGTTAGATAACGTTCCTGTATTCACGACCCGACGCATGTCGGGTGTCCGGCGAACGTCGGGCCAAGGGCGTATGCCCGCAGCGTGAATATTATGTTATATGTTGTCCCTGCCTTCTCTGAATCGGCTAATTTACTCTATTCTTCTTTCTTAATAATTGTTCTAAATTCATTATTCCCACATTTACTGATGTTTCGATATATCCTTTGATCTGTATAAAACTAAAGACATTCAGCGGTTCATTTATTACTTGTTCTTCATACTCCATATCTCCTAATACATGAGGAACGAATTCTAGTACATCACGAGACTTTACCTCATCCAGATCAATGACTTCACCAGCTTTATTATTGATTGCATTCCTCATTTCATCAGTAAAATCGTAGTACTCTAACAGCTTTCCGTTCAGTAATTTAAAATCATTATGATACAGCGGATACACTCCAACATCTGCTTCCATTTGATTCCTCAACCAAGGCATATAAAATCCCTTCATCCACTGCTCATCTGCAATTAAATGTGCAAAATATCCCAGCACATACAGGTTATTAGAATATGATTCATATTTATTTAAAAATTCTCGATAGTCTATGTGTCTTGTGAAGTTCTGATGTTCCCCTCTATAGAAATGAGATTCATCTTTTGTAACAACCGCATCTGGAGCAATACTGCCTAGCAAAAACGAAGTTCTGTCTTCGATATTCAATCTCTCAGCAATTTTATGGCCGATAATCAAATGCATGATTCTGGATCCCATAATATAATTCACCCCATGGTAATTGATCTTCATGCTCTTGCAGGGATTACATATAACGTTTGTGCATTCCTGACGTTCAAGCGGCTTAAATGACCGAAGGGAACGGGTCGATAGACAGTTGAATGTATCGCCTGATACCGCTTCTTTGAAATTCTTCTAAACGATCAAGGGCGTTGCCCGCAGTAGAAATGCGTTGTTATACGACGATACTACCTTCTTCGATTCCACTAATAATATCTCTTACTTCTTTTAGATCTCTACATATAAAGTTGGGTTCTGCAATATCTGTTTCAATCTTATTTAACCGATTTAACCAGACTGTCGCTATTCCTAAAATACCTGCTCCACCGACATCGCTCATTAAAGAATCCCCGATATGTAACACCTCTTTAGGAGACAGATTGTGTCTTTCTAGGGCTTCAATAAATAATTCTGGTCTTGGTTTATATGATTTAACGTCTTCACTTGTAATTATTTCATTTACCTTTATCCCATGATAAGCTATTGCGGCTTTTACATCGGCTGTGTCAATATTCGATAATATGTAGACTTCATATCCTTGAAGAGTTTCTAGAAATGGAATTGTATCACTAAATATTTTAGGCTCACTCCAGTGATCGAATTGCTTCTGGATGATCTCATTTACATCACAGTTTGATCTATATTTAGAAATCGTCTCAGATAATGATAGGATCCCGAGTTCGCGCTGGGATTTAAATGTCTCACCATAGCTGTTTTTAAACATACTCGAAAACATCTTCCACCAGTATCTCCCTATATCACTTACTTCGCATTCTTCCATACTATTTTCTTGTATTTCCTTACAGATCAATGGGATGATATCGTCATCCTCATGAACCAAGGTTCCATAAAAGTCCAGAAATATTGCTTTAATACTCATCATCCCGTCTCCTTTGATTAAACTCTCTAAGCCTATTCTGCAGTATTGTTGTATAACGTTTCTGTATTCACGAACCCCGAAAGGGTTGTCTGCTGAAATAACTCTCCGAAATCCATCTCGCAGACCAAGGCTCCAACGGAGCCAAAGCGTGAATATTTTGTTATGCGTAGTACCTGACTTCTACGAGATACTAAATACTCTTAAAATCATTCTATTGGTTTATAAATGGTTTTAAGATTCTCAATATATTTATCCTTGCTAAATTTCATTTCGGGCACTAAATCTAACCAGGTAACTTCTTTCCCGACTAGCTCATAATTATATGGTATTCCTAGATTACTAGAATCCACTCCAATCCGTCTCCAAATCACTTGATCATCTGATTTTAAAACTTCAGCAACAATTAGTGTACATGTTAAATCGCAATCATCTGGACACATTAATATTGGTAAAATAACAATCTCTTCTTCTGAAATAAAACGTCTTAGTACTAACTCTGCTTCTTCCTTCAGTCCAATCCAATCAGTAATTGTCGGAATTAAACCTAAATATAAATTATCTGGATACAAATTGTGAAGATATAAATCAAACGGAATTCCATCAATCGTTATTACAGGATGTTCTACATTGACATATTTACTTGTCTGCATATCTATAGAAAATACATTCATTAAGTATCTCTCATTCTAATATAATTTTCATTTTCCAGATATTACGCATAACATCATATCTACGAACTTCGTAAATACCTCTCTTTTTAACGAATATCCGAACTACATATAATATAACCCATATTAATCCATCTGCGAAGTCACGAACATACTTAAAAAAGCAGCCCCAGTGCAAACCGCTCCATTCGTTAGAAAAGTCTAACCTATTGGATGCAGTTTAACATTTGGGCTGCTCTTTCTTCACTCAACAAAAGAAGATTTACGGATAATCTATAGTAATCAACCTTTGCTCCCCTTCACCTAAAACATTTACTTCGCTCCGCTACTCCACACCACGCGTTCGCTCATCGCTTTATGCTGTGCAATCAGACAGAGTTCTGCCGCTTTGAATGCATGTTCCTGTGTCATGGCTGTCTCGGTGCGATCCAGACAATCGCGAATCAGTTGACCAAAGAACGGATAACCGACCTTGCCCTTCACGCTGTAGCGAAACTCGCCTTCATGGTTTACCAGATAGACCTGATCTCCTTCCGGTTCTCTCGCTACATCGATATACTTCCGCAGCTCGATATAACCGTCCGTTCCCAGAATAACTGTACGCCCATCGCCCCATGTGCCCAGACCATCCGGTGTGAACCAGTCCACTCGGAAGTAACCGGACGCTCCGTTGTCACCAATCAGAGAAGCTTCGCCGAAGTCTTCCAGTTCCGGGAACTGTGGGTGATTGAAGTTATGCACACGACTGAACCCTACCTCAGCGTCCGTACATGATGCAAACGTCAGAAATTGTTCGATCTGGTGACTCCCGATATCACAGAGAATGCCGCCATACTGCTCATGCTTGAAGAACCAGTCGGGTCTTCCTCCGGCATTTAAGCGATGCGGGCCTGTACCCATAACTTGCACTACTTTGCCGATTGCCCCTTGTTCAATGAGCTGCCCCGCATAGATCGCACTTTCTACATGCAGTCGTTCACTGTAATACACCATGTACTTTTTGCCCGTTCGCTTCACTTCTTCTCGTGCCAGCTTTAATTGCTCCAGCGTGGTAAATGGGGCTTTGTCTGTAAAATAATCCTTGCCTGCGGCCAGAACTCTCATGCCAAGCGGCGCACGATCTGAAGTGATCGCTGCACTTGCCACCAATAACACCTCATCATCTGCAAGCACCTCTGCTTCAGATCCAGCAACTTGAGCCTGTGGGAACTGCTTCCGAAATGCCTCTACCTTCGCCGGGTCCGGATCATACACCCACTTGAGGGTAGCTCCAGCCTCCAACAATCCCCCAACCATGCCGTAGATGTGTCCATGATCCAGTGCAACAGCAGCAATGGTGAACTCACCCGGACCACATACGACCTCTTTTGTGACACTTTTCGGTGCATAAAACATCCCGTCTTTAGCCATGTCATCCCATCCTTTTTGTAAAATAGTTAACCCTCTTAGTCGAATCAGATTCGATCCAAATTTATTCAATTAGTTCCTATTTAAACGTCTGACTCAGATCAGCAGGTTGACTGCCACTGAATGCCTTGTCTTTCTTCGTCGTTGAACCAGCAATGCGTTCCTGCAGATGTTCGTAGAACAGATCCTCATCGATCGGCAGATCCACCCAGTTATCCGTCCAGGTGGACAGCAACATCGCATTCGACAATGTTAATCCGTGTATACCATCCTCACCGGGAGCAATAAGTGGTGCGCCTGTACGAATTGCATCCACCCAGTTGCGAATTAGGCCAGGGTGACCCGTCTCCACACCCGTAATCGGAACCTCACATTTCCAACATTCTGGCTGTCCAAAACCCCCGGTGAACCGCTGATTGAATTCAGGCTCAGATTCCCGAAGTCGCCAGAAAGTAAGTTTGCCATCTTCAATGACGATTTTACCTCGGTCTCCGTTGACCTCGAATCGATTGGTACCTGGTGCTTCTCCAGTAGTCGTTACGAAGACACCTGTTGCTCCATTTTCATACTCCACATAAGCCGTTACATCATCTTCCACTTCAATGTTCCGATACTTGCCAAACGAACAGAAAGCACGCATTCGTACCGGCATCATGCCAATGGTCCACTGCCACAGATCCAGTTGATGCGGGTCCTGGTTAATCAACACACCGCCGCCTTCCCCTGCCCATGTCGCACGCCAACCGCCGGAATCATAATAACTCTGGGATCGATACCAGTTCGTAATAATCCAATTGGTACGCCGTACCTCGCCCAGTTCTCCCGAAGCGATTAAGTCTCTCAGCTTAATGTAGAGTGGGTTGGTCCGCTGGTTGTACATCATGGAAAAGACTTTACCGCTGGCTGCGGCCGCTTCATTCATCTTGCGTACCTGCTTCGTATACACACCAGCTGGCTTCTCGATCATGACATGCAAGCCATGCTGGAAAGCCTGAATGGCCTGCTCTGGATGGTCATAGTGCGGCGTTGCAATAATAACCCCATCAATCGTACCCGAAGACATCATCTGCTCTGCATCCTGCCAATAGGTGACCGTAGCTGGAAGATGACTGGACACCCAGCTTTCCATCTCTCTTCTTACATCACATACGGCGACCAGTTCTGCGCCAGGTACCTCTCCGGCCACCAATGTTCTGGCATGTGATGCTCCCATATTTCCAATACCAATCACGGCTACTCGTACGATACTCATGCCTGCTCCCCCTCTTCCACACGACGCTTAATTTCAGTGAATACATCTGCAAAATGCTGTAACATCGCCTTGGAGTCCAAAGCACCACTAAAGTCCTCAATTCCGTAGTATCCGTCATATCCGACGGCTTTCAGATCCCGGAACATCTGCACCCAATCCACCATGCCTTCAGTCAACGGTGTCCAGTGACATTTCCAGGATGTATTCAGAGCCATTCCGTTGCTATGTTCAGTCACATTAGCCTTTTGCGAATCATTCGCTTCTGCTTCAAACCACCCGGCATTTTTTACATGTACATGAGCCAGATAAGGCCCCAGCAACTCAAGTCCCATTCGATGATTCTCATATCCTTCATGCACCATGTTGCCTGGATCGTACAATACACCCACATGCTGCGGGTCGAGCGATTGCACAAGCCGATAGGACAACGATGCGGTCGGTGCTATTGTCTGATGATGCGTCTCTACAAGGGCCTTGATCTTATACTGTTTGGCTAGGTCCTGTACTTCACTCAGATAATGAACGGCTTTACGATACAACTCAGGATAGCTGGTCTTGCGATCATATCCGGGAACCCCTACACGCATCATAGATGCTCCTAAGCCAGCCGCAGCCTGAAACGCCTGCTCTGTAGCAGACAGATCTCCACAGTTCAGATACGGTACAAGTGCAATGGATCTTCTACCTTGGCTTACCGCCGCTTCACGGAAAACAGGAATCTGTTCCTGCCAGCGACTTGGATCTACCGAGCAGCGATTATTTCTCCAGTAAGAAGGTTCCTCGGATATCGCTTCTTCAGGAACTCCGCGAAAACGCCACTCGATTCCATCGATCCCGGCTGCTGCTGCAGCTGATGCCAACTCTTCTGCATTCAAATCTGGGGTAGCTACGGTGAATACAGACAATTTCATCTATGTTCATCTCCTTATGTAAACGTATTCATTTCATGTCGTAAAGGCATTGTATCACCACATTGAACGTGACCATAGGGGAAAACGCCAACAGATGAATGACAGATAACGAACAGAGCATATTCCCCATTCAGAGATAACTCCCAAGAGATGAAATGACCATAAAGCCAAAAAGACACCCCTGAAACAGAATCCGCTTCTGTTCAAAGATGCCTTTTAAACGTTTATAGTTAGCAACCCGCAAATTTCTCTAATCCCGGTCAAAGAACACATGCTCAGCCTGTATTTTACCCTGATCGATCGTCATAATCCCGAATGAATATTGTTTCTGAAAACGCCGATCCGTAGGCGATCCAGGATTAAATACCAACATGTTGTCTACGGTATGCATCACCGGAATGTGTGAATGTCCATAGATCACAGCATCCACCCGTTGGCCTGCAAAGGTATGAATCGCATTCTGCTCCGTACCCTTTGATCCTTGATGACCATGAACAAGACCCAGACGAAGTCCCTCTACTTCAACAATGCGGGAATACCCGAGTTTTTCAGCGATTTCAGACGGGTCCGTATTACCTGCTACCCCTTCAACCGGTGCATACTCACTAAGCAATGGGTGTACACTCCAATCCGACCAGTCACCAGCATGAAGAATGAGATTGGCACTCGGCAGTACATCAAGAAGCCGCGCAGGTAACTTGCGTGATTTTCGTGAACAATGCGTGTCGGAGATGACTACAATTTTCATATAACAACCCACCTTTCCTTTACGGTTTACTACAATTTACTCTGTCTGCGATGAGACAGCTTGCATCTGGGAACTGGAACGCTCCATATCTTCAAGCGTAATGGATGCGAAGAACTGCTCTACCTTGGCCTCGGCAACCTGATACAGATTAGTCAGCAGGCTGTCAATATGCAAGCCCACCTCACAATCCGGGTTACAATTACCATGAATCGGGAACAGTGGCCCTTCATCCTTGGCAGCCTGATAGATCATGGCTAATGTGATTTCACTTGATGGCTTCGCCAGATAGAAGCCTCTTGTTCCAGGAGAAGAGTTCACTAATCCTGCCTTTTTCAGCCCGCCCAGAATACGTCTGACGACGACAGGGTTGGTATTCACGCTACCTGCGATATGTGCAGACGTGATTCGTTCAGGCGCGCTGAGTGACAATAACAACAGACAATGCACACTGACCGAAAAATGAGTACTCATGATTAACCACCTTTATTTAATATCATCAAAGACATACTAACGTTATTCAGAGAACAGATCCTGTTCGGGACGTGCTCTGATCTTGAGTTGTCGCACACTGTATTCCAGTTGCTTCACAATATCATCCAGCTGTTTACGATCAATCTTGGTTGGATCTTCCACCGGTTTCGCGGACGACTTAAGATCCCGGATCGTTAACTGCTGTTCTTGCCATTTGTCCATCAGATCTGCAATATTGGCATAGAAACGTTCGTAATCTTTGATGACCAGATCAAGATAAGCATCTACCTCATCCGGATCATAACCACGAAGTTTATAATTAAATTGTTTTTCATGAATCGATAACGCATCTAGCTGCACACCCAATTGTTTGAACAATTGTCTTTGTTTATCCAATCTTCGTTTCATATGTTCATCCATATTGACAACCTCCATTATAAGCCAAGCCGTAGTTCTATTTCCTGGGAAGAACACACGGCAATTTCTCTCTCTATTTTTTATAACACATAATCCGTCAGATATAAAACGATACAGCCCTATTCCTCACGAAAATGATTGCTTTTCTTCCAATTCGGGTAAAGACACACTACACCCCACAACGGGAAAGGAGCATGTCCTTATGAGTACATTAACTAAAGATCAACATCAAATACTGAAAAACGCCCTTTTGGAGCAACGTGAAAACTTGCAGCGTCATTTTGAATCCAGCATGGAAGACGGTGCTCCAGTCGAGTCACTGAAAGATTCAACCGGTGAGCTGTCCTCCTATGATAATCATCCGGCCGATGCCGGTACGGAAACATTTGAACGCAGCCGTGATCTGGCGATCGACGATACATTAACAGACGAATTCAATCAAGTGACCGACGCATTGGAACGTATGGAACAAGGTACATACGGAACCTGTGTAACGTGCGGAGAAGATATTCCTTTCGAACGACTTGAGGCAATCCCATATACGGCTTACTGTATTGACGACACGCCTAACCGGGAGATCAACAACGATCGGCCCGTTGAAGAAGAAGTAATGACCATGCCTCCAAGTGGTGCTGGAGAAGGAAGACAGCAGAACGCCGGCAAATTCGACAACGCGGATGCTTGGGAAGCAGTCGAAGAATATGGTACATCCAACTCCCCCGCAACCGCAGCCAAACGTGATGTGAAAGACTATGATGAGAATATGTAACATCGTTATGAACTGAAACGGTAAGCGTCAAAATTGAATTCGATTCATTAGGATGCTCCACTGTTAGCCTTTCTTGTCACGCATTAAAAAGCCGCCATTGGCGGCTTTTTCTAGTTTTCTCCAAAGCATTCTCTCACATTTGCCGTTACTTGCTTCCAGCGATAACGCTGAACACACATATTCTGTCCCTTTATTCTTCTGACTCACTACCAGATGATGCAGATTCCTGCCGTTTAGAAACAGATCGGGACACTTTGGGAGTTGATTTGGCCTTACCGGTCGTCGCTTTCTTTTTCTCTTTTGCATCTGTCTTAGATGCAGGTATTTTCTCTAACGGTTTAGAGAGAGCAGAAAATAACTGAAAGACCTCATGTTCCCCTTGATGGTTCTCTTTCGCTGTATAGGGTTCACAGAGTTTAATGATATTTTTATACAACTGCTCTACTTCCTCACGGGTTGCATACAGCGTGATGTCCGAGAGAAACATCCGATCTTCGTTTTCCGCCTGATGCATGAATCGCTGACGACTCTGTTCGAACATCTCATTCAATAACTTGAGCGTTTCGGACCGAAACACCTGTTTCAATGGTGAGTTTTCCTTGTCTTCATCTTCGTGACGAAGATGGATCTCTCCGGTGAATGGTTCGTAGTATTTCGCAATAATCCCATTAATCTCACGTGTGGAAACGATAGTGAGCAGACCAATTTTCTCCAACTTTTTCACATGATAGTGCACTTTGGCGGGCACCTCACCCATCTGATCGGCGATCTCTTTGACCGTAGAGGCCCTGCCCTGCTTATTAAACATATTCATAATCTGTATCCGATACGGATCGGAGTAGATTTTAATTTCTTCAATTGTGGAAAGAACTTTGTGCTGCATCCCTGTATCCTCATTTCCGGGGTACCTGTTGCCCATCGATGCCTCTATTATACCGCTGCATCAGGGCTTCGGTCAAAACAAGCCGGAGCTGACATGCTACATAAAATCGGATAATAATCGCTTCTGAATGTACTTTACAAAGCCGTTCGAAAACTTTTGCTTAGAAGCAGCATACCTGCTGACATGGCAAGCATAATACCAAAGACGATAAAAAGAACAGGCATGGTCATCCAATCTGCAAGCGCTCCCGAAGCCAAACTCCCAAGTGGTGCGACACTCAAGACAAGCATACTCTGAAGGGCATATACTCTACCCAGCATTTCGGAAGGGGTAACCTCCATAAGATAGGTAGCCAGCGGTGTCGTAGCCAGTGGAATGCCCATCCCCATCAGCAAACAAAAGGTAGCGGCAACCGGCAATTGGAAGGACGTCATATACGCCGGGAGTGCCGTCATCGCATAACTGAGGCCCAACATGACTACCCCACTGATGACCAGCACACTTTTACGATAATTCGCTCCCCTTTGTGTCAACCATACACCACTAAGCAACATACCTCCCACCATCAACCCACTGAGCAGACTTAATCCCCACGCACCTGCATGCAGCGTTTCAATGACATAGGGTGTACGGAGAACATTGAACGGCATCAGGCAGAAATTAACGAAGGCAAACAGGATGGAGACGATTAACAATAAGGCATGTTTACGGAGAAAATGAAAAGCTTCAGCCATTTCGGAGAATATACTACTTTTTGGGGATGGAAGAGAATCTATTTCATTTGATGTTTTATTTTCATTGTTAGCAGATGTTAAGACTTCAGGGTAGCCTACTCTGCTCATAATGAAAGCACTTAGTGCAAACAAACCAGCATCAATCAGGATCGTCCAGGCAATGCCTATTGTAGCAATGAGTGCACCGGCCACTGCAAGTCCTGCGAGCTCTGCCACTCTGGTTGCGGAAGACGACATGGCATTACCGGAGAGCAGCATCGATTGGGGAAGCAATCTGGGCACACTGGACACTTCAGCAGGAACAGTGAAACATTCCAGCAAAGAATTCAGAATCGTGATGACAAACAGATGCCACACTTCGAGTTGCCCCAGTCCGAACAACAGGGCTGTAATACCCACGAACAACCCGCGACCAGTATTGGTAATCACAATCACTTTTTTGGGAGACATGCGATCAACCAAAGCACCGGCGAACAGACCCAGGAGGATATTGGGCAAGAAATTCACCGCCAGCAGCGTACCCATCAGCACTTTCGAACCGGTCAGCATATATACCATCCAGCTGTATGCAATCGAATCAATGGAGTCACCAAATCTGGATACAACTTTACTAAGCATAAACTGCATATACGGCCTGATTCGTATTAATTCACCTATACCTTGTTTGCCAACTGCTGTGCTATCGTTCATGGCTTTCCACTCCCTAACGTTAAAATATTTTTCATGTTAATTTTATTTTAACGTAAGTTATGCAAAAATCAATACCTCCGTGAAAATAATTTTAACGACAAGTGAGAAAAGAACGATCTCGCTCTTCTTTCAGATGATTCGTAAGCAACAGCGGACCTTTTGATCCACTTCCTATAACACAAAAAAAACAGACCACATGTGGTCTGATATGCTCCCATCACAGTAGACAGTAGAAAAAACAAAACTCTACTTCTACCATGATGGGAGTTTTTGTAATGTCCAAAAGAAGCCCGGTTTCATATGAAATCAAGATTC